>JBMFMB010000079.1:0-502 GCA_049970895.1 Bathyarchaeia archaeon | reverse complement strand
TCAGCATCGGCGTATGCGCCTACAATGATGAGAATAACATAGGCAATCTACTAAACAACTTGTGTAGACAATTTATTCCAAAACCTTTCATAATAAGGGATATAATAGTGGTTTCGTCGGGGTCAACTGACAGAACGGACGAAATTGTTCAAAAAATCGCGGAAAAAGACGCGAGAGTAAAACTTGTTTCAGAAGAGGAGAGAAAAGGGAAGGCGCATGCTCTTAATCTTTTTTTGGAGAGGGCTAAAGGCGAAATTCTTGTTGTGGTTTCAGCGGACACGGAGCCGAAAAATGGTTCAGTTGCAAGGTTGCTGGAGGCTATAAAGGGCGATGTTGGTGGTGCGTGTGCAAAAACCATTCCAAATTACAAGAAAACCGTGCTGGGCGTCTTCTACAACTTTCTGTGGCGAGTGCACAATAGAATGCTTTTCAAGGAAATGTTAAATGGAAACCTAAGTCACCTTGGAGGAGACATGTGGGCAATAAGAAGAGGGATAATAAC
>JBMFMB010000078.1:0-504 GCA_049970895.1 Bathyarchaeia archaeon | reverse complement strand
GATTAACACTGGCAGCATGACATTTCCTCAACGAGAATATTATGTGTTTAGGTTTTAAATCGTTGCCAAAAATATGGAAGACTAGAGTGTTGAAAGCCTTCTTGAATAAAATTCGAAGGTGGTTATGGGGCTGTGTATGGTTCTAGGGCTGTTTCTTGTCCGCCTTCAGCCACTGCCTTGAAGTAGTATGTTTTATGCGATGTCCAGTTTTGGCGCAACAGTATTTCTATTGTAACGTCTGTTTTGGCGGGTAAAGGTTTGCTCCCTGCCCAAATTCTTTGGAGGTTGTATGTGCTTTCGCCCATATAAATGCTAATTAGATTGGTGTCCGATGTACCAGTGTTCCTTACAGTAACGGTCACATTTTTGTTGTCGTGGAAATACACGTTTTCGATTTTTATCATTACACCTGCCGCTTGTCCTGCGCTGCGCATGTATATCATTATCCATGCATATGTTACGACTATGGCTGCTACGGCTATTACAATTAGTAGGAGAGTTGCG
>JBMFMB010000077.1:0-507 GCA_049970895.1 Bathyarchaeia archaeon | reverse complement strand
CTTAACGTGAAAATGCCCGTGGAAGACCCGCTGATATACATATCAAAAATTGCTGGGAATACCGGGATTTCCGGCAAAACGCAGGGGCTTGCCATCCAAATCCTTCGCGAGGCAAAAATGAGGAGGGCAACTGCTGGAAAGGATCCTGCGGGTTTGGCCGCCGCAGCCCTGTACATAGCATGTGTGAAAAATAATGAGGAGAAGACGCAAACGGAAATTGCTGAGGCTGCCGGAGTCACGGAGGTAACCGTTAGAAACCGCTATAAGGCGCTGATCAGGGATCTCAACATAGTGTTTCCCCGTGAGCGGATAAAAGAGTTAGCGGTGCAAAAGATGAAACATAAGCTAGGGCGGCTTTAATTGGCGAACGTGCTTGTTGTTGCTGAGAAGCCCTCCGTTGCCCGCTCCATACGCGCTTCAATCAGTCCCAAGCCTTTAACCCTTGCGCTTAGAGGGCACTTCCTCGAACTCGACTTTCCGAAGGAGTACTCAGGGTGGAGAAGCGTT
>JBMFMB010000076.1:0-511 GCA_049970895.1 Bathyarchaeia archaeon | reverse complement strand
CTTAACGTTTTAGGATACGACGCTAAAACCCATTCAGGCTTGATATCAGAATTCGGATTAAGAATAATAAAAACCAACATGCTGGAAAAGAAATTCGCGCAGTATTTTAGAAGAGCTTTTGAAATGAGGGAAAGCAGCGATTGTGAAATAGGCTTAGTATTCAGCGAAGAAGAGGTACAAACACTAATTAGAAACGCTGAAGAATTTCTGCAAAAAGCACAAGAATTCGTGGAGAAAAGACTTTAGCCAACCTTCAGCAATCAAAATTAAATAGAAATTGCAAATGCACGCTGGAATACGGAAAGGCATCACACCATCAAAAATAAAAGTGTAGGCGTGATTAATTTGCTTCCCTCCGAGGATTTCAAGGTCAGCTCGGTTAATTGTTTTAAAACAGTTTAGATTTACGCCAAACACAAGCGCATTAACTCCACAGGATGACGGATGTTTCTCCTCAGTTCTCCATGCATAAGGCTAAACTGTTTCCCTAACCACCGGTTTAACCTTAACC
>JBMFMB010000075.1:0-521 GCA_049970895.1 Bathyarchaeia archaeon | reverse complement strand
CCCCAAACATTTAACCCTTCTCATACCATTCGCGCGCGCTTGACAAGTCTCTGGCGCTGTAAGCCTTAAACGCTGTTGAATCCACAGCTAAAACGTAGCCCTTAACGGCTCCCAACGCTATGGCCTGTTCAACCATATCCTCAAAGGCTTTTTTGAAACGCTCCTCACCCATGCGCTTACGCCTAAAATATGTGAGGCATCCCCTGCTAGGCGTACAACGCCTAAAACCGCAAATACGCCTATAATCCCTACACTTGGCAAGCCTATCCGCCAAAACCCTCTCAGAAGGAATGCATAGGAAACGCTGAAGCAACAAAGCCTTGATAATGGCTACTGGACTATAATACGGTCTTCCCGGCCCTGAATCGTGGTAAGGCTCCAACAGCAAGCCCAGAACAGGCGCAAAGTCAAGGCAATCAAACAATTTCAGCAGACGCTTATGCTCAACCCACACATTTCATCAAAAAGCAGAAAACAGACCTAAAATTAAAACAAAACGAATTTTTTGTCAGTCATGCGCG
>JBMFMB010000074.1:0-521 GCA_049970895.1 Bathyarchaeia archaeon | reverse complement strand
CTCCTTGCAAAAAGCCTCTACAACGCTTACAGAGTCCATGGCAAGCAGGTGGTCTATATGCCAAAAACGCCTTTTACCTGTCTTCCTAAAATGCCTCACCAAACGCTTTTCAAGGAATTTCTGAGCAGAACCTACATAAGCATAAAAACCAGTTTCCAAGGAAAACTCTTTTCGCGCACAAACCTTAACGTTTAGGCTTTTGTTGACAGATATTACCAGAACGTAAACTCCCTTCAATGCGCCCTTCCGCCTTCAAGCCTCCATTTTTATACCATTTCAAAATTTCTTCAACAGCCCTATCGGAATAACCCATCTGCTTAAGCATTACCCGCAATTCTGACTTTGAATTTTCGTTCAACCACATGCACCGCATTTAATGCAATTTTAGACTGCTTAACTGGATCGAAGATAAGAGTTTACAGCATCCAAGTCAAATTTCTCATACTGCAGCACGTTGCGCACAAAGTTTAGCAGTTTCCTTCGAACATCGAGGCTTAGGTTTGGGTACCATATCGGCGAAG
>JBMFMB010000073.1:0-525 GCA_049970895.1 Bathyarchaeia archaeon | reverse complement strand
GTTGGACCCGGGAGAAGAACTTCATCTCCCTCATTAACAAGAGCAGCCATAACCATCTGAATACCCTCAGAAATCCCAGACGTAACAATAACATTATCAGCCGAAATATCCACACCATTCAAGCGTCGTTCTTTCTCGCTTATGGCTTCCCTAAGCTCAGGCAAACCCTCAGAAGCGGAGTAGGCGTTCGCCCCACCCTTAACAGCCTCAAATAAGGCTTGTTTAATGTGCTCTGGAGTGTCAAAGTCAAAAGCAACGGGGTCGCCAATGTTTAGGTAGTAGATTTTTCTTCCAGTTTTCGCCAAAGCCTTTGCATAAACGATTACGTCGCGGATGGCATACTCGATGGTGCGTGCTCTTTCAGTAATCCTTATGCTAGCCAAATTGCCGCACGCTCTTCTGAACAGGACGTATGTGGCAAAGAATAAAAGACTTATGGAGAGGCCTAGGGAATCATGTAGGTTGATGAAGCTTCCGCATGCTCTTCAGTGATCACGGTCACGGTTATGCTCTTGCCCAAATACT
>JBMFMB010000072.1:0-538 GCA_049970895.1 Bathyarchaeia archaeon | reverse complement strand
CTATCTTGGAATTTTATGGATACCGCCAGACTACAAGGTTTCATGCAAAATACCATTTATTCCCACAGAGGCGGAGCTTGACCTGTTAATAGCTAATATGGGTAAAACCCTTCAAGCCTTACTTCAGCTACTTAAAGAAACTGGGATGCGTGTCGGCGAGGCTTTAAGGCTGAAATGGACGGACGTAGACTTTGAGAGGCGAACAGTTCGCATATCCCCAGAGAAGGGAAGCCTCCCTCGAATATTACCTTTAAGCGAAACAGCTATAGCCATGCTTAAAAGGATTCCAAAGAAAGCCGAGAAAATATTTCCATCAAGAAACGTGGCTCAAACAATATTTTACAGACGGAGAAAACAACTCGCCTATAAACTTAACAATCCAAGACTGCTAAAAATCGGATTCCACACATTCAGACACTGGAAAGGCACAATGGAATACCATAAAACCAAAGACATAATCCATGTCAAAGAGCTTCTGGGACACAGAAACATCCAAAACACGCTGATCTACATAACAATTGAAAAAGCGCTATTCCAG
>JBMFMB010000071.1:0-540 GCA_049970895.1 Bathyarchaeia archaeon | reverse complement strand
GTTTTTGTTGCTGATTCCCAATACTCAAGCGGAAAAATCAGAAAATTCGTGGAAAATTATGGAGTGAAGCCCATAATACCTTACCCATCAAACCAGAAGCCCGCCGAGGCCGAGTTTCTACGCGTAGACAAACACTTCAGAGCCCATGGACCTGAAAGCCTTAAAAGGCTTTACACCTGCAAGGCTTCAGCTGAAAGAGCCATCTCAAGGCTTAAGCAACATTTAAGCCTAGAAAACCATAAGGCTAGAGGCCTAAGAAACATCCTAACCCACGCCTTAATATGCATAATCGCCATGCTACTCATCGCATTAACAGCCATAAAACACGGAAAACCGGACAAAATAAGGGCAATAACAGTCCCCACATAAAATTAACAAGAAAACATCAATTTAGCAACAGCCTAGCGCGCTCTACTTGTTTTATAAAGTTCTGTAGTTCCATCAAAATACTTTTATCAAGTGGAGGAGACTCATGTTCAGCTAGGATTTTTTTAGCCTCCTCCTTTGCTTTCTTCACAAGGTCTTTAGATCCTTTAGCTC
>JBMFMB010000070.1:0-550 GCA_049970895.1 Bathyarchaeia archaeon | reverse complement strand
CATTATTGTGGTGACCGAGGCGATACGGGATGAAGGAACATCGCATCATTATTTTCCACCTAAAGTAAGGGTTGAATCCTCCGAGGATTTAAGAGACAAGTTACTTAAGCAGCTGGACATGGAAGGCATTAAATACTATTGTGGTGTTGTTTGGTCAACAGATGGCGTTTATAAGGAGACGCGTGGTAAGTTTCTCGAATTTAAGAGGGCTGGCGTTTTAGCTGTAAACATGGAAACTTCAGCCATCTTCGCTGTTTCAAAGTATCGGGGTGTTAAGGCGGCCTCTGTACAAGTTGTATCGGATGTTTTATCTGAAACTGGCTGGCTTCCAGCCTTCCAACATGAAGCGGTTAGGGAAGGCGTAAAAAAGGCAATTAACGTTGTTTTGAAGGCGTTATCAAGAAGTTAATGAAAAGCTTAAAGGCTGTCTAACTGTTTAGTGTTTAATTCTTAATGGTGGAGGATGCTTGAAAAGGAAAGGTCACCCATACATCCCGAACTCTAACCCAGAGATTAAGCAAGAGCTGATGAGGGAGATAGGCGTAAAAAG
>JBMFMB010000069.1:0-555 GCA_049970895.1 Bathyarchaeia archaeon | reverse complement strand
AAGAATGCTCATATTCACCCAATACAGAGACACGGCAACCCACCTCGTTGAAAAGCTTAAAACCGTTCCAGGCGTTAGGGTTGAAAGGTTCGTTGGACAAGCCTCAAAACATAACGATAAAGGCCTAACACAGGAGGAGCAAACTGAAAGGATAAGGATGCTTGAGAAAGGCGAACTGAACGTTCTAGTGGCAACAAGCATAGCTGAAGAGGGCTTAGATATGCCAGCCGTCGACCACGTAATATTCTACGAGCCCATACCAAGCGAGATACGCTACATACAGCGCAGGGGCAGAACCGGCAGAAAAGCCCCTGGAAAAGTCACAATACTAGCTGCAAACGAAAGCCTAGACATGATATACTTCTACGCAAGCAAGAAACGCGTAGAGAAAATGAGGCGAATAGTTGAAACATTAAACCTTAAGCTTCCAACAATCCTTCGCCGCCACAACAAGCCAACGCCAAACCCCCTAACACCCCAAGAGGTTAGAATGCTGGAATCAGAGGCTGTGAAGATTGAGGTTGAACCTGAAATCGTGAAAACAGAGGTTGAAAC
>JBMFMB010000068.1:0-565 GCA_049970895.1 Bathyarchaeia archaeon | reverse complement strand
CACGGGCGCAAGCACTAGCGGCGGCGTCGGCTGGCGCGGATATCATTGTTACTGGCAATGTTGTTGAGAACGGGCAAGTTAAGGACAAAGTTTCGGAGATTGTTGAGGGCTTAAAGAGCTGCAAAACGTAAAATCTCGCTTAGTGTTGCACATTCTTGTATAAAACTTGATAGCTTTAATGTTTTAGGATAATGGAAGCTTTGCCTTTTACGTGTTAGAAAACAAAAATATGCCGCCGCCTTTAAAATGGTGTACCGAGTGGTTGATTGGGCATTCAAATGAGCAAGTCCTATGAGAAATACGTTAAGGCTTTGGAGAGGCAGCTTGAACAGTTGTACAGCATAGCCGCCAAAGCTAGAGAGAAGGGCGTGGATCCCGAATCTAAGCCGGAGTGCATTGTTGCGAGGGACATGGCTGACCTTGTGGAGGGGCTTGTTGGTCCAAAGGGGGTTGCTGAAAGAATCCGTGAGTTAAGCACTAAACTTTCTAGGGAGGAGCTTGCCTTCAAAATCGCCGAGGAAATTGTCTATGGAAAGTTTGGGCATTTAGAGCCTGAAGCTGCCGC
>JBMFMB010000067.1:0-574 GCA_049970895.1 Bathyarchaeia archaeon | reverse complement strand
GCCGAAGGACTTCTCAACATGATGACAAACAGCCTGCCTTCCAGATTCCCCCAAAAGAAGCATAGCCCTCTCAACCGCCAAGTTAAAAGCCTCCCTAAAAGATGGATCATAAATCTGACGGTTCCCCATACTGCATCGTAAGACTTAATACTCATGCAAATATAAAAGAATTATGAACCAACAGTATGAAAGAATTATGAACCCAAGATATTGATTCTTCCTTCCCACCTATAAACGCTCCAAAATGAGAGAAAACCGCAGCGTATGGAGGCTTACACTTTACGCAGCAAGATAATGGCAGAGGTGAAGTTTACCACATAATTAACGGTGAAAGCTATCCTCCGGAGTAAATGGCTATGTTTCCCTTCTCAGTAACAACTTTAACCACGTAATTGCCTTCTGGTAATGATATGTCGGAACGCTGATATAGTATTGTGTCGCCTGAGTTTATGAAGATGTCCGCATCGTACCTTTTATGGAGGGTTGCATCGTTCACCCATATGGAAACTATGTGTATGGTTGACGGCCCAGCATTTTTCAATTTTAAAACTGTTCCAGTTTTGTAGATCTCTTC
>JBMFMB010000066.1:0-583 GCA_049970895.1 Bathyarchaeia archaeon | reverse complement strand
GCAACCAGCCTCCAATCCAGCCGCTGAAATAGCGGTCTTTCAAATACTAACTCGCAGATGCGTTTGACCTCTCCGCTGAAGTTGGAAGATCCTTGCAAACAACCGCCTTAAGGATACGTTTGTCTATGGCTAAGTTTTGCCTAAGACGGTGAGGCTTCTCTTCTGCTGGAGGGATTCCAGTCTTAAATAAGCCATTATGAAGGTTATGACAAGCAATATTAAGCCCATAGCTATGACTATGTATGCCACAAGCTCCGCCCTCTCAACCCTCATTTTCCTATCCTCCTCAGCAAATCGACGCTTAGCCTTAAAAGCCTTTTAGGCTTTCAGGGCTTCTGCGAGCCTTTCGTATAGGCCGGCGTAAGTTTCAAGGGACTCTTTGAGGGCTTCTTCCATCGTTTTCGATCCGCTTTCAACCTCAGCCATCAATTGCTCCACGTAGCGCCTGGTTTCGGGCGTTACGAGGCGTTTGTCCGCGCCCTCCAAAAGCTTGATGAGCTTTTCTCCGCGCTCCTCGAGGAAGAACGCGCCCCTCCTCTTCGAGGCGTACCCCCTCTCCACTATCAGGTGCGGGTAATCCGCC
>JBMFMB010000065.1:0-584 GCA_049970895.1 Bathyarchaeia archaeon | reverse complement strand
CCGCGATTGTTTGTCCAGCCGAAATGGTTGTTATAGCGTAGGCCACTCCAAGAGATGCGTTGCTGGAATCATAGGGGTTCACAATTATTGTGACATTCAAGCCTTTTGGCGTTATTTTTGATTTTAACCCTGAAGTAGGCGAAACTGTTAACTTTAAAGTTGTATGTGAGTGTCCAATCTACACCGCATGGCGCGCTAGGCTGTTGCTAAATTGATGTTTTCTTGTTAATTTTATGCTAGCTTTGTTATTGCCCTTATTTTGTCTGGTTTTCCATGTTTTATGGCTGTTAATGCGATGAGTAGCATGGCGATTATGCATATTAAGGCGTGGATTAGGATGTTTTTTAGGCCTCTAACCTTATGGTTTTCTAGGCTTAGATGCTGTTTTAGCCTTGAGATGGTTCTTTCTGCTGAAGCCTTGTAGGCGTAAAGCCTCTTTAGGCTTTCAGGTCCATGGGTTCTGAAGCGTTTGTCTACGCGTAGGAATTCTGCTTCAGCAGGCTTCTGGTTTGACGGGTAAGGTATTATGGGCTTTACTCCGTAGCTGGAAATGCTTTTCCTTAGCCTTCTGCTTGAATACTGGG
>JBMFMB010000064.1:0-584 GCA_049970895.1 Bathyarchaeia archaeon | reverse complement strand
TGCGATTGCAGCCCCCACTATGACTGCGAAGCCCATCATTAAACAGTTTATGGGGCGCATTAGACGGATGAAGCCAGCGATTTTGTTCATGCTGTTCCAAGCCTTTTGCACTTAAAATAAATTGGCTTTGGTTATAAAATTCGCGTTTCCTCTAGAAAGTTTAATACGCATCACTATATTATGCATTGTAAAAGCTGGTGGAGCTTTTGCGCCACAACTATGAACCAGAAAGACTGCGGGTAATAATTCCGGTGGGAGGCAAAGCCACTAGGCTCTTGCCCCTAACGGCTGAGACCAGCAAGGCATGCATCCGCCTCCTAAACAGACCCCTCATAGAGTTTTCGCTCCTGTCCCTTGCCCGTCAAGGCATTAGAAACTTCATTTTTGGGGTTAAGGGCTACACAAATTATAGGGATTTGCACGACTACTTCGAGTCTGGGTATGGATTTTCAGCCCGTTATGGGATAACTCCCCGCGTGCACATTAAATATCAGCCCAATGTGGACGATTTGGGAAGCGCCGACTCAGCGAGAATAAACATAGAATACTATAACGTGAGGGACCCTGTTTTTGCAGTGCAAGGC
>JBMFMB010000063.1:248-591 GCA_049970895.1 Bathyarchaeia archaeon | reverse complement strand
CTAATATACCTTGAAAAGTCTGCCCTAAAACACAGCATTTTCCCAGTGAAGTTTGAAGAGGCAGTGTTTTACGCTCTCCTTGATAGAGTTCAGAAGCTACATGAAGCCCTAATAACGGATGAAAAGCCGAAGCCAGACGCCCAGCATTGGGAGTGCAGGTTCTGCGAGTTTAAAGGCGAATGCGACGGGAATACAGGTGATTCTGAAAGTTCACATAACCAAAACGTAGGGGGAGGGAGGGGCTATCCCCTCTGTCTCTGTCTGTCAGTCAATGGAGGCGAGGGGCTTTGACATCGTTTGAGGATGCTGTTTCGTTTAGGTTGTTGCAGCTGAAAAGCCTATT
>JBMFMB010000063.1:0-238 GCA_049970895.1 Bathyarchaeia archaeon | reverse complement strand
TTCTTGGACGCGCGGAAGCTTCGCAGGGAGCTTATGCAGAGCCTCCAGGAGCTTTTTGAAACAGTCAACGAATGGGCTGAGAAAGACCCCAAAGCTATGAGGATAGCCGGCTACATAGCCCAAGTTTTGAACAGCTTGGCGAGAAGCTACGAGGAAAGACAGTTTAACGATGACTTAAGAGAGCTTGAAAGGCTGATTGAGCAGGCCAAAGCCCATATGGAAGGCTCGAAAAGAGAGG
>JBMFMB010000062.1:0-591 GCA_049970895.1 Bathyarchaeia archaeon | reverse complement strand
TGACTGGGATGCCTACAAAATATGCGTTAAATGGTGTAAGAAAGAAAAGATTCGCACAATAGCTGACCTCAAAACCAGAATTGTACCTCAAAAGGATTATGAAATCTTATGGTACAAACGCTGTGAAAAAATGCAAAAGAACCTGGAACTAAAAAGGAAGAAATGTAAACGTTTATCGAAATCGTAAAAGTACAAAACCAGAAAACCCGTGCTCATCTTTACGTGAACATAAAGGAGATGCTTTTGCATTTTCTATTAATCGCTGCTAATGGAATTGGACCAGTATAGGTAAACTTTTGTTTGTAGCAGGAATCCGCATACTTTGATTAGTTTTGTCAGCCTCTCCGGGCTTGCTCTCATTACTTCTTTGGCGTAGGCTTCTTTGTTTCCGAATGGCATGTGCGGGAAGAAGTATTTCATGAATCCGGCGTGACTGTGCTTAACAAAGGCTTCCCTAACTTTTGCCAATTCCTTTTCACTTAGGCTTTGAAGCTTGTTTTGAACGTATTTTTCGCTTCCCAAAAGTTGAATGTTGAAGCCAAGCTTCTGCAGGATTTCAGCTATGGCTAATGCTTCTTTCGGCGGTGGCTG
>JBMFMB010000061.1:0-592 GCA_049970895.1 Bathyarchaeia archaeon | reverse complement strand
ATATTAATGTTAAACAAAGGAAAAGTTTTCGCAGCAGGAAAACCGGAAGAAGTATTAACGTCAAAAACATTCTGGAAGTTTACGG
The DNA here is from genome assembly GCA_049970895.1 of Bathyarchaeia archaeon. Taxonomy (GTDB): domain Archaea; phylum Thermoproteota; class Bathyarchaeia; order Bathyarchaeales; family Bathycorpusculaceae; genus JAGTQI01. The sequence continues at coordinate 507 of JBMFMB010000061.1, read as the reverse complement.
AGTTAAACCACTAATCATCACAGAGCACAAACTTATCGTCCCGGCAAATTAGACGTCAAACTTGTTTTTCCATGCTACGATATATCAAATGATGCAAAAGAAGGAATCACAAAAATCTTTATTATTTTCCAAACATCCTCATTAAATGGGAAAAATAAATGTCTAGATGGGAAGCAGTTAGCGTTCCGGAAGAACTGTTTAAAAAGGTAGAAGCCTTGGTTGAGAAGGGATATTATTTATGCACTTCCGAGTTTGTTTCAGAGGCTATAGAGAACCTAATTCAAAGTATATGGAGGGAAAGGAAAAGTCGTTTATACACTCAGAAACACGTGTGGATCGAAGATAAACCTGAAGAAGCGAAAGTTGGCTTATCAGAATACGCTGCTAACGCGCTTAAATGTATAATTGGAATTAAGACTGTTGAAAATGGGCAAATGATAAATAGAGAAGCACCTTTAGCTTTGGTAGAGGCAGCATCTAAGCGATTATTTGTTGTTTACTCTCCAG
>JBMFMB010000060.1:0-596 GCA_049970895.1 Bathyarchaeia archaeon | reverse complement strand
CTCCTAAGGGTTCTCTAGATACTGAGTATACATCGAAGAGTTTATAAATCTAATTCCACTAATCATACTTGTCATACTGAGGTGGAAATTTGAAGACCCTTAAAATCTCGGATGACATCCACCAGAAGCTCACAGCCCTTCTTGGTGAGTTAACGGCCCAAACAATGAAGATGCAAACCTATCAAGACGCCATAGCAGCCCTCCTATACCAGTCGGTTATATTGCCTCCTGAGCTTATCCGAGAGGTTGAAGATTTCATAGAGAAAAACAAGCATAAGGGGTACACGCGAAAAGAGGAGTTCATACGCCAAGCCATACGCTTCTACCTAAAATGGGAATCAGAAGAATACGAATACATAGAAATCCCCAAACAAAAATATGAAAAACTGAATAAGGCGGTTGAAGAAATGAACATGCCATACTACAACGCAACAGAATTCATACACGACCAAATAGACAAAGCCCTAGAACAATACGAGGAATACTTAGAAGCGACTGGAAAAGCAGAGGACGAGTAAAACAGCAGGGCAATGTAAACGCCGTAAATAAACGAAATGCAAATTCGCATCAGAGGTGGTTAGCATGAAAACCCTAAG
>JBMFMB010000059.1:0-597 GCA_049970895.1 Bathyarchaeia archaeon | reverse complement strand
GTTTGCCCTTGATGTCTGTTTTTGCCTCGCTTGTGGCTCCCGCAGCCCGCTTTTCACTTCGGGATTCCACTTCGGCCAAGGTTTTCACCAGCACTGGCATGCTGGTGGGCGCTTTGCCTGAGAAGGCTTCACAGCTCCCTTGGCAATAATTAGTATTGGCGTTTGGCGAATTTAAAATCTGCCCTTCAATCTTTTCAACATGTTGAGTTTGGCTCTGACAGTTTAGAGTTCTTTTTGTCTGTTTTGGGTCTGTGAACCTGTATGCGCATTCTCTGCAGAGCCACCTCTGAACAGAGGAGCCGTCTGCTAAGTAGCGTAAGCCGTCCCTGTAAAGCCTTTTTGAGCCGCATTGTGGGCATTGGATGTCGCTGTTTTCGCCGTCTTCCATTGTTACGCCCTTAAGCCTTCAAGGTTTTGGGGTTGGGTCGGGGCTTTCAGAGGCTCCACTCCCCTTTCCCTTCGGAATCCGCTTAGGCGGACACCTTCCAGCCCCGAATTGTTTAAGCCGCTGGAAAACTTTCATAAAGACGGTTGCTGGTGAGCCTCCCAACCCAAACTCCCCATCATGAAGCTGTTTAATCTGTTTTAGGCTTGTAT
>JBMFMB010000058.1:0-599 GCA_049970895.1 Bathyarchaeia archaeon | reverse complement strand
CAAGCTATCCTCTGAGACTACATCAATGCTTAAAGAATATGTAAACAGGTATGGATCTAACAAACAACTATTCCCATCATCATACTATATGTGTAAGATGTGGAGAAAGGTAAAGAAAAAAGTAGCTAAGAAACTTCAAGAACCATCACTGCTAACCATTAGACTCTATGACCTGAGACATTACTATGCTACAATGCTATACTACAAGACTAAAGATATTCTGCTAGTTAAACAACAATTGGGACATAAGAAACTAGAGACAACTCTGATTTATACTCAATTAGTAAACTTCAATGAAGAAGATGAATACTATTCAGCTATAGCTAAGACTACTCAAGAAGCACAAAAACTGATAGAACAAGGATTTGAATACGTAACAACATTTGAAGGCATAATGCTCTTTAGAAAACGTAAATAATCCTCTCTTTTTCTGTTCTATCCTCAAACACACTTGACCTACTAAGAAACATTAAAACTGTTCTAGACACACTAAGCATCAATACTCACCATTCACATCTAAAAAGTAAACACAGTAAATACAAATATAATGCCCATAGTATCAGTCTGGTGATGACTTGACAGAGTGCATTCATGCTTGT
>JBMFMB010000057.1:0-598 GCA_049970895.1 Bathyarchaeia archaeon | reverse complement strand
GAAAAAGAAATACAAGCAATTAAAGAGGCGTTCATCAAGCACAACCACGCACGTTTCATGAAATACTTCTGCCACATGCCATTCGGAACAAAGATGCCTACACAAAGGAAGTTATGAAGGCAACCTATGAGAGGCTAACAAAACTAATCAAAGTCTGCAGCTTCTTACTACAAACAAAAGTTTACCTATACTGGTTCAATTCCATTAACAGCAACTAACAGAAGATGGTTGCATTTGAACTTTCAGTGTTAAAAAGTTTGTTTGATAGTTTATGTTGTTAGATATTGAGGTTTAATTCTTTTTCTTGGTCTACTTGTCAGTTCAGCAATAAGGAATCACAGAAAAGAGAACTCAAAATCTACACCTAACCATTACAATCTCCATCTACAATAACATATCTTATTGTGGCATCATTTAAGGCTATTCGACTAAAAACTGATCAAAAATTAATCATCGAAAGTGCAAAAGCATAAAACAAGACTCATTCTTGTTTTCTACTGAGAGACTAATAAAACATCATTGCTGGAAGATGTCTTTAGTCTCGGTGAATACGTGAAAATGAAGGTGAATGTTTGAGGCGACTTAAATTTTAGATTGT
>JBMFMB010000056.1:0-626 GCA_049970895.1 Bathyarchaeia archaeon | reverse complement strand
CATATGACAGGCACGGCATCTTTCTACTTGACACGTTTAACGTAACTGTGACTGGAAACCAAATAGCTGATTGCCAAGTGGGCATAGTCCTTTGCGGAGCACAGTACAGCACAATAACAGGGAACAATTTGACACATACTGACATGGGAATTTACCTTGGAATGGTGGGTTGCAACTACTACACTGAAAATAATCTCGTTTCCGAAAATAATGTGGTTTTAAGCGGGACAGGCATCTTTACGGACTGTTATGGTCCGAGCAACATAACGAGAAACCACTTAAGGAAAAACAGCGTTGGGGTGCAAGCGAATGGGGAGACTGAAACAATATCATATAATGAGATAATGGACTGTGAGCGCGGCATAGTGAACGTTGGTCGAACAGGGGAAAGGTTCATTTGCGGAAACATGATCCTAAACTGCACTTTCGGCATCGACCAATGGGGTTCTTCGGTAATGATTTTCAAGAATCATATAGCCGACTGCGAAGGGTTCGGTATACGTTCAAAATGGTGCAACGTTTCTGAAAATGACATTTCAAACTGTGGTTACGGTGTAGTTGGAGGCGGCTTCGTCTACGGAAATAACATTACCGGCTGCTACTATGGCATAGGCGACGGCTGGGGC
>JBMFMB010000055.1:0-628 GCA_049970895.1 Bathyarchaeia archaeon | reverse complement strand
CGTATAGGGGTGTTCGTTTGCCACTGTGGCATAAACATAGGCGGGATAGTTAATGTGCCAGAGGTTGTGGAATACGCTAAGAAACTTCCAAACGTTGTGTATGCAGAAGACAACCTCTACACATGCTCAGCTGATACTCAAAGAAGAATCCGAGAAAAAATCGAAGAGTTTAACCTTAACCGCGTTGTTGTGGCAGCTTGTACTCCCCGTACTCACGAGCCATTGTTTAGGGAGACATTACGCGAGGCGGGACTGAACGAGTACCTGTTTGAGATGGCTAACATCCGAGACCAGTGCAGCTGGGTTCATATGCACGAGCCTGCAAAAGCAACTAAAAAGGCTGAGGATTTAGTGGCAGCGGCTGTTTCTAAAGCCCGGCTATTGAAACCGTTAAAAAAGCCTGTGACGAATGTTATTCCAGTTGGTTTAGTTATTGGTGGCGGCTTATCTGGAATGATTGCCGCTTTAGAGTTAGCGAAACAAGGTTTTGAGGTCCATATTGTCGAGAGGGAGAAGGAACTCGGCGGTCACCTGCGCCATATCCACTACCTTCCAGAATCTCTTGAAAGCCCGCAGGAAGTTCTAAGATCTATAATAAGAGACGTTTATGAAAACGAGAGAATTCACG
>JBMFMB010000054.1:0-637 GCA_049970895.1 Bathyarchaeia archaeon | reverse complement strand
CCCCTCTTTTTACTTAAATTTCGCAAAAATAACCGAAAAATGGTTTCATTATTTCGGCGTCTTGAAAGGAGTGTTAACAAAATCGTCTAGCCTCTCCATTCCGTGGAAAATAGCTTTTAGCTGCCCTTACTTTCTCTAGCCCTGCCCTCTATACTTTTGTTGCGTGTTTGATGAGGGATGGCGGGCCCGCCGGGAATTGAACCCGGGACCCCCGGGTTTCTTCAGCCAAAGCCTTTTTGGTTTTAAAAGCCCGGTGCTCTATCCTTACTGAGCTACGGGCCCATGTGTTTCGTTTTAGAGAATTTGGGAGGATACTATTTAGTATTTCGTTTAATCTTGCTTTTTAAAAATTTAGGATGTTGAAGATTGAACTTTTAGGAGGCTTGTTATGAAGTTTTTATTTTGTCGTTGGCGCTGAGTATGGTTTCTATGGTTTTTGCACCCTTTCTGTTAGCTTGTAAACCCTTTTCCTTCCTTTCCAAAAAGTAAAGCAAGCGCGCGGGACTCATGCAGCGGTTTGTAAACTTGCATATTAAAATTCATCAAAGTTACCGCAACTTTGATGAATTTTAGGCTGGCGTTTTAAGGCTTATTTTTCATTAATTTTGGCTGGAGAAGGCTTATTCTAATAGTTGGC
>JBMFMB010000053.1:0-648 GCA_049970895.1 Bathyarchaeia archaeon | reverse complement strand
CAGAAAAGCATATGAGAAAGGTTTTCTCTGGCGGGAAAAGGGGGAGGGTATCGAAAAATGGTAGATTTTCACGTCCATTTTTGGTTGCAAACAAAGTCAGAAAGTTGAGGGCGAAACTGAAAGCGGAAGGGTATAAGTAAAGCAGTTAGGTAGGGTAACACGTTAAAACTGCAGATGTTAATATTTCAACACGCCTAATCTTGAAAACAGGTCTCCCTCCCAAGGATTTGACAGAAAAAAGGGGATTTGCGGGGGACATCCCCAGTAACAACGCTAAAAAGTTTTTATGTAATCGGAAGAGGGACCCTCATCCTGATGAAGCGCAGTTAATAAACAACTTCCTGTCAAGCTTTCTACCATGCTTTGAGCGGGAGTTTCCAATAAGTAAGACTTGGCCATCAGAGCTTAACACATTTAGAAAATCTAGAATATTTTGAGAAGTTCCCAAGAAGTGTGGCTTTGAGAAATAGAATCCCTGAAATTGAACGGAAACTTAGGGATGTCTTGAGGAAAAATTTGGAGGAGTGCTTGGGGAAAGATTGGAAAGAAATCTTAAGGCAAAGCGGCAAAGCATAACCAATAAAATCGAAAAGTTTGAGAAAGTTATTGAAAGCAGACTTGATAAAAGTAAGACCAGAGACTTTCTCG
>JBMFMB010000052.1:0-659 GCA_049970895.1 Bathyarchaeia archaeon | reverse complement strand
ACATCTTTAGAAGGCACAACATAATACTCCGGTCTTTTTTGATCGCCTAAGAGATTTACAAAAACATAAAAAAGATTATCCTTAACATCTGGTTTTCCAACTATCCAGAAATCGTATTTGTATCTGTTAGTTTTGACTTGCAAATAGATAGTTTTTGTAAGATCAATGTTAAAAACTATCAAGTCGGGGCCTTTTACATTTCTGGTTGTGGTTAATGCAATGTAACCTTTACGCGAAAGTTCACCAGCAACAAAATACACGCCTGCGGCTCCAGATATGGAAGCAGACATTGTTCTCAACGCGCGCAACCACTCACGCAAAACGTTTACAAAGTGCAATCTTAAAAATTTTACTTCCTAACCATCAGTTTGATATTCATTTAGCGATGATTATAGAAAACTTTAAAGTGAAAATAACATAGTGTCATGTGTATCTACACAAAACCAAATTTCGCATATTGACTGATTTTATCTCAAACCGAAAAAATGGGAATTAAATCTAGTTCCTAATGATGTGGTTATACTGCTTTTATCCTTTTGACTATGGGTGGGCGCACCTTTCGTGCAACTTTGTAAAGGCAGTTTGGGCATTTCCAGCCGAGCATCTCCCACTTTTCCTTTGCGGCTCTATGACCGCAACGCACGCACTCATAAACAACC
>JBMFMB010000051.1:357-661 GCA_049970895.1 Bathyarchaeia archaeon | reverse complement strand
AATCCTCAGGGCAACACGCGCGCTACAAAGGACAGGACAATGGGTTCCAACCCCGAAAGGGGAAGGTAATCCCGAAACCTGTTCGTAGTCCGGATTGAGGGCTGTAACTCGCCCTCATGAAGGTGGATTCCGTAGTAATCGCGGATCAACAGTCCGCGGTGAATATGCCCCTGCTCCTTGCACACACCGCCCGTCAAACCATCCGAGTTGGCTTTGGGTGAGGCCCTGCCGTTGTGGCAGGTTCGAACCCAGGGTCGGCGAGGAGGGTTAAGTCGTAACAAGGTATCCGTAGGGGAACCTGCGG
>JBMFMB010000051.1:0-347 GCA_049970895.1 Bathyarchaeia archaeon | reverse complement strand
ATGGATCACCTCCTAAGAAAAAAATCTGGCCACAGGCACTTTACTTACCATCCATGTCAGAATTTCATCCTTATGTTGAGAGATTCCACTTTTCCAACACCCTTCAGGGATGAGAGCATACCTGTAATAGTATTCTTAACAATGTTCTGAACAAAGGGGGAGAGGTAGATCTCCCTCCCATTCACCTCTATGTGCATAACTGCCTCAGGATTGTAATACCTGCAATCCTCCAGCCTTCTTTCATTGTTTAGAATCTTTTCAGCAAGATCCCTGCAGGTCTTAAAACCGCACTCACCGCAGTTGAAATTTGGAAGCTTTTTAACTATTTTTTCAATCTCAAGCTCCCT
>JBMFMB010000050.1:0-663 GCA_049970895.1 Bathyarchaeia archaeon | reverse complement strand
ATTAAAGAAGGCTGGTGCAACAAGAGCCGGAGAAGACGCTCTAATAGAATTAGCAAAAACATTAGACCAAATAGGAGTAGAAATAGGCAGACACGCAGTAGAACTCTCAACACATGCAGGAAGGAAGACAATAAAAGCAGAAGACATAAGACTAGCAACCAAATACGTAATAAAAAGCTAAACTATACAACAAAAATACCATTAATATGACGGCAAAGGATATTTATCCCAAAGTGAAAACCCTCGCACAACATGCTCCGGTAGTATAGTCCGGCCAAGTATAGCGGCCTCTCGAGCCGCGGACCCGGGTTCAAATCCCGGCCGGAGCATGAATTCTCTAAGACGGTTCTCCACCCTCCTTTTATAATGGTAGAGGAGGAAAGGTGAACATTCACAATTATAAAAAAAAGCTTGAGTTGCTTACAGAAAGTTCGAGTGTTCAGGCTTCATTGAAGAAGACAGAAAAGCAATAGAGTACTTAAGCTCTGCGTTACCTCTACCCGAACCACCTCACTTTAGTCTGGAGCTATAGTTCCAGCTTTTGGCGTCCGGAACAAGTTCAAGCGACAAGCTAGAAGATATCCTATCTCGAAAGAATTTAAGCCTTTCGACAATATATCCCAAGGTTAAAACCGTGGGCTTTCTTGTCGAACTCTGTAAGAT
>JBMFMB010000049.1:0-679 GCA_049970895.1 Bathyarchaeia archaeon | reverse complement strand
GCCCACATGGCTTTGCTGGGCAAGTGGAACAGCGAGGTTTTCGCAGCCATATCTGGGCTGACAGGCACAGTCACGGGCATCTTCATAAGCCAAAAAACGTAGGGGGAGGGGGTAGGTCCAGAATGGCTCGGAAAAAACGTATTCTAATGCTTGAAGAAATGCTCAATAAAATAGCCTTTTTTAAAGAGTTAAAAACGCAAGATCTGCGAGTTAGCCTCATCAACGACCTTTCAAGGCTTTTCGCCATCGCAAGGGATATGGCCCAATTCTCTGAGGGCGAGGAAAGGCGGGCTTGGATGAAAATTTGCAGCTACATAGCCCAAATCATCAACAGCCTAACAAACAGCTACGATGAAGTGCGGTTCAACGAGCAGATGAAAGAGCTTGACGAAATGATTGAGGAAGCCAAAAGGAAACTTGGCAAAAAACAGCAGACTCCTGTGGTGTAGCCTTGGCATTCCAAAGGCGCAAAAAGGCTTTTGAGGAAATTTTCGGAAGCGAAGAAAGGGAGATCCCAGAGGACTTTCCAACCTTCTGCGAGAAATGCCTAGGGCTGAAGCTCACGCCTTACCAGTTGGAGGCTGCAAGGCTTCTGGAAAGGCATAACGATGTGGCTTTGCGCTGGTGCAGGCAAAGCGGAAAAACCCACCTGATAAGCGCTTGGCTGCTCCACTACGCC
>JBMFMB010000048.1:0-698 GCA_049970895.1 Bathyarchaeia archaeon | reverse complement strand
CGATGTAAGCTATGAGATAGCGGTGAAAAGCGCTGAACTCAGAAGCAAACACAAAATACCTATGGCTGACAGCGTAATTGCCGCTACAGCTCAAATACGCCAATCCCCCTTGGTATCAGATGACCCCCACTTTAAGGAAATTAAAGACCTTAAAACAAGATGGTACACCACTACTTAAACGCATGAGATCGCATCATGGATCTCGAAGTTTTTCCTCTAACTTCACATCCACATAAGTATAAATTTGTAACCTACAAACCTTTAATCGCCACGTTTCGAACAGACTGCTTAAACATAGTTTATGCTAGAGTCTCGCCGTCCTAGGATTGCTATGTCTTGACCTCCTATTCGCGCACGACTTGATAGTAAAAGTCACAAACTTCACAAAGGCAATTCACACGGAGAACGAGCGTTTAAACTTGTAATGGCATGAATAACATTCACCTTCTATATGCTCTGTTATTCGCTTTCTTGGATCAGTTGTGGGCGTATTCATGAGTTGCAAAGCCTAGAGGGGGTAGGTTCGGAATAACTTTGGAAAAGCCAAAAATAATGGAAATAAAAATGCCCTAATAATTCAATAAAAACCACAATAAAACCCCCTAAAACTTTTCAGAAGCAAATTTAAACATGATAAGGCATGACCAATTAAACCCTTCTTTAATCTTTCTAGAGATGATGTTCCGCACTTGCAGCAG
>JBMFMB010000047.1:0-705 GCA_049970895.1 Bathyarchaeia archaeon | reverse complement strand
AGGCTCTGAAACCATGTCTAGTGCTTCAAGCAATGTTGGACCCTTATACCATGGCATGTTCGGAGACCTTGTTGTAAGATTGTCTCCAACCCAACCTGATACTGGTATAAATGGAAGCTTTGTTACATCATATCCAACCATCTTTAGAAGCTTCTCAAATTCAGCTTTCACAGCCTTGTACCTTTCTTCAGAATATTTTACTGTTGGATCATCCATCTTGTTTATTAGCGGAATAACCTGAGTTACACCAAGTGTTCTCAGTAGGAAAGCGTGCTCTCTTGTCTGTCCTCCGAAGCCAAGACCCACTTCTGTTTCACCAGGCTTTGCTGAAAGGACTATTAATGCTACATCAGCTTGGCTTGCACCTGTAATCATGTTTTTAACGAAGTCTCTGTGGCCTGGAGCATCTATCAGCGTGTAATAGTATTTTTTTGTCTCGAACTTTTGGAACGCTAGGTCGATTGTTACACCACGTTCACGTTCATCCTTTAGCCTGTCAAGAACCCAGGCGTACTTGAATGTGTCACCTGCACCGAATTTTTCAGATTCTTTTGCATATTCTTCTATAACCCGTGGGTCGATTGCACCTATTTCCACTAGGAAGTGGCCCATTGTAGTTGATTTTCCATGGTCAACATGTCCTGTTACTACTAGGTTTAGATGAGGTTTAGTGGACATTTTCTACACCTTGCACCAATTTTGAAC
>JBMFMB010000046.1:0-708 GCA_049970895.1 Bathyarchaeia archaeon | reverse complement strand
AGAAACTTCGGACGACGATGCCCATAAAATATGCAAGGTCTCCTATTATCCCCCTATTTTTTTCGATAGAAGACCAGTCAACTGGTACTAGTGTGTGCGGCGTAAGAAAATTCAAGACCTTTTAACACGACTTCCCGTTGGTCTTTCTTTTCGACAAAAGCTTTAAATCAGTCCTTTCTCCTCTTAACGAAGCAAAACGTTGACTTTAATGAATAAGGCATGCTTTCATATTAAGCATAAGATTCTGGTTGCACTTGCACGCGCATAAGTGTTGAATTATTTGGTTTTTAATGGTTTTTATTCTCCTTTCGGGATTTCTGGGCATTTTTGGGCTTCGCATACAGCCCTTATTTTCTACGCGCGCGGATGATTAACCTCTGAGTTGAGAATTTCCAGGTTTTCACCCTTAAACATTCCAACATGTTGGAATGTTTAAGCTTAAAATTTAATGCTTTATTTTTAACCATTTCTGCGAAATGCTGGATTTTTAAGCCTTTTTCAGCGTAGAAATTGTTTATATTTACCGTTTTCCTGTCTAAGAGCCAGAAAACGGAGTTTAGAGTGGTTTGGCGTCTGTAACACTAGACCGTGTCAGGCTCAGGCTGGGCTTAACATCTTCGGATATTCCGGACTCTGAAGTAGCCATTTTCATTGATGAGGCTGCTGGCTATTTAGCAAACCAGACGGGCTTGAAGCTTAACCCAAACG
>JBMFMB010000045.1:0-722 GCA_049970895.1 Bathyarchaeia archaeon | reverse complement strand
CCTTCTATCCAGCCGACCCAAACGCATTAGCGGACAACGTTGAAGCCTTAACTTCAATTTTCATGTGGCTGAAGGTGAAAGGCGTTAGGAAACTTTGGTTTAGAGCCCCGCCCACAAAATCTTGGTTTCTCGACAAAGTGGTTGGCGTAACGAAGCGTTTTGTCTGTAGCTATCCAGGCGAAGAATACTGTCGGAAGCATGGGATACCAAAGGCTTGGGACGTTTACGAGGTGCAGTTGCCTTGAAGGTTGAGTTTATATTCCGCCCTAAAGGGCTAAAGCTTAACGTGGCTGAAGTCCAAGCCTACGTGAATCAGAAGCTTGCTGAGTTCCCGTTTAGAGGCTTATGCGAAAGCGTAACGCAGATGAGCAAGTGGCTTGTTGTGCTTGTTGATTTTCCAAATTTGAAGGCTCATCCACGCATTTACCATGAGCCTGTTGAGCTATGGTGGGAGGTTTTAGCAGGCTACATCGCGCGCGCGCGCGCAGATGTCCTGGAAGTTCTTGAGTTTCAGGTTGACGTGGCAAGAAAACGCCTACTCAAGCCTGTCAAAAGCTTAAAAGTTCAAAGGCTCGTTTGGAGGGGGAAGACACCTTTTGCGGGACATAATACGCCAAGCCCTAATGCGCAAAGTTGAAGTTAAACGCGGAAAGCGTAAAACAGTAATAGCCCTTGAGCCAAACCCAAGGCTTGTTCTCGGCGTGAAATTCGCGTTAGCCATG
>JBMFMB010000044.1:0-729 GCA_049970895.1 Bathyarchaeia archaeon | reverse complement strand
CAATAGAACATGATTTAGTACACTTCCGAGAGAATATTTTGCATTATTTTGGCCAAGCGCTACCTCAAGCGCCTCACTTATCGCAATTCCTAGACTTCCAGGATGAGATGGGTCAGATGAAAGATAACTTCTTCCAACATTTGTTTGGTCGCTTGGAGAAGGGTAAACTTTTGCACCAAAAAGTTCCATTATAACACGTCTGTAAGGTTTTTGAAGATATGAGCTTCGGGTCATAAAAACTATTGTTTCAAGTGAAAAGAATGCAGATGCTAGGGAAAGGGCTGAACCCCATTGGCCTGCACCAGTTTCTGTTGTAACCTTACTTACACCCTCTTTATGAAGGTAATAGGCTTGGGCTACAGCTGTATTCGTCTTATGGCTTCCAGTTGGACTAAAATCTTCTCTTTTAAAATATATTTCTGCAGGAGTGTCCAAATATTTTTCAAGCCTTCTCGCCCTAAAAATTGGCGTCGGCCGCCCAAGAACATAGTATATTTCTCGAACTTCATCAGGGATTGGTATATAGTTTTGTGTAGATACTTCTTGTCTTATACATTCTTTTGCAAATATTCTTTCTAAAACGCTAGGGTTAACAGGTTTCCCTGTTGATGGGTCAACTGGAGGTGGTAAAGGTTCCGGCAAGTCTGGAAGTATGTTATACCAGTATTTGGGCATTTCATCTGATGGCAGGATTATCTTATTTTGGAATTCTTGCATGAGCAAAGTATC
>JBMFMB010000043.1:0-735 GCA_049970895.1 Bathyarchaeia archaeon | reverse complement strand
GGAGCATGTTAGACACAATAAAACCACTCTAAATAAAGGGTTATTAAACGTGCCTATGAGAAGGTGACTAATATACTTTCCCCCTTACCCTTCCCGATAACAGAATCTTTATAACGTGAGGTTTTTGGGTGTTTCAAGTAAAACTTATTCGCATACTGGCGTTTTAAAACTAAATATCTTCAATAGGCTTTGCGGTTTATCGCAAATTGCCAGAACAAACTATGAGTTACAACAAACTTTTCTCCCCCAAAAAAAGAACGAGGTCTTGTTTCAAACTCTGCAAGAGACAACGTTAAAAATACAGTCTTCTATACTTTTATAATGTCTAAAAGTGTTTTCTAATGTTTGAAAGCTCCAGGTTTTGTTGAAAAGTGGAAGTTTTTAGGTACCTTATCCTTGCGTATAACATTAAGGTATATGGCTTAGCGCATAAAAACTTCAAGTTTTAAGTCTAAAGTGGAATCTCGCATCTGCGTTAGGCATAGCTTTCAGTTTTATTTTCTACGATCAAACGATTTCCATCAATTCGTATTACTATCTTTTTTCTGATGTCAAGCGGAAAGTTTGAGTCTGTGATTAGGTCTTTAGGTAAATAAAGATAATGTCGACCGTTTGTTCTGTAAATTTTTGATTCCGCTTCTTTTACCATGTTGTCGCAATAAAACTAGACCATCATGGTATAAATATCTTTCTAAACCTCCGTATAGAAAGGGTCTAGCCTTTCTATAGTCTTGT
>JBMFMB010000042.1:0-751 GCA_049970895.1 Bathyarchaeia archaeon | reverse complement strand
AAAAACCAAAGCCCAAACACTAAAGGGGCAGGAGAGAGAAGCCTTCCTAAAAGACCAAATGCTAAAAATAGTGGAAATGGTCGAAGGCACAGTTCAAGTCCCACTATACATAATGGTAAAGGGAGCCCTCCATAAATCCAAAAGAGAGGACTTGCTTGCAATCTACGACTACATCTTCGAAGTATTCGTAAAAGAGGAAATCAAAAAATACGCACAAATCCTAATGGATTATCCGGAACAAGCCCTAGAATCCCTACTCCAACTATTCGTAGCAAACAAAGACGAAATGGAAAAAGTCCTCAAAGCAGAAGGCCTAAGAAAATGAACTTTTGCAGAAAACTTGACCTATACCTACCCCCTATCTTTTTCGCCTACCCCTCCCCCTCCGTTTTCTGCGCGCTAGGCTGTTGCTAAATTGATGTTTTCTTGTTAATTTTATGTGAGGGCTGTTATTGCCCTTATTTGTTCCATTCTTCCAAGTTTTATAGCTGTTAATGCGATGAGTAGCATGGCTATTATGCATAGTAGTGTGTGGATGAGGATGTTTCTTAGGCCTCTAACCTTATGGTTTTCTAGGCTTAAGTGCTGTTTTAGCCTTGAGATGGCTCTTTCAGCTGAAGCCTTGCAGGCGTAAAGCCTTTTTAGGCTTTCGGCGCCATGGGTTCTGAAGCGTTTGTCTACGCGTAGGAATTCTGCTTCAGCAGGCTTCTGGTTTGATGGGTAAGGTATTATGGGCTTTACTCCGCAGCTG
>JBMFMB010000041.1:0-791 GCA_049970895.1 Bathyarchaeia archaeon | reverse complement strand
AACCCAACAGTTCATGTCATAGACTCGTATGCTTTATTGAATGCAATGGGCCTCCCAAACCCAGGTGTCGAAGAATTTTTGAAGGAGTTTGATGGAGAAAAATTTAGGATTCCAATAGTGTATAGCGTATACGGTTCTTCTCCAGAAGAATATTCTCAGGTTGCAAGGACGCTTCTTAGTCTTAACCCAGCAGCCTTCGAATTAAACCTTTCATGCCCTCATGTAAGAGAAGTTGGTTCACTTATAGGACAGGATCCTAGAATGGTTTACAATGTTGTAAACTCTGTTAAATCTTCTGTAAACGTCCCAGTTTTTGCTAAACTTTCTCCAAATGTTACAGATGTTTTAGAAGTGGCTGAAGCTGCTGTCAAGGCTGGCGCTGACGCTATAGTTGCAATAAACACTGTGAAGGCGATGGCAATAGACGTTGATATAATGAAACCTGTTCTTGGAAACGTTTACGGTGGCCTTTCAGGTCCAGCTATAAAACCTATTGCGATAAAAATAGTTTACGACCTCTTCGAAAACATTAGTGTTCCAATTATAGGTGTTGGTGGAATATGCTGTTGGAGGGATGCTGTAGAATTTTTTCTAGCTGGAGCTAGTGCTGTACAAATAGGTTCAGGAATACTATGGAGGGGCCTAAACATTTTCGGTGAAGTGCTAGAAGGTTTAAGAAAATATATGCTAGAACACAAATTTAAGTGTGTCAAAGAAATTGTAGGTGCAGCCCATAAATGAGTCCAGAAATTCAGAAGCTAGACAATTTTAGAATGCGTGCCATAAAAGTT
>JBMFMB010000040.1:0-815 GCA_049970895.1 Bathyarchaeia archaeon | reverse complement strand
TAAGGCGATTGAGCTTATGAGGAATTTGGGCATCAAATTGAAGTATATGAAGGACGGCACAATAAGGGGAACCTTAAACCTGAAGGAGGAGGAACAGCCAACCAAACCCGTAGAAGAGAAGGCGAAAGTGCCAGAAACAATTGCGACTGCGGAGAAGGCTACAGATAAAGAAGCAGAGGCAGAAAAAGCCGCGTCAAGCTAGATTTCTCCTCATCCATCTTTTATGCTTTAAGTTTGAATTAAGACTTAATGAAATATTTTTTCTATTTACTCAAATGAGCTAAATTTAAATTATAGAAGCGCAATAATCAGCTTTATTAAAATTACGCAGAACTTGGTGAGAGAATGGGGAAACCTCAAAAACTGAAGTTTGCCTTTTACTGGGCTGCAAGCTGCGGTGGATGCGAAATCGCTGTTTTGGACATTAACGAGAAAATCTTGGACGTTGTTGCGAAGGCGGACATTGTGTTTTGGCCTGTTGCCATGGACATAAAATATAAGGATATTGAAGCCATGCCCGATAAAAGCATAGATGTCTGCTTTTTCAATGGTGCCATCCGAAACAGCGAACAAGAGTATATGGCCAAGCTCCTAAGGCAGAAGGCGAAGGTGCTTGTGGCTTTCGGCTCCTGCGCCTGCGATGGCAGTGTCGTCGGCCTAGGAAACCTTTGGAACAGAGAAAAAATCTTTGAAAGAGCCTACTTTGAAACACCTTCAACGCGGAACCCTGAAGGCATAACGCCCCAAACACGCTTCAAAGTGCCACAAGGCGAGTTGGAGCTTCCAGAGTTCTACGACATTGTTAAGACTTTGGC
>JBMFMB010000039.1:0-830 GCA_049970895.1 Bathyarchaeia archaeon | reverse complement strand
AGAGGCTGAAAGGTTAAAGAAAAAGAGGGACTTACGTTGTTATCCGTATGTAAATTGCACAATAAGCTGGTCACTTGTTTGAGCTTCTGGTTTTGTTATGACCTAGAAGATTATGAGCCAAACTTCGTTTCCATGAATGGTGCTGGATAGGGAAGAGCTTGTCAGAACATTAAGTGAACTAATATGCGTATTAGTTTGAATTATTGGTAGATTATAATAGAGACGTGGCAACTTAAGGCTTTCCTCCTTAGGTTGTTGTAGTAGGTGAATGTTTTGCAGAATGGGTTCAGCATTCCACTGCCCTTTTCCATCTTAGGTGTGGGTTGTGTTTTAGGTTGACTGTTATTTTGTTGAAGAATATTTTTGTTCGTTGTTTGAAGGATGGGAAGGCTGATTTTATTAGGCTTCTTAGCCCACGGGTTTGATGGTGATGGCTTAGTCCAAGCTCTGTAAGGGCTTCTTTTAACCATGGGGCATTATCCACAATGAACTCAGGCTTCCCCTCACAATACTTTAGCACGCCTTTAATGAAGGACTCCGTTGTTAAACTGTTTCTTGTGGGACAAACTCTCATTGATATTAATTCATTCCTGTCTATGTCTAAGGCTGAGTAGACCCAATATTGTTCGCCATTAACCTTTACGCATGTCTCATCAACAGCTATGAAACGCCTAGCCCATCCTTTCAGAAGCTATCTGCAGCTTCTTCCTAAGCTTAACAACCCACCTCCAAACAGCAGTCTTAGAAACCCTACAATACTCGGATAAAACCCTAGCCACCCTCCTAAAACTTGAAAACTGAAAATACATGGCCAACCAAACCCCTCAACA
>JBMFMB010000038.1:0-863 GCA_049970895.1 Bathyarchaeia archaeon | reverse complement strand
CAAGGGGAACACGCGAAAGGCGCGCGCGGGTCTAAACTCGTAAAAGAAACACTACCATTAGTGAGTACGCCTTATGTGGAGATGCCAGCAGTCATGCCGAAATACAACCCCTTCGCAGAAAAGGCTGGAATGCGTAGAATAGCAGAGCAGCCGCCGCCAAAAGAGGCCTTAGCCATAGCTGAAGTTTTAAGCAGACTCGGATTCAACATCCACTTATTGGGAAGCGAAAAATACGTCCAAAACAAACTTCAAAGCCTAAGCAGAGAAGAAATAAAAACGATAAAAGAGGCTTTCATTAAACATTCACACGCGCGTTTTATGAAATACTTCTTCCCCCACATGCCATTCGGAAATAAAGAAGCCTACGCGAAAGAAGTTATGAAGGCAAACCTCGAAAGACTAACAAAACTAATCAAGGTATGCGGCTTCCTACTACAAACAAAAGTTTACCTATACTGGACCAATTCCATAAGCAGCAACTAACAGAAATGCTTGTATCTTCCGGGCATTTGTAGGCTGTTAGTTTATTTGACAGAAGCTTTACGTATTTCTTTTAAGCTTTTTAAAAATAGCTTTGGTTTTTCAGTGTGGATTGCTTCTATGCGTTTTTTGGGTTTAATTTTTTCAAGTATGGTCTTGAGTTGGTATTGGTAGTAGTGACCTGACGATCTTATTCTGTATGATTCTATTGCCATCGTTGAGAACCAGTTGGCTATGACAGAGTACTCTGAACCTTCCTCAATTTGAGGTTCTGGTTCTGAGATTATGGCTAGGCAATCTTTTGAAAGGCTTCCGGTTAAGTTAAGATCCTTTATCAAGTCTACGATTTCTCTGTAAGAAACCAGAATTAGCGTTTTTTCTTC
>JBMFMB010000037.1:0-911 GCA_049970895.1 Bathyarchaeia archaeon | reverse complement strand
GAGATGGGTTCTGAGACACGAACCCAGGCCCTACGGGGCGCAGCAGGCGCGAAACCTTCGCACTGCGCGAAAGCGCGACGAGGGGAGCCCGAGTGCCTCTCCATTTCGGGGAGGCTTTTCACAAGCCTAAAAAGCTTGTGGAATAAGGGCTGGGCAAGACGGGTGCCAGCCGCCGCGGTAATACCCGCAGCTCGAGTGGTGGTCGCTTTTATTGAGCCTAAAACGTTCGTAGTCGGCCTTGTAAATCCCTGGGTAAATCGGACCGCTTAACGGTTCGAATTCCGGGGAGACTGCAAGGCTAGGGACCGGGCGAGGTCAGAGGTACTTTCGGGGTAGGAGTGAAATCCTGTAATCCCGAAGGGACCACCTGTGGCGAAAGCGTCTGACTTGAACGGCTCCGACGATGAGGAACGAAGGCTAGGGGAGCAAACCGGATTAGATACCCGGGTAGTCCTAGCTGTAAACTCTGCCCGCTTGGTGTGGCCTGTCCTTCGGGGGCAGGCTGTGCCGGAGCGAAGGTGTTAAGCGGGCTGCTTGGGGAGTACGGCCGCAAGGTTGAAACTTAAAGGAATTGGCGGGGGAGCACCGCAACGGGAGGATGCGTGCGGTTTAATTGGATTCAACGCCGGAAAACTCACCAGGGGAGACCAGCGTATGTGGGTCAAGCTGACGACTTTACCCGAACAAGAGCTGGAGAGGTGGTGCATGGCCATCGTCAGCTCGTACCGTAGGGCATTCACTTAAGTGTGATAACGAGCGAGACCCCCATTCCTAGTTGCTAACCATTCCGAAAGGGGTGGTGCACTCTAGGAAGACCGCTTCCGCTAAGGAAGAGGAAGGTGGGGTCGACGGTAGGTCAGTATGCCCCGAATCCCCTGGGCTACACGCGCGCTACAAAGGACGGGACAATG
>JBMFMB010000036.1:0-1047 GCA_049970895.1 Bathyarchaeia archaeon | reverse complement strand
AGCACCCAATTTTCAACATCCCAAACGATTAATGCAATATTCACCTTTTTGGATGACTCCGTAACATTATTCAGTGACGGGGCCGGCCCCCACCGCCATTCTGGGTCCAAATCTCCCCCTCGCTTTCCCCCTTAGGCACGAGACGGGACATCAGACCTCACCGCTTCAAAAACCGTCGACGTCGTTCATAAGCTTTTTGAGTTTTTGGTGGAAAGCCCTCGAAAGGGGGGAACCACGCCCGACGAGTTTCAGATGCCCGCCATGTCAATGACTCAACTTGCGCTCTTTGAAGCTTGAAGGATGGTTCGCGATGAAGATTAGGCTTCCGAGCTATCATGCATTTTCCCTCAAACACGAATTAATCGACTACTTAATAACGTCCGAGATTGTGAAGACGCTCGTGGGCCTTCTCAACATTTTAATAAAAGCGAGAGAAGCCGAAATCTTCAAAGAAAAGGAGAAAATCGTAAAATCTTTTCAAAAACCATTTGATTTAGATCG
This sequence comes from Bathyarchaeia archaeon, assembly GCA_049970895.1. Taxonomy (GTDB): domain Archaea; phylum Thermoproteota; class Bathyarchaeia; order Bathyarchaeales; family Bathycorpusculaceae; genus JAGTQI01. The sequence continues at coordinate 546 of JBMFMB010000036.1, read as the reverse complement.
ATGAACTAGCTTCTAGGAAATATGTTTCATTTTAGTGCTTGCTCAATAAGATGTTATCATCGAGAAACTGGGCATAGTTCGCGCTAGGACGTTGCGAAATTCAGACTAAAATGGACAAAATGGTTCTAACCATAGTCTTCAATTTCCTGAAATTTCCAATTAAAACTTTTAAAATTTCGAAATAGCCGTTAAAATGCATAATCAGTCAAACGAGATAAGTGATTAAATTAGAATATAGGGGTGGTTTGCGCCTATGGAGCCTTCGCATAGGCGCAAAACGCAACCATATAAAACTTTATACTATAACTCATACTCCTTAAGTTTTCATTGCGTGGGCGCTTTTGACTATCGATGTAGAGGCACTTACGTATAGTAAGCAAAAAATAGATGTACAGTTCCTTTAATTCTGCTGGGGTTAGAGTTGGTCTTTGATTACATAAAAGGCTGTGATACTCATTCTGTTAGAACGAAGGTTGTGAATAGATGTTTAATGGAAGTTGAGGAAACAATTCATGATGAAATAAAAAGTGAAATTGAAAGGGAATA
>JBMFMB010000035.1:0-1139 GCA_049970895.1 Bathyarchaeia archaeon | reverse complement strand
GCGGAATCTATGTTTATGCAAGCAGTTTTGAGAACCCCGATAGTATTCGCGACGCCTTCGAGCTTTTCAAGTGCTTCAACATTAACATGATTTTCTTCTTGGTTAAAGACCCTTGGAAACTTTCCGCGGATGAAGGAAATGTTTACTTTAATAGTAGCTTACGTCCCTTCAGGAGGGGATGGGATTGGGATCCATTGCGGGTGGCTGTTGATGAGGCTCGTAGGCTTGGCCTAGAACTTCACGCATGGTTTAATGTTTTTAGGGACCCATATTTGGCTAAAAATCAAAGCTTAGCCATGAAATACTGTAATGGCGAGTATGACCAAGAATGGGCTTGTCCAGCTAACCCCATCGTCCGCAGCAACCTTCTAAAATTAATTGAAGAAATCGTGGCAAAATATGATGTTGACGGAATACATTTAGACTATATTCGATATAACAATTCAAGCGCATGCTATTGTAAATATTGCGTTGAAGCATATACGAACGAAACTGGTAAGCCTCCTCCCCATAGCCCAGAAGATCCAGACTGGGATCATTGGACAAAGTGGAGGATTAAGCAAATCTCAAGTTTCGTAAATGAAACTTACAACCTTGTTAAAGGTTTAAAGCCTCATGTTAAAGTTTCAGCTTACGTTAAATCGAGAATATACGACGCAATTAGTGGCGTATTTCAAAACTGGACGGAATGGGTTCACGGGGGATATGTGGACTTTCTCGTGCTTGGAGCCTACACTAAGGACATAGAAGACTTTAAAAAGCGTGTAAATGAAGTTTTAAAAGTCACAGAATGGAAAGTTCCTTCCTATATAGGCATAGGTCTCCACGAGTTTAATGAAACAAGGGATCCAGAATCAATCATAGAGCAGGTGAATGTTACCCGCACCCTTGGCGCTGAGGGGCAAGTGTTTTTCCGCTATTTTAAGCCATGTGAGCCGAAATACTGTAACCTAACTGAAGTTTTATGGGAAGCGCTAAAATCAGTTTACCAGAAGCCCTCCCTAACACCACATACGCTATCGCGTAATGCGTCTTTGATATTTATGGAAGGAGGGAAATACCCATTAATAGCACCTATAATTTCAACATTTGTCTATGCATCTTTATCCATAGCCTTTTTCGTAAGCCTAGCTATTGGG
>JBMFMB010000034.1:0-3500 GCA_049970895.1 Bathyarchaeia archaeon | reverse complement strand
GTTCATGGGGAAAATCTGCCATGGCCAAAAATTCCAGCATTAATCGCCGTCTGCTTCCACATACCAGAAAAGATGAAGGAAGAGCTCGCATTGGCTTTAGCCTAGACAGCCATCCAAAACATGCTTTTGGGGCAACAGCCGAAGGCTAAGGCAGTTGCATCTACACCTTCTACAACGACGAAGGAGAAAACCAGCTTAAAAAGATTCTAAGTGTGCCGGAAAATTATCGAATCGCAGCCCTAATTCAGCTGGGCTGTCCAGCGGTGGAACCGCCAAAACCCTCAAGAAAAGCGCTAAAAGAATTAATCTCCTACCAACATTTTGGCGCCGCTTATACGTGAAAAAACCCAGAGGGAACTATCAATTTATCAGTCGAAAACTTCCTAAAATTGACATGGCAAGTCCTGAAACAGCTGTGGTGGCAATGATTAAGCCAATCTTTGTTATTGAGCATTTGGAGCCTGAAATTGGCAAGTGGCTTCTATGGGAGTATGAGAATGCTTCGGAAATTGTGGGCAAAAACCGCCTACTATTCACAAATGTCAAAAAGAAAGGTGATGCCATAAAACTTTCAAGGCTTGGAAAGGTTGAAGAAGAAAGCGCCGCAGAAATTTTCAGTCAGGAAAAAGTCGTAATTTTAGACCCGAAGGCTGAAGAGCCACTAAAGCCAGAAGACTTCGCTGGCAAAGAAGCGGTCATCATCGGCGGGATTTTGGGCGACCACCCGCCGAAGGGTAGAACGAGAAAGCTTCTAACAAACCGCTTTCAGAAAACGGCTACTGTGCGGAACATTGGCAAAGGTCAATTCTCTATTGATGGAGCCGTTTATGTGGCGAAACTCGTAAGTGAGGGAACACCACCGGAAAGAATCCCCGTCAAGAAGGGCTTGTCTCTGAGGCTGGACGAGCATGCGGAGGTTTATCTTCCATACGCCTATCCGTTACAAAATGGAAAACCAGTCATAAGCCAAAAACTAGTCGCTTATCTATGCTCAGACAAAATAGTCGAGGATGAAGAGAAAATCCTTAAGAAATATGGTTAGGGGCGTAAAAGCCTACAAGCCCAACTTAGCCTTAATTTTCGGAAGCCACTCCCTCTGCATTTGGAAGACGCCAAAACTTGTTATGCGATAACCACCGTCACTTGTTTTTTCGGCTATTTCGCTCTTCACAAGTTCTCCGAGTCTCGTGCTGGTTATTTTTGGGTTTTTGCCCAGTTTGGCTTGAAGCTCCTCGCGGGTTAGCACATCAGTTTTTAGCATTCCAAGCTTAAAGCCGATGTAGGCGGCTAAGAGGCAAAGCGCTAAAGTCTCATTGTCGGTAAGCTTCTCCTTTGAAACTAGCAAGTGTGGCATGTTGTCGGCAAAACCTACCAATCCCTTGCAGTCTTCAACTAGCCTCTGCAAATCCACGCTCAAAACCAAGGCTTTCGCTATTTGGAAGGCTGGGATAAAATCGCTGAAAAACCTGTTAATGGCAGCCCAAACCTCTTCAGGGCTTCCGGAAAAGGTCTGCTCCACACCGCCATACTTGACGCTAACTGTTATTTTGGCTTCTTCGCTTGTCAAGCCATTTTCCCTCTAAGCCTAGCCAAAACCTCATCCTCAATCCACCTCTCGCCCTGAACCGTCAACTTAAACTCAGGCCTCTTCGGGTCTGGCTTATAGACTTGGCCTCGTTTAACCATCTCGTTTAGGCGGGCTGGAACCATACATTTTATGCCGCTGGACTCCAGAAGCTTCTGGATTTGGGTGGCTGTGTTCTGCCTCCCATCAGAAGCATACAATATAAGTCCAATAGCCTCATAATGCGTAAGCTTCTCACGCGTTATCAGCACAGGCCCTTCCGTTGTGAATTCTATAATGCCCTTAAGCTGGACTGCCGCCGATGGAACGAGCTTGCTTGAAACCATGTTTGAAACGTTTTCCACAAAATCCTTTGGAAAAGCCTCTAGGAGGCCTAAAACCTCCTGGGGGTTTTCGCCCTCAACAACTATCTCGCCAAAAGAAGTCTTAATGTGGACCTCAACCCTTTTCATGGTGTTTCCTCCTTTTGGGCTAAAACCTCCTTTTCAGCCAAGATGTAAACATAACCCTTATCAGTTTTCCAACGCCTTACAACGCCTTTACGCACAAGACCAAGCAGGTCCCCAGCCAAGGTTCGCCCAGGAAAATTTAGGTTGTTTGCCGCTAAAGCCGCCTTAAGCTCCGCCAAGGTTCTTGGACGCCACTTTCCCCAGTCGCTTTCAAGAATTTTTAGGACTGCCTCGCTGCAGCTCTCCACCTTTGGAATCTTTGGATACTTCTCTACGGGAGACTCCTCCTTAACAGTTGAAACTGGAGTCTTAACAATGACTGTTGCCGCTGTTTTCGGTTTTAGGTTTTCGAAGGCTCTGCTGACTTCTGGCATGAGGTCTGGCAGTTCGCGGACAGTCTTTAGCACGTCTTCCTTCAAACCTTTAACCTCAACCTCGTAGTCGCCCACCTTAACGCGGAATGAAAACTCCCCCTCTGATGGTTTAGCCGCTCTCCAGCCCAAATCAATCACACCTATATGTTTGTCTGTTTTCTCTTTTTAGAATTTACGTGTTTTGATATATGTCAGTGTTGGAAATATCGTATTAAATATTAAGATGTAATATACTAAAGGAGGCAAAAACCTTGTCAAAAAAGGGAATAGGCGTATGGATTTTCAGCACACTAACAGTCATAGCCTTAGCCCACCTCCTAGACGCCTCAAATGCCCTAATCTTCAACAAGCCCATCGCACTTCTGCAACTTTACCCAGCGGCTAAGGAAAAGCTTGAGGCTATAACGCCGCCCACCTACTTCCTAATAAGCGCCATGGCAACTTTCATCCTTTGGGGCATAACATGCGCCATAGCCTTCCAAAACCCTGTGGAAGCCTTCCTAAACAAGGTGCTTTCAGATGCCAGAAAGCAGAGCATGGTTGAATCCCAACTTCTGGAGCGGAAAAGCGAATTGTTGGACGCCATGAACGAGAGTGTTGAAATGAACAATGAAATATTGTCCCACGTTAAGGATGTAATCTACAACATAAGAGCAGAAGTTAAGGAAATTCAACCCCTCAAAGAAGGCTTGGAGAAAATTAGGGCTGAGCTGAACCATTTGAAAAGGGAGATTAGGGGTGTTGAGGAGAAGCTCAAATATCCGAAGGTTTGTGTTGCATGTGGCAAGCCGGTGCTTCCAGAATTTAACATCTGCCCATACTGCGGTGAAAGCCTAAAACTATTGCAGGAAAAAATAATCCCATTGGAAAAATACAGATAGGCTTCATTAAGCCTTTTTCACTAACCTTTGCTTTATTAGTTCGCTTACTGTTTCGGCGTTTGCTCTGCCCCTAACCTCCTTCATAACCATTCCCATGATTATGCTGAAGGCTTTCGCCCCGCTTTTCTCGATTAAATCCTTGTTTTTGGCTATTATTCCGTCTATAATTTTTTCCAGCTCTTCTCTTGTCAGTGTTTTTAGTCCTAGGCTT
>JBMFMB010000033.1:0-6864 GCA_049970895.1 Bathyarchaeia archaeon | reverse complement strand
ATAAGGCTCTCCTCAAAGGAATAAAGGTCGAATACTTAAACAAAGATGAGACGAAGAACACCTCTAAAACTTGCCACAGATGTGGGCATGTTGCCCGACGGGTGAAAGGGAGAACCTATAAATGCGCTAAATGTGGGATGGAGTATAACCGAGACCTAAACGCATGTGTCAACATAGCCCGTGCGTTAATGAGACGCACGGGATGGAGGAGCTGTGTGCCCCTCGAACCAGCAAATGAGGAGTTAGGCGTAAAGCCCACTCTAAACGCTGGAAGCCCGCAGACTTCAGCCGTGGGTAGCTCACAAAACCGTCTAAACTTTTAACAAGTATAGGCCCTTCCAAATGGGGTTGACGATGAGTCTTGTTCCAGAAGCGCTTGTCAAAGCGTTGAAGAAGCATAAATACCACATTATTGGTAGGCACTCGGCTGTCAAAAGGTGTAGGTGGCTTTATGAAAGCTTAGTTCATGGCAGGTCTTGTTACAAGCAGAAGTTTTACGGGATAAAGTCCCACCAGTGCATCCAGATGACGCCTTCGCTTTTCTTCTGCACTCAGAGATGCCTCTTTTGCTGGAGAGCCCAAAGTGGAGACCTCCAAATAACATGGGAGGAGACCAAACTGCCAAAATGGGATTCCCCAGAAGAAATTGTGGAAGGAAGCATAAAGGCGCAGCTTGAAATTTTAAGCGGGTATAAGGGAAACCCTAAGGCAGATCCCCAGAAGTTTAAGGAAGCCCTAAGACCGAGGCACGCGGCGATAAGCCTGACTGGAGAGCCAACCCTCTACGAGCCTATAGGTGAGCTTATAGACGCCTTTCACAAGAGGAGGTTCACAACTTTTCTGGTTTCTAATGGCACTGTTCCGTCGGCGCTCGCTAAACTAAGCCACGAGCCAACCCAGCTTTACATTTCTGTTTGCGCCCCAAATAGGGAGATTCACCGAAAAGTCTGCCGCCCCATATCTGCGGACGCTTGGGATAGGCTTAACGAAACATTGGAGCTTCTCCAAAGTTTCAGTTGCCCAACGGTGATTCGCATAACTGCTGTGCGCGGCCTCAATATGGGAAATGTTGATGAATATGCCAAACTAGTAGAGAAGGCTAACCCCACATACATTGAGCCTAAAGCTTACATGCATGTTGGCTTTTCGAGGCTGAGGTTGGGTTATGAAAACATGCCAAGCCACAAGGAAATGCGTGAATTTGCGCTGCAGCTTGCCAAGGTCACAGGCTACAAGGTTATTGACGAGTCGGAAGACAGCCGTGTGGTGTTGCTGAGCAGACTTGAAAAGCCCATAAAATTTTCTTCTGGTTAAACGCTCTTGTATTTGATGGGAGCGGAGTAAAGGTTAAATAACTCGCTTTTTATTCATTGGTGTTTAAAATTGCTGTCATAAGGGTGCAACCTATGGTTAATGAGGGAAAAGGCAGATTATTCAGGAGGAAAGATGGCAAATTCCTAATATACCTGCCGAAGGACTTGGCTGAAGACAGCATGTTCCCATTCAAAGGCTCAGACTCAATATTCGTGAAGGTAAGCTTCAAAATCGGAGATGACAAGCTACTCATCGAGCGCTGGCCAGAACAGCAAGAAAAACAGCAGCAAACCAGCTAAAAGCCGAAAAGCCCAATTTAGCCACCGTCCTCCAAACTTTTTGGCAACGATAAAATAGCAGTTTCCCTCTATTATAAGAGCGATCAGATAGAAGTGTTAGGGCGTATGACCTCTTTAAAGGCTGTTTTAAAGCAGATTAGAAGGGAGCTTAAGGGTAAAGAGAAAATTCGTGATAAAGCCCAAGCTGACATGAGAAAATTAACTAGCATATCCAAACAAGCAATACTTTTTATCCACCAGAAAAGGTTCAAGGAGGCGAGGAGGCTTCTTGAAAGGGCTAGGGAAGTAATTTTTAGGCTTAATGCAGTTGCGGGGGAGCATCCGGACATAATTCACAGCGGTTTATATGACATTGCCCTTCAGGAGTATGCTGAGGCAAACATATTTCTCACACTTGTCGAGGAGGGACGCTTTGTCACGCCAATGGAGATTAATGTGCCTTCCATAGATTATGTTCTCGGGCTTGCGGATGTTATTGGTGAGTATAGGCGTTTGGCTCTGGACGCTCTTCGGGAGGGCGACGCGAGGAAAAGTGAGGAATGCCTAAAGGTGATGGACGAGATTTACACGGAGCTTATGGCTATGGATGAAGCCTACATGCTTGTTCCAGGACTTAGGAGAAAATGTGACGTTGCAAGGAAAATTATTGAGACTACAAGGGGCGACGTAACCCACGAGGTGCGAAGGCAATCCCTTGAAAAATACATGAAACGCTTTGAAAAGCTGGAAAGACGCTTTGAAGCTCTTCAAAAAGGTAGATAAATGAACTTAGCCTATTTAAAGCCTTACTTTTCGATTGAAAAGGCACATAAAGCGCAGCTTCAACTTGCAAAGCGTATTATTTTTGAGGATAGACTGCCCAAGGAAATCCGTTATGTTGCTGGTGTTGACGCCGCCTATGCTGGCGACTCGGCGATAGGCGCAGCCGCTGTTCTGGATTTTAATAATTTAGAGATAGTTGAGGTGCAAACAGCCACCCGCAAGGTCACTTTTCCATATGTTCCGACACTTCTCTCGTTTAGGGAGTTGCCGCCAACACTTTCCTGCATCAGAAAGTTGAAAATTCAGCCGGACGTTTTTTTGGTTGATGGACATGGTTTTGCACATCCATATCGCTGCGGTTTCGCGAGCCATTTAGGAGTTGTTTTGGGTAAACCAACAATAGGCGTTGCTAAGAGTAGGCTTATTGGCGAGGTTGAACCTTTCAGCGGGAGAGATTTCGCCTATCTCCGGCATGAGGGCGAAATTGTCGGGGCTGCGTTGAAGATTTCCTCTAGAAAAGTTGTTTATGTTAGTGTTGGGCACATGGTTTCTCTTGAAACAGCCATAAAAATTGTTAAGCACTGCGCGCGTTACAGTGGTGTTCCAGAACCTTTAAGAATTGCACATGAAATGGCGACTGCGGAACGGAACAAAATCCGCTCTAGACAATTGTCATAGCTCTAAAATGTAATATTGTTGAAGGTGCAAAATAGTTGAATGGCATTTAGCCACTGTGGATGTGTGAGATTTGCTTCATTCAAAGATAAGGGCTTTGGCTGAAAAAATTCGCGATAAAGAGCTTCGTAAAAAGGTTGTTGAGCTTCTTGAGAACCCGGTTTTTGAGGTTGGTGGGAAGGTTTATTCTGGTTTGCCATTGGATGTTTCGCCAGCTGGCTTGTCCCATCATCACTGTTATCCAGGCGGTTATGTGGAGCACATTGTGTCCGCAACAAATTTGGCTTTGGCTTTGTGCAACTCTGTGGAGAGGGTTTATCATGGGAAGGTGAACCGCGACCTTGTTATTGCTGGCATGCTGCTCCACGACATCTTCAAACCATTAACTTACACTGTGAATGAGAATGGGAGTTATGGCACAACTTGTTTGGCTGACTACATGGACCACTTATCCATCGTCATATCAGAGCTTGTTCGGAGGGGTTTTCCGCTGGAGCTTATTCACGTTGTTTCCGCCCACCATGGGGAATACAGTCCCATCAGACCGCACACCATTGAAGCTTTAATTTGCCACTTGGCGGATTTGATGGATTCACGGCTGAACGGCGAAGTCTTGAACGCAGCCGCCTATCTGGTTAGGAAGGCTGTTGGCGAGGAGTTGCCGGGATTAACCTCGAAGGAAGCCTTCGAAATAATCCAATCGAAGGCTGCCGAAGGATGGGAAGGCATAACAAAAACTGTTGAAAAGATAAAGAAGAAGAGGGCTTCACGCAAAACTTAAAAGTGCTGCGTGCACGAATTTGGGGTGATGCCTATGACGGAAATAACGTTTGAAGAGTTTCAGAAGCTTGACATGCGTGTTGGAAAGGTTTTGGAGGCAAACCAAATTCCGGGTTCACGAAACCTCATAAGGATGATTGTGGACTTTGGAACGGAAAAACGTCAAGCCGTTGCCGGGCTTCTCCAATGGTACAAGCCACAAGAACTTGTCGGCAAAAAATACGCCTTCATCCTAAACCTTCAGCGGAGAAAGTTCATGGGCGTTGAATCCCAATGCATGATTTTGGCAGCTGAAGACGAAAAGGGCAACGTTGTAGCCCTAGCACCAGAAAAAGACATAGCCGAAGGAAGCAAAATCCACTAAGAGCGTTAACTCAGCAGCTTATTTATCGCTTCAGCCCTCTCTTTGCTTTTGGCTAAATACTCAACCATTTCTCGGGTTAGGTCAAGCCACTTTGTAAGTCCGGCAGCCATTTCCACATTGTTTTTGAAGATTATCCGCAAGTATGGCAAAATCTCCTTAGAGGCTCTTGTGGCGGATATGTGACATCGGCGCTTGATTTTGCGGCCTATCTCCAACTGCATTGCCCGCTCCTCCTTAGACTTTGATAGTGCTTGTATTCGCTCTGGGAAGCGGAAGGGCGTCCAACCCGCTGTTTTTGTGTTAACCCTTGCCATAGCTACGCCAGCGGTCATGAAGTCAATTACATAACGTATAAAACTATAGTCTTGGGTTGACCGAATTCTCCCACGGTAAACGTCAGCCATTGAAAGGGCATTCATAGCTGCCGCCAAGTCACGTGGATCAGTTAGGTGGGCTGGAACATTCTCATATATCCACTCAAAGAGCATGTCAATGTCCACGTCTGCCATGTTAACGGCGCGTTTGGCACTTTCACATGTCTTCCCATACAAAATCATACGCAGAACTGTGAATATTGTTTCTTGACGGTCTCTGAAGCCCAGCCATGCAACATCATCATATGTTAAGCGTTTCTTGCCCTGTGCCAATGCTTGGAGGTCTGTTACCGCCGAGCGGATGTCACCTTCTGAGCGTTGGGCTATAAACTTTAGGGCGCTTTCTTCAGCGTCTATGCCCTCTTTTAAGCATATAGCCTTCAAATGCTTTAAGACATCGGTGGTTGGAGGCTTTTTAAACTCTATTAGGAGGCAATAGTTACGGAGATTCGCAAACCTCGGGTCAAACGCATTATTGGCAATAAGCACTATTGGACACTGAGCAGTTTTAATTATCTCTGTTATGGCTTTAACCCCGCCCTTGTCGGCTGTTCCAGTCAAGCCATCCAACTCGTCGAAAAGGATTAATCTCTTCGTGCCAAAAAGCGAACCGTACTGGGACGCCAATCCAGCGAAGCGTTTTACAGCTTCTTCTGTTCTGTAGTCGCTGGCGTTCTTCTCCACCAACTCCATCTTAAAGTCATTTGCCAAAGCCTCCACGGTGACCGTCTTCCCAACACCCGGTGGACCGTAAAGAAAGGCTGCCCTCTTTTTCGGGGTTCCCCCATCCCAAGATTTTACCCATTCAACAAACTTTTGTATGGCTTCCTTATTTCCAACAACCTCTTTCAAGCTTTTAGGCTTGTACTTAACGGTCCAGGGTTGATACACATTTTACACCTTTCTTGAACCCTTCATTTCGTAGGCTGCCTCTACAAGTCTTGCGAGTAGTGCACTTAATTGGACTTCTTCATCTGCGCCTTCAACAAGCCTGTAATCTATTTCTCCAACAATGTCTGCCAGTTTTATTTTCCATGGTTCTGGGATGTCTGCTCTGAAAATTTCCGTGTGGATTTGGCGGATCATGTCGCTTCCCGCTACGCCATACTTCTGAATCATTTCGCGGAGCTGTTTTCGTGCTTCTAGGAAGTTGCCCTTCATGGCTGTTTCAATCATTTTTTGCACGTCGGCGGGGTTGGCTCTTCCAGCAATTGAATAAACAATTTTTGCGTCCACAGGCTTACCCAGAGAAGCGGCAGCTTGCAAAGTGTTTATTGCCCTTCGTAAGTCCCCGCCACAAACCTCGAAGATGGCGTCTAAACCATCGTCTAGGAGTTTTACGCCCTCGTTTTCGGCTATGTACCGCAAGTACTTATCATGCTCCTCCCGTGGAAGGTATGTGAAGCGGAAGGGTGCACAACGCGACTGGATAGGCTCTATTATTTTCCCGCTGTAGTTGGCGCACAATATGAATCGGCACGTTTCCGTGTAACGCTCCATAGTCCGCCTCAAGGCTTGCTGGGCGTCCGCCGTCATGTTGTCAGCCTCATCCAAAATCATTATTTTAAATGGGACCTCGCCGATGGAACGCACCCTCGCAAAAGTTTTAACAGTCTCCCGAACAACGTCTATGCCCCTCTCGTCGCTGGCGTTCAACTCCATAATATATTCGCGGTAGGCTTCTCCATAAAGGTCCCTTGCCAAACAAAGAGCCGCCGTGGTCTTCCCAGTTCCAGGCGGACCGGCGAAAATACAGTGGGGCACATTTTTGGCTTTAACGAAGCTTTTTAGGCGTTCCACTATCTCCTTCTGGTCCACCATCTCATCCAATGTTTTTGGCCTGTACTTCTCAGCCCACATCTCAAAACTCAACTGTAAGGCCTCCCACGCTTTCAAATAATAAAGAGGAACAGTTAATAAATGCTTGTTTGACTTTCTAGAAGGCTATTCCTGTGTTTCAGCTTTTTCTTCTTTCTTGAGAACCCCCGATAAGAATATTGCATATCCGCATGGATGCTCGTTCTGTAGCAGGGACTTTATGATTTTTATCCTTCCCTTTTTTCCGTGGCTTACCCGTGAAATTATGTATTCAATTGTTTTCTTGCGGAGGCTGCAAAGCCACGTTTTTTGCCCTGTCTTTACAAGTTTGTAGTATGGACAACTTTTATACTTGAGGGTGAAACCTCCCTCGAAATATTCTATTTCCACCTCCACGCCGAGTTCCCTATACATGTCCGTTATTCTTTCGCCAACTTCCCTTATTGTCCATGGATAGTCTTCTGGGAACAGTTCGTCT
>JBMFMB010000032.1:0-7177 GCA_049970895.1 Bathyarchaeia archaeon | reverse complement strand
CACATGCACAAACCAAAACTGCAGGTTGATCATAAAGCCAAAATAAAAATCATTTTTGTCCATTTTAGTCTGAATTTAGCAACGTCCTAGCGCGCGTTTTAGGTTTTAACATCTCACTTCGAGTTTCACATCGTTATTGCGCGCGGTTTTTCTGTAGTCGAGCATTTACAGTTTCACTAGACTGCTTATTTTGAGATGCTTGCAAAAGAAAGTTCATTGTCTAATCTTGAAATTATGAAGCATAAAAGCTAAATATGTGCATTTGCACACAAATCTACAAACGTTACTTGCACTTGGAGATACTTGAAAATGGGTACTCCATCTCAACAAGGATTTCTCACACATAAAAACTGCGTTAATTTTCAGAATGGAACATGTAAACTGTATGGTATTACTGTAAATCCAAACGGGTTAGATATTTGCCCAAACTTTACGCCGCTAACCGATACGCAAACAGTGAGGCAACACTTTAGTGGTCAAGTCTCAACGAATTTCAAGGCTGCAAAAAGGTCTCATCGTCCTCCGCATATCCACAGAAAATTCAAGTCGTATCCAACTAAATGGTATGGGTATGATCCATACTACTTTTTTCCGTTTCCTACATCCCTACAATTCATCAACACGGAGATAAAAATGTTAGAAGCCTATCGAGAAGAGCTTCGGGACGAGATTGGAGCCTTGGATGCAAGGATAAGGGAACTCAAGCGTGAACGTAGCCTGAATTGGTTAATATTTTAAAGATGTACTCAAGGAGGAGAGAATACGTTAATATATGAAGCTGAAAATGCAAATACTAAGTGTCCTAAGTGTAGTTCAAATGATGTAGGATGTTACGCAAATGGTTTATGTTTTTGTCGCATCTGCGGCAACGTTTGGGAAGCAAATGTTACAAGACAAAAAGCTTGTGTTGATTTTCCCATAAACGCAGCAAGTGTTGTGAAACTTAAAATCCTATATGACAATGAAGCCTTAAATGGCTTTAGAGGAGCATTTGGGTTTTCATGCTTGATTGAAGAGAAAGGCATACTCTTTGACACTGGTGGGGACGTAGACACTCTGTATTTTAACATGCAGAAATTCCGGGTAGATCCAAGCAGTATTCGCATAATCGTTTTATCTCACGAGCATAGAGATCATACGGGTGGAATCCAAATAATAAATTATTGCGGGAAAGTGAATGTGTTTGTACCCGCATCTTTTTCAAACAGGTTTAAAAGTTGGCTAGCTTCGCACCCAAATGTAAGACTGTGCGAAATTCAAGAACCCGAAGAGGTCTGTGAAGGAATTTATACTACAGGTGAACTTGGACAATTCATAAAGGAGCAATCGTTAATTGTCAAAACAGGAAATGGCTTAACCGTCATAACAGGTTGCGCACATCCAGGTTTGGAGAGCATATTAAGGGTTGCCTCAAAATTCGGAGATATCTACGGAGTGATTGGTGGCTTTCACGGTTTTAGTAGACTGGAAGCCTTAAAAGGAATGCGTTTAATAGTTCCTTGTCACTGCACCGCACGGAAAAGAGAGATTTTTAATCTTTACCCTAAAACAAGCAAAAAATGCTCTGCTGGTTGCATGATCCAAATTTAAATGCCAGCTGGATGAAGCTTCTTTCCAGCCTTAATGGCTGCAAACCCCGCTTTTTCATAATATCCTCTTCTTGGAGTTTCCAAGTGCAGTGGCTTTTCAGTTGGTTTTTGGAAAATCGTTGAACATAGGTCTATGATGGTTAGTCCACTTTTCCTTATCATAGCTTTTAGCTCATTGAAACTGTAAAATGTCGCGTTTTTGTAAAAAACGTTGCCTACTTCGCCCTTTTTCATGTAAAAGCGTGCTCATGAAATTTCTTTTAACATTAAACCTAGTACAAGTCGCCTCTCCTTCGCCAAGACTCTCGAGGCGACTTTAGGAACTTTTTCTGGTTTTTCAACAAAGCATAGGGTTACTATAACAAATATTGAGCCGAACAATCGTCTGAAAATGGTAATTCCTCGATTGACCCATTCACAACAGTTATTCCACGCCTTTTAGCGAGCTCCAACGCCTTTCCAGAGATGTCAACGCCGTACTATAACCTTAAAGCTTCTGCAAAACGTCCTGTACCTACGCCTATTTCAAGAAACGGCCTCTTCAAGTTGCGGCATAAAGATGCAATGCAAGACTTTTCCAGCTTGAAGGCTGAACTCCCAAAAGGCGAGTCAAACCATGCATCATATCTTTCAACAAAAGTATCAAAAACATGAGCGATGTGTAGGCTACTTTTGTCTGCTTCTTTCAATCATGACACAAACTCCATAAATCTGCCTCAGACTCCGATCCCGGCTGCATCCATATCTTCTTTATACCGAGTTTCTTGCGTTTTTCCACTATAGCCCCCGTTACCTTCGGTGGAACCACAACATCAACAACGTCAGGCTTTACTGGTAAGGCTTCGAGGCTTGGATAACATTTATCCCCTAAAACTTCACTTACATTAGGATTCACAGCGTAAACTCTGTAACCGGCGGAACGTAGATCCTGTAAACTTGGTGACCAAACTTCTCAGGGTCTCTGCTGACGCCCACAACTGCAAATATGTTCTTCTTATCCAAGAACAACGTGATTAGCTGCTCATTCATTCAGATGCCCGGCACAACTAATTTATTCTCCTCGACTCAATAATCTTTTCCCTCTCTCTGTGAGCACATAACATTTAATGCCTTTTGCCTTTCTCATGCCACAAGCATTCTTATGGAAACATAAGGCACATGTAATTTTTTCATCTTCGGGATTAAACATTTTAATGTACTTTTCCTCGTTAACTCTTGAATAATATGTTCAACAAAGCTTTTGGGAACATCAAATAGCTGGCTAATTTCATCCACCTTAATGTATCCCTTCTCAGAAATATACTCTAACATTTTCTTCAAAAACATTCCTAAATCACGCTTTTAATAGCAATTTTTCAATTTTTACTACAACATCGTCTGGTATATGATGCCCTATGCGAATTGTTAGTTGGCGAGCTAAAACTTTTTCCACCTCTAAAACATCGGTCAAAAAGCGCTCTAAAACTTCATATTTCTTCGCAACATTAAAGGCTATTTTAAGCCCCTTACCAGTTAATCTTACACCCTTATAGGGATGGTGAATTACAAAACCCTCCTTTTTAACCGCCTGACAGTGTTTGTTACCGTTCCTGGAGCAACATTAAAAAACTTGACAAGTTCACTTGTTCTGACAGGTTTTCCCTCGCTCCCGCGCAAATAAATGCCCATTAAATATTTCTCCATCGAAGCTGTAAGCTTCACATTCATGAAGATCCACGACTTTCAGGCTTGTTGAACCCTCTTCTTTTCGTTTTTCTTAAAGCGAAATACGCTAAGGGCAGGGATACGAAAAAGAGCCAGATTTCCGGCCTTAATAAGCCGGAGCCTGCTCTACCCCTTATCAACCATTCCCAAGTCCACGCTTTCCCTTCCAAGGAAGCCAGCAAAGTCTCAAATCCATCCGCACAAACAATTAGTAAGTATAAAATTCCGAAGACAGCTGATAGAAGTGTGCCGACAAAAATGAATCCTAATGATTCATGTTTCCCCTTCCAGAAGGACGTTCCGCCCAAATAGGCACAGCCTATTACTAGAGCTGAAAAGCCTCCGAAAATGTCGGCTGGTAATCCGAAAAGATTTCCAACGGGGCTGGGCTGGAATAAATCCCGTAACCCAGCCGCGAATTCTGCTACGCCAATCATTAGATATATGCTCCCCAAAGTAGCAACATATGCAGCTATAGTTAGTCTACGGCTATTATTTAGCCTCATACTCCATCACCTAGTATTCCAGCAGCCCTCCTATTCCGACTATCAGAAAAGCGACAAGATAGGCCAGAATAAGTCCATAAACGACCGTAAAAATAGTCCATTTCCAAGAGTTTGTTTCTCTGTAGATTGTTCCAATAGTTGCGAGGCATGGTATATAAATCAGTGTGAACGCCATGAAGGCTAAGCCCGAGACTGGAGTGAAAACTTGTCGCAGTTCTTCCGCTCCACCTAAACCTAGCACTCCAAACGTGTCAACAACGACCTCCTTCGCAACAAAACCGAAGAATAGGGCGACTGCGGCTCTCCAGTCAAAGCCTAATGGACGGAAAATAGGCTCTATCATATGGCCAAACGAGCCAATATATGAAATTTCTATGCGAGGTTCAGGTCCGGAGTGAACTGGACCCCAAGGATAGTTTGAAAGGGCCCAAATAACAACTGTAGCTAGCAGAATTATTGTTCCAGCCTTCTTCAGAAAGAGAACCCCTCTTTCCCACATATGCATCAGCGTGCTTCTTAAAGTTGGCATGGCATACATTGGCAATTCGAGAATAAAGGCGGAAGGCTTACCCTTAAAGTAGGGGATAACTCTTCTAAAGAATAAGGCTAAAACGACAGCTAAAACTATTCCAAGAACATACATCGAATAAACGCCAGCGGCCGCGTAGCCACCTAATACAGCGCTTCCTATAAGAACGTAAACTGGAAGTCTGGCGCTACACGACATCAAAGGATTAACAAGAATGGTAAGTACTCTATCCTCTTCCTTATCAATCGTTCTTGTAGCCATAACTCCGGGAATGTTGCATCCGAATCCTATCAGCATTGGAATGAAAGATTTGCCGTGTAATCCAAGCTTATACATTACTCTGTCAACTACAAAGGCTGCTCTTGCAAGGTATCCGCTATCCTCAAGAATTGAAAGTCCGAAAAACAGGAAGAATATTGGCGGTATAAAGACAAGAACTGAGCCAAGCCCGCCTATTAGACCATCTGCCACAAAGGAAGCTAGCTGTTCATTCTGAATACTCATACTAGCTATTTCCCTAAGCCTTCCAAAAACCATGTCTATGAGGTCAGATAGCGGAGCTGAAACATCGAATGTGAAACGGAAAAGGGCCCACCAAAGAGCTAAGAAAGTAGGTATTCCCAAATACCTGTTTAGAAACGCCTTATCCAGCAAGTCCGAGCGGATTAAGGGCTTTTCTCCCTTTAAAACTCTAGGAAGAAGCTTACTTATAACTTCGTATCTTTTTTCAGCAAGCGTAACCTCGGCCTCTTCCCCCAGAAGCTCTTTTATTTTTTCGCTCATTTCTTCATCTCCAAAAGCAGATTAACTATTTCATGCACGCATGGACTCTTCTCAACTATTTTTAGAACTTCTTCGTCAGTCTCAAGCACCTTGACTGCAAGCCATCTAGCAGGATAAACCTTAATTAACCCCTTGTCTTTCTGCAGTATTCTTTCAATTTTAGCGATAAGTTCATCAATTTCTTTTCCGTAGCTAATTTCGATTATTCGCTTTCTATCTCTCTCTTTAGCAGCCTTAACAACTGCTTCTTTGAGTTCTTCCATTCCTTCTTGGGTTGTTGCGACCGTTGGAACTACTGGCACTCCCAAAAGCTTTGAAAGTTCACTTACATTAATTTCGTATCCTAAATCCCTTGCTATGTCAAACTTGTTTAATGCAATCACAATGTTTGCTTCCAACTCCAGAAGTTGTAAAGTTAAGTACAGATTCCTCTCAAGATTTGAAGCATCCACAATGTCTATTACGGCATCTGGTTTTTCTTTGACTATGTAGTCCCTAGCTATCAATTCATCGATGGAGTTTGCTGTTAGGCTGTAGGTTCCTGGCAAGTCAACAATTTCCATCTCAACGCCTTTATACATGCATTTGCCAACTTTTTTCTCAACGGTTTTCCCAGGCCAATTTCCAACATGAGCTCTTCCACCAGTTAAGTTGTTAAAAATTAAGGTTTTGCCGACATTGGGATTTCCTATCACTGCAACCCTTATTTTCATGCTATATAGCCTCCGAAGGATTAACCATTATTTTCATTGCTACACCTCTACCAAGGGCTATTCTGGAACCCCTCACCATCACTAACATTGGACCTGGAGGACTTGAGTGCAAAACCTTCACCTTTGTGCCATTCGTGAAACCCATTTCAGCCAGTCTCCTTGTTAAGCCCATACCACCCTTAACTTCCACTATAACCGCTTCATAATTTTCCGGAAGCATTGCAAGCGGAACTGTCGCCGCCATTTTCAACACTCCCCTTAACGGAAACGTAAACATTATCACATTCCATCTTTCTTAAGCTCAAATTATATCCCCTTAAAAGAAACTCAATTGGATCACCAAGTGGAGCTCTTCTAATCATCGTTATTTCTGCACCTTTAACCAATCCCATATCTAACAGTCTCTTTTTAACCGCGCCAGATCCTGCCACCCGTGTTATGATGCCTTTTTCTCCAGGCTTCAGTTCGCTTAGCCTTTTCTCCAAAGTTTGCACCTTTTAGGCTGCCCTAAAAGTCTAAAAAGCTTTAGGCTAATTTGAAACTTACCCTAAAAAAGTTCGATGTCAGCCTGAAGCCCTAAAAAAATTAGGAGATCCCTTATAAAACCTAAAAAGCGTTTTTATTAAAGCCTACCACGCCCCACGCCTTTCACAGTATTCCTTAAACTCCTCAATCCATCTTTTTATAAACCTAGGGCGCTCAGTTTCAGCAGCCTGAGTAATAAACTCAACAAACCTTGTGAACTGCAATATAGTTTTCGGATCAAGCTGATGTTCCAATATGTGGGCATCCTTTGCCGCTACATCCTCAGGAACTAAAATTATTTCAAGAAACCTTTTAAAAGTATCATGTCTTCTCTTCACAGCTTCAGCAATTTCCTCCCCGCGAGATGTAAGAGTAATGCCTCCATACTTTTCATAGATAATAAAACCTTGCTCATGAAGTTTCTTCATCATCTCCACAACCGTCGACGGCTTAACTCCCAACACTCTTGAAATATCCTTTACACGAGCATAACCCTTCGCCTTCACAATTTCATAAATTGTTCTCAAGTAATCTTCAACTTTCCTAGAGACAGAGATCTTCATCGGGCTTCCTAAAAATGTTTATTAACCTACCTCGATAAATAATATTTCCTAACTCCTCAAATAAAGCGTCAACAACATGTATTACGCTACGCTATTGTTGAAACTGGTTTTTCACGCCTCCTCTACTTTCCTTTTTAGCCATATATTTTTGCATTCGCACTCTGCTATTCCTCCAGAACTAGCGTCATATCTTTGTGTATTTTTCGCAGATTTAATGACCCTTATCTAGCAAACTTCAAATCCGTTTGATAGAACATCGGCGTAC
>JBMFMB010000031.1:0-8149 GCA_049970895.1 Bathyarchaeia archaeon | reverse complement strand
GTTTCTTAAAGGACATAAATTGACAATAACCCGTGAACGCGCGTCTAAAAAGATCCTGTTGAGGTTTTTGAAGGATGTCCCAGCTATTGTTGGACAAGATATGAAGATTTATGGACCTTTTAAAGCTGAAGATGTAGCTTCAGTGCCCGTCGAAAATGCCAAGATTTTAATTAGGCAAGGTTTAGCCGAAGAAATCAACGTGAGCTGAACATTTCAGCACATTTTGCCAATTTCAATAGAAAAAGTATATGAGTGGGTGTGTTTTCTTAATCAGAGGCTGGCTGGTTTAGATGAATGTTCCGAAGGAGATTAGAACCTACTGCCCAAGGTGTAAGGCGCATCAGGTTCACACGGTTTCGCTTTATAAGGCTGGTAAGCGTAGGGCCTTAGCTAAGGGAGAACGTCACCATGAGAGGGAGAAGAAGGGTTATGGTGGTCAGAAATATCCATTGCAGAGGAAGTTTGCCAAAACCACTAAGAAGCAGACTTTAAAGCTGAAGTGTAAGGTTTGCGGCTATACGAGGCATAAAGAGGGGATAAGGTTAAGGAAGCTTGTCATAGCCTAAAAAAGGATGGGGGGAAGAAGCCCGTGGCTGAGTGGGAAAAGCTCATTCCAAGACCGAAAAGCGCTTTCCTTAGGGTTAAGTGTTTAAAATGTGGTAATGAGCAGATAGTTTTTAGCCACGCAGTCAACAGAGTCACATGTAAT
Source organism: Bathyarchaeia archaeon (assembly GCA_049970895.1). GTDB lineage: Archaea > Thermoproteota > Bathyarchaeia > Bathyarchaeales > Bathycorpusculaceae > JAGTQI01. The sequence continues at coordinate 7,440 of JBMFMB010000031.1, read as the reverse complement.
GTTTGTGGCGCCGAGTTGGCTGAGTCGGCCGGTGGCAAGGCGACTATTAAAGGGGAAATAGTTTCGGTTTTTGAGTGAGATGGTGTCTGGATGGCTTTGAGGAGGCAGGAGTGGCCTGAAGTTGGCGACTTGGTTATAGCTACTGTTGAGACTGTTACTGATTATGGTGCTTATGTGAGACTGGACGAGTTTGATAAGAGGGGCCTTCTGCACATTTCTGAAGTTGCCTCATCATGGATTAGGAATATAAGGGATTTTGTTCGGGAAGGGCAGAAGGTTGTTTTGAAGGTTTTGCGGGTTGATGTTGAGAAGGGACACATAGACCTATCCCTTAGGAGGGTCACGAAGAGGGAGAAAATTGAGAAGATGCTCTCTTGGAAAAGGGAGCGGAAGGCTGAAGCCCTCCTTAGAAATGTTGCGGAAAAGGCTGGCTTGTCTTTAGAGGAAGTTTACAAGAAGGCTGGAGCACTTATCGAGAAGGAATATGGCTTATACGAGGGCTTTGAAAAAGCCGCAAAGGAAGGCATAGAAGCCTTAACGAGGATAAGTGTTCCAGAGGAACTAGCGGAGGTTTTTGTTGAAGTTGCAAAGGAGAGAATTCGCCTACCAACCGTTAAGATTAAGGGGATTGTGGAACTCCGCTGCCTAAAGCCCAACGGGGTGGAAATCATCAAGGAAGCCTTTTTGAACGCCAAAAAAGCAGAGAAAACTCGGGGCGTAAATCTCCGGTTTTATGTGATGGCGGCACCAAAATACTGCATTGAAGTTTTAGCCGACAATTACAAGCATGCGGAGGCTGTTCTGCAGAAAGTTGCCGAAAACATAGTCTCAAATGTTGTTAAGGCTGGTGGACAAGGAACTTTTAGAAGGGAGAAATAGTTGGCTTGGCTATTAAGGAAATGTGAAAAATGCAGAAAATACACCCTAAAAAAGGACAAGTGTCCATACTGTGGCGGACCAGTTCGAGTGCCCCACCCACCCAAATTTTCTCCGGAAGACAAGTACCTAAAATATAGAATGGCTTTGAAGAGGGAGGCTAGTGCAGAATGAAAGAGACCATGATTAGGGAGCTGACTCAAGTGGAGCTTAAAAACCCCATATTAATTGAGGGTCTTCCAGGGCTGGGACTTGTTGGTAAAATTGCCACCCGCTACTTGATTAGACAGTTGAAGGCGCAAAAACTTGCATACCTATACTCGCCGCATTTTCCATACTTTGTGCTTGTTAGCAAAAAGGGAAGCGTTAGGCTTCTGCGGGGCACCTTCTACTTCTGGAAAAATGACGATGGAGAAAACGACTTAATCCTTTTCACTGGAGACAGTCAAGCCCAAACCATTGAGGGGCAATATGAAATTTCAAGTAGCATACTTGACTTCGCCCAAAAACACGGCGTTAAGCTCGTCATAACAATAGGCGGCTACAGGGTTGAAACAGACAAACCAAAAGTTGTGGCAGCTGCCACAAGCCAAACCCTTCTAAATAGGGCTTTGCAGGCAAATGCCGTAATAAGCCCCATCGGAAGCCCAATAGTTGGCACAGCTGGACTGCTCCTCGGCTTGGCACCCTTCCGGAAGATTGAGGCTTTATGCCTTTTAGGCGAAACACGAGGTTATCTGCCAGACCCAAAGGCGGCTAAAAGCGTCTTAGAGGTTTTGCTGAAAATTTTGGGGATAAATGTTGACCTGGATGGTCTGGATGCTGAAATTGCCAAGGCTGAGAGCATGATGGCAAGGCTGAGGAAAATCGAAGAGAAGAGAATGTTGCAGGCTGAAGAGATGCGAAGAGAGGAAGACAAAAAGATCACCTACATTTCCTAGCCTTCTTTTAGAAAATTTCCTCCTCGATTACTTTGACAATCTGCTCGGCTGCATCACCCTTTCCATAAGGTGAACCTACAGGCAGTTCCTTCTTAACTTCTAAAGTTTCTTCTAAAGCTTTTAGTATGTCTTGCTTTTCTGTGCCAACAACTTTTGCAAATCCAGCCTCGACAGCCTCAGGCCTCTCAGTTGATGAACGCAAAACCAGAACTGGTTTCCTTAATGGTGGAGCTGTAGCCTCTTCCTGTATACCGCCAGAATCGGTGAGGATGATCTCGCATTTTTTCATCAATGTTAAAAAGTCGAAATAGCCAACCGGTGGAAGAATTTGAAGATTTTTAGATTTGCTTATCTGAGCAAAAAGTTTGTTTTGCCTCAGCCTCTTTTTTGTCCGAGGATGCACCGGATAAACAACTGGAATAGGAGATTCCAAAAAAGCTTCAATTAAATTCCTGAGAACTATTGGATTGTCAACATTCTCTGCTCTATGCGCTGTGGCTAAAGCAAATTTTTCATAGTTCACTTCGTCCAGTATTTTTGATTTCTTCTCGGCTATTGGCATGTGTTGGATTACTGCGTCAATGACCGTATTACCTGTAATGTATATTTTCCCCCAAACAGATTCTCTTTTAAGGTTACTTTCAGCATTTTTTGTGGGTGCAAACAGATATGTAGATATATGGTCTGTTAATCTTCTATTATGTTCCTCTGGCATACGTAGGTCGAAGCTTCTTAATCCGGCCTCCACGTGCCCTATTGGTATTCCGAGTTTGTTTGCGGCTAAAGCCGTTGCAAGAACTCCGTTCGTGTCTCCCTCGATAAGGACTAATTTCGGTCTGGTTCTCTTTAATAAGCGTCCCATGTTGGCAATTATGCGTGAAATCTGTTCCCCTTGAGAATAGACCCTAACCTTGTAGGTGTAATCTGGTTTTGGAAGCTCCAACTCCTCAATGAACCGTTGAGACATTTCATAATCATAATGTTGACCACAATGAACAAAAGTAAACGGAATCTGATTCCTTTGTAATGCCCTAACTACTGGTGCCATTTTGATTATTTCCGGCCTTGTGCCAGCAACAACCATTAAGCTTTCCATAACACTTCACACGGCGCAGCCTACATTTCTTAATGCTTCTAATTTGTAATGAGCGCTAATAAGATTTAATTCCAATACTTTTGTAAAATCAAAACTTTGATTAAATCCTTAACTTGCGTTGGTCTTTGCTACGTACAAAGCGTCTTACTTTCCTTTTCCATCTTTAAATTTCAACAAAACCATCTTGAAGATGAATATATGCGTCTGTTAAGGAATGTTAGAGGCTTAAGTGTTGTAGTAACAACCCTAATGATTCTAGTGGTTTCGGTGCTACTCGCAACCATTGTAACCTTTTACGCCATAAACGTCGTTACAACACGGGTTCAGGAGGAGTCGCTTCACCTAAGTAAGAACATGTTTGGTACAATACCACCGGGAGATGTGTTGAAACAGCCTTGATTATAATAAACACTGGTGGAAGGGACGTGGTAATTGACAAATATCAGTTAGAGGCCAAGAATGCAAATGGTCAAATGTCTATTATTGGAGAACTGACAGCGTCACAGTTTCAGTGGACTTAAACGTGACAAGGGTTAAGCCAAGCGAAATAACTGACACTTTGTGGAGAGAAGTATTCAAATATCTTGTAGCGGTGAACTTTTCAGCCAACCTCAAATGATTTAACATTGAAGCCAGGATGGACCATAGTCTTATACATAGAGAACCTGACAGCATATCCTTAAAAGACGTGGATCAGACGGTGGGCATAACAGTGTTACGCGAATGCACAGTATTACGTTGAAGCCAACGTTGAGGTTGCGGAATAAACACATCAAACCGCCCTTTTTCTTCAATAAGGGCTATGGTCTACGTCTTTTTCAAGTAGCCTTCTCTAGGCTCATAAATTGTTCCTTCTCGCAAGAGTTGGCTGATTAGGCGTTCAGCCTCAATTTTTGAAATATTGTATTCGGTTTCAAGCTTTTTTATTAAATCGGCTCTGTTGACCATTCCTATTTCTTTTTCCATCTCTGCCAGCACAGAGAGTAGCACTTGCAGCTTGTCTCTGAGGCTTTTTGGCTTCCCGGTCATTATTAGGTCTATGTCAAACTTGTATGAGGATAGGTCTATTCCAACCTCTTCCAAGGAGCGTTTCATTATGTTTATGGCGGCTTCCGCATCCTCTGCCAAAACTTCTGTTCTTAGGGCGGCTCTGGCTCTGGCTTCAGCCAAACGGATGAGCGATTCCAGTTGCCGGGCGGTTATGGCAATCGGGGAGCCTTCTGACTCGCTTGCCGAACGCATAGCCAAATAAAAATCTTTAAGGCGTTGCAGCGCCTCATTGGTTAGGACCGGCTTTATAGTTTTTGCATAGCTTACGTATTTCCGCAAAAGCTCCAGTGGTATGGGCGGCTCCACCGGGCTTAAGCCTTTGCGATGAATTTCAAGAATGTGCTCTGACATTTTGCCGTCTTTTTCCTTGTTTGGAACATCCCTCAACACGAATATTAGGTCAAACCTTGAGAGGATGGTCACTGGAAGCGAAATGTTCTCCGCTATTGTTCTGCGAGCTTCATATCTTCCCAAAGCTGGGTTTGCAGCCGCCAATATGGCTGTCCGAGCGTTGAGAGTTGCCACTATGCCGCCCTTAGCCACAGAAACCGTGTGCTGCTCCATGGCTTCGTGGATTGCAACACGGTCTTCGGGGCGCATTTTATCTATCTCGTCTATGCATGCTATTCCCTTATCCGCAAGCACAAGGGCTCCGGCTTCAAGGCTCATTCCACCGCCCTTCTCGCGTATAACAGCCGCGGTCAAACCAGCAGCTGTTGTGCCCCTGCCAGAAGTGTAAAGTCCCCTAGGTGCAACCCGAGCCACATACTGCAGTAGCTGGGATTTAGCTGTTCCAGGGTCGCCAACCAAAAGAATGTTCAATTCTCCCCTTATTGATATATCTGGAAGCGCCTTGGGAACGCCACCAAAAAGTAGGTACATTATTGCCTCCTTAACATGCTCATAGCCGTAAATCGAAGGCGCAATGGAGTTTATTATTTTCCTATGTATCCATGGGTCTTTTGCAAGTTCTAGGATTTGCTTCTCCTCTTCTGGCGATGGAAGCGTTGCCTCAGGCTCTTTTCCCAAGACTTCAATGGAGTTTGTATCCAAATGTAGGACAAAGGTGCGGAGTTTTCCAACTTTAGGCATAGTTGGGGCTGCAGCACGAACAATTCCAACAACGGAGACATGGTCTCCCGGTCTTGCCACATCGACAATTTCGCTTCCAACAAGCTTAACATGCAATGTGCGGGGAAGCTGCCCAGGTGGAAGGTCTTCCGGGCGTTCTTGTATGCGAAGGTCTTGCGAGTCTATGAATGTTGATTCTTCTTGCACGAAGTCGAAGGGTCCCTTCCGCCTACATGAGGGGTCGGCACAAGCAAAAGGAGCCTTAAGAAACGGGCCAGTTTGATCCACGTATGTTATGTTTCCGCATCCTCTGCATTTGAAGGCTGCCCGCATCACCATTGGGCGGACTGGTGTTGAGCGAACAACTATGCCCTCAATCATTACGAGTTTTCCTATGTGGGCTGCGCCGAGCTTCCGCAGTGGCGTTGGCTCCAACAACCTAACAATTCTGACAGTTATTTTCTGTTTTTCAGCATATTCTGGGGCTTCTATAGCTAGCTGGTTTTGGGCTGCATTATCCGCATGCTTCAAGTATTCGTCTGGCTTCTCCAGAAGCTGTTCTGCAAGCCTATGGTCGAAAGTTAGGATGTCCTCAAACTCAACTATAAGCGATGTTTTTCCAGAAACTGCCAACTGTGAGATTCTTTGGCGGTATTTCTCCGTTTTGAAAAGTTCTAAAAAGCGTTCTTGCGGGTCTATTATTTCCAGCTCTTCAGTCATTCTTCAGCGCCTCCTCCTTTTTCGCCTTCGCGTTCAAGCAGTTGAGCCTTCCATTTGTTAATGATTCTATAAATTTGCTCGTAAAGGATTCTCTCCTCTGCTGTGAGGTTTCTTAGAATATGCTCGGTTTGGGCTGGTGCAGAGGCAAGGGAAACAATTTTCTTTAATCTTAGGTTTAGGATGTCCAGTGCCAACTGTTTCGCCTTCTCATATTCCCGCATTTTCTCCGGACGCCTAGCACTCTCCTCTCTTAGTCCCTCAAGGTATCTGCGGAGCTTAGGATAAAAGTCCTTAGAAAGTTCTGAAATCTGCCCAGCAGTTTGGACCCGTTCCTTCCAGTGAATCTTGTAAAGCTTAGATGAATCCAACAATTCTTCATTTCTAAAGCGGACTACGCCAAACTTTTCAAGTTCTCTGGCAACCCAGTACATAACCTCATACTCGTTTCCCTCTTCAAAAGGGCCGACTGTTAATCCGGCAAGCTTGATTTCTGGACAGTTGCGGTTTGCTATAACCTTGACTGGCGAATTCTCAAACATGAAGTCTAGGGCTTTAACCTTTCCAGCAACACTCGCTTGCAAGGATACTTTCTCCTCTCAACCAGTTCTACTACTCTCTAGGCGGAAATATAAAAAGTGTAGTCTAGAAAATGCGACAAGGGAGTTTAGGATTTTCAAAGTTCATAGTCGCTTTTAAGGCCACAAGCCCAAAGTTTTTATTGCCTCTGCTACACGTCCCACTCCCAGCATTAGGGCGGCTGTCCGCATAGGCTCCTTTTCATCCTTTGATATTTTGTAAACATCGTTGAATGCCTTAACCATTTTTCTTTCAAGCTTCTGGTTTACCTCTTCCAAAGTCCAATGCTCCCTTGTTAGATTTTGAACCCATTCAAAATAGCTTACTGTAACGCCACCAGAATTCGCCAGTATATCTGGAACTAGGAATATGCCCTTCTCATTAAGCACTTGGTCTGCTTCTGGGGTTGTTGGTCCGTTGGCTCCTTCCGCTATTATTTTTGCCTTTATTTTGTCTGCGTTTGTTTTTGTGATTTGGTTTTCTAGGGCGGCTGGCACGAGAATGTCACATTCCAACTCCAACAACTCCTCATTCGTAATGTTTTTGCATCCTTCAAAGTTTAGGGCTGAACCAGTTTTAGCCTTGTGTTCATAAACCTTGTATGGGTTTAATCCTTCTGGACATTAGATTCCCCCACTTGAGTCGCTCACGCCTATTATTTTGCATCCACGCGCGCGATGGTATGCGAAGGGTTAAATGTTTGGGGCGCTCAAGCCATCCTATGAGCGCCTATATTGGTTTGGATGTGCATAAGGACTGGACTTTCGCCACTGTCCTCGACCAGAATGGTCGGGTTGTTGTTCAGAGGCGTCTGCCGAATGAGCTTGTTCCAAGTTTCGTTGGAAATTTCCATGTTGAAAAGATTGGTTTGGAGGCTTCAACCTATGTGGCTCCACTGTACCGTGTTTTAGTTAATAGGGGATATAGGGTTGAGGTTTCCCATCCTAAGAAGACTCGTTATATAGCTGAGGCGAGAATTAAAAGCGATAGGGTGGACAGTAGAGCTATTGCTGAGCTTGTGAGGCTTGATTCGTTGCCTAAGAGCTATATGCCTCCACCGGACATTGCGGCTTTACGCGAGAAAGTTAGGCGTAGGGCTTTTCTAGTTAG
>JBMFMB010000030.1:0-9270 GCA_049970895.1 Bathyarchaeia archaeon | reverse complement strand
CTCAAGAAACCACCCAAAAATGGATGTAAACGCATCCTAATAACACTTACTTTTTTCAAAAAATAATGCTAATGACGCAACACAGCTCTTGATCAATTCCCACACACCGTTCCATTAATAGCCACTAATAGAATTACGTCTAAAGGCAAACAATTGACATGAATGATAATTTTTGCTAAATTGACTATCCTCTAGGTTTTTGTTGTATTAACCATTCTATGTCTATTTCTAGGGCTGCTGTTGGGTTTTCGATTTCAAAGTTGTTTAGAACTTGTGGGTGAACTTCGCCTAGAACCCCAATTTGCCTTTTGCCTATGCTTATGGCGGCTGTTCTCCCGCCTAAAAAGCTTGGGTGGTTCGCCGCTTTTATTTGCCAGTCCGTCAAGCCCATGTTGGCTAGGAGCGCCTCACACGTGGATTTTATTTCTGTGAAGTTCGCTGTTGAGTGGGATGTGACTGCCGCCAAGTGTAGGCGTCTTTCACACATGGTTTCTTGTCGGCGGTTTATTTTTGCTACATCTGAAACTTCGAAAAGCTTCTGCGGGTAGCTTTCATGCTTGTTTTCGGCTAGGTTTTTCAGAAGTCCCGGCAGGAGCATTTCCCTCATTATTGTGTATTCGGCTGAGACTGGGTTTGCTAGGCGCACTGGGTTTTTGGGTTTAAGCCTCATAAGCTCGTAGTGGACCCGCTCGTTTGTTAATGTGAAGTTCATAACCTCCAAAAAGCCCAAACCAATCATTATTTGGCGAACAGTGTCTGCCAACCTGTTTGCTGGGTGTTTTTCGCCAACCGTCACAGTTTCGGGTATTGTTGGTTCAAGCTTATAATAGCCGTAGCCTATGGCAACCTCCTCAACCAAGTCTATCTCGTGCATTATGTCAATTCGATAAGGAGGGATGGAAACCTCTAAAATGCCCTCCTCGACCATTTCAGCGTCCAGCCGGCACTTTTGTAGGCATTTTATGGCTTCGGCTTCTGAAAGCCTCAAGCCAAGCATCTTGTTTGCGTATCCCAGCCTAAGCTTCATCTTTTCTGGTTCAAGGTTTGGCGAAACTAATGTGCAGTCTGGATAGTGTACTGTAACCCTTTCTATTTTGCCTCCCATGTCGGCTAGAGCGGTAGCCAAAACTTTAAGGCTTTTCTCCACAGCCTCAAAGCTTGGACCAGTAACATCCAAGAACAAGTTTCGCGTGCTGGCGTCCACCCTTGTTAATTCGCCATTTATTATTGGCGGCATTGATAACACCCGCCCGTGCCTGTCGATTAGGAGCGGGTATTTTGGCGACCAGTCTATTAGGTGGCGGTAAGCCACCCCCTTCTCATGCTTTTCCAAAATCTCTTTAGGCGTCATCTCGTCAGCCTTGCCAAGCGGCACGAATTTGACGCTTGTGGGCTCCACAGCCGTGTAAGTGAAGGGTGGCTCAACAGCATCCAAGTTGTGGATGCCAATAGAAGCCTTTTTGCGGTCTCTGCCGATTCCCCAGTGGAGGTCTTCCTGCATATCCATAAGCTCAACCACAGCGTCCTCGTCCAACTTTATGCCGCGAACTATGGCGGCAAGCATGTAAGGTCTAACGGTGGCAACAGCACTGTCAATGTGGAGGGTTGTTTTAGGCTCTTCAGCATGGTATTTTGGCATTCCAGTCTCCATTTCCAAACAGCCTTTCAATGCGCGAGCCACGCCGGCATAACTGCAAAAGTCTATACGGTTAGGGTTATATTCCGCCTTAACATAGTCTTCGCCGATTTCCTCCAGGTCGAAGCCTATCCATGGAAGCCACCTCGTCAAGTCTTCAACAGTTACTGGTTTTCCCAAAAACCTTGAAAAGCGCTCCACATGAAGCGTTATCACTGGCATAGGGGTGTCCTCCTAAGCCAACCCAAATTGTTCGCATACAACAATCTAACATCATCCAACCCAAGCTCAATCATGGCAAGCCTTTCCAGCCCGCCACCCCAAGCCAAAACTGGACATTTTACGCCCACGGGCGCCAAAACTTCTGGACGGAAGATTCCCATACCGCACAATTCTATCCAACGCTTAAGCTTGGGATGATAAGCCACAGCTTGGGCTGAAGGCTCCGTGTAGGGGAAGTAGCTTGGCCAAAACTCTATCTTTTCAATGCCAAACTTTGTGTAGAAGGTTTTCAGCGTGCCCATCAAATCGCGTAACGTGACTCTCTTGTCAACGACTATACCTTCAATCTGGTGGAATTCCGCCAAGTGCTTGTACGTGACCTGCTCGTTTCTGTAAACTCTATCCACCGAAAAAACTTTTATTGGCGGCTTCTTATGCGTAGCCAAATATTTTATTGTTTCGGCGGTTGTGTGGGTGCGTAAAACAAGTCTTTTCGCCTCTTCGCTGCTCCACTTGTAGCGCCACCCCCTAGAACCAGTAACCCAGCCATCCTCGTGCGTTTTTGCCACGGCTTCAACAAGCCTTTTGGATGGAAGCCTCCCAGTTTGCGGACTAGCCAAATAAAATGTGTCCATCATCTCGCGGGCTGGGTGGTCTTGAGGCTGGAATAGGGCGTCAAAGTTCCAGAAAGCCGTCTCCACTAGTGGTCCACGAATCTCCGTGAAACCCATCTCCAAGAAGATTTCTCGAGCACGCTTTATAATCTGCTGCAAGGGATGCATCTTACCCGGATAAACTGCTGGTCCAGGCGCAGTCACATCAAACCTTGTGAGTTTAACGCTCTTCCAACGTCCACTAACTATGAGTTCCGGGGTTAGCTGCGTCACCTCCTCAAAGATTTCCAAGCCCTTTTTGACTGTTTTCCATCCCTCCTCAGTGAGTTCCAATTCACGGTAAGTCTTCTCCTCCAAATCAACGAGTTTCCGCCTACGAAGAAAAGCTAGGGCTTCCCTTAACTCTCTGTTTAAGCTGTCAACCGTGATGGTGCGGCTCTCAAAAATTTTGGCTAGAAGCCTCTCATCATCCCCAAGCGGAGGTTCGGCGCTCACGTTTAAGGCGCACCGTTTCCCCTTTATAACTCCCCAATTCTTTCTCTTCAGCCAGCCCAAAGCGATTGGCACAAGACTAGCGTCCAAGCCAGCCTCCCTAGCAGCCTCATCCACAATTGCTTCGCCGCCAAGCCTCAACAAAGCGCGGAGAAGCCGCCTTTCTGGCAAGCCGTACTGCGCATAGTTCTCGCCTTCCTCGTTTAATGTGGCAACATTCCATTTCCTCTCATGGACCTTAACAAGATTACGTGAAGAAAGTGTTAGGGCAGCCCTCATAACAGCGGCGTGTGCCAAACCACTTTTTTCAACAATATCTTCCACAGAGGCTTTTCCGCCAAGCCCCTGCAAAGCCATCAACACTTTTCTTTCATGAAGCCTTAAACCAACCATCCTCAAACACCCAAATCATAGTATAAGCTTTCTAAGCCGTTTAGTTGACCGTTATGCTTACATAAGAATTCTCTGAGGGTTTTTAAGCTATACCGTTTAAGGGAGAATTCAACGCCGCCTCTTATGGAAATTGGCAGGGCATCCCTTCACCAGCAACAACTGAAATGGAAATGTCAACCACATATTTATAGATTATTCCATTGTCCGTTTTCACAAAATTTAATACGTTTCATAGGAATTTTATAAGGAAGCCAGTAAAATGGCTTGGAAAGTGCAAAGGGTTGGTTGGCGAAGAAAGGAACGAGATGGTTGTCACCCCTTGGGAGGTTAGGGGCAAAGTCGACTATGAACGCCTAATCCGCGAGTTTGGAACTCAGCCCCTAACAATGGAGCTAATCCAAAAACTGGCAAAATACACTGGTGAACTTCACCTGCAACTGCGGAGGGGCCTCTTCTTCTCCCATCGCGACTTAGACGTTGTCCTAGACCTATACGAGAAGGGTATAAAGTTTGTGCTGTATACTGGCCGTGGGCCCTCTGGGCCGGTTCATTTGGGACATCTGGTTCCATGGATTTTCACAAAGCACTTGCAAGACCGTTTTAGGACTAGGCTTTACTTCCAAATGACGGACGACGAGAAATTCTTGGTGAAGGACGAGTTGGAGCTTAAAGAGGCGACAAACTTTGCCTATGAAAATGCTTTAGACCTTATAGCCTTAGGCTTCAAGCCAGAAAACACCTTCATAATCTATGATGTGCAGGACATAGATTTGCTGTATGACATAGCCTTAGAAGTTGCAAAACGCATAACATACTCGACGGCAAGGGCCACCTTCGGCTTTCAGGAAAGCACAAACATTGGGTGGGTTTTCTGGCCAGCCATCCAGGCGGCACCATGTTTCATCCACGCAAAATTGACTGGCGAGAATGTTCCGGCGCTTATTCCGGCAGCCATAGACCAAGACCCTTATTGGCGGATAACCCGTGATGTGGCGCCCAAGCTTGGCTACTATAAGCCAGCTCAAATCCACTGTCGTCTTCTTCCGGGCTTAGGCGTTGGCGGGAAAATGAGTGCCTCTGAGCCTGAAACATGCATATTCACGGTAGACCCGCCGGATGTTGTGAAGCGCAAGGTTTGGAACGCCTTTACAGGTGGTAAGCCAACGGTGGCGGAGCAGCGGAAGATGGGTGGAGACCCCGCTATCTGCACGGTGTTCCAATACTTCCTATTCATGTTTGAGGAGGACGATGAAAAGCTTGCTGAGAGGGAAAGACGGTGCAAGGCTGGTGAAATCTTATGTGGAGAGTGCAAAACTGAATTGGCGGATAGAATTAACAGCTTCCTCGAAGAACATAGGAAAAAGCGGGAAGAAGCAAGAAACATTTTAGACAAGTTCCACATAAAACGCTAGAAAAGAGGGGAAGTGCCTAGAAAATGTGTGGAAAACAAGTTGTTGATGTTGGCCCTTCAAATGCTTATAGGCTTATCCACCCAATGCACACAGTTCTAGTTTCCTGCGTCGGTAAGAATGGAAAACCAAACATTATAACTTTGGCTTGGGCTATGCCAACATCCATCAATCCGCCCCTTGTGGCTGTCAGCATAGCGCCCCGTAGACATTCCCACAGCCTAATAGAGGAGACTGGTGAGTTTGTTGTGAACATTCCGACTATGGAGATATTGGATGCAACATTTTATTGTGGGCGGGTTAGCGGCAGAGACCATGACAAGTTTAAGGAAGCCAAATTAACGCCCATGCCAGCCAGGAGGGTTAAGCCTCCAATAATCAAGGAGTGCGTCGCCCATTTAGAGTGCAAGCTTCACAGCCAATTCAAGACCGGAGACCACACAATTTTTGTCGGCGAAATCATCGAAGCCTACGCCAACAAGGAATGCTTCACAAGTGCTGGAGGCTACGATTTGGAAAAAGCGAGGATGATTTTCCATCTTGGCGGAGATGAGTTTGCAACCCTTCAGCCAAAGATTTTCAAGCCCAAGCTCTAGAACTGGTAGCTTTCGCCCGGATTTAGAACCACCACCTTGACTTTTGGCGCCTTCCCCTTCACTTTTTTGGCGAAGTCTTCGGCCGACTGGGCTAAAACTGGAAAAGTCTTATAATGCATTGGAACCACAGCCTTAGGCTTCAACAGCCTTACGGCTTCAGCTGCCTCCAAAGCGCCCATTGTATAGAAACCGCCGATGGGCAATAAAGCCACATCAAGCTTGTACAGCTGCCCAATAATCTTCATGTCCCCGAAAAGTCCCGTATCCCCAGCATGGTAAACCCTTTTATCTTCGCCCTCAACAATTACACCTGTCGGCGCACCCCTCGAGCATGTGTGGAAGGCTTGAACCATGTAGAGTTTTATGCCTTTCACTTCTGCACATCCGCCAATGTTAAGCCCAACAACATCTTTTACGCCGTTCTCGCTGGCATAGTTGCCCAACTCAAAGGTTGAAACGAAAGTGGCGTTTGTCCGCTTGCAAATGTTTATGGCGTCGCCTAAGTGATCGCCGTGATCATGCGTAACATAAACAATGTCAGCCCTATCAATTTCAGAGGCTTTTATTGGTGAGGCTGGGTTTCCATCAAGCCAAGGGTCGATTAAGACAATTTTGCCGCCGATTTCAATTTTGAAGGAGGCATGCCCAAACCATGTTATTTTCGCCAACAGCCAACTCCTCCATTTTAAGGTAAATCTTTAAACCCTTAATACCGTTTAGTTTATAAAAGTTAAAAGTTTAAAGTGCCCCGGAAATGAAAGGCATAGACGATGAAGCCCTCGAGAAGCTCCGCTTGTCTGGCAGAATTCTCCGCGAAACAAGAGAAGAGCTAAAAAGCTTTGTAAGAGAAAACATGCCGATAATTGAGGTTTGCGAAAAAGCCGAAGAGCTAATTAGACGTAAGGGTGGAAAGCCAGCCTTCCCATGTAATGTTTCAATAAATGAGGTGGCAGCCCACTACACTTCGCCGCCAAACGACACTAGAAGAATTCCGGAAAAATCCCTTGTGAAGGTTGATATTGGCGCCCACGTGGACGGCTACGTTACCGATACTGCTGTAACAATATGCTTCAACCCGGAATACCGTGAAATGGTGAACGCAGCGGAGCAAGCCTTGAAAAGGGCTGTGGAAGCCATACGCCCGGAAACGCCAACATCAAGGCTGGGTGCATTGATTGAGCAGACAATAAAGGCGAGGGGCTTCAAGCCCATCTCAAATTTGACGGGACACAGTGTTGGCAGATATTTGATTCATGCTGGAACATCCATTCCAAACGTGGCTCACTTATCCTTCACAAAACTTAAGCTTGGAGAAGCCTACGCCATAGAACCCTTTGTGACGGTTCAGAATGCTGTTGGCAGAGTGAAAGAAAGCCCAGAAACCACAATATTCCGCTTCGTGAAACAGAAGCCCCTTAAAAGTGCCAATGCAAAGAAGCTTCTAAAATATATCGAGGAAAATTTTAAAACACTGCCCTTCACGGAACGCTGGCTTCAAGGCGTAGTTCCAAAAGAACATTACAGGGAAGCCTTCCAAGAGCTTCTAGCTTCAAAGGCTATTATGAGCTATCCAGTCTTCATAGAAGCCAGCAGAAAACCAGTAGCCCAAGCAGAACACACAGTTCTAATAGTTGAGGGTGGATGCCTAGTCCTAACCTAACCATTTTAATAGGGGAAAGGGGGAGTTTTGCCCTTCTCGCGGACTTCCCGATAAATAGCCGTGATAATCATTTTCTCGTTGCATTTCTGGCATGGCTCAACCTCTTTGAAAATGTAGTCGCCCCGCTGGAACCCCCTAACGCTCTTGAAGCCGCACTTCCTACACTCAATGGTTGTGGTTATCGGAGGAGTCTCAATTCTCAAGCGTAAGATTCGCTGCCTAGTCTGGAACAACACATAAGTTGAAAGTGCCAAGCCTATAAAGCCCAAGAGGAACCAGTAAATGGCAACTTCTGGCGCCGTATTATATAGATGAATTGCAAAGACAAGTGCCGCCAAAGCCAAGGCTAAGGTGACAAATATTATGAGTAGGACGAAGGATGAAACCCTTGCCGCAGGCGACGTGTCACTCTTATTACTGCTCATCTTACTAATCCACCTTTCATTGTCCTATGCCTATTGTGTTCCCAACACCCGCAATAATGACTTTGTCGCCCTCTTTGGTTCTCTCCAATATCACTTGCCTAATCCTTTCAATGGCTTTGTCAGCAGCCTCGAAAATCTCCCTACGCATGGGTGAAACAGCATCGCCAATATCCTCCTTAATTATCACGGCGTTTATTGGAATGCGATACTTCAAAATCGTCTCCTCAATCTTGAATTGGTCCACGCCCGGTCCACCTATGGCGGCGCCCACACCCTCAGCTACCTCACCAACCTCCTCGCCCTCAAGCTTCAAAGCAGCGTCAATCATAATTATGTTTGCTATTTTACCCTCATTCTCTTCAATAATCGTTTTAATGGCGTCCCCAGGCTTGCCAACATTCCCACCCGGGCCTTCAGCCTTTATGACGTAGGCTGTTCGTCCCTCAAATGGGACTTCAGCCACAACACAGTCCTTTGGGACTTTCCTTACGGGATGACCGTGCATAAGTTTTGCTGCCACAAGTGCTCCCACGCCGTCGCCTATTGGCTGGCCGTAGGCGAAGGCCTTCAAAGCGCTTGCATAGGCTTCGGCTTCCCGCATGACCAGCGGGAGAATCATCTGAATCTGCATTATAATGTAGAGGCTTAAGGTCTTCTTGCCAAGCAGGTAATAGTGCCTTATAACCTTGTAGATGTAGTTTAAAGCCATAGCCGCCTCAAGGGTGTTCTCCAAATTGTTCGCCTGAGTTTCGTCAGCCGCAGGGGCAAGCAGCCTAACCTCATCCTTAAAACGGGCATCCCTAACGTCCAATATGTGCTCAAGCTTCCAAACAATGCCAGCCGGGTCAAGGCTCTGCGGAGAAATAGTGAAATATTCAAGGAAACGGTCAACCCTAGCCGTTGGGTCTGTTTGTGGCTTGCCAATTTCTTTAATGGTCTCTATGGCTATTCGCCGCCCTTCATCTCGGATGTACTTCAGCTTGTATAGGCTTCCCTCAACCTCCCTAAGCATGATGTAAAGTTGAATACGTTGACCATAAAATATGGAGATGAATATAAAAGCGTAAATTATGAGGGTTAAAATTTGTGAGAAGATGTCCCCTCCTGGAAGCTGGAAGAGCTGCCATTCAAGAACGAACAGCGCTGCCACTATATTCACAGACTCACCTTTCCGAAAACTAACAAACGCCCAGTTATAAATTTTAGGATATTCCAAGTTCACTCGCACAATTCTAACCAAAGGTATTGCAGGTTTTCATTATCATGTTGAAGCTTGCCACAAAAGCATGGCTGCAAACACTAGGCTTAAGCCCTTACTTGAAAATTTCCTACTTATGTAAGCACCCACATAAGCACGAACAACAGTTCCAACCTCAAGGTAAACTGCGCATATGGCGTTCACGTTTCCCAGCCGTATATGGCTGCTGACAGCGAAGTGAAAATCATGATGAACATGAAGGTTGGTATAGCAAAAAATTGGAAAACTAAGGGCATAGCACAATAACCGGCACTAGGACAACTCCGCCGCCAATACCCACTAAACCAGAAGCTATTCCGCCAAGAAGGCTTAAGCACAAGCCCCACAACATTTTTCCTATCATACCAAAAGCTAGAGGGGGCTGCCAGCTTTCCCGGCTTCGCGTGGCCGAAGACCACACTACAACCGGGAACGGAGCGCGGTTTAACTTCCGAGTTCGGAGTGGGATCGGGTGGAACCCGCGCCCTATGGCCGGCAAACCCCACAATACACGTTAAAGCTTTACTCATTAACTTTTCGCTTTTAACTGAAGCATCACTTTTCATTTTTAAGAAGGGTTTCCCAT
>JBMFMB010000029.1:0-9762 GCA_049970895.1 Bathyarchaeia archaeon | reverse complement strand
CGGCTTGGCTTCAGAACCGAGGCTATGCCCCGAAAACCATCAGAGTATATGTTGGGGCCATTCCAAGCCTAGCCAAATACTACGGATATACCTATAAGCTTGCGGTATGTGCATCTTCCGCCAGCAACACCCATTCATAGGAAGCATGGACCATTGAGGAAGTGGGCGAGTTTATAGCCGCCATGGACAAGCCCATTTATCGAAGCATAGCTGCTTCAATAATTCAAAGCGGACTAAGCCTATCAGATCTGTTGGCTTTAACCTACAGCGACATAAAGGAGGAGTTGGAAAAGGGTGTCACCCCTCTTTGCCTAGAACTAACGCGAAAAAAGACAGGCGTACCCTTCATAACCTTTCTCGGTAGCTGGGCTGTAAAAATGCTCAAAGAATATTTAGCCAGCAGAAAAATGGAAGACAAAACGCCAATCTACAACACACAAGCAAGAACCCTACACGCATATTCTTCTTCGTCGGACTTAAACTATACGAAGGCTTTTTGCAGTGCCTCTGCTATTGCGTAGTTTCCACGCCAGCCAGTGCAATGCGAAGGCGCCACTAAATTGGGTTTTATTCTTTTCAGTTGTTTCACTGTTTGGTTTATGCGTGGTTCACAATCTTTTCCTGCTAGGTGAAATCCGCCCAATATAGCGTGGATAATTTTTACTTCCGTTAGTTGTTGCGCGTAAAGTGTTGTATTTATTATTCCTGCGTGGGCGCATCCAGAAATAACAACCAAGCCTTTATTTTTTATGTTAATTATGAGTGTGCGGTCGTCCCATATCCATGGGTCAGGCTGCCATTTGCCGTCTATGAAGGCTCTGTGTGGCAAATCTCCTTTTTCAAAATTGGTTTTTCTGGGAATCTCGCCTGTTACAAGTATGAGGTCGTCTGCTATTAAGTATGGCTGCTTGGTTTTGACGTATCTGGCGGGTTTCACTTTTTCTTCCGTGGGAAAAGGCGGGTATTTTCTTATGGTTCCGTTTGGGCT
Source organism: Bathyarchaeia archaeon (assembly GCA_049970895.1). Taxonomy (GTDB): domain Archaea; phylum Thermoproteota; class Bathyarchaeia; order Bathyarchaeales; family Bathycorpusculaceae; genus JAGTQI01. The sequence goes on along the minus strand of JBMFMB010000029.1, from coordinate 8,774 downwards.
GAGTACTCCTCGTGTTTTGAACATGTCTTCATGTACTATTATTGGCAAGTTATCCTTGTTTATGGCTTTGACTATGGCTGGTAATCCGCCGAAATGGTCATAATGCCCATGGGAAAGCACTATGCATTCAATTTCCGCCAGGTTTATTCCCATCCTTTTTGCGTTTGTTATCACTCCATTGGGGCTAATGCCGGCATCAAAGAGTACGCTGTGGAATTTGTTTCCATCAAAAACACGGACAAGCAAAGAAAATCCATGTTCGGCTATTGGAAGGCGAAAATGCTTCTTAGTCCACTCTCTAAAGCTTTTAGCTTCATTTTTCTGGATTGTTGAAAGAAAGTCCGCCGAATTATCCATTAGACAAATTATTTCAGCGCCTTCTGCTTCTTTGAGTTTTAAACTTGATTCTTTTTCGCCTCTGGCCATGTGATTAACCTCTTTAAAGGGTTCCTCTGTAATGGATTGTTGTGGGGCATCCTGCGCACTTTCCGTTCAAGTATCTTGCGCATGGTCTGCAGTCAACGTTGCATGGCGCTGTTTCTTTTTCCTTATGAGTCAAGTGTTCTCTTACGGGGAGGAAAGGCGAAAAGTGGATTTCGCCTATGGGGTAGAATTCTGATCTACGTATGCCCGCGCTGCTTCTTAAGGAACATTTTTCTATAGATATACTTTCTAGGGTTTCTTGGTTTTCAGCTACAACTAGGGCGATCAGGTTGTAGCCGCCTATTGTCTTAAAAATTTGAATTACTCTTGGGCAGTCTTTGAAGCGTTCAAGCAGTTTTTGCATTGCTTCGGCGCTTTCCATTTCCATCAGAACTATGGCGGGGAAAAGTTTAAAAAAGTATGGGTTCAGTGAAGCGGACACTTTTATGGCGCCTTGCTGGATAAGCCTTTGCAGCCTTTTCTTTACTCCCATGCTTGTGAACCCAACGTTCTTGGCCAACTCTTTTAAAGTGGCTCTCCCATCTATTTGGAGTTGGGCAATTATCTTTCTGTCAACTTCGTCCAAGGCTTGATCCTCTGTTTATTTTCTAAACATAAAGTATTAATATAGTTTGTGCATTAAACTAAAATCCGCAAATAGATCAAAGCCACTGAGCGATCATGAACAAAGCAGTATAGAGGAGTCAATATGGGCGCCGAATGTGATGGTAAGTGTGAGTCATGTTCAAAGAGAGACGAGTGTAATGATCCGCGAAAAGAGAGATGGGAAGAACAGCAGAGGCTAAAGCAGAAAATAAGCAAGATCAAGCATAAAATAGCGGTCATAAGCGGTAAGGGGGGTGTTGGAAAAAGCACTGTAACAGTAAATCTTGCCATGGCTTTTGCAATGCAAGGCCATGCAAACCGTGTTGGAATTCTAGACGCTGACATTCACGGCCCAAGCATTCCAAAAATGCTCGGCTTAAGAGGGCAAAGACTTCAGGCGCTTGCTGCTGGAATAATCTTTCCAGTTATCGGGCCATTAGGAATAAAGGTAGTTTCCATGGACTTTCTGCTCCCAAGCGACGATTCACCGGTGATCTGGCGGGGACCATTAAAAATGAGGGCCATTCAACAATTTCTTTCTGACATTACTTGGGGAGAACTCGACTTCCTTTTTGTGGATCTTCCGCCAGGAACAGGCGACGAGCCCTTAAGCATCATGCAACTCATCCCAGACATGGACGGCGTCGTCATAGTGACCATACCGTCGGAAGTTTCCCAAATTGTTGTTAAAAAGGCTGTAACATTCGCCAGACAGTTGGGTGTTCCAGTGATTGGCATAATCGAAAACATGAGCCGCTTTGTTTGCCCAAAATGTGGAACAGAAGTAAACATATTCAAAACAGGAGGCGGAAGAAAGATTGCTGAAGACCTAGCTGTTCCATTTTTGGGCAGCATACCAATAGACCCCGAAATCTGCACAGACTCAGACGATGGAAAACCCTTCATAATTGAGCATTCAGATTCAGCAGCCTCAAAAGCGTTTACAGATATTGTTAAGAAAATCGAACATTACTTGGAGCAGAGAAAGCAATTGAAGATCACGCTTAGAAATCATATGCAAGGAGACTGAGAAATTAGGGAACTGTTAAAACCCTTGAAAGGTGGGTTAAATGTCCAAGAGAGCTGCACATATAAAAATAGGTGAGTTAAAATCCGACGTTGCCACCGTAAAGAACCTTGAAATATCAATTGGAAGAATTTTTGAGGAAACATGGGAGGAGCCTGTTGGTCCAACCCCGTTTCCGTCCATTGCAACCCTAAGAGAGTGGGATATGAGGCTTCTGCAACGTTATAAGCCGTTTTATATGCCCTTCTGCGATGTCTGCTGTCTCTGCACTTTTGGAAAATGCGACTTGACAGGCGACAAGCGTGGAGCATGCGGAATAGACATGCCAGCCCAACAGTCAAGGATAGTCCTGCTTGCATGCTGCATCGGAGCCGCAACCCACATAGGACATGCTCGCCACCTAGTTGAACATTTAATTGAGAAGTTTGGAAGGAATCATCCAATCGACGTCGGCGGCTTAAACGTCGAAGTTGAGGCTCCTGTTACACGCCTGGTTTGTGGCATTAGACCGAAAAACCTTGGAGACTTAGAAGACGTTTTAGACTATTTGGAAACGCAGGTCACCCATTTATTATCCGCGGTTCACACGGGGCAGGAGGGAAGCAACATCGACTTTGAGTCGAAGGTTCTGCATGCAGGCATGATAGATCAGGTTGGAATGGAAGTTGCAGACATGGCGCAGATTTCAGCTTTCGGCTTTCCAAAGGCTGATCCAGAGGCACCCCTCGTGGAGTTAGGACTAGGAGTTGTAGACTCATTGAAGCCCGTCATACTTGTTATAGGGCATAATGTTCCTCCAGCCGTTGAAATCGTGGATTATCTTGAGGCGAACGACTTATTTGGCGATGTTGAAGTTTGCGGGATATGCTGCACAGCTCATGACATAACAAGGTATAATCCTAAGGCTAAGATAATTGGGCCCATTTCATGGCAGCTGCGCTTCATCAGAAGCGGCATCGCAGACGTAATCGTTGTTGACGAGCAGTGTATTCGTGCAGACACCTTGGTTGAAGCGCAGAAGATTAAGGCTCCAGTAATAGCTTCAAGCGAGAAAAACTGTTTAGGGCTTCCAGACAGGACGCATGACCCGCCGGATAAAATTGTTGAAGATCTCGTAAGCGGTAAGACGCCAGGAGCACTTATACTTGACCCGCTTAAAGTGGGCGAGGTAGCTGTAAGAACAGCCTTGAAAGTTGCTCCTCAGAGGAAAAAGTTCAAGGTTATCCCAGACGTGGAAGATGTGGTTAAGGGGGCTGAGAAGTGTAGAAAATGCTATGAATGTAGAAGGGCTTGCCCCAACAACTTGCCAATTCCCGAAGCTATGAGCGAAGCTGCAAAAGGAAATTTGGCTAAACTGGCAGACCTCTACGAGCTTTGTATAGGATGCGCCCGCTGTGAAGGGGCCTGCCCAGAAGACTTGCCCATACACAGCTTCATTGTGAAAGCTGCAGACAAAAAGTTTAAGGAAGAGAAGTTTAAGGTGCGGGCTGGAAGGGGCGCAATACAAGATGTTGAAATTAGAAACGTTGGCGGACCCATAGTTCTGGGAGAAATCCCAGGAGTAGTAGCCTTCGTAGGATGCGCCAACTACCCTAACGGTGGAAAGGAAATAGCTGAAATGGCCATAGAATTCGCCAAAAGACGCTACATAGTAGTTACCTCTGGATGCGCCGCCATGTCAGCTGGCATGTATAAAAATGAAGAGGGAAAAACTCCATACGAAATTTTCTCAGGCGCCTTTGAAGCTGGAGGCTTACTAAACGTTGGATCATGCGTTTCAAACCCGCACATAGCCGGAGCAGCCATAAAAATAGCAAGCATATTCGCAAAAAGAAGACTGCGTGCCAACTACGAGGAGATTGCTGATTACGTCCTCAACAGAGTTGGCGCCGTAGGTGTAGCGTGGGGTGCAATGTCGCAGAAGGCGGCTGCAATTGCAAGCGGCTTCTGGCGTTTAGGCATCCCAGTAATTGTCGGTCCCCACGGCATAAAGTATAGGCGCATGTTGTTGGGGAGGGCTGACCGCGAAGAAGACTGGTATGTTTATGACGCGCGTACTGGCGAGAAGGTGTATGTTGGACCCACCCCAGAGCACTTGTTCTATGCGGCTGAAACTAAGGAAGAAGCCATGGTTATGATTGCCAAGCTTTGCATGCGTCCCAATGACACGACAAAGGGGCGAGCCATAAAGCTGACTCACTATATTGACTTGCACAAACGCCTTTATGGGGCAATGCCCGAAGACATCCACCGCTTCGTGCGAACGGTTGCTGACATACCCGTAACAATGAAGGATGAAATCATCAAAATCCTTGAAGAGAAGGGCTGGAAGGAGACGATAATCCCAGACCCGACACTTTTGCCTAGGCTTATTAGGAAAAAGAAGGGTTAATCAATGAGGGAGGTGATTGAATGAAGATTTGTGTATCTGCAACGGCAAATAGCCTAGATGCGCCTGTAGACCCTAGGTTTGGCAGATGCCCATACTTTATCATAGTGGATTCGGAAACTATGCAGTTTGAGGCTATTCCAAACGTGGCTTCTTGGGCTGTAGGTGGCGCTGGAATACAGGCAGCTCAAACAATAGCGAGCAAGGGCGCTAAAGTGCTTATAACTGGTAATGTTGGACCTAACGCTTTTCAGGCTTTGTCTGCAGCAGGCATAAAAATTGTCACAGGCGCATATGGAACCGTAAGGGAAGTTGTTGAAAAATACAGAAGAGGGGAACTAAAAGGGACAAGTGCTCCAACTGTTGGAGGACATTTTGGAATGGGGGCTGGCAGAGGGCGTGGTTGGAGGCAAAGACTGTGGGAGCCATAGAAAACTCAGACGAAGAACTTGAGAGGTTAAGGCGGAAAAAGCTTGAAAAATTGTTACGTGAATCTAGAAAAGAAGGAGGTGAAAAAGTGAAGGAGAGAATAGTTATTCCTGCTGAAAATGGAAATGGGCTTGACGCTAGGCTTTCGGAGCATTTTGGGAGAGCGCCATACTTCATTGTAGTAGAGTTAAACGAAGACGGCAGCATTGCAAATGTCCAAGCAGTATCCAACGAAAGTGAACATTTCGGCGGCAGTGGACGCCCACCAGATCGCTTATTACAGTTCAAACCTAACGCTGTAATCACTTATGGAATGGGGCCTCGGGCACTAAGCATCTTTCAAGACGCAGGAGTAGCTGTGCTAAAGGCTAATGCCGACATTGTTAAGGAAGTAATTGAAGCCTATAGGCAAGACAAGCTTGAGGAGCTTACAGAAGGATGCCATCATGCACGTCATAGATAAAATCAACATCCATTTTCAAGTGTGAAATATGCGCAAGTTAACCATTGAAGAGCTCTTGTCAAGGGTAGGATATTCCGCCAAAGCCATAAAGCTTTACATGGACAAGGTTAATGTCGGCTCAATTGAGAATCCGGACGTCGCCCTAACATATACAGGCCTTCCATGCGGAGACACCATCACCATTTACTTGAAACTCGGAAAAAATTGGACAATACAAGATGCAAAATTCGAGTATAAAGGTTGTGTAGGAACCGCTTGCTCAGGCTCTGCCTTAACAATGTTAGTGGCTGGCAAAACCGTCAAGGATGCTTGGAATATCACAGCGGAAGACGTTTTAAAAGAGTTAAATGGGCTGCCAGAACGCCACTGCGCAGAACTAGCCGTTAACGCCCTGCATAAAGCCCTTGAAAAACTGGAAGAGAGAAACAGGACTAAAACGTGAGGATTTGCTTTGATAATATCGGTTGCAAGTGGCAAGGGTGGAACGGGAAAAACATCTGTAGCGGTTAACATGGCACTTTCTATAGCTAATGTTCAGCTACTGGACTGTGATGTGGAAGAACCTAACGCTCATCTGCTTCTTCATCCTAAAATAAGCCATGAGGAACCAGTTTACACGTTAATCCCTAATTTAAACGAAGAATTATGCGATCATTGTGGGAAATGTGCAAACTTCTGCCAATATAACGCCATTTTTGCCAGTTCAGAAAAAGTTTTAATTTTCCCAGAACTTTGCCACGGATGCGGCGGATGCATTCTCATCTGCCCTAAAAAAGCTTTAACCGAAGGAAAACATAGAATTGGAACGTTAAAGCGGGGTCACATTGGCGATTCAGAGCTTGTTTATGGCGAGCTTGAAGTTGGCGAGCCCATGGCTGTTCCACTAATTAGAGAAGTTAAAAAATGCATTGACAAGAGCAGAAACGTTATTCTCGACGCACCACCTGGGACATCATGTCCAGTGATTGAAACCGTGAAAGGAAGCGACTTCTGCATTCTCGTAACCGAACCCACGCCCTTCGGCTTGCATGACTTGAAAATAGCAGTTCAAGTTTTGAAAGACATGAAAATTCCGTCAGGCGTTGTTGTTAACAGGGCTGGAATAGGCAACGGGAAAGTTTATAAATATTGCAAAGAGGAGGATATACCAATTTTACTTGAAATTCCCTATCAGAGGAGAATCGCTGAACTTTATTCGGAAGGGGTTCCCTTCAGCCAAGAGATGCCAGAGTGGAAAGAAAAGTTTAGAACGTTATTTAATGAAGTGCGAAGGCGTGCTGGTAAATGAAACAGATAACAGTTTTAAGCGGCAAAGGCGGAACTGGCAAAACGACAATAACAGCGTCATTCGCTGTTTTGGCAAAAAGGGCTGTTGTAGCAGATTGTGATGTAGACGCCCCAGACCTGCATATGCTCTTGCACCCAGAAATAGTTGAAACCCAAGAATTTAAAGGTTCAAAATTGGCGTTTATTGATGAAGCAAAATGTATAAAATGCGGTTTATGCCGAGAAAAATGCAAATTCAACGCCATAACAGAAAACTTCACCATAGATCCGTTTTCATGTGAAGGATGCGGCGTCTGCACTATTGTTTGTCCGACTAATGCTATAACGTTAATTGAACGCGTATCTGGACATGCGTACATCTCAAAAACAAAGTATGGGTTTATGGCTCATGCCATGCTTAGCCCAAGCGAAGCAAACTCTGGAAAACTCGTAACCTTGGTTAGGCAAAACGCAAAAATATTAGCGGAAAAAGAGAACTGTAATCTTGTAATAATAGATGGGCCACCTGGAATCGGTTGCCCCGTTATAGCTTCAATTACTGGCGTAGATGCTGGTTTGGTAGTTACAGAACCAACCATGTCGGGCATTCACGACTTAAAGAGAGCACTACAACTGTTAGGGCATTTTAATGTTCAGCCGTTTGTATGCGTTAATATGTATGACATAAACAAGGATAACACTGAGAGAATTGAGAGTTTTTGTAAAGAAAACAGCATAGAGGTTGCCGGGAAAATACCCTTCAACCCAAAGGTTGTAGAAGCCATGGTTAACGGGAAAACGATTATGGAATATTCTCCGGAATGCAACGTCACGTATGAGATTAAGCGCGTTTGGAAGAATATTTCCAAAGCGTTAGAATCGAAAAGTTAGAAAGCGTGAGAAGAGGCGAAAAATGTTGACAATAGCATTTGGCCCTGTTCCATCTAGGCGATTGGGAAAAAGTCTAGGGGTAAACAATATTCCACCGAAAACGTGCACCTATTCGTGTGTATACTGCCAACTTGGAAGAACAAGCGTTCATATTGTTGAAAGGCGAACTTACTACAAGCCGGAAGACATTTTAAAAGATGTTGAGAGGAAGGTTTATGAGGCAATCATAAGAAATGAGAAAATTGATTACATAACTTTTGTTCCAGATGGTGAGCCAACATTAGACGTAAACATCGGCAAAGAAATATCACTTTTAAAGCGAGCAAGAATTCCAATAGCGGTCATAACTAACGCCTCTTTATTATGGCAAGAAAAAGTTAGGGAAGACTTGATGAATGCCGATCTTGTCTCATTAAAGGTGGATGCTGTGAGTGAAAACTTGTGGACGGCGATAAATAGGCCCCACAGAAGTTTAAGGTTAAACGCAATTTTGGAAGGCATAAGGAAATTTGCAGACACATTTAATGGGACTATAATAAGTGAAACAATGCTTATTGAAGCTGTAAAATACAATAGCGAGTTTCTGAGGATAGCTGAATTCCTAGAAAGCTTGAATGGGTTAGATAAGGCTTATATTGCAATACCGACAAGGCCGCCGACGGAAAAGTGGGTTAGACCAGCAAAAGAAGAAACCTTAAACTCTGCTTTTCAAATATTCTCCAAGAAGCTTGGAAGCAGAAAAGTTGAACTTTTAATTGGGTATGAAGGAAATGCTTTCGCCTTTACTGGAAACGTTAAGGAAGACTTATTGAGCATAACGTCGGTGCATCCCATGCGGGAGGAAGCCGTTACAGACTTTTTAAGGAGAGCAGGTGCAGAAACTCATGTTCTTGAAGATCTCCTAAAAAACGGGGAGCTTGTGGAGATTGAATATGAGGGAAGAAAATATTACATGAGAAAGATGCGGGGGTGAGTAAAAACGCAAGAGAGAAAGCGAAAGGATACTTCAAAATCTGAATTGAATGACTCAAGTGACAAATGCCCTAAATACCTTTGCGAGAAGCAGCCAAAAAGATAGGGTTAGTTCCACAGAACATTTACTTGGCAGGAATGCTAACAGTGTACGATTTTGTAATGACTGGCAGAAGACCATACATAGACATTGCACCTTCAAAAGTGGACGAAGAAAAAGTATATGAAGCATTAAAAACCATTGGAGCTATAGGTCTTGTAGAGAGAACCTTATAGGAGCTTAGCAGAGGAGAACTTCAAAGAGTGAT
>JBMFMB010000028.1:0-12642 GCA_049970895.1 Bathyarchaeia archaeon | reverse complement strand
GCATTTAAATAGCCTTAAAATACCTGCAACGAGCCTGCCTAATCTTGCATCCAAGATCCGGCCCTACATGCCCAAAGTGTGGACAGAAAACCCATATGGAACCATCCCTATACCTGGCTATACAAACTTTGTGGGGATGCCCATTAGCACACAGCATTCTCCTCAACCCTACTATTTCATCTTCTAGCGTTGGTTTCCTTTCAGTAATTACCAGTTGCTGTGCCACCTCTACCACCGAGAATATTTAGAGCAAACTCCTTAGTTATCATTAACTGATGGTGAGAAATATCCACTTCTGAATGTTTTATGTGAACATTTGTCACCACGCAGCGGTAAATATTTATTGAACTTGGTATATAGAAAAAGATGAAAGTATATACACACAAAATGGTGATAAATGTTGGACGAGCTTGACGTGAAGATTTTGAGGCTTATGTGTGAGGGTTTATACTCATATGATGATTTAGCAAGACGTTGTGGGGCAAGCCGAAACACCATTTATCGGAGGATAGCTAAGCTTGAGGGGGACGGGGTTATAAAGAGGAGGATTATGGCTGTTCCAGACTTCAGTAAGATTGGATTCTCAGCTGTTGTTATTGGCATGAACTTGAATCCAAGGGACATTGACAAGGCTGTTTCCTTTCTGAAAGTTCAGCATCAGGTCAAGTTTCTATGGAGGACTTATGGGCACCATGATATAATTGCAACCATACTGTGCGACAAAGACGACGTGGGGATATGCATATACAACCTGAGAAAGGCTTTGGAGGAACTTAACATTTCAGTGAGTAAATTTGACACTTCCGTGAGCGTTGTTTGGGAGAAAATGCTCATCGCCCCGTAGTTGAAACAAGCCTTTCAACCCGAAAACCTTGCAACTATCATGGCGTGGGCTTTATCGTAGGGTTCCAAGTGCACAACATCCTCTATATTGAAGCCTCTTTCTTCGAGGATTCGGATTTCCCGCTTGTAAACTTCTGAGGGCTCCTTTGTGACGTCTATGCTTTGAGCCTTCACGGCTAACATTATCCATCCATCGTTTTTCAGGTAGAGGTCGGCGTTGTCCGCTAGGATTTTTGCCTGTTCAGGCTGGGCTATGTCGCAGTATATGTCGTCCACCTTGCCTCGGATGAAGATAGCGTATTTTTCTGGGAAGCGGGCGTCCTCAAGGATGGGCAACATGTTAACTCTGTAGGCGCAGACGTTGTTGACGAGCTCTCTTATGGCTCTTGGTGCAAACTCAACGCAGTAAACATAACCCCTCTCGCCAACAATGTCTGAGACGTGGCTGGCAGTGGTGCCGGAAGCAGCGCCCAAATAGAGTACTTGGTGGTCTGGCTTTATTGGGACTGTTTTTATTCCCTTGAGGATGGCTGCCGCCAGCTTGCTCCTAAACGGGTCCCATAGGCGGTATTCAACACCTTCAAAACGTATAAGCTTCTCACCATAGACTGTTCTTCCGGGTGCAAGGTTTCGTGTTGCAAGCTTTTGGCTTCCATCCTCAAGGGTGGCTATGAATATTTGTGGGAATTGGGGGTGGGGTTTAACGTGCATACCTACCCTTTCTCCATTTCTCTTTGGCTTTAGGCTTTTTCTCCGGCACTTTTAGAGGCTCAGCATATTTCTGGCGGATTTCCTCAACCCGCTTTTCCAAGTCAGCCCTCAACTCCTCGCCTATGTACCTTCCGCCAAAAGCGTCTGTTCTTGCGGCTATGGCAAGCTTCCCAGCCAAAGCACGGGCTATTTTGCCCCTCTGCCACTTTTTAGCCTCATGCAGAAAGGCGTGTTGGAAAATTATCCCATGCTTTGGTGGCTTAGTCCCAGTCTTAAGCGAACGGAACAAAGCCTTCTCAGCGCCTAAAACCTGCAGTGTGCTGGCGGGCATCTTAGCCAAATTTGTTAGTCCACCAGCCAAGGCGATGAGGCGGGCGCCTAAAAGTGCTCCACTTAAGGCTTTTATGTTCGGGGCAACTTCTTCCATGGCTGAGTCTATGTAGTCCTCCAGCCTTTGCCTAAGCTCGTAAAGGTTTAGCACTGTTCTGCTTAAGGCTTGGATTTGGGCTAGGTCCACTTCTGCAAGGTCTGCGCCCATGGAGGTTTGGGCGGATTTCGCTATCTGCTCAGCCTTCAACTTTGGCAAACCTTCCTTCTCGAGCTTTTCTGCTGTGAAGTTTTCCCTAACTCCAAGGTTCACGACGAGGCGGGCGTAGGTTTCATGCTTCTCCAATAGGCGATCAAGCTCTGGGAAGTGGATGCCATACCACTCCCTAACGCGGCTCATGAAAAGGTTTATGGTTTTATCCAAATCGTCAAGCGTCTGAATAGCCTGCGCAATTATCAGGTCCCTTTTCTCAACAGCCCTCTTAACGCGGAGTTTGGCAATCTCCATTGTTACATTATGTGTCCAAACGCGGAACTCCTCATAACCCTTAACAAAGCCCGTTTCTATGGCGAATCCTTCCATATTGGAGCGGAGCAGCTCACCTGCCTCTGAAGTCCTTGAAACCTCAACTTCAACGCCAAACTTTTCCTTAACATCCGCCGCCAGAAGTGGATTCTCAAAAACAAAAGCTACGTAGCCCAAACCCTTCAAGTAGGTGACGAGTTCGGCAACCTCCTTCACGGCTTTCCCAGACTCTATCTCAACAATAGCCTTCGCAGCCTCATCAGGCTTTTTACTGAAAAGAGAATGAGCCAAAAGCCTATTCCCTTCGTCGAAGGCTAAAACCCCAAACAGTGACTGAACTATTGTCGCCTTCATCATCCAACCCCTCTTTTCAGAGTCAAGAATACTATTCTAGCGGCTTGTGTAGATAAAGGATTCTGAAGGGAAGGCTGCCTTCTGATGCGGTGAACCTCAAAGACAACTGGGTTTTCAGGGTCCGGGCAAGCGTTAAAGATGGCGTCTTTATTCTCTGCCCATGGAAACTCCACGCCGTAATGCATGACATAAACCTTTGGAAGCAGAACCATTAATGCACTATAGCATATATCTCCCTTAACGGATTTCCGTCAAAGACTATTTTGTCGCCAACTTTGTGCCCAAAGGCGCACTTCCCCTTTGACTTTTAACTGTGACCTCAACCACCGACATCGAACGCGTCTCCACTATAAACAAGGCTTATAGGATGTTTATAGAATTTTCAGAAGCAAGCGTGGGATTAAACGAAAGTTTATCTTTCAAAAGCAACAACAATAACAGAAAACCCTTGTGGTGGAAAGCTCGTTGGAAAATGAAGGTTTGAGGGTTGATTTGGCTGGTTTAAGCCTTGAAAATCCCACTATGCTGGCTTCCGGAATTTTGGGATATTCCGCTGAAACCTTAAAAAGCATTGTTGAAGGTGGCGCTGGCGCCGTTGTCGCCAAATCTGTTGGCTTAAAGCCTAGGAGCGGCTATGCAAATCCAACAGTTGTCCAAGCCAGCTGCGGTTTGATAAATGCCATTGGGCTTCCAAACCCGGGAATAGATGAATTTGTAAAGGATATTAGGGAAGCCAAAGCCGTTTTGAAGGTTCCTCTAATAGTAAGTGTTTACGGTTTTTCCGCCGAGGAGTATGCCACAGTTGCCAAAAAGGCTGTTTTAGCTGGGGCGGACGCCGTGGAACTTAATGTCTCATGCCCGCACGTTAAGGAGACTGGCGCCGAGATTGGGCAGAACCCCAAAATTTTGGCAGAAGTTGTGTCAAAAATTAAGGGAACCGTGGAGAAGCCAGTTTTTGTTAAGCTTTCGCCAAATGTTACGGACATTGCTGAAATCGCCGAATCCGCTGTTAAGGCTGGGGCAAATGCAATAACAGCCATAAACACTGTTAAGGCGATGGCAATAGACGTTGAAACAGCCAAACCCATACTAAGCAATAAAAGGGGCGGATTGTCGGGACCAGCCATAAAACCCATTGCTGTCCGATGTGTTTATGACATCTATGAAAGGGTGAAAATCCCTATAATTGGGTGCGGTGGAATAACCAGTTGGCGGGACGCTATAGAATTTATGCTTGCTGGTGCTTCAGCCGTCCAAATTGGAACAGCCATAGCCATAAAAGGACCAAACATTTTCAGATCCGTGGTTAGGGGGATAAACGCCTACCTGAAAAGGAAAGGTTTTAGGAGCGTGGAAGAAATTGTCGGCTTGGCTCACCGCAGTTAATAGGCATAGAACAACCAGCATCCTAAAAGTGGAAGCCATAAGCCCAACAGTGAAGGTGTTCTCCTTCAAAGATAAGCAATGCGCAAAGGCTGAGCCGGGCCAATTCTTAATGCTTTGGATTCCCGGAGTGGACGAGATTCCACTGAGCATTTTAGACGCAGATAGAGAAACAGCCACTGTTTCGGTGGCTGTAAAGAGGGTTGGCGAGGCAACTAGCGCATTACATAACATGAAGGCTGGCGACCAAATAGGGGTTCGTGGCCCCTTTGGAAACAGCTTCACAGTTAAAAAGGGTAAAGTTCTGCTGGTGGGTGGTGGGGTTGGCATAGCTCCACTAACTTTTTTGGCGAGGAAATTAATCGCTAAAGCCGTTTCAAAAACTGTTGTGGTTTTGGGAGCTAAAACAAGAGATGAGCTAATTTTCTTAGACAAGTTTAAAAAGCTTTGCGGAGAGGAAAACGTTTTGACAGTCACAGAGGACGGGAGCCACGGCTTAAGGGGCTTAGCTTCCAGCCTAGCAGAATCAGTTATGAGGGGGGAAAAGTTTGACGCCGTCTACACTTGTGGGCCGGAGCCTATGACGAGGGCGGTTTTAGACTTTGCTGAAAAGTTTGGCGTTTATGCTGAGGCAAGCCTTGAAAGGCTTATGCGATGCGCCATAGGCATATGTGGAAGCTGCGTTATAGGCGGTTATCGAGTATGCAGAGACGGCCCAATCTTCAACATAAACCAGCTAAAAAATGTTAAAAGCGAGTTTGGAGTTTGGAAACGCGACTTCGACGGGAGAAGGATACCGGTTTAAGCAAAGACCATATGGAGAAAGATTTGAATGCCAATAACCCCCTTTCACGCGACAGCCTTTCTCTTCCTATATTTTAAGGATAAACGACGTGTAGACCCTTTGGCGTTAGTGATTTCCACCACTTTTATAGACTTGGAACCCTTATACTATGTGATTCTTGGGGATCCTTTAGACCATAGGATTTGGCATGGTTTTACGCTTGCCTTAACCATATACCCAGTTCTGGTGACAGCTGCAGTCTACTTGATGGAACGTCTCTTTGAAAATAGGTTGCGAACCATTTACAAGTGGGCGAGATTTGACCCTGTCAGAGTGAGATATCCACTGCGGAACATATATCTGATAAGCATTTTCGGAGGATTTAGCCACGTATTCCTTGACATGTTCTGCCACACTCATATGCTTTGGGTTTTGTACCCCTTTGTCTATGGAAATCCCTTCCAGATGTGGCAATCTTCAGCAACAGTGCATGTTGTTGCGGCCATATTATCCATTTATTCGCTGATCTGTTGGCTGAAATCCGCAAAGAAGTCAACCCCATCGGTTTCTTTACAATGAATAGGCAATTTCTCTTTTGATTGAAGCCATATACAGACTTTAAGCGCTAAACTGAAAAATTTAAGGGGCTAGGTCCGTATTGGCATTTTCATAACCAAAATAGATAGAGAGAAAGGTATCCAATTTAGGTGTCTGCCAAAGCCTAAATTTGACTGGAAGTGATGCTTGATTCAAAAAGGTTATATTTTGCTTGGGCTATTTTGTTGTGTTTGCGGGTGTGTTGTGGTGAAAGGTGACCGCCAAATTCCAAGGTAATTCTGAAAAAGAGCTGAGCATGGACTACCGCCCGCTTGAAATTGAAAGGGAAATCCGAGATTTCTGGGAGAAAAACCGCATAAGAGAAAAGCTGATGGCTTACCGCGAGAAGAATAATGTTGGCTTTTCCGGATGGGTTGAGGGACCGCCAACACTTAACGGCATACCCCACGTTGGGCATGCCAGAGGCCGAGTAATGAAGGACTTGTGGTTCAGATGGAAAACCATGATGGGCTATTTTGTGCCCTTCTGGGCTGGCTGGGACTGCCAAGGCTTGCCAGTGGAGCTTGAAGTTGAAAAACTGCTGGGCGTCAAAAACAAGAGGGAACTGCTGGAGCGGGTGGGCGAAGAACGCTTCATAGAAGAATGCAAAAAGACAATAATGCGTTACCATAAAGAATGGGTTGAAGCCGACCGGAAACTCGGCATATTCATAGACCAAGAGAAAGCCTACTGGACATACTTGGACAACTACATAGAACGCGAGTGGCAATACCTCAAACGAGCATGGGAGCAAGGCCTCCTCGAAGAAGGCTACTATGTTGTAGCCTACTGTCCCGGATGCCAAACAAGCCTAAGCAGCGCCGAGGTTGGCTATGAAGGTTCATATGTGGAGGTTGAAGATCCATCGCTTTACTTCAAATTTAAGGTTGCGGGAAGCCAGAACGAGTACTTCCTTGTTTGGACGACTATGCCCTTTACAATAGTGACAGACCTAATGTTGGCAGTTCACCCAGAAGCCGAATACGCAAAAGTTCAAGTTAGCGATGAGAAGTGGATTATGGTGAGGCAACGCGTAGAATCAGTTATGCAGGAATTGGGCATAGAAAAATATGTGGTGGCGGAAACTGTTTCTGGCAGGAGCCTTGAAGGCTTAAAGTACGATTATCCATTCAAGGATTTAATTCCCAAACAAGCGGAGTTGGATGAGTATCCCCTTGTGCACAGGGTTGTATGCGAAGACTTTGTTGACGTTAACACGGCAACTGGTGTTGTGCACCTCTCGCCTGGAAACGGGGAAGAAGACTTTCTTGTAGCGCAAAAACGTGGGGTTCCTATTTTTGCGCCTTTCGACGATGAGGTGAAGTTTACGGAGGAGGCTGGTGCTTTCAGCGGGGTTTTTGCAAGGGACGCCGATGCCATGGTTGTTGAGGAGCTTCGCAAAAAAGGCTTGCTTGTTAGTGTTAAGACGATAAAGCATGAGTATCCAACTTGTTGGCGCTCCCACCACAAGCTTGTATGGCTTGCTAGAAGAGAGTACTTCTTAAGAACGGACAGGATAAACGAAAAGGTTTTGGAGGCAGCGGAGAAGGTCGAATACTTCTTCGAAGCTCCGAAGAACCGCTTCATATCCTTCTTGAAAGAGGGCAAACCATGGTGCATCTCGAGAGAACGCGTTTGGGGCGCTCCACTACCAATTTGGGTTTGCGAAAAATGTGGAGCAAAAACGTTGATAGCCAGCAAGAAGGAGCTTGTTGAAAAAGCCATAGAAAAGCCTCCACAAAACTTTGAGCTCCACAAGCCATGGATAGATCGAATAAAAATAAAATGCGAAAAATGTGGGGGCATAATGCACCGCGAACCCTTCGTCCTAGACACTTGGCACAATAGTGGAGCCTCACCCTACGCAAGATTCACAGACGAAGAGTTCGCAAAATACGTTCCAGTGGAATTCTTAACGGAGGGCATAGACCAAACCCGCGGATGGGCAAACTCGCTTCTGCTGGAGCATGTGATATTAACGGGGAGGGCTGAAGCCCCCTACAAGGCTTTCCTATTCCAAGGCTTGACCCAAGACGCTAAGGGCAGAAAGATGAGCAAAAGCCTAGGCAACATAATAGAAGTGAACAAACTTTTGGAAAAGGCTTCAGCAGACATATGCAGATTCTACCTACTGCGGAAATGTTCCCCAATAGAGTTCATGAACTTCGACCTAAACGAGATGAACGGCCGACCATACCAAGTTCTGGCAACCCTATACCACCTAAACAGATTCTTCATACAAAACGCCGAATACGACAACTTCAACCCACAGAGGCACACACTTGAATGGGCAAAAAGCAATAGGCTACTCAAAAAGCCAGACTTGTGGCTTCTATCAAAGCTTCAAAAGGCGATAAGCGATTACACGGCGAGGCTAAAAAAATGCGAGTTCAACTTGGCGCTAGCAGAACTTGAAGAGTTTGTCGTCGAAACAGTGAGTCGCCTATACGTGCCAATGATAAGAAAAGAGCTCTGGACAGACGACCCTGAAACCCTAAACCGCCGCCTAGCCATATACGCAACCTTATGGCATGTTCTAAAAACGGTTCTAGCCCTCTTCAATCCGGTTACGCCCTTCCTGTGCGAGGCTTTATACCAGAAAATCTACAGACGCCTAGACCCAACACTGCCAGAATCCATCAACTTTGAAAAATGGCCAGAACCGGAAGAAAAGCTTCGTGACAAAACCCTAGAGGAAGAATTTGAAATAATGCTGGATTGCGTTTCAATGGTTTATTCTGCCCGCCAATCAGCCAAAATCAAGCGGAGATGGCCCCTAAGAAAAATGTTGGTGGTGGCGCCAGAAAAAGCCTGCAAAGCCCTCCAAAGCCTAAAAGAGGTTCTCTTAGAGCTTTCAAACGTGAAAGAAGCGGAATTTATTGAAAAACTTCCAGAAAGGGTTAAGGCTGAAATCAGCACTGGGAGATGGGTTGAAGCCTCTGAAAAGGGAATAAGCGTATACCTTGACGTCTACCGCGATGAGAAGCTTTTGGGCGAAGGTCTCATGCGGGACATAGCCAGAAGGGTCCAATCTCTAAGGAAAGAGTTGGGCTATGTGCCAACAGACATATTAAACAGCGTCCACATTGCCGGATTAGACGAAGAAAGCGTGAGGCTTCTACAATCATACTTGGGTGAGATGGCTGAACTTGTAAGAGCTAAAAAAGTCCATCTGAACAAAAGCCGAGACGAAGTTAATGCGAAGTGGCACGAGTACCCATTAGATGAAAAGAAAATCTACATAGCAATCCTATAGCATATCAAAGGTCAAGTCACATGAAAGTTCAATAAACAGCAAATAAGAAGAATGTATGCACGAAGATAGTGGAAAACTCTATGCGAACCCTTTTAAACCTAACAAAAGAATGAGCTTAAAGACGGAGTTTAAAACTATGAATAAAAGGGAGCTAATAAAAATCTCATTTGAATCTGGAATAACCATTCGATGTGAAATAAGGTTTGACGAGAACCCAAAAACAGCTGAAGCATTAATGAGGGGGCCTTGCCATTCGAAGCGCGAGCTGAGTTTTGGGCAAGGAAATCTACTTCGAGGCACCATTTAAGGTAGGCTTAGAAAAGGCAAAAGCCATAGTTGATTACGGCGACGTAGCCTACTGGCCAGAAGGACCAGCCCTATGTCTATTCTTCGGTCCAACCCTCTCAAGCCTCTCGCCAAACATAATTAAGCCCTACAGCCCAGTAAACGTTATAGGAAAAATCCTCGGAGACCCAAAGGTTCTTGAAAAGGTGAATGAAGGCGAAAAATTAAGAGTTGAAAAACTCTAGTTTCGCCTAAGATACTGTGCTGTTCCAAAGGTAAATTTTAGCGTACTTCGCCCTAAAATCAAATCTTGGATCGTCATAAATAATGTCAAGTTTTAGGCCGCATTTATTGATGAGCTTGTTCATGTCTTCCCATATTTTAGGGACAGCTAGGAGGTATAGACGATTCAAAAGGTTGAAACCCTCTTAGACATAAACCCAGAGAAGTATTAGAGAAATTCGAAAAAGTATAAAATAAAGCTGCCAAGAAAGAGTGATCATTATATAGATTATGTGAGATGACGTTGGCGATCTATTCATAAGGTTCAAACACGCCAAACAACTTACGGAGAACCAACAAAGAACGGAAAAGCAATAATACACTACAACGAAAAAGGCAAAATTGTCTCAATAGAAATCCCCAACACAACAACGATTTGAAATTTTGTCTGTTAACAACAACAGGAATGTTAGATTATGCCTTTTGTCGTTTAGTTTTTATGATGTTTTGGTTAGTTTTTCTATGGTTAGTAGGATTGTTCCGTATGATTGTGGGATGTGGCTTTTTTCATGTTCGGCTTTTGCTGTGCAGTTTAGGGCGTTTTGTAGAGCTTTGATTGTTTCGAGTCGAAGTTTAATTATTTTCTCAAGTGTTTCAGGTTTTCTCTTTTCGGGTTGTGCTTCTAGGAGGCTGTTTAGTTCTTTGACTTTTTCTATGAAGGCTTTTAACGATTTGATTGCTTCATCCTCAGCTTTTATAAATTCTTGAAGTCTAACCTCAAACTTCCTAATTTCAATAGACAACTCGTCTGGCAAATTATCACCGTGATATATTTTGTTGGTGTGACTTTTATATATTACCGTAACACTTTTTTTCCTATATGAATGATGAGCTTTTGAGGATTAGCTGTGAACAAGGTATATCTCTCAAAAAAACTTTTAGAGGTGGAGTGGGTAAATGAAAAGGCATCTAAGCTAAGTGTTGATGATTTGAAGAAAAAGTTGGGAGATAGAATTGAAAAGTTTAAGCGTTACAAATTTAATACAGATGGGCTGGTTTTAGATGTTGGAACAGGAAGTGGAATAGACCTTCTAGCCTTATTTTCGATCAACCCGGAAATTGAGGTTGTTGGAATCGACTTTTCCAAAAAAGCGTTGGAATTTGCGAAGAAAATTTTGCCAAAAGAACGTTCACACCTAGTTTTGGCCGACGCAACCCACCTCCCGTTCAGGGAAGGCTCATTTAAAGCAATAAACGTGAGCAATATGCTTCATCACCATCCACTTAGGCTCCTTAAACTCATCATTAAGAATTTAGCATCACTGCTCAAAGGCGACGGATTCATACTTATCGAAGAGCCCTCTGTTGATTCTGAAGGTGAAGCCCTTCGGGAGGAGATTGACACACTAAGGTTTGAATTTGAGGTTTATTCAAAAATTAGGCATGAAGCAACTTCTAAGAGGCTTCAAGCCTATCTATATGATTTGGTTCCGATTTTTCGATATGGAACAACCTACCCATCGCTTATCAGAAAGGTGATTGAGGAATGCGGTTTAAAGATTCAATCATTTGATGTAAGAGTTGAAAAGCACAGTATCAACGATTTTAAAATGTTAAGCGAGTTAAGGGAGAGAATTGAAAGTAGCGTAATACCCAGTTATGAGAAGGCGTTTCTAATGGAGAAGGTGGATGCAATAGCAGAGAAACTTAAGCTGATTAAGCCAGCAAACTATAAAAGTGCAGTTTTTAAGGCTAATAAGCCAAATTTAACATCGATGGAGTGAAAAGGTTTGCCTGTCCATCGTATTGGAGTTTCGGTTCCCCCGGACCTTCTTGAAAAGTTTGATTTGGCAATGCATAAAATGGGTTTTAGGGATAGGTCTAAAGCAATTCAAGCTGCCATGAGAAACTTCATAACAGAGTTCGAGTTTGGCGAAGCAGAGGGCGAAGTCGCTGGAGCAATCATAATTTTATTTGACCACACTGTAAGAGGACTTGAAGATTCTTTAACAGACATTCAGCACGGCTTTAGAGACATAATAAACTCCACCATGCACATACACTTGAACGAGAAAAACTGCCTTGAAATCCTCGCGATAAAGGGTAAAGCTGAACTTATTAAAAACCTAAGCCAAAAAATAAGCGGGGTAAGGGGAGTTAAGCAAACCAAACTTGTAACTGTTCACGAATAAATGATAAGCATCCATTCATCCTTACAGGAATTCTTCCAATAGAAGAATGAAAGAAAATATGGGAAGTAACGTCTATTCGCTCTTCTTTTTGTATAATATGCCTTTTGGGTCTTTGAGCAGGAGGACGATCTCCCATATTACAAGTGCAGCTATCAGCATGGCAAAACCCAAAATTGTAGCGTCAAGCGTCAACTCGAAGAACTCACCGCCCTCCATCAAGAAGCCCATTACGTGGTCTACGAAAACCATTATTGTTGCTCCCCAGAGTATGAGGCATAGAAGCTTAAGCATACACTTGTCTTCCTCGGCTTTTGAATACCATATTGGAGTGGCAATCGCAGCGGCAAACGCTAGGATTACAAGCCACATGCGCTTTTTCCTCCGTTAAGCTTATATTGGTGTTACCGAATATAAATTTAGTGTTACGGAGGAAAAAGGATGGCGTGCTTTCTAGTTCCGATGGCTCTGGCAATTATAACATCCATCATACAGAAATCGGCGCGAAGTTTGGCTGAAAAGTTGAAACTTTGGATTTTAAACGCACTATTGTGGGGAGGAGTAATCCTACTAGCATTAGAACACGTGTGGCATGCTGAAGTTGTTCCATGGCCGCCGTTTCTAACAGCGATGTCAAACCCAGCAGATATTCCGGTAATGCTTCATGAAATGGCAACCGTTGGCACAGCCATGTCTGTTGTTACCTTTCTAACGTGGGGAACAATACTCGCAATAAGCCACTACATGCCAAAAATAGTAACTCTAAAAGCTGCGGAACAAGTTAAAAAACCATACATCGCGCGATAAACACAGCTTCTTCCTTTATTTTTTGAGGCGAACATGATTTGGAGAGCCTAAACAGGTTAAGAGAAGCTTTAAAAAGACGGTATCCAAGAGAGCAAACAAGCATTTTGGCAGAAATATTGGCGTTGGCCTCGGAAAGGGGGAGAATATCCTACGGAGAAATAAACTGTGATGAGGAGACAAAGCGAAGCCTGCTACTCTTGGCTTATAAAGAAAGGCTGTTACTGCCAGTAAAAACATCTGAGCCATCTATTTCACTATCATGGCAAGACAGGATACTTACAGCTAAGGCTGGCGAAACATATGAAATGCCAAACGTAATAAGACACCTAATAAACCATACGAGAGAAACAGGCGAATG
>JBMFMB010000027.1:0-15052 GCA_049970895.1 Bathyarchaeia archaeon | reverse complement strand
GCCCTTGAAACCGTTTCAGAGTCCACGCCTAGAAATTTGGCTATCACTTCAAGGGCTGATGGAACAATTTGAGAATCGCGGAAACCACCAGCCCTTCTGATGGCTCTAACTCGCTTATAGCCTTCAACAAGCTTTTCCGCAATGGTTTCAGGCGGCAAATTCGTGGATTTTGCCAGTTCCGTGGCGATGCTATGATAATAGGAATTTACAGATAGCAGAGTATCCCAAATGTCAAAGCTTACAAGCTTAACGCCCAACACCAGAGCCTCCATCCAGATGCTGATGTATGCATGCATGTGGATTTTAACATTCCTTTTAAGCATGCAACCTAGTTTAAATGGGCTACACTTCAAATATACTTTGAGAAGCAGCAAAGGTTTAGTGGCATGAAGACGGTTGTAGCGGTCCTCGACAGGAAAGGCATAAAAGCTGCTCAAACGGCAGTTTCAATGCTCAAAGTTCTGGGACGTGAAGGCGCAGACGCCTTCGGCATAGCAACACAAAACTGCGTCACAGTGGAAAAATCTTTGGAGAAACTGCAGGTTGAAGGATTTAGGTCTTCAACAGCTATTGGACATGTTTTCTTAAAGATTCTAGCCAGAGACAAGCCCCAACCAACACAAATTGGGAAGGCTGCATTTGTCTTCGATGGAAGAATTTACAACCCGCATGTGGAGGCTTCGGAGGCAGATTTTGTCGCACAAAAGCTTCAGGCTAATGAGGAGGTTGGCGCTGAAGCTTTGATAAGGGAGTTTGACGGCTGTTTCGCTTTCGCCATAGCAAAAAATGGAAAGCTTATTGTTGGAAGGGACTCTTTGGGTTTATATCCGCTCTATTACGGCGAGAATGGCAAATTATTCGCTTTTGCATCAGAGCGGAAGGCATTGTGGAAAATAGGCATAAAAGAAACGCGGTCCTTCCCGCCTGGACACCTAATGATTGCAGATGAAAGGGGGCTTAATATAAGACCCGTTAAGGTTCTAAAGCATTCCGCAACCACTACAACCGCTTCCATGGAAGAAGCTGCCAAAAAGCTTCAGACACTCTTGGAACGGTCAACTGAAGGGAGAGTGCACGGCTTAAGGAAGGCTGCAGTGGCTTTTTCAGGAGGCTTAGACAGCAGTCTAACCGCCTGGCTTGCAAAAAAGGCTGGAGCCGAAGTTCATCTAATCCACGTCAGCCTAGAAAACCAGCTGGAAACAGAACAAGCCGAAGAAGCCGCAAGCCTTCTTGACATGCCCTTCCACGCATACTTATACAATGAGGGGGACGTGGAGCGGACGCTTCCCAAAGTGTTGTTGGCAATAGAAGACCACAACCCCATTATGGCATGTATTGGTGTGCCAATGTTTTGGACTGCAGAAAGGGCGGCTGGGCTTGGTTTTGGAGTGCTGCTCACCGGGCAAGGGGCGGACGAGTATTTTGGTGGGTATAGGCGTTACTTAAACCTTTACAAACGCTTTGGCATAGATGCCGCTGAAAAGGCACTAGCCAACGATATCCTAACAATTTATGAGAAGAACTTTGAAAGGGACAGCAAAATCTGCATCTTCAACAACGTGGAACTGCGTTTGCCTTTCGCCTCATATCCTATTGCCGAGTTTGCTCTTAGCCTTCCATTAAGGCTGAAAATAGAGTCGCCAAGTGACCCTCTCAGAAAGGCTGTGCTGAGAAAAGCTGCTGAAAATTTTGGGCTGCCTCCTCGAATAGTTAACAGGCCAAAGAAGGCTGTTCAATACGCCACTGGTGTTGCTAAGGCTGTTAAGCGACTGGCTAAAAGGGAGAAACTAACGGTCAAACAGTTTTTGCAGAAGCTTTCCTCCGAAGTTTTTGAGAATTATTAGGGTCTTCGAAAGAAAGGGAAAGGATGGTTATTCAATTACTTGGATGGCGCCTTCTGGACACTGGGCTTCACATGCTCTGCATACAAGGCATTCTTCCACTTTTACAGGGACAGATTTTCCATCCTTAATTTCATAAACTCCCACTGGGCATGTGTCTACGCATGTGCCGCATCCAGTGCACTTGTGGTTGTCAACCACTATCTTTACCATTCGCTATTCCTCCTCTGACCAGATTTGGTTCAATTTTAAGAGTGAAATAAAAGCCTTTGGGTTTGCTAGTGGATTTCTTCACGTATCCTTAGCAGAATTCCGCCAATCGTGGTTTCTGCTCTTTCCCTCCTGCTTTCATAGTCTGCTAAGAGTTTGCGGTAAGCCTCCAGTGTTAGTTCACCCCTACGGTGGCGAATTTCGATGCTCTTAATGTTGGATTCAACCTCGTTAAGCTCTGTCTCTGCAACCTCAAGCTGCCGCATCAAATCCGCATAACGTCCACCAGCAGACCTAAGCCTCAACTTTAAATCATCAAGGCTTCTGGATAAAGATGCAAGCCGTGTCTCCAAAGTTTTCCTCTGCACCTTATACCTCTGCCTCGGAATCCTACCCTTGCTAACAGCAGTTTCAAGAGACTTTATCTCAGAAGTTATCCTCCGTTTATCCTCGTAAGATTCCACAAACCTTCTGAGAATTTCTGGGCTCAGCCTAACAGCAACCGTGGGCACAACAACAGCCTCAGGTGCTTTAGGTCTCCTCCAGATAGCCACGATGGTGCATCCAAAAACTGCTAAAGCCCAAACCCATAATGTTGAACGAAAAGCCAACCACAAAGGATTATACTCGTACGCCAACTCCATTGCAAAGCTGTCCAGAGACAGAACCCCTTGCATACTTATACTGATTTTTTCTTGGAAGACATCCCTTGAAACACCACAAGTGCCAATTGGCGAAACACCATCATAGCTTAAACCTTTTATTTTGGCGCCTTCGGGCAGCATGATGGTTATGGAAACTTCCTCGATGTAATAGTTTATTTCACGGAAAAAGGTAAAACTCACATTTTTTGGCAAGTTATATCTCACAATGAACCTTGTTGATCTACCGCTTTCAACGGGCAGAGAAAGGTTCACCGTGTACATGTTTTTCTTAGCGTCTGGTGTTATTTTGCCCTTCCTTCCAAACTCATCTTCAACCTTCACATTTGAAGCGTTTAATGGGAGAGCCACTTTAATGGAGGTCATTTGCCGCGGCGACTCATTCTTTATATAATAACTGTCTGAAACCATAATTCCGCCTGTGCTATCAACATTAATTTCACGCTTAAACTCCTTTACATTGAAAAGTTGTATATCGTCAGTGGTTAATTCGAAGGTCAGATTTGCTGGTTCATATGTGAACTGTGGCAATGCCCTATTTACTGAATAATTTGATGCTTTAACTGTTCCGGTGCCTGCTAGGAATTTGGCGTTTGATGGCAGAACAACTGAAGCATTACATAAAGGAACATCAACGGTGAAGCAGGGAAATGCTGGAAAATCCAAAGTGAAAAGACTCATGTTCTGCGGGCTTTGCTTAAGGAGGCTGTTTGAAAGCGCAAAAACCACGCTGAAAATTCCATCTTCCGGTGGGGGATTTAAGGTTATGTTAACGCCAAAAAAGCCAATATTACCGCCTAATGGCACATCAGTATCGACCTTATACCTTTGACCAAGGTTGGCGGTGTTATAGGCTATGCAACGAAGAACATAAGGCGCATACTTATATGGAAAACCAATAAGGAAACCATTTTGCGCAGTTCCGTCAATTTTTATTGTGTCGTTTACGAGGATGTAGCCGTTGTAGAGAATTTTCACTTGATGGTCAACCCAATCAACATTGTATGAATGGGTGTCCGCCCTAACACTTCCAACGTAGACCATGTTAAAAGCGTTAAAAATGAGAATTGACAGCACAACCGTCAGGGCTGTGAACGCCATGGCTTTCCGTTTCAAGCTTTTTCCTCCGCCGCTTAAACCTTGAAGTCTGGCTTTCTAATATCAAAAGACCTATTTATTTACTTTTAGAGGCGCTTGGTTTTCCACCAGCATTTAAAGAGACTGTCGCGGATACTCTTTTAAGTTTATAAAGGAACACTTTTCTCTTCTGCCCCTTTATGTCGGGCTGAATTTCCCTCCCAACAGATAACACGTTGTACTGTCCCAGAAACATGTATCTTCCAGGCGTTTTCTTCTCGAAAACAACGACTGGATAGCCCTCTAACATCTGCCTTTTCAATACAAGATTTCCTCTAACCATCTTCTGGTCTCCAACGCGTCCTTCGCCAGTGTAGAGGAGGATGTCACCCTCTAAACGGTCATTGTATGGATTGCGGAGGCTTTCCTCTGGCGTCTTATGTAAAACCGTTATTAGAACAACATGTCTAATCCCTTCATTTAGGCTTCCGTTATACCTCATTCCCCGCTGGGCACATACGCCAAAAATTCTT
Source organism: Bathyarchaeia archaeon (assembly GCA_049970895.1). Classification (GTDB taxonomy): domain Archaea; phylum Thermoproteota; class Bathyarchaeia; order Bathyarchaeales; family Bathycorpusculaceae; genus JAGTQI01. The sequence goes on along the minus strand of JBMFMB010000027.1, from coordinate 10,729 downwards.
GAGATTTCAAGGTTGCTAAGGACGTCACCACATTTTAGGAGCATCATAGATTATTAGGCAAGATAACAATTTAAGACTAGCCCATGCCTTTATTACACGTTAAAAGGCTGGTTTACGTTGGCAGCATTCTACGATCCTGTTAAGAGGCATTTAGCCATTGAAAAGCTGGTCACACGCATTGGACCAGGGGGGATGGAGAGGAAATATTATCGCATAAGACCTGCAAGGTGGTATGGTGGCATAGTAACGGCGGACTGTGTTGGATGCGGCTTGCTTTGCCGTTTTTGCTGGGTTTCAGACGCCGTTATGAACAGACCCCACGACGTCGGCGCCTTTTACACCTCAAAAAGGGTTGCCGACAGCCTCGTCTCACTTGCCAAAAAGTGCAACCTTGACCTGCTTAGGCTAAGTGGGGGAGAGCCAACCATCGGAAAGCAGCACTTGCTTGAACTTCTCGAAAACCTGAACGGTAAGGGTTACCATTTCATCCTTGAAACTAACGGTATACCTATAGCCTATGATAGGGGCTATGCGGAAAGCCTTGCAAAATACAATTTTGTACATGTTAGGGTTTCGCTTAAAGGCTGCAACGAGGAAGAATTCGCATTGCTTACCGGTGCCAAGCCCGAAGGGTTCATGTTGCAGCTTAAAGCGTTGGAAGAATTGGTAAATGCAAAAGTGAGTTGCCACCCTTCGGTTATGGCTTCCTTCTCAACCAAAAAGAGCTTGCAATCCCTTATAGAGCGAATTGGGCGGATTAGCCCAAAATTGGCTGAGGAAATTGAGATTGAAGAGTTAATATTGTACCCGCATGTTGTCCGAAGACTGCGAAATTACAAATTAAGGTATTTTACTGGTTATGCCCCAGAAAGGGTACCGCCGGAACAAATCTAAAAGGGGCTACTTTAAAAGTCCAGCGCGTTTCAGATAGTAGTTTTCCTCTTTTTTAGGTCCGAAGCTTCTAACGCCTTTCTCCTTTAGCTGCTTTCTCAATTTTGCAGCGTATTCCTTGCTTATTTCGCCTCGGCGCTCCATGTAGGCTATTATTTCTTCCGCTTGCTCTGCGGTGTCGCATCTTCGTAGAAAGTCTATAACGTCTGGGTCGTAATGGACAAAGTTGCTGGAAACAGCCCTTTCCCCAGATTTGACATCTGTCCTAACGGAGTTTACTATGACTTTGTTTTCGCCGGACTCCATTTCCCTTGCGAGGTTTGGAAACAGTCTTTTGAAGGTTTCCTTGTCAATCTCCAAATGGATGCCTTCAAATTTGTGGCTGATTCATATTTTGGAAGTTCACATATTTAAACATCTAGTAAAAAGGCTTTCTCAGAATGGGACGAACCGCTTTGTGGGGTTTTCCAGAAGCACTCTTTCAAGTTCCTGAACGCTTAGCCCAGAAATGGTGTCGCCGTATATTTCGCAAGTCTCCTTAACGCAGAATTCTTCAACACCTCGAACAGTTATTTCGGCTTTTTCACCACTTGGCAATTCGAGAACTATGTGGAAGGATTTCTTTGGTTTCCCCTTTTTCGTTACAGCCTTCCAACCGCACTCTAGTATCTTAAATTTCTGCTCTAGCAGTTTTAGGATTTCATGCGGCTCATTGTGGTATGCTATTATGTCTATGTCGCTTTCGCGGTAGATGGTTCCTCGCCAAACACTCCCAACAAGCACTGGACTAAACTTTTTCAACATTTTCATTAAAGTTAGGGCTTCTTTCCGCATCTTAACAAGCCTTTCCAGTCGGGCGGCACCCTCATTTTCCTCAGCTATTCTGTCAAGCTCCATGGCCACTTCAAGGTTTGATGGCAAAAAGTGGACGCCCAAGGTTTTCGCCGCCCGCAACTTAGCCTGCTTATACTCCTTTTCTATTCCAAAATAGAGGAGGGAGGCGGCTTCCCTCGCAACATCCCTCCTCATGTTAACATCCGCCTTTAAAAAGCCCAAGTTCACAGTCTGCACGTCTTGTTTAACGTTTTATAACACGTTCATAAAGCTCAATTGTTTTTTCCGCTATCTTATCCCATGTGAACTCGTTTAGGACTCGACGCCTACCATTTTTCCCAAGCCACTTCCGCCTTTCTGGATCTTCCAAAGCGTTGACAACACCCCAAGCAATATCTGCTGGATCGTTCGGGTTTATGTGATAGCCGCACTGCTCTTCCCCGCATGGTATAACAATTTCCCTCATTCCGCTGACGCCGGCGGCGCCAACAACCACTGGACGTTCCATGCTCATGGCTTCTAGGGCAACTATTCCAAAGGGCTCGTATAGGCTTGGAAAAACTGCCACGTCGCATGCTGCATAGTGGAAGATGCGCTCCTCCTCCGGAATAAACTCGAAATTAAATTTAACGACATCCTGAAGCTTCATCATCCTTACTAGGTTAACCAGATAGTCCTGCAAGTCGCCCAAACCAACAATTACCAGCTTCGCGTTTGGAATTTTCTGCAGTATGTGGGGCATAGCCATAATCAGCTTATCAACCCCTTTCACGCCCACAAGCCTCCCAAGAAAAAGAATCATGGGGTCTTCGGGCTTTATGCCATAAAACTCCCTAACATGCCTAATCTGGTCTGGGCTCACGTTTTCGGGGTTATACTTCAGCGGGTCAACACCATTATAGCAGACCTCAATTTTTTCGCGTGGAAAACCAAGTTTTATCAGCTCGTCCTTCATAGCGTAGGAAACCGTAATAATGAGGTCTGCCGCTTGCGCCCCACGAAGTTCAATATTGCTCACAACTTCTGAGCCGTTTCCGAGGGTTCGCCCCTTCTCAGTGGAGTGGACGTGAAAAACCAGTGGGAGATCAGTCTCCTTTTTTATGGTTATTCCGGCTATAACTGAAAGCCAGTCATGAGCCACCACAATGTCGTATTTGAAGCCCTCCTTCCCAATCAACTCGTTGACAAGCTTTGAGGCGCTCAAATAGTTGTAAACGAGGATTTTTGAGAAGAGCTGTATGCCCCTACCCCACTTCTTAACATCCTCAGCCACAACGTCTGGAAGAGAATCGGAAATATCAATGTGTAATGGTCGGTGGATTTCTATGCCTCGCCAAATCTCCCTCGTCGGAAGGCTTCCCTCATCATCATTCATCGTAAAAACAGTGACATCATGATCCATTAGAACAAATTTTCGTGTGATTTCAGCCGCATAAGTGCCTAAGCCACCAACAATCTTCGGCGGATACTCATAGACAAGCACAGCCATCTTCATAGCATTTCACCAGTCTTCGTTTACTTTAAGCCCAAGGGCTATTTACGCTTTCTGAAGAACATCAGCTCATCCTTTTGGCATACGTATTCAAAGCCCATTTCTAGAAGAGTTTTGATTTCCTCAGGAATTCTTGCTACTTAACGTGGAACTCGTTGCTGCCTTCTTCATATAGCGCCTGTTCAAGCCAAATATACAGCAACATACTAACTGGTTTTTTGAGCAAGAAACTCTTCCACGTAAAGCGGATCGCCCGCCTTCTTGCTTTTTCTTCGTCTTCAGCGCTCATTTAATCGGCATTTTAAGCCCTCATCAATATTTCGGTTTTTAGGTGGTTTGTTATAGCTTTTATGGCTGACTTTATGAGTGTGAACTGCTTGTTTTTCAGCCAGTTGTAAATGTTTCGGGGTGTTAGGTAGAAGCTTAAGTATGCTTTTTGAATGAGGGATTTGATGTTTGACGGACTTAACCCTTCAATTTGCATTACTGGTTCTAAGCCTGTGTATTTGCTCCAGTCTTCTGTTAGCAGTAGGTTGTTCTTTTTGGCATATTTGTATACTGGTGTTCCGGGGTATGGCGTTAGTATGGAGAATTCTGCATAGTCCAATTTTAGGGTTTTAGCAAACCTTATAGTCTCTTTAACTGTTTCAATGGTGTCCTGCAGAAAGCCTATTATGAATGAGCCTAAAACCTTAATGCCGGCTTCCTTAACAATTTTAACGGCCTTTCTCGCCTGCTCAACAGTGATTCTTTTGCCGATTGCGTCGAGTATTTTTTGGCATCCTGACTCTATGCCGAGGAACAGGATCCAGCATCCAGCCCTCCTCATCTTTTCAACAAGCCCTCTTGACAATGTGTCAACCCTTGAAGAGGCGCCCCAACTGATGTCCAAGCCTTCCCTAACTATTTCGTCGCAAATACTTTCCGCCCTTTTCTGATTAAGCGTGAAGGTGTCATCCACAAACTCTATATTTTTTATGCCAAACTTCTCACGGAGAATTCTGATTTCTTCAATGACGTTGTCTGGGCTTCTTCCCCTCCATAATCCTCCGAAAAGTCGGGATGAGGCGCAGAAGGAGCATTTGAATGGGCATCCTCTGCTCGTAAGCATGGCAGCATACCTCTGACCCGAAAACTTGTATTTGTCCATTGGAAGAAGATCCCAGCTTGGAAAAGGAATCTCGTCAATGTTTTTTACGAAGGGTCTCGGCTCATTACTTACAATTTGATCTCCCCTCCTGAAGGTTATGCCTTTAACATTTTCCCATACGCCCTTTTCAATGGCTTCAATCAGCTCGCTTATGGTTTCCTCAGCCTCACCGCGCACAACTACGTCGATGAACTTACATTCTCTAAGCGTCCTATTAGGCAGAAAAGTTACATGAGGCCCACCGACAATCACCTTACAGTCTTCCCTAACATCCTTGGCGATCTTAGCTACATGATACGCATGGTAAATGGACGGTGTAACAGAAGTTATGCCAACAACGTCTGGGTAAAATCCCCTAAGCTCCCTTCTAACATCATCAAAGCTGTAACCTAAAACGTTAGCATCTAAAACTTTAACATGATGCTTCCCCCTTAAAACAGAAGCCAAATAAGCCAAGCCGATGGGTGGAGATGAAACTCCAACAATAGACTTTACATTCGACTCGTACGGGGGTGAAACCAAACAAACCCTCAGAAACTTCTCCTCCGACAAACACACCTTCATGTAATATATAAAAGTAAAAAACTTGCGGAAAAAAGAGCTTAAGCCATCACGAAAATCAATGTTAAACTTTAAAGTAATTCGTTCTTCACAACTTTCCAAGTGGGTCTTGTGTGGTTATAGTTTCTCTCGAAAGCCAATTGAGGGTTAAGCTTGTGCTGTTTTCTTGGAAGACAGAAAGATAGGGTTTTGTGGGAGAAATCTTTAGTCTTCGTGCAAACAGCCATCTTCATAGCATTTTCCGATTATGAAGAGCACATGTAGGCTTAAATGTAGCAAGAGGGCCCCCTATTTACGTTTTTAGATAGCTACTCGTAAGGCTCAGCTTTTTATAGGAATCTGAAAGTATACAATTTGGTTGAGATGTCGTTTAAAGAGGCTGAGATTTTAAGGGAGCGGGCTGAAGCCTTCCTTGAAAACGCTGAGAAACTGGTTAATGAGGGAAAGTACGATTTGGCTGCTTTCTGCATTGAGCAATACTGCCAACTCATGTTGAAATATAAGCTTCTACTGAAAACTGGAACTTATCCGAGAATTCATTCGATTATAGGTTTATTGCGTTTGCTGTCTAGCATGTCGAGAGATGCGAAAACTTTCATTGAAGATTCTAACAATGTTCTGTATTTGACTAAAATCGAGGACGCATATATAGGCGCCAGATATCTTCCCAGACCCTATGAAGAGAGCGAGGTGAAGGCCATTTTGAAATTTGCTAGAGAGGTGTTTAAGAAAGTTGTCGAAAAAATTTGATGTATACCTAGAGTTTGGAAGGAAAAGACTTGAACAGCTTAAAAATTACAAACGTGTGGTTAAAGAGGTGAAGGAAATAGCTCAGAAACATTTTGGGAAAGTGGAAGTTTATGTTTTCGGTTCTGTGTTAGAAGGCAAACCTACGGCTTCAAGCGACATCGACATCCTAATAGTTACAGATAAAATAAGTCCCGAAGAAGCTTCTAAAATTAAAACAATAATATACGAATCACTAGATGCGCCTGTGGAGCTTCACATAGTTTCATCTGATGAGCTGGAAAACTGGTATAAGAGGTTTATTGGCAAGCTGGAGAAGGTATCCTAAAATTTCTTGAGCCACTCGTTTATCTGCTGGTCTAGTCTTTTACTTTTCGGCTTTCTTCTTCCTAATGGGGCTGGGTAGCCCCCAACTGTTTGGTAGGCTTTTATGGCTAGGGTGTCGGCTTCTCCTTTTTGGAAATCCCGCCACGTGGGGTTATGCCTAAAATTTGCTGGTTTTATCCATTCTGGCGAAAAGTCGTCTAGCTCATTTGGTTTTAGGCATATGCACACCACGTCCAGTTGGCGGTGTAAGCTTAATGGACATGTGAAGACTCTTCCAGCATCCATTCTGTTTTCGACTTGCACGTTTTCAGCCTTTAGGCTTCCAATTATTTTTGGCACCGCCCTCGTATTTACATATTCCACAATGGCGTAGGCAAAATCCAGCGGGTTGGCTTTGCTGATGACGGCTTCTGATAAGGCTTCTTCGTGGATGTGGATGTGGCACCCGTTTCCAGACCACTTCACATAAACAGACTTTTTTACACCTTCGCTTTCTAGAATGGAAAGTATTTCTTTTGCCACAGCGATTGTTTCTCGCCAGTTTTGCAGTGTCCCATCAATGTCCCATGTTGGGGTGCAGCGGTAAGCCTTTGAAAAGTCGACATCTTCCACTCGTTCTATTGCGTGGTACTTGTTTGCGGTGGCGTAAAAGGCTCTAGCCGTACCCTTAAGCCTTTTCAAAAGCACAGCGAAATCCTCTTCGCTTTTTATCGCCATTGGTTTGCCGCCCAAATATCGCCTAAAAACAAGCTTCCCGGCCATGTCTATGCAGTGGGCTGCCATCCATCTGCCCCTGCAGAATTCAGCTATCTCATTTTGAACTTCAGCCCTTGAATAGTGCTCAACCGCCAGGTTTCGGAGGTTCGACATCCTGCCTCTCCGCCGCTTTTTGTATTTTCTCCATAACTTTCCTTGGGAGAGCTATGTCTTCTCTTCGCTCTTCGACTGGTCCAAGGATTACAAGACCTTTTCCATGTTCGATGGTGATTTCGTGCATTTGGAGACTATGGGGCGTCTGCCTCATTTTCTCAACAAGCACATAGCGCCTTAAAACGCCGTTTCTAACGAAACGTCTAAACCTTATTATTCCGTCAGCTATGTGCTCAACCCCCCAGCCGAAAGCCTCGGAAGTAGTTATTGCGTATTGCGAAGTTGCCATTATTGTGAAGTCCCATTTTGATAGAACCTTCTTAACAAAGTATGAGTGGCGCCGCGCCATGGCTGGCTTGTCAAGCCAAAAGGCTGATAGCGAATCTATAACTAGGCGGGCTCTTCCATAGCCTAAAGCCTTCTTAGCCTCAATAACCTTGTTTACAAGTTCCTCAACGCTTAAAGCCTTAATAGTCCACTGGTCCTCCGTCCCCATCAAAGCATCAATAAGTATTAATTTGCCGTCCTTAATGGCTGTGGAAAAGTCGAAGCCAAATTGGCTTGCTTGGGTTATTATGGACTCGCGGCTTTCTTCGGTTGTCACATAAATGCACTTGTCACCGTCGACTATGCCCTGCGCTATAAAATGAATGCAGAGAATAGTTTTGCCAGTGCCAGGCTCGCCAGTAACAGCCACAGAAAAACCTCTAGGAATCCCGCCTGCAAGCATTTTGTCGAGGGCTGGCACTCCGGTTGAAAGCCTCTCCACAGACAAGCCCAAACCCTAATTATTCTATTTGTGGAACGTGGCTCTATAAATTATCTGTTTCAAGGCTAGTTTAACCCATTCAGAAGCGAAAGTCTGAAAAGCTGAGAGCCTTAAATATAGTAAAAGAGGGTGACACTGTGAGTTTATCTCCTGTGAAAAGGCTTATCCTTGAGACTATATGGATGCTTAACAAGCCGATAAAACCCGCAGAAGTGGCAGAGGAGGTGGGGCTTGGCTTCCCAACGGTAATGATGCATGTTGTCGGCTTGGCAAAAATGGGTTATGTTAAGGCTGTAGAGAGGGGATATTACGCCATAACTGATAAGGGAAGGGAAGCCCTAGGCTTGCCAATAATAAATGGCGAAAAAGCTCGGCAGATTTTAGCTTATGTGCCAACCGAAAAAGCCTTCCACTTTTACGTGGACATAGGCAAGCCTTTAGGTGTTTATGCCGTAAGCCTAGGAGATTTCTGTGAGAAAATCCAAAAAATTGACATAGGCTCAATAGAGTTCCACCTGTACCGCGGAGACTTTGAAGCGTGGTTCACATGGTTGGGTGACATAGAACTTGCCAAGAAAACCGCCCTCATAAGGGAGCACAACATCACTGGAGAGGAGTTGCGAAGTAAACTCTACGAAGTTGTTAAGAGCCGATGCGAAGAGTTAGCGAAAATAGGGCAGCAGTGAAAACTCCTATGCCTAAATTGGTGTGAACCTTTCTTTCAACTTTCCAATGACTTGCGGTAGCGTCGTATACTCCATAGACTCGACACTGAGACGGGCTGGCTCAAACTCGCCCATACGCCTAAGCATAGCTGCATACTTTAATGCTTCCTTTCTTGCAAGGGCAAACGCTGGGTCGGCGAAAAAGTCTGTTATCATGGGCTTGCCGTCATCATTGCTTGCTATTCCGCCATCTGCAACCTGAAAGCCTAAAGCCACTATTCGCGGTGGTCCATCAAAAAGCGTGCATCTGGCATCCTTTAAACCGACGGGCATTAGGGGTCCCCAGTGGCTTCCCCTCATCCAACCAGCCACAAGATAACTGTGCATGAAAGGCGCGAGGACCTCTCCAACGGCTGGCAGACCATGCTGTGCCCGCACAATCATTACTGGGTCGTCCTTTCCAACATATTTTCCAGCAATCAGCGAAAGTTTCGTAACACTACTTGAAGCGCATATTAGGTCGTCTCTGGCTCGCCAAACTCGCGAAACTATGTAACGCTCAACAGTCCCAATTAAGGCGACAAGCTCATACATTTCCTCTGGACATTTAAGCACAACCTTTTTACCCTCCTGGGCGTCAACCACCTCGAACTTGAAGCCGCCAGCCATGTTTGGATCTATAACAAGTCCAGCAGTGCTCATCGGGTCGGCGAATATTCGGTAAAGGGGTAGATTAAAGCTTCCAGCCGAAGTCTTGTCAGCCGCAAAAACAACTATGGGTTCAGATTTTCTCTCCTCAATCTCCATTTCCGCAACTCCCGGGCCAAGCCCCCGAACTGTTCCGCTGAAAGCATTTTTCAGCAAGTCTTGTCCAGCACCATAAAGCTTCAGTTCCAAGGCTTTGTTGGCAGCTTCTTGAAAAGTGTTCCATGCAAGCTTGTGGATTTCTGGGTTTGCCTCGCCCCGCTCATGCACCATGAGGAGTTCTAAGTCATCTCCAACATTGAAAACATAATAACTGTTTATCAAGCCTTCTTCCTTAGCCTTTTTCAGGTTTTTCTCCCCAATGTTCAGTATGGGTTTTGGAACAACATGATGTCCCGCCAAGGAGCCGACATCACATTTTATAAGGGAAATTGTGGTTTTTTTAGGCATGACATATCACTTTGATTCGGAACTCGGTCTAGAGTTTACCACCTAGCTTTTAAAAGATTTCCGAAAGATATAAAGAACAGCAACATGAAAAAGAGCGTGCAAACCTCATGAGCGAGTTAAGAGTGATTTCTGTAAAAATACCGGAAGAGGTTTACAAGGAACTGCTTCTACGCGTCCCAGAAGGCGATAGAAGCAGCTTCATAAGGGACGCCATAATAGAGAAACTTCAAAAAACGCCTAAACCAGACAAAATTCTCGAACTTGAAAAGCGGCTGGAAAAGCTTGAGGCTGAATTCTCCCAAATAAGGAAGTATCTCGCAGACTTGGAGCTTCTCACATATGAAAGGGGCAAAACAAACCCGCATACCTTCTGCATAGACGAGCTAGACCACAAAATAGTCGACTATCTACTGCATTATAAAGGTGCAACAACACCAGAACTGGCCCAATACACAAACACTAATAGATGGCTAATCCTAAACCGCCTAAGAAGAATAGAAAAAACCTCAAGAAAACAGTTGGGCAAACCTATAATAGAATATTATCCAGGCGAAAAGGGCGGAAAGAAAAAGGCATGGTGGATAAACGAAGAACTAATAGAAATCTAAACCAGCACCAGCAACAATTAATTCTGACAAAGTGCTAAATTATCCCTTGTTGGGCCCGTAGCCCAGTATGGATTAAGGCGCCGAACATACCATGTCGCACATGTATGTGCGTAAGCCTCCGGAGCCGGAGAACCGGGGTTCAAATCCCCGCGGGCCCGCCAAAATCCACAATCAAACCATTTGTAAACGCTGTTCAGTCCCGCGGCAGAATCCAAAATTTTAGAAACTGTTGGTGCGGCCGCCGGGATTTGAACCTCTAGTTCTGGTGCCCTCACCTTTGTTTTCGGGTTTGTTTTTCATGTGAGGACACCATTTGGATATTATAGCTATGATTTGAGTTAAAGTTTTCTTATGCTAGTTTTGGCGTTTGGTTTATGTTGAGGCCCGCGTCACCATGCCTTTTGTTTTAAAGTGCCCAGTCTTCCCGTTATTGGGGCTGCTGGTTGGCGGGTTTAGATGGCTGTGATGAGGTGGCGGAGTTTCTTTCAGTTTTGAAGGTTGGGACTCGTAATGTGTATGCTTCTGGGTTGAAGCTTTTCATGCAATTCTATTCAAGTAGGGGCGCTATTAGAGACTTCTTGGAACTTGTGGAGCGTGATAGGTTTTTGCCCAGGCATGAAAGGAGGCGTATAGCCACTGAAACCCTTAACGATTTTGCGG
>JBMFMB010000026.1:0-16603 GCA_049970895.1 Bathyarchaeia archaeon | reverse complement strand
ACGTTGGCGATAAAGTCGTTTTATTATGCCCGTTTGACTGGCAAAAATACCAAAATAGGAACATAACAGTGACTGCTCTAACAGATGAGCATGTGGAAGCAACATATACATACCATATTCCATAAGCCTTTTATCGTTTAAAATTAAAAGCGTTGTTTCTCGGAAAGGTGCGTTGAAAATGGCAAATGTTAAGGTTACTGAAAGGGCCCGCACTATTGAATACGCTATTCGCGATGTTATTGTTTACGCAAGGACGCTTGCAAAAACTGGCAAAAAGATTTACTATTTAAATATTGGTGATCCGGTGGCTTTTGATTTTGACACCCCGGAACATATTAAGCAAGCTTTATTTGATGCTGTTAAGGGCGGAGCTAACGCTTATTCTGCTTCTGAGGGTTTACCCGAACTTAGGGAAGCCATAAGCGAGAAAGAGAGACGCTTGAATGGTGTAGATGTTTCGGCTGATGATGTTATTGTTACGTCTGGGATTTCTGAGGGTATTCAGATGGTTATGGCTGCTCTAGTTGATGAGGGAGATGAAGTTCTTCTTCCTGGTCCAACTTATCCGCCCTACATTTCTTATACGAAGTTTTTTGGCGGAAAGCCCATTACGTATGAAACTGTAGAGGAGCGGGGCTGGCAGCCAAATGTTGAAGATTTGAAGAGAAAGATTTCCAGCAGAACCCGTGCAATTGTTGTTATTAATCCCAATAATCCTTGTGGTGCCCTATACGATGAGAAGACTTTGAGGCAGATTTTGGATTTAGCTGCCGAGCACGGCATTCCAGTAATATCTGACGAGATTTATGACCGACTTGTTTTTGAGAAGAAGTTTGTGAGTACGGCAAGTATTGCTAAAGATGTTCCAGTTATTGGAATGAATGGTTTTTCAAAGGCTTATTTGATGACTGGCTGGAGGCTTGGCTACATCTACTTCTATAGTCCGCGGGGTGAACTTCAAGAACTGAAGGAATGTGTTGAAAAGGAGGCTAGGATAAGGCTTTGCGCCAATACTCCTGTGCAAAAGGCTGGTGTTGCTGCCTTGAAAGGCCCGCAAGATCATATTCGTGAGATGGTTTCTAAGCTTAGGGCTAGAAGGGATTATGCTTGGAAAAGGCTGAATGAAATTGAGGGAATTAGCTGCACCAAGCCGGAAGCGGCATTTTATGTCTTTCCAAAAATTCATGGTGTAGGCTCAAAATGGAAAACTGACCTTGAGTTTGTGTTAGAACTTTTAAAGGAAACCGGCGTGCTCTTTGTGCATGGCTCTGGTTTCTGCCCGACATATGGTGCTGGACATGTTAGAGGTGTTTTCTTACCGCCCATCGAAACCCTTGAAGAAGCATTCAATCTGCTGGAGGATTTCATGAAAAAAATAAGTAAATGTTTTAAGCTTGACCGTTAATAGGCAACGTTAACGGATCAGTTATTGATAGATTGGTATTCCATGTTTGGGATCTTGAACCAGCTTTGAGAATTCTTCCATAAGCCTTTTTGTCACCGGGCCGGGCTTTCCATTTCCTATTTGTCTCTTATTTATTTCTCTAACTGGAACTATTTCTGCGGCTGTTCCGGTGAAGAATACCTCGTCTGCTGTGAAGAGTTCGTATGGTGTTATGTTCTTTTCTACAACTTCGTATCCTAGGTTTTTAGCTAGTTCTTTTACTGTTTCGGCTGTTATTCCAGGTAAGGCGCCAGTGTAGCTTGGCGGCGTGTATATTCGCCCATTTTTCACGATGAATATGTTTTCTGCTACGCCCTCGCATACGAAGCCGTTTTTGTCTAGGCATATGGCTTCGTCTACGCCGTTTATGTTGGCCTCTATTTTGGCGAGTATGCTGTTCAAGTAGTTTAGTGATTTTATCTCGTGGCTTGTTGCGTCCACGGGGTCCCTCTTCACCCATGTTAGCATTGCTGTTATTCCCTTTTCCTTCGCCTCGCTTTTATGAAGCGCAATTGTGTCTGTTATCACGATTATTGTTGGTTTTGAGCATTTCCTTGGGTCTAGCCCTAAATCGCCCACACCTCTGGTTACCACTAAGCGTATGTAAGCATCTTTCAAGTTGTTTTTGCGTAGTGTTTCTAAAACTATGTTTATCATTTGCTCCTTCGTTATTGGAATCTGTAGCATTATGGCATGGGCTGAGCGATAAAGCCTATCAATATGTTCTTTAAGCTTGAATACTACGCCATTGTATGCGCGGATTCCCTCGAAGACTCCATCGCCGTACAGAAGCCCATGATCATAAACTGATATTTTAGCTTGGGATTTCGGATAGTATTCGCCATCGATATAAACAAGTAACTCTTTATCCAATTTAATTCCCTTCTCGGAGAACAGAAATTTTCCCCTTAAAGTTGATATGCGTTTTGGAAGTCCCAGTTAACTTTCATCATATTTTAGCCGTAGAATTGAGGTCTTTTTGAAAGATGCTTTGGCAGGGGCAGTGGCTTGAAAGGTTTGTCTCGCATCTGGCTTTTAATTTCACTTATAAGTTCCTCGAGTTTCATTTTCCGTATTTGTTTAGCCTTTCTGTCTCTAACTGGGAGCACTTCAGACTCTATTTCCTTTTGCCCCGTCACTATTATGTAGGGTATCCATTCCATTTCGGCTTCTCTGACGCGCTTCTGCAGTGTTAATTGTCTTTCGTCTATATCAACTCGGATTTGGTTGGCTTCAAGTTTTTCTGCAAGTTTTTCGCAGTGTTCGAGGAATTTTTCTGACATGGGGATTATGCGCACTTGTGTTGGTGAAAGCCATACTGGAAGCATTGGCGGCTCGCCTTTCTGTTGTTGTTTGTAGGCTTTTTCTAGAAGAGCGTATATGCAGCGTTCCACTGCACCGCTGGGAGAGCAATGTAGTATGAGTGGGTAATGTCTTTCGCCTTTCTCGTCAACGTAGGTTATGTCGTATCTTTTGGCGTTTTCCACGTCTATCTGGTCTGTTGACAGTGCCGCAGCCTTGTCCTGGTTGTCGACGAAGTTGAAGTCCCATTTTAGCCTGAAATAGAAGAAGGGTTCCTTCCACATCTCAACGAGGACGGGTTTGCCGAAGATTTTGGCTAAGTTTACGATGAATTCTTTGTTTTCTTCGTAGAAGTCTTTTGTAAAGCGGATTGCCGCCTCATAATCCTCTTTTGATAAGCCTATGCCTTCCAGCACTTCCATGCAAAGTTTAAAGCGTGTGATAAACTCTTTTTTGGCTTGTTCTAGGTCTGTGCAGAAGGCGTGGCAGTCAGGCATTGTGAAAGCCCTAAGCCTTCTTAAACCTACAACCTCGCCGCTTTTTTCTCTTCTAAAACTGTAGCGGGTTAGCTCGTAGACTTTTAGGGGCATATGTCTATAAGAGAACTGCGTGTCATGCACCATCAAAAACTGTCCGAAGCACGCGGCAAAACGCAGGAAAAGCTCCCTGTCCTCTGATTTTAGTAGGTACTGCCTCGCTGGGAAACGGTTCAAATAATCTGCCAAACTTGGATGGCTAAAATCATACATAACCGGGGTCTCAACTTCCATGGCGCCATACTCTATAACCTTGGCGGTTACATACTGTTCTATGAGCGATTTTATTAGTCTGCCTTTCGGATACCAGCGGATGTTTCCGGGGTCGCTTCCAGCCTCATAGTCAGCTATTTCGAGTCTTTTCATTAAAGGCACGTGGGGTGGCATTTGTTGGCTGGCCCTGACCTTGGAAATCTCGTATTTAGCAAACTTTTCAAGGTTTTCGTGCCCACGGAAGTCGAACTCTTCAACTGGAATCATTTTGCCATCTGGCTGGAGAATATACCAGAAGGACTCCAGTTTTTCTTCGGCTTTTAGTGCTTCTGAAACTTTTTCAGCTTCTTTTTCCTCTTTTGCCGGCAATATTACGCGGGATTGCTCTGCCAGCGGATGCCCCTTTATAGAAATTGTAAATTGTTTATTCCAGCCAAAGGGTGCACGATATGTCTCTATGCCCTCAGCTTTTGCATAAGCCTCCATAGCCCTTACGACTTTTAGAGCTTCTGATGGTTTTGCAAGGTTGCTGCTAAGATGTGCATATGGATATATTAGAATGCGATTCACCTTCAGCCTTCCAAGGGAGGATTTAACCTCTTCTATGGCTTTTCTGGCTGCTGTTTCATCGTCGCCCTCTTCCACCGCCGTGAACAAAACAACAACTTCTTCTAAGCGCCTTGTTTCTTTATCTGTTTCCTCTGCTATGGCTATCTCTTTCTGGATTGGCTTATATTCGATGTAGTTGGAGTGTAACTGCAGTATCCTCATTTTCGCCTACCCATCCCTCTCCAGTTTTTACACACCTTTATACCGCCACTGCTCAATTTTCCTTTCCTTCTTAGTCCTCTTTTTAAATTCCTTGTAGTGGTTTTCGCATAAGTACGCGCGCCTTTCGCTGCTGCCTATACTTAATCCAGCCATTCTGACCTTTGCTGCTGAGAGGGAACGCTTCGCATCTTTTCCGCATCCTGAAACGCTGCATTTAACGCCCTTTGCAACACGCCCCAAAGACGTGACCCCACATTTGGCTTATGCCTTTTCTAGCTTTAACTAAATACAATGCACTTCAATGCTTAATTCCTTTTTCATAAAGCACGCTCGCCCTTCTATAAATCTCATTTTCATCCCCTAGAAATGTTGGACCAACACCCTCAACAATGGTGGAGGCTAGTGCCGAACCAACACATGCACACCATAAGGCTTCCTTGCTGCGAACATATTCAGCCAAAAAACCTCCAATAAACGCGTCCCCCGCACCAGTTGGATCAATAAGCTTGTTGGGCGTGTATGCTGGAATTTCATATATAGCTCCGCCTATGGAGAGCACAGCGCCTTTCATGCCCAAGGTTACTATAACTATTTCAACGCCAAAATCGTGCACAGTCTTTATTGCCAACTTCAAATCAGCCACACCAGTGACAGCTTCAATCTCATCACGCGAAGACTTGTACACGTCTATAAGTTCGAGCATACGCTTGTCCTTTAACGATTCATTTGCCACCAATCCATTTTCATCAAAAACCCGGACAAGTCCTTGAGGGTCTAAGGATATTATTTCAGCGGATTTTGCCAGTTTTTCGGCAACCTCATATGGGATTTCATTGGCTATTGGAGCCAAATGAACGGCTTTCGCCTCTAAAGAGTTTGGTAAGTCTTCAACCTCTATTGATGGCGATCTGCTAGTAAGCCTCAAAATGCGGCTTGACAGGTCACCGTTATAATTTAGTTCAAATCTTGTGGTCTTCTCATGCTTAATTTTTGCTACGTTTGAAATGTCTATGCCTTCTTGACTAAGCCACCACAGGTAGGCTTCTGGAAAGTCTTCACCAACTTTCGAGATTATGGATACATTTGCGCCTAAACGCCTGGCTGAAAGCGAAACATAAGCCACAGAACCGCCCAAAATAATGTAGGGCAACTGCCTATTCGGCAAATTTATCGAATCTATGCTGAAATGCCCCACTGAAACAATTTCAAAGTCCATTTAAAATCTCTTCCAAATTCGATTAGGTCATATTTTAGATTGAAGTAAAAGAATGGCTTTAGCCAAGTCTCCTTCGCATTCCTCTAATGCCTTTCTTGCCTCTTCAAGGCTTTTTCCGGTCTGGTCGGCGACAAGCCTAACATCCTCTTCAGGTATGGTCAATTTGCGCTCAACAGCCTTTTCTGTTATTTTTCCACCAGCAACCTGAAACATTTTCTGCCCTTGAATATCAACAACAGCGACTTCCGGGTTCTCGATGAGTATTTCTTTACTGCTAGTTTTTATGATAACTTGTTCAACATCTGGAACAGCGTCCATGCTTAAGCCCATGCGTTGCATCATGCGTTTTGCTTCGCGGGGGCTTATTCGCCTACGCATCAACAGCCATTAGCCTCCCCTAACCAATAACCAATTACCAATTTAGACCTCTTATACTTAACCTTCCTCCATGCAGCCACGCCTAACTTTGACTGCTACGCCAACCTTAAACGCAGTCATCTCCTCGCCAGATAATACGGCTTTGCCAACAGCCAAAACCTCTCCCTTTTCATTAACCACAATAACCTCGTCCTTTGGGCGAATTTCGCTGTCCGCCCTTAAAACATGCGCTGCGAAAACGTC
Organism: Bathyarchaeia archaeon; assembly: GCA_049970895.1. Taxonomy (GTDB): domain Archaea; phylum Thermoproteota; class Bathyarchaeia; order Bathyarchaeales; family Bathycorpusculaceae; genus JAGTQI01. The sequence continues at coordinate 10,500 of JBMFMB010000026.1, read as the reverse complement.
GCCGCCTTCGGCAATAAATTTGGAAACATCATTTTTAACTGTAACCAAGCATTTAGCCCTAACATCACTATTAACAATCCTTCTCGCTCCTTCAATGCTTAGGGAGAAAAGTCCGTCCAACGGGCGCATGGTGGCAAGCCTCTTCCCATTAAGAAAAATATAGCGTATTCTGCCAGTACGCTTTGAGTAGACTATTTCCACATTTTGTGGAAAGAGTGCTTCGCCCACACCTTTTCCAAACTGATAGTCTGCAACGCTCCTAATTCGCCTAAGCGCGTCTTCCAAACAAACCACCATTCGCTGCCCAATTGGCATTCGACAACTATAAACATAACCAAGTGCCGTATTAAAGAGTTAGAGGAGCGCACAAAATTGCGCTGTGAAGTTTGCGGACGGAAAATTCACGGCAAACCCATAAGAGCCATAATTGAAGGAGCAAAACTAACAGTTTGCAGCGAATGCTCAAAACACGGCACAATAATCTGGGAGGAAGAGACAAAGCAACCGCCAACGCTTAAACCTAAACCAAAAACGGCACAGTCTCAAACATTAAAAGCCCAAGCCGTAAGAAAGACACAGACGGTTTTGGAAAACACCCTCGAACTTGTCGACGACTATGACGTCAAAGTAAGACAAGCAAGGGAAAAATTGGGACTAACACACGAAGAACTAGGCAAAAAGATAAATGAAAAAGTTTCCGTCCTCAAAAAAGTTGAGACGAGAAAAATTAAGCCAGACGACAAGCTGGCAGCCAAACTGGAACACGCATTAAGAATTAAGCTTCTAGTTCCAGCCTCTGCGGAAAAAGTTTCATCGATAACCGTTTCTAAACAGCCAAGCCGCGAGCTTACATTAGGTGACATTATACAATTTGATAAGGACAAGAGTCGCGCGGAGGAGAAGACTTAACGAAAGCCATAATCGTACAGCGCCGAAGGTCTTTTGAACCATCCACCCTTGACGAGCTTAAAAGCCTAGCTGAGTCAGCTGGCTATACCGTTGTGGGCAAAATAGAACAGATAAGAGCCTCAGATCCCCGCTATCAGATAGGTTATGGAAAAATTAAGGAACTCGCCCAGCTTGTGAAGGAAACCGGTGCCGAGAAAATAATTTTTGACAATCCGTTAAGACCTGTTCAAGCATACAACATAGCCAAAGAAACTGGCGTAGAAGCAATGGACCGCTTCCAACTTATACTTGAAATCTTTGCGAGAAGAGCAACAACAACGGAGGCGAAACTGCAAATTCAGCTAGCCAAACTCAAATACGAGCTGACAAGGGCTAAGGAAAAAGTGCGGTTGGCAAAGCTTGGAGAACAGCCTGGATTCATGGGACTTGGGGCATACGAGGTTGACGTCTACTATGAAACTGTCAAAAGGCAGATACAAACCATCATTGAAAAGCTTAGAAAAATACGGAGAAAACGAGTTCTGCATCGTGAACGTAGGGCCGAGCTGGGTTTTCCATCAATCTCGCTGGCGGGCTACACAAATGCTGGAAAAAGCTCGCTGTTCACTGCGCTTACGGAAGAAGAGGTTCCTATAGACAATGCTCTTTTCACAACCCTTTCAACGACGACAAGGCTTGTAAAGTTTTCAAGAAAAAAGTTTCTCTTGACAGACACTGTTGGTTTCATTGATCGCTTGCCGCTTACACTGATAGAGGCTTTCCGCTCAACACTAGAAGAAACAATATACTCAGACCTTATACTGCTCGTTGTGGATATCAGCGAACCACTAGCCACTGTTGAAAAGAAGCTCTCTGTATGCCTAGAAACAATAGAGCGCATAGGAGCCTCCGGCATCCCAATAATAACAGCCCTAAACAAAATCGACTTGTTATCTGAGACGGAGATACAGCAAAAATTTGAAAAACTCAAGGAAAAGGCACCAAAGCCCGTGCCCATATCAGCTCTTTACGGGCTTAACATAGACCAGCTAAAAGAGGAAATAGCCAGAACGCTGCGAAATTATGTTCAAGCATCTTTTTCCCTTCCACTTTCAAACGAGGCAATGCCTTTCCTCTCGTGGCTTTTCAGCCGGGCAGACGTCCAAGAAATAAAATATGAGGGCGACGTTGCCCATGTAACCTTTGAAGCCGTGCCATGGTTCGCTGAAAAAGTGAAAAGTCGCGTTGAAGAGTTCGGTGGAAAAGTTGAAAGCTTCAAACATTGAAAGGCAGCCGAAAATCTATGTTTTAAGGTGGGGACATCGTCCCAAAAGAGACTTGCGTCTAACAACCCATGTAGCATTAACTGCCAGAGCCCTAGGAGCCTCAGGATTCATACTCTCCGATATAGAAGATGAAAAAGTTAAGGCAACAATGGAAAAAGTTGTGAAAAACTGGGGCGGACCATTCCATTTTGAGATGGGAGCCCCTTGGAAAAACGTTGTTAGGGAATGGAAAGCCAAAGGCGGAGTTGTTGTCCACTTAACAGCCTATGGCGAAAACATCGAAACAAGCGACGTGCTACAGAGAATCAAAGCACTAAAAAGGGACATATTGGTAATCGTTGGAAGTCAAAAAGTTCCCAGCGAATTCTTTTCAGAAGCAGTTTCAGACTTCAACGTGGCAATTGGAAATCAGCCTCACTCTGAATGTGCAAGCCTCGCAGTCTTTCTTGACAGATTTTTTGAGGGAAAAGAGCTCGCTAAAACTTTTGAAAACGCCAAGCTCATGATAATCCCCCAAAAAAGAGGTAAAAAAGTGGTTAGAAAGATTAGTTCTGAATCCGAAACCAGAAAAGAGATTTAAATTAAAGCTTGCAAATATATGGTAAGAAGGAATGCAGTGACTGATGCAGAAAAGGGTTACCATGTTATCAACAATTGATGATGCAACATTAATGAAGGTTGCCGAGGCACTTGGCGAAGAGGAAGCCGTAAAACTAATTGAGATGCTAAAGAATTCGAATGAAATAACGGATGATGAATTGGCAAACAAAACTGGCATAAGACTTAACAACGTGCGCAAAATCCTCTACAAGCTCTACGACCATTCATTAGTAAGTTTACGAAGAACAAGAGATCCCAAAACCGGATGGTTCATATTCCACTGGAAACTACAACCAGACCAGCTGGAAGGCTTTATACTAAGCCAAAAACGACGCGTGCTCGAAAAACTGAACATTCGCTTGGAATACGAGAAAAACCACGACTTCTACTACTGCTACACGCCAGGATGCAAACGAATACCCTTCGAAGAGGCTGTCGAGCTGGTTTTCAAATGCCCTACATGCGGCAAGCCACTAATGCACTACAATAACGACAAAATAGTCAAAGTCTTAACCGAGAAAGTTGAACAGTTGAGGAAGGAGCTGGGTGAGTGAAAAGCTCCCAACAAGAGAACAAGCCCTAAAATTTTTACGGGAAAGCGGCTGCTCAGAAAACGTGATAAGACACTGTGAAGCAGTAACAAAGCTCGCGGTTGAAATTGCAAAAGCATGCAAGGAAAAAGGATTGGACGTGAACCTCGAACTTGTAGAGGTAGGCGCCCTTCTCCACGACATTGGAAGATCAAAAACCCACAGCGTCCACCACGCCGTGGCGGGAATGCAAATAGCCAAAAGCCTAGGCTTACCAGAACCCATAATCTCAATAATCAAGAGACACGTTGGCGGTGGCATAACCCAAAGAGAAGCCAAAAGCTTAGGATGGCCGAAGGACATTTACATCCCCCAAACTCTTGAAGAAAAAATTGTTGCCTACGCAGACAAACTCATCGAAGGCTCAGAAAGAGTCCCCATCGAAAAGACTATAGAAAAACTTTCAAAAGAACTGCCCCCATCAGCAATAGCCAGAATAAGAAAGCTGCATCAAGAAATGTCAACAATAATCGGAGACTGCAAATGCCTACCGTAACGCTATCCGCAAAAATCTACAACGACGATCAACTAAAACTTGTTGAAGAACACTTAAAGTCGTCATTAAAAGGGTTAAAGGTTAAAATAGAAAAAATTCAAGCTACGACACGAGGCTGGATTCAACTAACATTTTCGGGTGAAGATGAAAAAGTGGCATTAAACTATCTTGAAAACACGATAGGATTATGCCCAACTCATGCTGGTAACCTAACGAGATTTTCAACTGTGAGGGGTTACATCATAGGCTTATGTAAAAGCGAAGATCAGCTTCAACTTGACATCGGATTAACAACGCCAAAGATGATAGGCGTTGCGATTTCGCTGCAACATCTGCAAGCTCAGTTAGCTGACGGGAGAAAAATCGCCCTTAGAAAAATCGCTGAGCTTTATGGATTCTGCGAAAACATGCCCTTGACAGCCAAAATTATTCACTTGCACAGAGAACGCATAGAAGCTGCGTTAGCCGAAAATCAGCTGAAGCTTTACAAAAGATGGGCAAAGTCGCTCCTTGACAGATTAATAGTTTTAGGCGCAACCCAGCAAGAAATAAAAACCGCACTGAAAAACGCAAGATGCCAAAATGACACCATAATAATCGAACAACTGGGGCTTTTTGAACACGCCATCATATGCAAGCTTGGAACAGATGCTGTGGGGTTAATCCCAAAGGTTGGCAAAAAGCTGACAACAGTCACCTTGAGCGTATTCTCCCCTAGAAGAATTTTGGAGCTTCTACCCGACATCATACGCTAAGCGAAAAATTTGGTGGGCTGGGCAGCGACCTCAGCCTTGTAGCTGCCCTTTTTGAAAGGAGCCTGAAATTTATTTAAGGAAGTATTTAAAACAGAGATTGGAGGAGAAGGTTGCTCAAAGGCGCTGTTACGCTGAGAAGTTTTTGTTGGTTGTCTGCTGAGGGGTATTTTGAGCGAGTTGCAGCTTTAAGGCGATTGTAAGCGAGCGCATATTATGAGGGCTTTGCTTTCCTTAGCTAAGTTTGGTTGTCTATGACTATTACATTGGTTTAGTTAAGAATTACGGTTTGAAGTGGTCTCCTTCGATTCCTGACAGTTTGCGCGCCGCCATAACTTCTTTTTATTCTTAGATAAAGATAAACTTTTGTTGAGGATGCGCTTAAAGATGCATATCCTGGAGCTCATCTTAGACCTACCCCCCTCCCTCTATCTGCCACTTTACTGAAAGCTTCCTTTTCACAGTTATCGGCATATGCATCCATCTATTTAGGGCTCCTATAAGAAGCATAGCAAAAGAAAACAGTACATATAGATTCCTCGGATATGCAAAAAGCATAAACCTCATTATAGAAAAAGTCTACATCTAAAAATGTAACCCTCAATATCCCTAAACCAAAAGCAAAGCCCAAATCATGCATCAAACCAACTGTTTTCTCTTAGGAAGGTACCTTTTTGAAAAAGTTCTTGAGCGAGCCGAACTGTATGCAATTAAATAATTAAGTGAATCCTTTTTCACAGCTTTCTTATTTTTCCTGGTTCTGGTTGGTATATTTGGCCTTGTTGTGCTAGGCGCCATATGGCTGTTTCAACTGCTGCCTTTTCTATGCCCTCCTCCTCCCATGCTTGTTTGACAACCTCCTCAATTGTGATTGTTTGGTTTGGTAGGTTTTCCATTAGCCATTTTAGGGCTTGGCTTAAGCCCTTAGTCTGTATTGCCTGTGGTTTCCAAAGCTCCTTCTTAGGCGGAGGGAGTGACAATTGAATGCTTGTCGTGGCTTGTTGCGGTTGTGGCTGGTAGTCCATTAGGGTTATTATTGGCTTGGCTTTTTCTTTCAGCAGTTCTGGCAGTTTTCTGTTTAGCTGGCCTATTATCCGCTTCATTTTTCTAGCTCTTGAAATGCTTGACCAATAGAAGGCTTCGTCTACGGTGCCCTCGGCTATTAAAATTGTTACTTTTCCTGCTACGCGTCTTCCTGTTCTGCCCCTGCGCTGAATGTAGCGTATCTCGCTTGGAACAGGCTCATAAAACACCACATGGTCAACTTCTGGGATGTCTAAGCCTTCCTCAGCTATGCTTGTGGCTATCAGCACGTTGATTTCGCCATTACGGAGTTTTTCAAGAACTTCCCGCTGCTGTTCTTGGGTCATTCCAGGATCGCCTTCACGTTCACCTTGACCTACGAAGCGTTCAACCCTGAGCCTTGAATTGCTGTTTAGGGCTTTTAGCAGGGCGTTTACTGTGTCACGGTACTGTGTGAAAACAATAAGCCTTGAATCAGGCTTGGCCTGAAGCTGGCCTTCTAAAACTTTTACCAGCTCTTTAACTTTGGGATTTTCCGCTGCCATGCAGCTTATAAGCGCTTTTTTGGCTTCTATGAACAAGGGGTCATTTAAGATTGATTTGTGGCCTCTACTTCCTTCCATTGCCATGCGTTTTAGGCTTTTCTCAATGAAAGCCTCAAGGGTTTCAGGCCCCTGCGATTCAATGAGCTCTATCATGTGGGCTATGCTTAGGGCTGCTGTGGCTTCCACCTTAAGCTGGTATATGTATCCGCCTTCTCCGCTTCCAAGCCTACGCTGAAGCTCGTCGTTAAGCTCCACCAGGTCTCGTCTCGTTATGAAGGCTGGCTGCTTGTCTGTTAAAACGCCGAGGGCCTGCAATCCCTTTACGCGCTCGACCAGCATTTGCCTAAGCCTATCCCTCACGGCCAAATACTGTTCTGGAGGCTTTAACCTACGCCATTCAACTTCTATAGGCTGTATGTAGGGCTTAACGTCTTTATCCTCGTCTGTTCGGTGTTCTATGGCTGTTATGCCAAGGTTTCTGCATACTTCAGCTATTTTCTCTTCGCTGCCGCCCGGAGAGGCTGTCAAACCCAAAACTAGGGGCTTGCGGCACTGCCTAAAATAGTAGGTGGCTATTCCAACGTAGGCGTAGTTTCCCCTAGCCCTATGAGCCTCATCAAAAATTATGAGCGAAACATCTTCAAGCCTTAAAAGCCCGCTTTTTAAGTCGTTCCAAACACACTGGGGAGTTGCAAAAACAACCTTCGCTCTTTTGTATAGGGCTGACCTCTGGTTTGACGGGTAGCGCCCAGTTACAAGGGCTAATTCACCCTCTTCAAACCATGTTTTATCCAGAAAGGTTTGATAGTGCTGCTGTACCAATGGTCTTGTGGGAGCCAGAAAGAATATTTTGCCTTCCTCGGCTTTTTCTATCGCCAAAAGTAGGGCTATGACTGTTTTTCCAAGGGCTGTTGGCAAAACAACAAGCGTGTTACATCGCCTTGCTTTCTCTAAAATCTTGTTCTGGTATAGCCTATCCTCAACAGCCTTCTCCTTCAAAAGCGGATGCCAGATGTAGCGTTTCTCAGCCAGCATATCCTAAAGCTCCGCTGCAAAGCTTTCAATGGCCTTTTTGGCTTTCTCCCACTCCTCCCGCGACCTAAAAACAAACTTTTGCCGCCTCTTCCAAGCGTCTCCACGCCTAAACCATAGGTATAGGGCTATGTGCTTCCTCCCAAAAGCCTCGAATAGGCCGGCTGCAGCCCACCATCTCCCACCCTTAAAAAGGGTTTGGAAGCGTAAAACCTTAACTTTCTCTGAAACTGGAAGCCTTTCCTCCTCAGGGTTTTCGGTCAACAAAGCCCACACTAAAGTTTAAAGCTTATGGGATTTAAGATTAACGCGCGTTAGCTTGCTACTAAATTTGAAATTTTAAAAGCTTTAATTGGAAACTTCAGGAAACCGAAAACTATGATTAGAACAATTTTGTCCATTTCAAGCCAGAAACAACATATCAACCCTAAAACAGCTTCAAAAATCCTTTTCTTTAATTACGGTCTATTTTGAAAAAGAGAAAGTTCTTGAGTGGGCCGGGCCGGAGTTGAACCGGCGACCTCAGCCTCGTAAGGGCTGCGTCCTAACCAAGCTAGACGACCGGCCCCTATCTCTATAATGCAACGTTTTATACAAGAATTGTTATTACCCCGTGTTTTTTAGATATTTCTGCTTGTGCTCTGTCGGATGTTAACAGCGGAGCGTTAATGCTCATCGCGAGAGCAATAAAGAGGGCGTCGTAGATTGTTAATTTATGTTTTATCGCTGTTTCTAGAGCCTTTTGGAAATGCTGCGTCTGTGATGTTAGTTTGACTATTTTTGGCATGTGTAGCATTATTTTCTTTGCAGTATTAAGGTCAGCCTCTTTTCTAAGCATCTTTTCAACCAGCGCATTTGCCGTCTCTTTTAAAGCTAGATCCAGCGTTACACAGCCTTCTATTAGATGTTTTTCGACTTCTTCCCAGCCCTCCTTTGCTATATACTTGATTAAGGCGGAGGAATCAGTGACTTTCACGGTCCTCCCTCACGGATTTTTCAGCGAATCCTTTGGCAGAGGGCTTGACATTTTCAAGAATTTTTCTCATAGTTTCCGTTTCCTTTTTAAGTTGGAGTTTCCAGAATATTTCTTCTAAATGTTTTCTCACAGTCTCAGAAATATTGACGCCAGCTTTTTCGAGGGTTTCTTTGATTTCCTTTTTTACGCGGACGGCTATGGTTGTTGTTTGCGACATGTTTGCTTTTTAGTATAACAAACGTATAAACCTTCCGAGGTTTATGCTCACTTTAGAATACACAAAATATTAAAAATCGCCCTCACTCACTATTTTCGGCAATAAATAAGGTGGTGCTTTGAAAAAAATCGTGGTAACGGGTGCTGGTGGACCTGCAGGAATAAACTTTATAATGTCTTTATGCCTTGCCCCGGAAAAAATTTTCATTGTGGGTACGGAGGCGAATGCAAATTTTATTTATTTGGCGCCGACTGATAAGAGGTATTTGATTTCAAGGGCTGAGGAAGAGGGCTATATTGATAGGCTAAACGAGATTATACGCAAAGAGAAGGCTGAATTTTTACATGCACAAACAGATATTGAAGTGGCTGTTATTTCAGAAAATCGCGAGAAAATTGAGGCGAATATGTTCTTGCCGTCGAAGAGAACTGTGAAAATTTGTCAAGACAAGCTTGAGTCGGCTAAAATCTGGATGAAAAAAGGCGTTCCTGTGGCAAAATCCATGGAAATTCGCAGCAAGGAGGATGTTGATAAAGCCTTTGAGGAGTTTGGCAGTCCCATATGGATTAGGGCGCGGCATGGTGCTGGTGGGAGGGGAAGCACGCCTGCCCACAACAAGGAGACAGCCCTTTCATGGATTAATTATTGGAGGGCGCGCGGCATGAATTGGGAGTTCATAGCCCAAGAACACTTGCCTGGAAGGAACATAGGTTTTCATAGCCTCTGGAAGGATGGAGAGCTTGTTACGTCTATGGCTAGGGAACGCATCGAATACATATATCCGCACCTTGCGCCTTCTGGAGTGACTGGCACACCTGCTGTTCAGAAAACCATTCACAACGATAATGTGAATAGGATTGCAACGGAGGCTGTTTTAGCCATTGACCCAAAATTTAATGGATTAGCGTGTGTGGACTTGAAAGAGAACAGGGAGGGCGTTCCATGCGTTACAGAGATTAATGCCGCGAGAATGTTTACAACATCTTTCTTCTTCTCTTACGCTAGCAAAGTTCTGCGCGGGGATTATTATGCAAACATTCCATACTTGTATGTAAAGCTTGCTTTTAAGGAGAGCATTCCAGAAATCCCAAAATATAATGTTTTGCCCGAAAACGTTTACTGGATTCGCCACATTGATGCTCCGGCAAAACTGGTTAAAGACGGCAAAATTATTGGAGAAATGTATTGCTGGTGTGAATGATGCGTGTTTGGTATGACGCTTGCACTGGGAAGCATGTGCGGTACGGTGTTGCCATAGCAAGAAGACTTAGGGAAATGGGACACGAAATTATATTAACCACTCGCAAACATCCGGACACGATACCACTTGCAAAACTCTTAGACGAAGAATTCATAGTCGTTGGAAAATATAACCCAAAATCCTTGCTTTCCAGACTTAAGGAGGGAGTTCGGCGTCAGCTATTGTTTTGCAAAATTTTTGGAGAAAACGCTCCAGACGTTGCCATTTCGCATGGTTCTGTTGACCAGATTCGGGTGGCTTTTGGTTTGAAAATTCCGACGATAACAACTCTTGATACGCCTTATGCTGATGCTGTGCATAGGCTTACTTTACCCCTAACGGACTATATTGTCGTTTCTAAGGCTATCCCAGAAAGAGTTTTGCAAAAGTATAATGTTGAGGGTGAAATAATCCGCTTCGATGGTGTTGATGAGGTTGCGTGGATTAAGGGGTTTAAGCCTTTGATGAAATATGATTTTGGAAAACCGCTTATTGTGGTTAGGGAGATGGAGGAGAGGGCTGTTTATGTTAAGAGAAGATTTTCCTCTGTCACGTTGGCGAAGAAGTTGACGCGGTTGGGCAATGTTGTTTTTCTACCAAGGTACCGCCGAAGAATCATCAAAGATGTTGTAGTTCCAAAGGAGTTTGTGGACTCTGCGAGTTTGGTGGCGCAGGCGGATTTGTTTGTTGGGGCTGGGGGAACTATCACGCGGGAAGCGGCGCTGCAGGGAACACCAGCTATTGTGGTGGATGTTTTTAAGGAACAGTATGTGAATGATTATTTGGCTGGAAAGGGTTTTCCAATTTTTAAGGTGGATAGATCTTCTGTTGTTGAAGTTGCGGGGAAATTGCTTG
>JBMFMB010000025.1:319-16790 GCA_049970895.1 Bathyarchaeia archaeon | reverse complement strand
AGAGTTGATTTGCCAAGTTTTATAACTACAAATCCTGCTTTTTCGTAATAGCCTTTCCTTGGAAACTCGAAATGAAGATCCTCTGTTGGAGCTTGAAAAATCGTGGAGCTTACATCTTCAATTTCAAGCTCGGCTTTCTTTATAATGGCTTTTAATTCTTTAAAGCTGTAAAATTTGGCAACTCTGTAGAAAACGTTTCCCCCCATTTCACCTTTTTTCTTGTAGAAGCTCGCCCATGGGCTTTCTTTCAGAATTAGCCCAAGAATTATGCTTCCATCATTCTTTAAAACTCTTTTAGCCTCCTCCAAAACTTTTAATGGATTATTAACAAAGCATATGGTAACTATGATGAAGACAGCTCCGAAAGAGTTGTCGGCGAACGGTAAATTTTCGCCCCCTCCACGGATAACTGTTATTCCACGTTTCTTTGCAAACTTTAACACGCCAGCAGATACGTCAATTCCATACTCTATTTTTAAGGCCTCCGCAAATCTTCCCGTGCCAACACCTATCTCAAGAAAGGGCGCCTCCAAATTTTTACAAACAGATTTTATACAGGCTTTTTCCAAGTTAAAAGCTGACATGCCAAAAGGTTTTTCATACCACCTATCATATTTTTCTGCATAAGCGTCAAATACATGCTCCACATTAAGGCTGCTGTCGTCTTCTTTTCCTTTCAATCATAACGCAGACTCCATGGACGATTTTTATATCATTTTTCTCACAGAATCTTATTGCCTTTTCCGATTCGGAGCCTGGCTGCATCCACACTTTTGTTATTCTAAGTCTCTTACAAGTTTCGACTATACGCTCTGTTACTTCCGGAGGAACCACAACATTAACAACATCGGGTTTTACAGGCAACTCCTCTAAGCTTGAATAACACTTGTCGCCCAGAATTTCCTGCGCATTAGGATTTACAGGGTACACTCTGTAACCAGCATCTTTAAGGTCTCTATACACTTGATAACCATATTTTCGAGGATCACGGCTAGCCCCAACCACTGCAAAAACGTTTCGCTTATCCAAAAACGATTTAATCAATTCTTCATTCATCACGATCACTACACTCTTATGTCCAATAATCCTTTTAATGGGGGACTCATTTATTAAGGTTATAACGACCATCCAAATCAAGGCTTATCAAGACAGTTAAAAGAGTTTAGATTAGTCCAATGTTTTTCAAGATTTTCTCTACATCAGCTAAGGCTTCTTTTGAATGTAAAACTCCCCCATCCATGCAAGATTCAAAAACTTCCTCATCAAATCTGATTTCTCCAGTGATTTCAAGTTTCATATTCTCTGCTTTTTCCTTCATAGGCTTTATTATTTTAGGAGCCACTTTATTCAACACGAGCCAAAATTTCTTATTGAGACTCTGAAATGTTTCCTTCAGAACTTTTGCCAAAGTTAAGGCTTCAGCTGTTGGATCTGCAACAGCCAGTATAGCGTCGCAGCCTTCTTCTACTCCTCTCCCAACATGTTCTATTCCAGCGTCAGTGTCCACTAACACTATTTCATTTTTATTTAGTGTTAAATTTTTGAGCAACGTTTTTGTCAGAAAGTTTAGTGGGCATGCGCAACCTTCGCCGAAGTTTCTGACTTTGCCTATGGTTACAAGTTTAATTCCTTCATGCGACGTGGAAACATATTCCGAAGGCAAATTATCCAGTTTGACACCTTTGCCAGCCTTTGCTAAAGCCTTCACAATGTTCACTTCACCTTTTGAAAAGAGATTCTTTTTCCCTCCGAGATATTCCACAAGTGGTTTTGGCGGATTTACGCCTAGCAGTTTGGGAAGTAAAACATTGGATTCGTCGGAGTCTATCAAATACACTTTATGGGTTCTGGTTAACACCTTAGCCATTAGAACCGAAACCACAGATTTTCCTGAACCACCTTTTCCGCAAACCATTATTTTCAAGTTTGGGCACGCCTCCTTTTTAGAAGCAGCACCGAATTTAGTGTATCGATGGAAACGATTTCAGCATTATCCAAACTTATCTCTTTTAACTCCAAATTTTTAAGTTTAATTCTACCATTTTCTTTGGCGACCAAAGCTATTCCTTCAGCAACAAGCTTTCTACCCGATTTTCCATTATCAACGTAAACCTTTAAAAGACACATACGCATCCCATATCTAAGCTTTTATTCTTTGATTTACACCTCTTGTTATTTTTCCTTATGGGTTATCGCGTTAACGGGACAGTTTTTCTCGCATTCTAAGCAAAATGCACAATCTTTAGGATTCACCACCACGGGCCTCTCGTCAAGCCACTCTAACACACCATAGCTGCAAGCTTTAACGCATTCTCCGCATCCGACGCATTTAGCATAGTCTATTTTTATCTCAATGGTCGTCATGTTTATCAGGTCTAAAGGTAACGCGTTATCTGTAGTTCCAACTTCTGCCTCGGCATTGCGCCTACGACTCTATCCACAAGTTTTCCATATTTAAAAACCAAAAGTGTCGGAATGCTCATAACCTGAAATTGCATGGCAGTTATAGGGTTCTCGTCAACGTTCAGCTTTCCAAAGATGATTTTTCCAGCGTAATCCCTTGCCAACTCTTCGAGTATGGGAGCCACCATTTGACATGGCCCACACCAAGGAGCCCAACAATCAATCACCACAAGCGGATGCCCACTTATCACCTCATTAAATGTTGCATCAGTCACAACTATTGGCTTATTCAGAGCAATTTTCCCTCTTCTTCCTGTTTCACGCATCTTTTCCATCATTTGCCTCAATTTCATTTCTCGTATTCTTTTAAGTTCTTCATCATCCTCCATAACTTATGCCCCAAGTATTAAGGTTCCATTTCAACCCATCGTTTAAGCTTTCTGATTCTTGCATCAAGTTCTTCAATTTCAGCTTGAAGCTCCCTCCTATAGGCTTCTAACATGATTAACTCCTCATAAGGTGTTTGTGGAGGAAGTTGATGAGAATGTGTAAACACATAGTATGGCTGGTATCCGTAAACATATGCTGGACGACAATACTCCGCATATGACAACGGAAAATTTAACCACAGCATCATGAGATAATCAAAGTATTCATATGAGTTCCAGGGATAAATTTGGTAGCTGTACATCTCCCACAAGTTTGGGATGTAGCCAGGCGAATAATAGAATTGCCGAGTTGACTCTGAGAAGTACGGTGGCAACCATCGAGTTTGTTGAGCTTGAGGAAACGCTCTTGCTGAATGAGGCGTTGTTATCATGCGTTTTGGCGTAAAATTTGGGCAAGCAGTTCCATTAGGATCTACGACGATGCCACTCATTATGCAGAAGCCACTACTAAAGCTAGCACATTCTTTATGAGTGTGAAATCCAAAATTTGTTGAACGCCCCATTCCATGTCATCTTTTGTGTGATTATTAACAAAATAATATAAAAACCTTGACTGAGTTTAAAAGAGACCCTGAACCTCACATCGATTGGTTCAAAATGTTACTGTCAAAGAGTTTCTTGGATTCTTAAAACATGCCATTTAAAAATCTCTAAGCTGTGGATATTTTGCTTTTGCTTCTTCTAAAATTTTCTGATACCATACTGGAAGTTTAATTTCGTTTATTCTCCTTGATGGAGTATACGGTTTTATGTCGAGTATAGGTGTTCCATTAAACAAGTCCAGATGCTTAACTTTGAGATATCTTCCTTCCCTTTTGACTAGTTCTACTATGGTTAAAGCTAATGGGTTTGGCCTATGCGGAGAATCAGTGCAGAATACGCCTACTTCAGGTAACTTTTCTATGCTGAATCCAAAAAGTTTCAAACGCTTAGGCTTGACTTTGAGAACCTTGCGCTGCTCTTCGGAAACTCTATCAAGAAAAGCGATAATGATTAAATGGGAGAATCCATCAATGCCGCCTAGTCCATCCATGAACTCTTCATGAACTTCTATGATGCCTTCAACTCCTTCATCCAAGCTTGCTCTGACCTCGTTATCACTAAAATCTACATGAACTGTTCCTATGGGCTTAAGCGAAAGAAACATACCTCGCAACTCCAAAGATACACTTAAGAATAGACAATATAAGGCTAAGGTTTTTATTCATTCTAAAAAGAACACATCAAATGAATTCCTGTTTCCCGCCTTTTTCTTGCAATTTCGTTTTCGTTGAGATTCTTTTTAGCAGATGGCAAAGCTCAGGCGGAATTTCACATTCGTTCCTTCCCTTTAGACTTGGCATCATATCTTTGTGTATCTTGCAGATTAGGCCGCTGGACCTTATTGCATGGCAAACTGTACAAATGTTTTCTATGACATCATTTGAAGGTTTGCCGTTTGCCAAATCGCTGGCTATTTTCTCAATTATTTTAACAGCTTCCTCAGATCTTTCAATTAAGTTCATTGCTGCATCCCCTCTGAGACTGTTAAGGTACTGTGTGACAGCTGCTGGTGTTATACCCATTTTCTTGGCAACCTCGCTTCTCTTCATTCCATGCTTCTCTATAAGCTCCATTGCAATACGCGCATTTATAGAAGGCAAAAGGTATCGCACCACAACTAAACATGGAGGCTTCAATTCAAACGCCTTCCACGCCGGAAAAGCTTGTTTCTTGAATATTCATGTGAACAACTCACATTTTAAGGTGGTTCGTCAAGCAACATACAATGTCCTTTGAGGAGGCTGCCTTCTAGGCTGTCTTTGCTCGCCACATTTTCTGCAGCTTTGCTCGCAAAGCTCCAAATATTTTTCTTCGCTTTTTAGAACTGCCTCGGCGGCTTTTGCGCATAAATCGCTTGGTTCAGCGCAGCCTGCTTCCATACATAGCTTGGCAATAAAATTGCACCATTGATGGATGTCTTCTTTTTCAAGCACCGCCCTATTTGTTCGAATAAGTAGACAAAGCTCCCGAGCTAAAACACAGGTTTTAATATACTTAATTTGGTTAAGAATTTGCTCTCGAGCTTTTCTGCGGCTTATTTCCAAATCAAATCACGTTAACTTTTAAACTTTTAGTTTTGGCAAGCTCTCCTTTATGGCGTCTGCAACTTTTGTGTTTGGTTTCACCGAAACCTTTCTTATATGATAGTGCTCAAGCAGTCCTGAAGCTCCTGGGCCAAGCTCTGCAGCCAATACAAAATCTACTTTAAGGTCTGCAAGCGTTTTCACGGCGACCGGCCCAGAACCATAATCATAAGATGCGGCAGGGTTATCAATTACCTGCACATTTCTGATCTGACCATTTTCAACCTCTACTATGGTGAAAGTTTTAGCTTTGCCGAAAACTTCTGAAACAACATCTTCTAGGCCACCGTAGGCTTTTGTTGGAACAGCCATCTTCAACTCTCCCATATCTTAAATCACCTCTTAAAAATTAGGCAAAATTGTAAAACTAAAAAGGGAAGATTATGGCAGAGTGCGTTGCCATGGAGGTCCTCCGCCCCTTCCGCGTCTTCCTCCAGGCGGACCCTTATCCAGCCTGTGGATCATCATTGCTGGTGCTCCACACCTTGGACAGTTGGCTGGTTTTGGGATTCCCTGAGGGATCTCAATTATTTGCCCGCAATTGGCGCATTGAAAACGCTTCATTGGCAAACTCAAACTTTTCACGGTCCCGGCGGTTGTCCTCCGCCCTTTTCAAGCATAGCCTTTAACTCTTTTATTCTTGCTTCTACGTCGCTTATTTCTTGTTCTATGCTGGCTTTCTCATCTTCAAGCTCCTTCTTGTAGTCTTCTAAGGCTGATAGCTCATCTTCTAAAGACTGTGGCATAGGCGGTGCTGGCGGCGGATATTGTGGATACATCGGCGGATAAGCATACGGCATATATGGATACTGCTGTGGCGGTGGCGGGTAAGAGTATGGATATTGAGGTGGATAAGCCCACCATCGTCTGTATCTTCTAGGCCAAGGCCATGTCATCTTAATTCACTCTCACCAATATGGCATGTAAGGCGTTAGAAGCCAGTATGGATATCCATAGAATCCCCAGCTATAGGCTGTGTAGGGCCATGCATAACCAGCATATGAGGGCCAATACCAGTATTGCGGATATGCCCACCACCATCTTGGAAGCCACGGAAACCTAGCGCAAACCCAAGGGTTATATGGGTAGCCCCACAGCCATCTGCCGAATCCTCTGCCAAAACCGAAAAGCCATCCCGGTCTCTGCCAAGGCGGCAAATAGCTGAAAGGACCTCTTCCAGGCCAAGGTCCAGCCCATCCTCCACCTCTACCTCTCCAACCCCATGCCATTTTCTTTTTCACCTCTATTCTATTTTGTGCTTATGCACATTTTAATTATGTGAAAAAGCACAGAAATATATAAATCTTTCCCTCCCAGAAACATTAAATGAAGTATGACAGGAGGGCTGTGCAAATGCGAAAGGAAGAAGAGATTAGAAAATGGATTGAAATCCTTGAAAAGGAAAGAGAAACCAAAGGCCCATTCACAGAGCGGGAGAACATTGCAAGAAAAGCCATAAAACAAGCCTTGCTATGGGTCTTGGAGGAGGCTGACACCCCGCTTACATATTAACAAAATGAAGGATGACACAGACATGTGGAGACAAAGGTTTAGATGCGGCAGAAGGGGAAGATTCCCAAAACCAGTGATGCTAGGAACAACGCCGCCAATTAATGGCTTCATCCCAAACCCTCCCAGAAACATAGACCCAATATTCTTGGAATTAGCTGAACTTGAAGCTTTCCGGCTAGTTGACTTAGAGGGACTATCACAAGAAGAGGCTGGACAAAGAATGGGAGTTTCTAGAGGAACAGTTTGGCGCCTCGTCCAAAGAGCCAGAAGAAAAACAGCCCAAGCCATCAGCGAAGGAAGACCCATATACATAGTTCCCCGAGAACTTGAAGGAAGCCCTCAACAGTAACATCCTTAATCATTTTTTAAAGATTGTGGAAATTACAAACAGAATGGCGCCAGCAACTATGATTAACGGCCCTGCCGGCAACGATGTTACATGCCAAAGAATAATCCCAGCGGCTGAGCTTGTAATGCCAAAGCTCAAGGATAAAAATTTATATTGGGCGAGGTTTTTAGCCAAATTCCTTGACGTAACAGCGGGTATCGCCACAATAGCCGCAGTTAGGAGTCCACCAACAACCTTCACTCCCAAAGCAACAATCAAAGCAATCAGTAAAAGGTAAACCAAATTGTATTTTTCAACATTAATCTTTTGAGACTTCGCCAAGTCTTCAGAGATATTTATCAAAGTCATTTTAGAATAGATTTTTTCGACAACGAAAAAGACGAGCATGCACAGGGCGATGGAAAAAACTGCATCATCAAGTTGTATGCTTGAAATGTCTCCGACTAAGGCTGCTTCTGCCTGTTCAATTGGCAAAAAGAAAAAGGCAATGGCAACGCCTGTAGCAAACACGACAGCGGTTAAAGCCTCAGTCGGCAGTTTTGTTCTCCTCTCAAAAAGCCAAATCAGAACTATTCCTAAAATAACAAATGGGAAAGCTCCCAAGGAGATGTTAAAGCCATAAATCAAAGCTAAGGCAATTCCAGGCAAGGCTAAATGACCTAAAGGACCAGCCACCAAGGACATCCGTTTCGGCAACATCAATGAACCTAAGAAACCAGCAGCTCCTCCAATAAAAATCCCAGCAAGCAAACTAAGAAGAAACCGGCTCACGATATTTCACCTTCTTCATGTTTATGCTGATAAAACTTTACCGGACTTGCATAAAGATTTGAAATTGCCTCTGGAGTTAACTTTTCTTTTGGTGCACCACTGCATAACATCCTCTTGTTCAAGCATAGAACTCTGTCGGCTAACCTGTAAACTATTGATAACTCGTGAGTAACAAATAGAATCGTTAAATTCTTCTCCGCCTTTAACCTTTCAAGAAAGTTATAAACTGACTCTTGACCACCAATGTCAATGCCCGCCAAAGGCTCATCAAAAAGCAGAACATTAGGATCTGAAGCTAAAGCCCAACCTATCAAGATTCTTTGAAACTGGCCAGATGATAAATCACCAATTCTCCTTTCCAAAATTTCCTCGCCTAAACCAATAGAATTCAAAATTTCCGCTGTTTTCCTTTCAGAAGCATTCATTAGTCGGAAAAATTCTTTAACGCTTAAAGGCACATCCTTAATAAAAGGCAACCTCTGCGGAACATAACCAACCTTAACACCCTCCCGCCACTCAACCACTCCCTCATATGGCACTATGCCAAGCAACGCTTTCAACAAAGTTGTTTTCCCCGCACCATTCGGCCCCAAAATCGCCAAAACCTCCCCTTCATATACGTTAAAAGACAAATCCATTAGCACATCCTCCCCATTCAACCTTACACTTAAACCTTCAACTCTCAAAATGACATTCTCCAATCGCTAACACCTTCAACAAACGCGATGCAAAGCAACAAATTTATAATAACACCTCAATTTAGAGTTTTCCAATGCTACCAAATATCTACATAATCTGAAGACTGTTGTGTCTTTGTAAGATCAAACAAAACGGCAAACCAACTTTCATGCCTTACATTACGCTGTAATAAGTCTTGCTGCTTTCCTGCAAAGCTTGTTAAGAGTAATATACTGTTACAGCGCAATTTAGGATTTGGTGGTTAATGGTGGATTGGTTTATTTTGGCTGTTTTGGACGCGTTTTTCGCGGCGATGGTTGCAATTTTCGCAAAGATTGGGCTTCAAGGTGTCGACTCTAACGTTGCTACCGCTGTGAGAGCCATCGTTATGGTCGTTTTCATAGTTGGCTTTGTAGTAGCCATGGGCAAGGGCCCCCAATTAACACAGCTAACAAGCCGCGACATGATTTACATTGTACTTTCTGGAGTGGTTGGCGCCATATCATGGCTACTATACTTTGCCGCCCTAAAAATGGCTGACGCTTCAAAAGTTGCACCAGTAGACAGAGCAAGCCTACTATTTGTGCTAATATTATCCGCATTAATCCTAGGCGAAAAAATAACCCTCAAAACCGCCCTAGCTGGAACGCTAATCTTCACAGGCGTTTTGCTACTTGCCATCTAAGAACTTAACTCTACTTTACGCCTTTTTTATTAGTAACGTGGTGTATAGAACATGACTTCAAATCTGCGTTAACAGCGACTAAGAGAACAATTTATGATTCCAGCAAAAAGCAAGTTCAACTGGTGATTGTATTAAAGAATTTTATTTTCTCCGGAAGAATCTAACAATGTTAATGTCTCGTCATGCATGAATCAGCGCCTACGAGTGAGGCTTTAATAGTTTTGTAATACTTTTTTTTACTTTCGTAATACTTATATATTTACTTGCAATACCTTTATGTAAATGAATTCCAGATACATCGCTGTAATTGTAGTGTTCGTTGCGATTATATCTGTTTGCAGCGCTTTCGCTCACATGATTGCGTGGGTTGGCCATCCTACAATAGGGGCAATAGTGGTTACTTTCCTCTACTTAACGTCTTATGGCATAACGGATAAGCTGGGAGTTCCAACAGTAATTGGGCTATTGGTGGGAATAATAAACGGCTTTATATTCGGCTCACCTCTCTCGCCTGTTGTGCATCTTGTCCGCGGTGGGATTTTTGACTTATATTTCTTTCTAAGTCATCATAAATTGTGTTGTAAAAAATGCGTTGTCACATCCGGTATGTTGTCATTTTATGGGACGATGATTGTGATATTCGCGCTTTACACTTTTTTCGGTTTACCTTTTACTTCTTGGTGGATTTGGTTCATAGTTGTAGGTATACCAAGTACATTATTGACCGTTCCTGGCAGTTTGCTCGCGTTAAAGTATAGGCAGACACTGCGGAAGATTGCTCTAGGGTGAGCATATGGTTAGGCACAAAATCGTTATGGTTGGTTATCAGTTTAGACCATGTCTTCTGGATGCCGTTAGAAAGGTTAATGAGGTCTTGGGAGGGGTTCTTGATTTCAGATTTTACAATACATATGATGTTGACGGTGGACTTGTTGACGCTCAAAAATTTGTTGAGGATCTGAGGAGCTCTTCAGTGGTTTTGCTAGATGTTAGGGGCGGCGATGCTGTGAGCAAAATAATTTGCGAGGAGCTTAAAGGTTTAAAAAATACGGTTGTTGTTTTTGTCGGGGGCTCTCCAGAAATAATCAATCTTACAAGGCTTGGAAGTTTCTCTTTAAGTAGGTTTGCGGGTCTGAAAGAGAAACCTCTGTTTAGATGGATTTTCAAGAAAAGCAAGGTAGATTATGGAACAATCCTGAAAATGCGTGAAAGGTTTGAAAAACTTGGCGGGGCATTGCCTGCAGGAATGCTTAAACACGCCAGAAACTACAGTCTACTTCTTAAATATTATGACATGCCGTCATTTCAGAACTATTACGCGATGCTTCTTTTATTGTTGAAAGAGTATTGCAAGGCAAGGATTGACGTCGATGTTCCTGAACCTGTGGTTATGCCTTCGATGGGGATTAAAAACTTCAAGACCGAGGAAATCTATACTGACGTAAGGCGTTACTTGCAATCGTATGAGTTCAGCGATCGCCCATTGGTTGCCATACTCTTCTACGGCGGTTATCATTATGATCAATCATATCCTGCGGCAAAACTTTTAACAGAAAAACTTGAAGAGCTTGGTTTGGGCGCCGTTCCAATATTCTGCTCAGATTTAAGGTATTATCTTGCAATAGAAAAGTTCATGTTTCTTGATGGAAAGCCCATTGTTGAAGCTTTCATCGATTTATTATGGTTTAGGCTTGCGGGAGGACCTATCGGCGGGGACCACGATACAACTAAAGAATTGCTTTTGAGGTTGAATGTTCCTGCTCTGCATGGCGTGCATCTATCTTCAAATACTGTGGATGAATGGTTTGAGTCAAAGCACGGTTTACCCCCAGTAGAGGTGGTCACAACGGTTATTCTGCCCGAGCTGGACGGCAGAAACGAGCCGGTGGTGACCCATGCAGTCAAAAAGAAAATGACCGAGGGCGTAAAGCTTGAGGAATATGTTGCTATCGAAGATCGTGTTGAAAAGCTAGCGCAGAGAGCCGCAAAATGGGTCAACCTCAGAAGAAAACCAAACAGTCAAAAAAGGATAGCGATAATCCTTTACAACTACCCTCCTGGAGAAGAGAACATTGGAAAAGCGGCCAACCTGGACGTCTTTGAAAGCTTATCAAGGCTTTTGAAGGCAATGAAAGAAAAAGGATACCATGTAACAGATACGCCATCAGGCAAAGATCTGAAGGATATCTTCATCACAAGGGGGCTTGTTAATTCTGGAGAATGGATACAAACTCCTACAAAACTCGATGAAATGATCAAAATGTCTCTAGAAAAATATTATAAAATATTGGAAGGATTTCCTGAGAAACCCAGAAACGCCATACTAAGGGAATGGGGGCCTCCTCCTGGAGACATAATGGTGTATGAGTCATCTCTAATAATTCCTGGCGTAATTTTTGGAAACGTCTTCGTCGGTCTTCAACCTTCTCGAGGTGTCCATGAAGACGCCTCCAAAATTTATCACGATAAGGATTTGCCTCCACACCATCAATATGTCGCCTTCTACGGTTGGGTTAAAGACGAATTTGGAGCAGACGCCATCATCCATCTTGGAACACATGGCACACTGGAGTTTCTACCCGGAAAAGAAGTTGGCCTTTCATCAGACTGCTTCCCAGACATTCTGATAGCCGACATTCCAAACATTTACGTTTACCACGCGGTTAATTCTTCAGAGTCCTCAATAGCAAAAAGACGCAGCTACGCCACAATAATAAACCATGCCAGTCCGCCCATGGTGACCAGCGGGTTATACGGGGAATTTGAGGAGTTAGAGAGGCTTACAATCGAGTATTTTGACTCTCTACAATATGGCAAAGATAGGGCATATGAGGTTGCGAGAAGAGTTTTGGAGAAAGCGCAAAAGTACGGGTTAGGATCAAGTGTTGAGGAAATTTACGACAAAATACAGGATTTTAAGCGCTCAATAATTCCCAAAGGGTTGCATGTTCTCGGAGATAAGCCATCAATGGACGAAGTTATCGCCTACCTAACGTTCTTGTCAAGATATGATAGGGGTGAAATCCGAAGCTTACACAGACTTATTTTAGAGTCTAAGGGGCTGAACTATGCAGAGGTTCTTGAGAAACCTCGCAACATGTCCCATGATGGAAGAAGATACTCTGAGGTTTTGAGCGATGTGGAGGAAATGGTTAAGAATCTTATAACTGAATATATCCAAAATGGTTCGACGCCTAAGCTGAATAATGTGAACATGAATGAGGTTTTGAAGACACTTAACTTCCTAAAAGATGTTTATGGGAGAATTGTATCTTCTGATGAAATCGGTGTAGTGTTAAAGGCTCTTGAGGGAAAGTTTGTGGAGCCGGGGCCAGGCGGGGACTTCATCAGAACACCTGAAGTTTACCCAACGGGGAGGAATACGTACCAGCTTGACCCTACAAACATACCTACGGAGGTTGCGATGGAAAGGGGAAGAAAAATAGCTGAGGATTACCTTAGAAACTTTTACAAAAAGCATGGAAAGTATCCTAAGGTTGTTAGCGTGGTGTTATGGGCTTTTGAAACCATGAAGACTGGAGGGGAGACCATTGCAGCTGTATTTCACCTTCTAGGCGTTAAGCCCGTTTGGAAAAGCATATACATAAGGGATTTAGCGGTTATACCGCTTTCAGAGCTTGGAAGGCCTAGAATAGACGTGGTAGTCACAATCTGCGGAATTTTCCGCGACACATTCTATAACCTTGTT
This sequence comes from Bathyarchaeia archaeon, assembly GCA_049970895.1. Lineage (GTDB taxonomy): Archaea > Thermoproteota > Bathyarchaeia > Bathyarchaeales > Bathycorpusculaceae > JAGTQI01. The sequence continues at coordinate 4,108 of JBMFMB010000025.1, read as the reverse complement.
GAACTTCTAGACAAGGCCGTTCGACATGTAGCAACGCTTGAGGAGCCGGAAGAAATGAACTATGTTAAGGCTAACATCCGCAAAATGGAAAGCGTTTACGGGGAAGACGCGTCTCTTAGAATTTTTGGTCCTCCTGAGGGCTTATACGCGACAAGTTTAACTAAGCTGATAGAGTCTTCAGAGTGGAAGAGTGAAGCTGAACTTGTAAATGCCTACATGGAAAGCATGAAATTTGCATATGGTGAAAAAAGACGAAGCGTTGAGGCTGAAAAGCTGCTGGATTCGCTGTTGTCAAATGTTGAGGTAGTTACGCAGATAAGGGACACGGTGGACTACGAAATAACCGATCTAGACCATTATTATGAATTCTTAGGCGGGTTAACGAAAGCTGTTGAGAGCCGAAGCGGGAAGCGTCCACTAGTTCTTGTGGCGGACACAACTAGGGAAACTACAAAGGTGGAGGATGCAGGCGAATCCGTTAAAAGGGGCATAGTTACGAGGACCATTAATCCTAAATGGTTGGACGCGATGATTAAGCACGGCTTTAACGGGGCAACTAAAATAGCTGACAGGGTTGAATATATGCTCGGTTTATCAGCAACGCTCGGAGGAGTCGAAGACTGGATGTGGAGCAAAGTGGCTGAAAACCTCATATTTGACAAAGAAAGAGCGGAAAGAATAAAGGATGCAAATGTTTGGGCATTTCGAAAAATCATTGGAAAACTCCTTGAGGCAGCTAAGCGTGGATATTGGAAGGCTGATAAGCAAACCCTTGAAAGGCTTGAAGATGAATATCTAAAGACCGAGGAGATTCTTGAATCAGAAGAATAATGGATGAGAACTATGCCGCATCATATAAGATTCACTTTTCCTTTTGTTGCGATAGTTGGTCAAGAAAAGATGAAGAAAGCTCTGCTGTTAAACGCTATAAACCCAAGGATAGGCGGGGTCCTGATACGCGGACAGAAGGGCACAGGAAAATCGACAGCTGTTAGGTCGTTAGCGGAACTTCTACCAGAAATAAAAGTCGTAAAGGACTGCCCGTTTAACTGTAATCCTGAAAACCCGCTTGAAATGTGCGATTCCTGCTATGAGAGGTATAAAAGTGGAGAGAAGCTCGAATGGATTAAAAGAAAGGTTAGGATAGTAAACCTGCCTCTTAACGCAACAGTAGATAGAGTTGCAGGGACACTTAACATAGAGAAAGCGTTAAAGGAAGGGATAAAGGCTCTTGATCCAGGGCTCCTTGCTGAAGCGAACAGGGGCATACTATACATTGATGAAGTTAATCTGCTTGACGACTATGTGGCCGACATACTGCTCGATGCGGCGGCCAGTGGAGTGAACATAGTTGAAAGGGAAAACGTTTCGGTATCGCATCCAAGCCGCTTCATCCTCATAGGCACAATGAACCCTGAAGAAGGCGAGCTTAGACCCCAATTGCTTGACAGGTTTGGGCTTCAGGTTGAAGTTGAACCCATAACCGATCCAGTCCTCCAGGCTGAAATCGTAAAGAGAGTTGAGGAGTTCGAGACAAACCCGGAAAGATTCATAGCCAAATATCAACAAGCTCAAAACGACTTAAAAACCAAAATTGAGAAGGCTCAGAGAATTCTGCCAAAAGTCCAAGTGCCAGAAGACACCCTCTACAAAATTGTAAATGTCTGCTCAAAACTAGCAATAAGCAACAGGGCACCCATAGTTATAACGCGAACAGCCAAAACAATCGCAGCCTTCAATGAACGCGAAACAGTAAATGGGGAAGACGTATTAGAAGCCATGGAACTCGCCCTACACCACCGCATGAGGAAAAAACCCTTTGAACGACCACAAATTCCTCGTGAAACATTAGAAGAACTCCTTTTAAGGAGCGCGGGAGAAAACCCTAAAGCGGTGAATGGAGAGAAAAATAGTCAACGTAACAACCATGATACGGCAAGCCAACAGTTTAAAGAGAAAATATTCAACGCAAATTCTCCCATATTCATCGACATTAAACAGCAAAAGAAACAAAGAATTTTCAGATCCAGTGGAAAAGCATCAAGCATAAAATCTATCGGAAGTAAGAAGGGAGCATACATTTATAGCACTATGCCTAAAGATAAACCAATAGACATAGCTATCGACGCAACCATAAGAGCTGCGGCGGCAAGGGCAGCGAGCAACGGACAAACACCACTCAGCATTAGCGAAGAAGACCTCCGCGAAAAGGTCAGACTATTTAAAAGTTCCTCGCTAATAATTCTTGTTGTCGACGCAAGCGGTTCAATGGCTGCCAAAAAAAGGATGGAGGCTGCAAAAGGAGCTGTTTTAGGACTTCTCAACAATGCTTATATCAGTAGAGATAAAGTTGCCTTTGTAGCTTTCCGCGGAAAAACCGCTGAAATTTTGCTCCCACCAACAGGCAACATTGAACTCGCAGAAGAGGCTCTTAGAAAACTGCCAACAGGAGGAAAAACCCCTCTACCTCATGCCCTATTCACAACATTAAACATCATAAAAATGGAGAAGATGAAACAAAAAAACATCAAACCACTAGTTGTCCTAATAACAGACGGCAAAGCAAACGTTTCTTTAGGCGGAGAAATCCGACAAGAAATAACAGACATCTGCGGAGAATTAAAGAGAACGGGCGCCCAAATGGCGGTAATCGATGTTTCCGAAAACTTATTCACCCCAAACTACATTAAAGACATAGTCGAAGCGGCGGACGCAAAACACATAAAAATAATAAAACTAACACCCAGCAATCTCCAAGAGGAAATAATAAAAATGCTATAAAAACACTCTTCTTTCTATAAGAGTAACTCTAAAAGTTTTTTCTAACGTTTGAAAGCTCCAAGTTTTGTTGAAAAGTGGAAGTTTTAAACTTCTCATCATGGAGCACAATATCAAGGCATAACAGAACCGATAAAAACTCCCAGTTTTAAGTCTAAACTTGTAGGAAAACTCAGGACTGACTCTTTGAAGGGATTTAGCTCATTTTTACATTTTCTGGTATGTTATCCGTTTCTTCTCCGGATCTATAGAGACTTTTAACCTTTCTCCGTTCGTTATACTTAATGTTAAAAATGAATGAAGAAAATTTAAGATTACTATTAAAATCATCTACTTTTCCATTTCACAACGCGGCCGCCGATTTCCAATCCAATTATAGGCATGTTTAAAGCTTCTCCGAAGGGAAAAGCTTCAGAAAATCGGCAGTTCAGCGAATCGCCGATTCCCCGAGGATTTCTAAAATGCGATTTCTGCGCAGAACAGGGCAGAACCATGCTCTTCGCATCAAAGCAGGACTTAGATTTGCACGTTAAGGCGAGGCACAAAGCTGATGACGTCGTTTGAGGATGCTGTTTCGCTTAGGTTGTTGTAGCTGAAAAGCTTATTGGTGGACACGCAGAGGCTTCGCAGGGAGCTTATGCAGAGCCTCCAAGAGCTTTTTGAAATCGCCAGTGAATGGGCTGGGAAGGGAGATGCTAAAGCAGCCCGGCTTGCCGGCTACATAGCCCAGGTGATGAACAGTTTGGCGAGCAGTTACGAGGCTACAAAGTTCCAGGAGGACCTGCGGCTGTTGGACCAGCTGATTGAGGAGGCGAAAGCCCGCAGGGAAAAGCCTTGAAGCCGAAGGGGAGGGGGTGGCTGAATCGGGCCCTTTTGAAGCGTTTGGAAAGAGGCTTATAGAGCGTAAACGGTTCAAACTGTCGCTGAACCCAACAATTTACAGGGCTTTCAGGCTTAGGTGCAGGCTTAAGAAGCACTATTATGGTATTTTACTCCAGCCTTCCACGACGT
>JBMFMB010000025.1:0-309 GCA_049970895.1 Bathyarchaeia archaeon | reverse complement strand
ATGAGGGCATGCCTTGGAAACCCCATACTTATAGACTTGGCCGAACGCCTCGCCCACAAAAATGAAAAGTGAAACAAATGCGAGGGGGAACAAAGTAACCATTGGGGCTTAAATGCCCACAGTGCGGATCTAAAAGGCTTTACAGGGACGGCTTACGCTACTTATCTGACGGCTCAACAGTTCAGAGGTGGCTTTGCAGAGAATGCACATACAGGTTCACAGACCCAAAGACAAAAAGAAGCCTAAACTGTCAGGGCGAAACTCAACATGTTGAAAAGATTGAAAGGCAGATTTTAAAAAGCGAACACG
>JBMFMB010000024.1:0-16840 GCA_049970895.1 Bathyarchaeia archaeon | reverse complement strand
TGCGCCGGGGTGGCCGAACGGTTCAGGCGGCTGCCTGCAGAGCAGCTATATGTGGGTTCAACTCCCACCCCCGGCTTCTGTTTTCACCTACATATAATTATTGAACTATTGGGATTTTGCACGACTTTTGGTCAATTTTAGGTTGTGTGGTTTTGCTAAATTGACTAGCCCCCTCTATAGATTTTGGTGTTTATTATTTTATGACTGCTTTCGCCCAGTTTCCATACTTTATCCAGAGGATGGCTATTATTCCTCCAATAATGTTGCTTATTGCTATGGCTAGCCAAACCCCTATTGACCCCATGTTCAAAACGAAAGCCATAAAATAGCCTGTGGCTATCCTTATTCCCCAAAGTCTAAACATTCCTAAGCCCGTTGGAAACGTTGTGTGCCCAGAGCCCCTTCCAACGGATAGGGCTACAGCGAAAAGTCCGAAAAATGGGAGGGTGGGCAGCATTGTTTGGAGAAGAACATCCGTCTCGTTTATTGTTTTGGGGTCGTCTGCGAAAACGTCCACCAAGTTTCTTCTAAATGGGTATATTATAGCTGCACTTATCATTATTAGGGCAAATATTAGGAGGGCTGCCTTAAAGGCCACTTCTCTGGCTCTTTTATGGCTGTTTGCTCCTAGGCTTTGACCTATCATTATGGCTGGGGCTCCGCTTAAACCCCAGAGGGCGGCGTCCACAATGTCCATTATTATGAAGCCTATGGAGAAGGCTGTTGCCGTCACGATTCCAAACATGTTGACAAGTTTAAGCTGCATGAGAAAGGCGAAGCCATTTGTTAATCCAAGTGTTAAGATTGGCAGTCCTATGCGCAAAACTAAACGCGCCCATGCGGCGTCCATTTTCCAAGTGGGCTTTATGCGAAGCTCAGGGTAATTTTTTCTCAGAATATATGTTAGGGCTATTATTGAAATTATTTTACCCATAACATCCGTTAGGGAGGCGCCAATTACGCCAAGTCTTGGGAAAGGTCCGATGCCTAAAACAAGGAATGGGTCTAAGGCTGCATTTATGGCAACAGATATAACATTAACGATTGCAGGCCTTTTCGTGTCTCCAACGCTTTGGAGAATCGTCGTGTATGTTAGGGCTATGTAGTTAAAAAACACGTCGAAGGCTATGACGCCGGAATACTTCATAACATCCTCAAAAATTTCAGTTGGAGTGGACATAACAACTGTGAAAATCATGTTTCTAAGCATCAAAAGAAGTATGCTTAGGGCACCACCAGATATAAGGGAAAGGGTGAAGAAGCGAGAGGCTGATACGCTTGCCTCTTTGTAGTCTTTGCTCCCCACGTACTGTGAAATCATGCTTAGGCTTGCCGTGGTGATGGCGTTTGCAAGAGCCTGAAAAAGCACAAGGATGGGCCACATCTGCCTTGGAACAGCCACAGCTTGTTCGCTGTAGACGCTAAGCCAATAAGTGTCAGCCACATTGTAGGCTACAACCACAAGCTGGTTCACAAGGGGCGGCATTCCCAACCAAAAAATTGTACGAATGATGGGGCCGTCAATAATCTTGTCTCTATACTTGCTTATTCCACTCGGCTCTGGCAAGCTTTCAGAGTCTTCAGCCATAGGCTTCCCTTTACGTTAAAGGGAAGTCTTAAAAGCTTTTCCAAAAGTTTTCAGAAATATTCAAGAATTTTGAAGAGATAGACCTTCGGAACTTTCTCGCCAACTTTTCGATAGGCTCTCCAATAACCTCTATGTTTTCCAGTCGGCACGTTCCAAGCCCCTTTTTCTCCGCCAAAACCAGATGCTTAACCTCTGTTGGCGAAACACCCATTACAGCGGCGCCTACCGCGTCAACAGCAACGGGATCCGAACCAGCTATAACTAAATCCATTTCCACAGGGTTCCCGCTTGTTTCATGTCCTTCTCCTGCTATTATTCCGTCAATAACTGTTAGGCTTGGTTTCAGCACAGACGCCAAGTCCGCAATGTTCGCGTGGAGCCTCCCATTATGCATGCTTCCCTTTGAGGCTAGGGCTCCCATCATGTTCTTTATCCCAAGCGTCACCGTTGCCAGCCTATGAAGTTTCAGTTTTGGAACACTTATTATCACGCTTTCTAAAGCCGTTTTAGCCACCTTAACTCTTCTAAGGGCTAGAGGATTGGGCGGATAAACCTCAACGAAAACATCCCTGTTAAGGTCGACGAGTTTAACCTTCCACTTTTCGCTTATCCTATCTATTCCCGCAACCTTGAAAGCCTCAAAAGTGTCCGCCCAACCGCTTCCTTCACCAATAATGATATCGCCTTTACCCTGCTCTTTAAGGAATTTGACAACTCCTTCCACCACTCTGGCGTCTGTTGTAACTCCTGTGGACGGGTGCTGAGCCGTTATGTAATTTGGCTTTATCAAAATCGGCTTTTCAGAAGAAAGGACAGCATCTAAATCCGATTTCACAGCATTAAGCGCCTTAACAGTTGTTTCTATAGGGTCTAAGCCCCTAATTATGGCAACCCTACTCACTTTATTCATTCCGAGCACTGGGAAGACAAATCAAAATGCGGCAATTTAACACTTCCCTTTTAACACCTAAGAGAAAAAGAAAGTGAGAACGTGAAAATTTAAACGTTAGTTGGTGAAGGCCAAGCGTTTTTTCAAGTTTTAGAGGAGGCTTCTACTTCTTCTCCTCCTTCTTTTCCTCTTTCTTCTCCTCCTTCTTCTTCTTTGGCATGGCTATCACCAAATTTTGTTGGGAAAAATCAAGCACTTAAAAATTTTTCGTTTCAGTTAGAGCTGTTTAAAGGCTTATTCTACAATATTTTTAAATCTGGCTTTGTTGAAGGCTTTCTTATGCATGAGTGGGCTTTGGCAGAAGCGATAATCTCCTCTGTTTCGCAGATAGCTGAAAAGGAAGGGTTAAAAGAGGTTAGGGAAGTTAAAATAAAAGTTGGTGAACTTCAACAGGTTGAATTAGACATTTTGGAGTTTGCCCTATCAGAGCTTAAAATGGCGAAGTTCAAAAATGCCAAATTCTCCATAGAAACAGTCAAAGCTGAGCTACTATGCAGAGTTTGTGGACAAAAATGGTCTTTTAGCAGAAACAAGCTTGACATGGAAACAGCCGAAGCTATCCATTTCGTCCCCGAGACGGTGCACGCCTATATTAAATGTCCAAGATGTGGAAGTCCGGACTTTGAAATTTTGCAGGGGAGAGGCGTGTGGCTTGAGAGCGTGAAAGGAGTCAAATAGCATGATTGATCCGAGGGAAACCATCATCGGCAAGAGACTTGAAAAAGTGAAAAGCATAATCGCTGTTTCAGGTGGTAAGGGCGGGGTTGGAAAAAGCCTCGTTGCATCCACCCTTGCACTAACGCTGGCGAGAAAAAACTTTAAAGTTGGATTGTTTGACTTGGATTTTACAAGTCCTTCAACACACCTAATTCTGGGCGTTAAAGACGCTAAGCCAAAAGAGGAAAAGGGCATAATTCCAGCAGAGGTTTACGGCTTAAAATACGTTTCAGTCGTCGCCTACTCGAAGGAGAAGCCACTGCCCCTAAGGGGCGCAGACATTTCAAACGCCCTCATAGAGCTCTTTGCCGCAACAATATGGGGGGACTTAGACTTCCTAATAGTGGATATGCCTCCGGGCATAAGCGATGCCACCCTAGACCTAATCAGGCTTATCAAGGGCATAAAATTCCTCATAGTTACAACCCCTTCCCCACTTGCCTTTGAAACCGTTAAAAAGCTGCTGGGGCTTCTTGCGGAGCTTAAGGTGCCGGTTTTAGGAGTTGTCGAAAACATGAAAATGAGGAAAAGTGCGCTTGTATCAAGAAATGTGACGTGTGCAGGCTTACCTTTCCTTGGAGATTTGCCCTTCGACCCAAAAGTTGAGGAATCGCTTGGAAATGTTGATGCGCTTTTGAAGACGGATTTTGCCAAAAAACTGGCTGCAATTGTCTCAAAAATCCCCTTTAACCCTAATTGGCTGTTTTCTTAGTTCTTTTCGCTTTCTTTTCGCCCGATTCGCTTGTAACCTTCTTCTTGGACAGTAAAACTTCCTCTAAGGAGTTTTCCTTTCGAAGCCTATTCATGTATCAGCTTCTGTCCCTTGAATAGCTATTCCAGCCATTATTCCAAAACAGTTAAAGTTAAACCGCAGATTAGTAGGGCTAAGCCCAAAACAGATAGCGTAGGATGGAATGAATAGGAACCAGTCTAGGCTTGCATTGATAATTGTTGCTTATGAGTAGGTTTTCAAGGATTCCTCCTACAAAGAATACTGTTCCAGCAGGAGACATTAGATAGGCTACTGTTTCGTTGTGCTTTGACTCCTCAACCTTCTCGTGTAAGTAGTCTCTATGAGATATGCTGCCTTGAATATTCTCATTATTGGACATATACCTAAACCTTATTATGTGGAAATAAGTATTGCAGAAAAGTGTTGGAAATCCATGGAGAAGCGAGGCTTTGCCACCCATTAAGGCTGTGATGTTTGACTTCATCGGCACGCTGGTTAATGTAAAAGGCTACAGCCTAGAAAAGTCGAAAATGAAGCTTTATAGGGCTATTTTCGACGCTGGTTTCAAAGTAACCCAAGAAGACTTTTTAGAGGCGTACAGTCGAGCCCATGAAAAATATCGTGTTGTACGCTATCAGAAGCTTGTTGAGGTCACAAATGCTATATGGATTTCTGAAGCCCTAAACAGTTTGGGGTTTAAGACAAGTCCAGAAGACGCTTGCATAAAGACAGCTGTTAACATTTTCTTTGAGGATTACTTGAGCTCCTTTAGGCTGAGAAAGTGTGCAAAACAAACCTTGGAGATGCTGTCTGGGAATTATAAGCTTGGGCTTGTTTCAAACTTTACATATGCTCCAGTGATATATGCTGGGCTTAGAAGAGTTGGTATAAGCTGCTTTTTCGATGTAATATTGGTTTCGGATGCTGTTGGCTGGCGGAAACCCCACGCCAAAATCTTCAAAGAAGCATTAAAAAGGCTGGGGGTTGTGGCTGAAGAAACTGTTTACGTTGGAGACAGTCCAGAAGAAGATATTAAGGGTGCAAAACAATTAGGCATAAAAACCATTTTTGTTGCCTCCCAGTTCTTCCCGTTTGAAAAGCTTCTTGAAAGTGGACAGAAACCAGATGTAATTGCTAAAAACATGTGTGAGGCTAGAAGGAAAATTAGGGAAATAATCTCCAATAAGCTATAGCTTCGGTGGCTCCTTTTTTAGAAAAGATTTTAAATCCTGTCCGTTAGGTTCGCTTATTGTCCGGTGGCGGTTGACATGGCTGGTCTTATGGATGTTGCTTTGCTTGTCCCTCCGTTGGTTGCGGGGATGGTGATTGGCTATTATCTGAGGGGCAAGAAGCTTCCTAATTTTGGAAAGCTTGTACTTGGCATTATTCTAATACTAATTTTCTCTCTGGGCTTTTCGATAGGCTTAAATTCTGAACTTTTGGGAATAATGCCAAGTGTCGGGTTTAATGCCCTAATGCTCTTGGTTATGGCTTTGCTTTTCAGCATACTCTTCGTGAAGGCAGCTCGAAAATTGGTGAAAGTATGATAAAATATGTTCTACTCGCACTTGCCGTTGGAATTCTGGCTGGCTACTTAAACAATAATTTTGGGACTCCGCTTTTAAACACCGTTTTTTCACAATACACTTTCAACTTCTCGTTAATTGCGCTGCTGTTTTTGATGGACATGTTTTTCATGGCGGATGAAAAAGCCGTGGCAAAAATTAGGGAAGCCAAGTTTAGAATAATTGTTTTCCCATTTGCTGTGGCTTTAGGCAGCATAACAGGAGGGCTTGTTGGCGGAATATCTCAGAATTAATGTATTCGCCTCTATGGGAGTTTGTGCTGGCTATGGATGGTACACGCTAGCTGGACCATTGGCTGGACAGCTTTTCGGGCTGGAGTGGGGCGCCCTCGTCTTCACAGTGAACCTTCTCAGAGAACTTGCAACAATAGTCGGCGCGTCGCTACTCGCAAAGTTGGACAAATATGCGCCAATAGCCATGGGAGGCGCAACAGCAATGGACACAACACTGCCCATAATAGTACGCAACTGCGGCCAAGAAACTCTCATAACAGCCTTCACGAGCGACGTCATACTGACAGTGGCAGCACCATTCACCATAACAGCCCTTGCAGCCATCGCCCGTTAAGGCTTATTCCCTAAACTTCTCAGAGGCCGGCTCTCCACCAATACCCCAATGCGTTTTTGGGACTTCGTGCACGATTACCTCAACAGCGCTTTCTGGAACCCCCAAGCCTCCAAACACCCTCGTTATCTCCCTCATCAGTGTTTTAATGCGGTCTTTCCCGAAACCCTCCCAAACATACACATGAACTATAGGCATATACATAACCCCTTAAGCAAAATATGTACGTTTAAAGTTAAAAGCCTATGGTGCGGCCGCCGGGATTTGAACCCGGAACAACAGCAGATGGAGATTTCTCGCAAAACCCCCCTCTTTTTCTATTTCTATGGCGAAAGAAAACTTTCCCGCGTTCATGTTGGTTTCTTATTCCTCTTATCTGTTTTGTTTCCAAAAGATAAAAGATAAATTATATTATATAATGCCACGAATGTTATGGTGAGGTGTAATGGGCTTTACATATGTAAGCGTTAAAGTCATAGGTATGGGAAAAACCGCGTCGCTTAGGATGCTTGTAGATACGGGTTCCACATACATTGTTTTAGACCCGGGAACCATCAAGGAGCTGGGGTTGCTTGAAACCCCCTATAAGGTGAAGTTGACGCTGGCCGATAAAAGGGAAGTTGAGGCAAACCTTTTCCTAGCGGAAGTTGAAGTGGAGGGCAGGAGGGGACCTGCATTCATAGCTGAGCTTGAAACACCAAGGCCTATTCTAGGCGTCTATGCTTTAGAAACGTTGGGGTTTAAAGTGAACCCAAAAACCGGCAGCTTGGAGGAAATATCGCCTGAAGGCGGATACCTCCTGCTCAGTTTATACTGATTGGCGTTGGTTTGCAGCGAATCATAGCGTCTACGTTGAAAAGAATGGGCTGGAATAGGCCAATTTTTAAGAAGTGCTGCAACAATTAAGCAAAGTTACAGTTTTATTTAGCTTCAATAGAAGCCGATTCAACCTTCTTTCGGCGCCTGAACGGTGAAAAGCGTTAGAAAACTTCCATTTTACGTCAAAAGTTGAGGTTAATTGTTGATTTCTTTTAGGAATTTTGTTGCGTATTATGTTTGTTTTTCCATTCTATATTATATTAGGTTGGTAATAGCTTTGCTATGGCGAGGGTACCGTGTCTTTTTGACGTTCTCCCATACGCTTCAGCGGTGGGTTTCCACCACCTTGGCGGATTATGTTTCGCTTCTGCCTTAACTGCACAGCCTTTTAAGCTTCTGGATTTTTAGCCTTGTTAACTTTTGCTAGTCTGCTCTGCTCTTCAGCTATTCACCTTGTCCGGTGCCATCGGTCGTGTAGGAGTTGTTTTCCGCTGAAGTTGCCGCCTGCCTCCAGCCATCAGCCCGTCAAATCCCTTGTGAAATTAGGCTTCTACGAGTGGCTAACGCCAACATTAAAGACATTAAGCTGGCCTTTAAACTGACGATGCTGGGCATAGAGACATTATTGGTAACTTTTCTACGCCACATCAGCTGTGAACAACGTGCAACTCTCACGATGGACGAAGACTTAAAAATTTCCTGTTAAAACAACTTAATTGACAATTTAATAAATCATGAGAAACTTCTCAAAATGTTAAGCTAAACGCTCTTCCACATACATCATCCACCACCAAAATTTATTAAATTCAGTCAAGCATCCGCGCCACAAAAACAAAAAGCAAGGGACATCGAAGCCGTAAGATGAAAGGGAAGAAACGTAAAATTTTGAATATTTTTAAGTATGAGAAAACGGGTTTATTAAACGAGCAGACAATGGGCTTCATTAAGGCTAAGTTTAGAATTGTAAACCCAATGGATAGGGAAAGGCACATAGATGTTGAGGGTGTTGTAGATACTGGGGCAATCTAAACGGTGGTAAGCAGGAGCCTACTTGAATCCATAGGTTTAAAGCCTGTTGAGAAGAGGAGGTTCAGAGCGTTGGGCGGAGATGTGGAAAGGGAAATAGGCATCGCTGAGGTAGAGCTCATGGGCAGGAGAGGAGGCATAACTCTAATCTTCGGAGAAAAAGATGATATTGCAAATACTTGGAGTGACAGCCCTCGAAGCCCTTGGACTTGAAGTAGACCCAATAAAAACACACTGAAGGAAGCGCAACTCTCAATGCTTATCGAAACATGAGCGGAAAGCGGAGTCAGACTTACGCTTCTGATTCCGAGAAGTCCCGAGGGGAAAACTGCGTTTTAGACGTGCCATGCATCACTTTGAGGATAACACTGGGAGCCTCAAATCCTTGAGGTTGGCGCGAACGTTTTAGCTGGAACAGACCCATAATTTCGCTTACTTGAATCTATAGGTGCCAAAGCTTGGCAGAATCCGTTACCAGAGTGTTAAATTGCAAGGCGAACTTGAAGGACGCTGGCGCTGGAGAGTAGGCAAATACATAACCAATTAAACCAACCGACCGTCGTCTTCTTGGATGTAGGTCTTAGAAAAACCATTTGCAAGTAGAAACACCTCTTCCAGTAACCTTTACACATTAGTTTACTTCGTATCAAAAACAATTAGAGTAAAAGTGGACCGACAAACAGCATGGAAAGCCCCAAGCATCCGCTACAATAATGGCTCTCCAGCACTAGCCGCCAACAAATCGCATATGGCAAGATTCTATTGCCACTATACATAGCCATAGGCGCAGCAGCTTATTTGCAACGACTTGACGTTAAAAACAAAGCTGAAGAGATAGCACCAAACGACAGACTTCGACCAAAACATGGATAAAGAAATTTTCCAATTGCAGCACGCTTTCTCGAAGACGCTTCCATATAAAGGTAGGCAAATTATAGAACAATCCTGATAATCTATATTCCAAATTCGGAAGGTTTACTTGTCCATTTAACCCTTTAATGCATAGACTTTGAACGCGTGACTTAGAATGTTAGTGGAAGATTGGCTTCACAGAAAGGCTGAGGAAAGCGCCCACAACGAGATCTTAGCTTTCCTATTGATAATTTTGGGCATTCACCTTTCAACCGCCGGTCTAGTGGTGACAATAATCGTTTCCGGAGGGCAGACGTTGTGGCCTTTCTCCATTTATTGGCAGCTTCAAACAGCAACAGCAAGTCTTGGATTGATTTTAACCATAGTAGGGTTCGGCATCTCATCAGTAGCCTTCATATTAGTCATACACTATGACAGGAAAAAGGCATGGTACAGAAAACAGATTGAAAAATCCTCAATTATAGAGAAATGGAAAATGAAACCAAAAAGCGTTGACGAAATACTAGAAGAGTATGTGGGAAGGAGAAAGCGGGTTTAAGTGTAACACTGAACCGGGCTGTTGTTCGCAGATGGTTCATGCACCTGTTAAAAAGCTGGTGGAGGCGGTGGAGGCGGAGGAGGAGGTGGAGGCTGGGGTGGAGGCGGTGGTAATGCTTGTCTTAGAGTAAGATAAAAGTGTACGGATGCCACTGTGAAAATAACATTTACAACCCAGCTTGCTATTGCTCCTATGTAAGCGCCGACAATTGGTATTAATGCGAAAACGAAGCCGAGGATTATGGAAACTACAATTACTATGATTATGAAGACGATTACTTCTTCCAAGTTTTTGATGATGAAGTCAAAAGCCCTTTTTGTGCTTTCAATAGCGTCTGTTCCCTCTATTATGGCAATAGTAATAATGAAAAGAGCTACTGGAATCAGGATGAATGTGATGAAACAGATTGCTGAGATTATAGCTACAAGAATTAGGGTTCCCAATCTGCTCATAATGAGGTTCATGCTCTTCTTCAGGTCTATTGGATGCCCATTGATGACGTCGTTGGCCATGTCAACAATCATGCAGCTGGCAATGAACCCGACTATGGCCGCAATAAAGTAGCCTCCCCATATGAGCACCGGGTTTGGAGCTTCAACATAGAACATGGGGTATACGCCGTACCTAACAGGGAAAACAACGTAAGCCAGTATTAGGAAGATTAGCTGAATTGTTAAGGGTGCAAGGGTTGGAACGAATAAAACGGGGTTTTTCGTTGAAATGTCTACGCCTTTCGATATTGCTTCTACAGATTTTGCCGACATATTAACTGCTCCACTTTGCTTCAGCTATTGTTTCTATTGGCTTTATTAGCTTTACTACATCATGGTCAAAGCTTATTAGGGTCCTTAATGCAAATATTTTTAAAAGGCGAGTTTTATGTCCAAGCCGCAGAAAGAAAAGACCATAACCAAAGAAAAACTCGTAGGTATGAAGGTTATTGACGCTGATGGAAACCTCGTTGGAACAGTTAAGGATGTAAGCTTCACCCTTGGAAAGATAGGCATTTCGCTGAGTGTGGAAGACAAGGATGGTGAAATTCGCGACATCCCTTGGGAGAACATCCAAGGAGCAGGAGATTTTGTGGTTCTAAAACCAGCCGCAGAAGTGGCTGCGCCAACACAGCCTACCCAGCCAATATGCCCAACATGTAAGGGGCCGCTAAGTTATATTCAGCAATATCAAAGATGGTATTGCTACAATTGCAAAAAGTACGTCTAACGCCGCGCATGTTAACTCTCCCCCTGCGATTTGATACGTTTTCACCAAAATTGAACATACTTCCCATTGAAGCTACAAAGTCCAGGAATGCAGTGAATGTCCAGCTTTACGCTATTATTTATGTGCCTTCGTGAGGTTTGTGACTTTTACTATCAAGTCGTGCGCGAATAGGAAGTCAAGACATACAACCTGGCGGCTTCAATGTGGCGGAGTTGGGATGGGCTTTTTCAAGCCGTAGGTAATCTTGGAATGAACTTGCACGTGATTCCTGAAACTCTTGAAGAGCTTAAGACGGCTAATCCGGTTTTCTTAGACGAGTTGTTCAAGAATGGAAAAGTACTTTTTGCCAGATTGCCCCTCGAAGTCTTTCTCAAGCCCATAAACCTGAAACCATTTTGTTTGATCCTCTATAATATGTCTGGTTTAGACTATAAGGATAAAATGAAGGCTTTCTACCTCCTTTACAAGAAGGGAGGTGAAGGCGCTGTTACCAAGGCAGGAGGCATTAAACTTAGTGAAGGCTGCATCTTGGTTCCAAAAAGTTCATGCAGCGAGATTATTGACATCTTAAGTGGTATCGGCGTCAAAACGAGAAAGCTTGAGATATATATAAGCGAAAACCATTTGAAAGCACTTTCTGTTTGACACCATTGCTCAAGCGTGTGACATTCTCTCTCTGTTGCCCCACCAGTTCGGGCTATGTTAACTCAGCTTCGTCAGATCGATGTCAAAACACAACGGGACTTTAAGGACCAAAGCTTTAGGATGGAAACCCAAAATTAACAGCCAACAAACAACAATAAAACGCCGCAGATTTTCACCAAACCTCACGGTTTTCAGCCGTTCGAGCCTTTTCTTGGGCGTAGAGGAAAAGCCTTTCAAGCTCATCAATCAGCCTTATGCGAAGCTCCTGAGTTTTGATCTTGCAGAAACTCCTCATTTTAATGAGGCTTTCCTGAATCATTACAATGCGGTTTTTCCTAACCATTTTATCGCCTCCCGTTTTAGCTAAAATTTTGATGGTTTTTGGTCAAAATTTTGGTCATAAAATCAGCCATTCCGCACCCCCCTCTAGGCCCCCTTTACGCTTTCTGGCTTACGAATATGCCGTGACCCGCTGATATGCGCGCGTAATTTTTCAGCATTAGAATTTAAAGCATTTCACGCGAACATTTAATAAAAAGCATATTCTGATGTTGAATTGTTGTGGGTTTGGTGGCGAAACGAGATGTGTCCGCCTTTTGGTTTGTTTTGCCTAGGTTTTCTGTGTTAGCTCCTTAAGTCTTACTATTATAGGGAGTCTTCTCTTAACGTCTTCCACGTCGAGTTTTGTTTCATGGAACCCCCATATGTGGAGGTAGTTTGCCGCGTCCCATCCGATTTCCACGTCCATCCCCAATTTTTCTGTGAGTTTTCCAACGGCTTTTTCGAGAAGCGTCACCGTCCATCGACCTTTCTCTTCTGCTTCCTTAACCTCTTTCAGGTTTAAGCGCTCTGCAAGGGTTTTTATGCACTCCTCAGCTGCCTTATAGAGCTTCTCAGAAGACTGGACGGCGTCGCCCCTCTCCAGAAAACCGTCGGCTTCGCTGAGCAGGCGCTCGATGAGTTTAACCCTTTCAAGGCTGGCCATAACTCTCCCATCCCTAATGAAGCAGCTCTCCGCCTTTTATAAGGCTTCCCGCCGAAGGGTTAAACCGCCCTCACCCTTCAAATAGGACATGTTAAACTTCAGCTCAGGCGCTATTGACGCCTAGTTTCTTTTGCTCCTCGCTCTCACCCAAAACTCGCGGTTCTCAACCGTTCAAGCCGTCTCCTTGGCGTAGGGGAAAAGCCTTTCCAGCTCACCTATCAGCCTTACACGAGCCCCTAGGTTTTGATCTCGCAGAAGTTCTTAATCCTGATAACGTTTCAACTATCTTCACGATGCGTTTCTTATCAGGCATCCTAAACCTACCCCCCTTTCTAGGCTTTGCAACCCGTGAATATGCCATAACAGTGCCAGCTGAGCGCCTTATAACTGAAAACCTAACTGTTCCAAGAGGGTGACGTGAGCACAGTAGAAACTTGCAGGATAGGCTACATTTAGCTAAAGCGCGCATAAGTGTTGAATTATTTGGTTTTTAATGGTTTTTATTCTCCTTTTTGGATTTCTGGGCATTTTTGGCTTCGCATACGCCCTTTTCTTGTAGTATCCGCCCTTCTCAAACCTGCAGAGACGTTTCAGTTTACTAAGAAGGTGAACAAATTCTGTGTATGGTTCTGACAGTATGCGGATTATTTGGCGCTTTAGAAATGGGATATGGCGTATGTGAACATTGTCTTCCATGACCTTTCCTGGGCATTTTCTCCTTTAAAATTAGACCTCTGTCCACAAGGCTTCGAGACCAGTCGCAGGGTGTTGTGGAGAAATCCACAACGCTTGAAAGCTCGGAAAAATCCTCTTTCTACCATCGCTCAGAACTCTTAAGACGCGCTCATCAAAAGAGGCCATAACAACTGTAAATAATTAAAAACAGACTTAAAACCATTTTTAACAATTTTTCAACACTTATGCGCGTCGGAGCTTGGTAGGCAACCGTTCGCGGCGAAAAGTCTAATTAGAAGGTTAAAGCTTCAAGGACAATGGCGCGAGTGTGTAGGGCTTGGGTAAGGATGCGGATAGGCTTGGAAGGCTTAAGCCGGAGGAGAAGGTTATGTTAGCCATTGGCCTGTCGGATTTTGTTGTGAGGGTTTGTGCTAACGGCATTAAGGCGCAGAATCCAAACATAACCGAAAGAGAGCTTATTGAAAAATTGCGGGAAAGGCTTGAATGGAGCAAACGCTGGGGCAGAAAAGGCGTTTAATTTGGAAGCTTTTTATGATTTCGTTAAGCGTCTTATAATGGGTTTTGAGAAGGCTGAATTGAATTATGCTTTTACTGGTGCTTTGGCAGTCAGCTTTTATGGTGTTCCGCGGACAACGGTGGATGTTGACGTTATAGTTTATGTTTCTGATGATGCATGTAAAGCAAAGCTTGTTGATGCTTTGCGTAAGGCTGGATTAGATGTTGATGAAGCAGAAATTGACCGCGCTTTAGAGTCCGGCTATGGGATAGCCAGTTTTAGGGATAGGGAAACACCATACAATGTTGACGTAATAATTTCTGACAAAAAATTTGATAGGAAAAGGGGTAAAATGGCTGGTTTGAGGGCTTTTTTCCAGATGCCAGAGGATTTGGTTTTGGCAAAACTGCGAATGATTAAGGCAACAGTGCCCCGAGAAAGAGCACAGAAGGATGTGGACGACGTGAAAGCCATACTGAAATTTACAAGGGTTGATTTGGAGGCGGTTAGGCGTAAAGCAGAAAAAGAGGGCACACTTCAAATTCTAGAAGACATAATGGCACAGCAATATTAGAGGTGAACATTTTGGTTTCTTTTGGATTTGAAAGGGAAAAGCGAGATTGTCGGAGTGCTCGTCTCCTGTGATTATTTTTGCGTTTAGGTTTTTGCTGTTGCAAGTATTATGGGGTTGACGCGTGATAGCTTGTTGCTAAATTAATGTTTTTGTGTAAATTTCCTGATTCATAAAGGGGTGGCTAAGGCCAAGTGCACATGCACGCGTCAAATGAAAGAATTAGCAACACCCTAACGCGCAGTAATCGCAGTGGCATGTGTTTTCAAGCTCCTCTTCAAGCGTTATATGCGTTTTTGTGTCAAGCTTTGGGCAGTAAAAGCTGTGCTTGTAAACACCGACAGTCCATGACCGCAAATTTTACATCGAGCCATCCGAGCATTTCCTCAATTGGTGACAAGCCTTTCTCTTCCGCAAAAGGTTCCGTAGAACAAGCCTTCAACCTCAGAAACCCGTATCCGGACGAATGATTCAAATTCTCGAAAAGTCCTCGGAAAAAGATGGATTAATCGCCAAGTCTTTAATGGCTGGAATAGGGAAACCTCTAATCTTCATGCCGGTTCTAGATGTTCAAGGCATATGTTTTGCGGTTACGGCGTACACTCAGCTAAAGAGAAGTTTGGTTTTTCCAACTGAAACTGCGCCAATGGGCGTTGTGGGAAAATGGGCAAAACCAAAGGTCTAGAAAAGGACGCGAAGATAGCTTGTAGGGGCGGAGCATTAGCCCTTGCACAAACAGAGGGAGCAAACTTCATAATCTATGGTCCATAGAAAAGGCCAAGTAGATCTTCCCTGTTTGCGCGATGATCGATGCAATAATAGCATATCATGCAAAAAGCCTAGGGATAAAGCCGCTGGTTAAAAACCATCCGCTGTTTAGTGTGTTCTAATCGCTTCGCTGTAAACATATGATTATTATACGTGCTGAAAAATATTCATGGTAATTCTTGCGGTCGCTAGAGAGGTATTTAAACGTGCAGATCTAAATTTATTTAATGAAAGTTAAACTTTAAATCATTTCTTCTCATTAACCACTGTTTTCTCCTATTAGTTGGCGGTCGTAACTTGCTTTGCCGGGGACCAGCGAAAAGTCAGACTTGGCTATTTCGGATAGTTACGGCTTATGAAAGTTTCATAAAACTTGCGGAAAAGGATAATAAAATGAGATTTTATCGTTTTAATTGGGTAGGGTGAATGCTAAATGAGCGGGAAGTGGGGAAAAGGGATCCTAAATCCATCGTTGAGATTATTATTTCAACGTATCCGTTGTTGAAGGATGCTGTGGAAAAGTTAGGGGTAAAAAGCTGAGGGTTCAAGATCTCATGTTACTGATAAACACACATAACATGAAACTTTTAGCTGACAATGCAAAAGCACTTTCTGGTATCGAGAGTTCAATAGCAAGAATTAACGAAGAGTTTCACGGTTTACGTAGTGATCTTAAGCCAATACTTGAGGCGGTTGTAGACTTAGTTAAAGCAGAAGCGGAAAGACGGAAAAAGCAGATTTAACCTCTAATGTTCCTAAATAGATTTAAATTTTAACTTTCATTAAATTTATTGCGGAGAGTAATTCTTGGGTCATGTTTGGGTTAAGGTCAAGATAGGCGATGAAAATCTTACGAGGTTCGTTGAGGTTGATGCTCTAGTTGATACTGGAGCCACGCTTACGATTATACCGCGCAAGATGGCTCTTGACCTTAATCTTAGGTTAACTGGGAAATCTACCGTTGAGACTGGTGCTGGGAGATTAGAGCTTGAGCGCTCGAGGGTGTGGATAGAGTTAGAGGGAAGAAGCGAGGTCGTGCCAGCGCTTATTTCAGATGTAATAGATAAGGTGCTTATCGGCGTAACAACCCTGGAGGTTTTAGGATTACAAGTGGATCCGCTCACAGGAAAACTCAGAGAGTGGACGCTCCTACTCTACTAATAAGTTGCCATGAAAAACCATATTATGCTACAAAGATCCCCTCATGTGAGATGACTCTTATAGTATTGCGCGAGAAAGACATATTTGAAAAAATTGAGGGTGCCGATTTCTCTTATTGAATTATCAGCTGAAGAGTGAGGATATAAGCTCTAGATCGTCCTTCGATAATCTCCATCCCATTGCTTCGGCGTTCTCTTTTACATGAGCCAAGTTGATTGCTTTTGGTATGGCTACGACGTTCTCCTTTGAAATTAACCAGTTGAGTGCTACTTGTGCTGGGGTTTTTCCATACTTTTTCCCTATTTCTTCGCGCGCGCAGGTTGATTTAACTATCCCTTGACACCCTCACCCCTATAAACTTAACTAAGCCAAAAACAGCCCTATTTTGAGAAAAAGAGCCTAAAACTATTTAATGACCACTTATGCGCGCATTTCAATCAGAAGGTTTAAGCGGGAATATATTAAACCTTTCTAGCGTACTAGGCTGTTACTAAATTCGGACAAGAAATGGTTTTATTTGGCTTCTGGCTTTGACCACTCTGCTTTCTAACTCGCGCGCAGGGTGACGATGCTAAATTATCTCGAATTCTATGGGTACTTTTCGCGGTTTAGGTCCCTCGGGTGTGAATGCGATATCCCAAGCATCTATTTCGGGTCTACCGGTTCGCGAAGGGAATACCAGAATATTTATATTTTCCAGAATTTTATTTTTATTCTGGGGTTGCGTTTGAGCCAGGTTTTTATATCTAAGGTTGGTAAAAAGGGAGCTGTTTACATACCTAAGCGTATATGTGAACGGTTAGGCATAAGCGAGGAGGACAAGGTTCTGATGAGGGTTGAAGGTGGGAAGCTTGTGCTGGAGTTTATACCTGACCCCCTCTCCCTCGCCGTGAAAATCAAGAAG
>JBMFMB010000023.1:0-16882 GCA_049970895.1 Bathyarchaeia archaeon | reverse complement strand
GGGGCGTTAGGCTTACTGCTGATGGTGAAAAGCTAGCTCTCAACATTATTAGGAGGCATAGGCTTGCCGAGAGGCTTCTAACGGACATTTTGGAGGCTGATTGGATCGATGTCCACGAAAGTGCTTGTAGGCTTGAGCATGCACTGACGGAGGATGTGCTGTCCCTTTTGGAGAGGAGGCTTGGCTACCCAAAATTTTGCCCCCATGGGAACCCCATTCCGTCCGAAAGCGGTGAGGTCAGCGATGTTGAATGCTATCCGCTAACATTCATCGCCATGAACCAAACTTGCACAGTTGCAAAAATTGTCAATGAAAGGAGGGAGATCCTCACCGCATTGGCTGTTAAGGGGATAAAGCCCAACGTTCCAGTTCACATAGTCAAGATGCGAAAAAAAGACATTGTGCTATGCGTGGCTGGGAAGGAGCAGACGATAACCCGCAAAGAGGCTGAAAGCATCTGGGTTAAACCGTCAAGGTGAAAAGATGTTCGGGCATAGAAGAAACATAAAAAGACAAGGCGCAGCGAAAAACGAAGGCGAATTATGCGCCCTAATAGACTTGGCTGAGGGCGAAAAAGGCGTGATGGTTAGGGCTGTAGGCGGCTTCGGTCTCGTTAGAAGGCTTGCTGAGATGGGTTTAACACCCGGGGTTGAGGTTAAACTTTTGAGAAAGGGTTCTTTCGGTGGACCAGTTGAAATCGAGGTTAGAGGCGTGGCCCTCGCACTTGGGCGTGGAGTGGCCTCAAGGGTTCTCGTGAAACCGGTTAAGGATGAATCCCATGACTAAGCAGTTAAGGGTGGCTCTTGCTGGAAACGCCAACGTTGGCAAAAGCGCCATATTTAATCAGCTTACTGGCTTAAATCAGGTTGTTGGAAACTGGCCTGGAAAAACTGTGGAGCGTGCGGAAGGAACCCTACATTTTAAGGGCTACACTATACACATTCTTGATTTGCCAGGCATATATTCGCTTTCAACCTTTTCCATTGAAGAAATTGTTTCTAGGGATTATATTGCCGTTGAAAAGCCAGACATTATAATTAACGTTGTTGATGCCTCGGCTCTGGAGCGTAACCTTTACTTTACATTGCAGCTTTTAGAGCTTGAAGCCCCAATAGTAATGGCACTAAACCAAGTGGATTTTGCTGCCAAAAAGGGCATACGCATAAACGCTGAAAAACTTTCGGAGATTTTAGGTGTTCCCGTTATACCAACGGTGGCAATCACTGGAAGCGGGATAAACGAGCTCTTAACAACTGTTATTGCGGTGGCAAGCGGCGAAAAGAGGCTTAAGCTCTTAAAGGTTAGGTTTGGAGCAGAAGTCGAAAAAGTTGTGCAGAGGCTTCAAGAGATGGTGGAGCGTAAGCTTCCACAGCTTTGTGAAGTTTACCCTGCAAGGTGGATTGCCACAAAACTTTTGGAAAAGGACACTGACGTTGCTGGGAAGCTAAAAAACTATGATAGTGGGGCAGAAGTTTTAGAGTTTGCCGAAAAGCTGGCGGCGGAACTGGAAAAACTGCATGGCGAACCATCACCTGTCATACTGGCTTCTGAGAGGTATTCTATTGCAAGCAAAATAGCAAAAGAGGTTACTGTTGTGGAGGCTCCTCCAAGGATAAGCCTTGAACAGAAACTTGACGCCATAACAACGCACAAAATCCTTGGGTATCCCATTTTGGTAAGCGTTGTTTTGGCAATGTTCTCCCTAATCTTTATTGGCGGAAGCCTCTTTTCCGGGTTTTTAGAGTCCCTTTTCGGCGGCATCACATTACATATTGAGGGAGCTTTGGCTTTTCTGCCACAAGCCGCCAGAAGCCTAATAACCGATGGAGTTTTCGGCGGAATAGTTGCTGGAATAACCATAGCCCTTCCATATGTCGTGCCCTTCTACATAATCCTCGCCCTACTTGAGGATAGTGGCTATCTGCCAAGAGCCGCCTTTTTAATGGATAATTTGATGCATAAGATTGGCTTGCATGGGAAAGCCTTCATACCATTAATTTTGGGTTACGGCTGCAGCGTCCCAGCATGCATAGGTTGCAGAATAATGGAAACACAGCGAGAACGCCTCCTAGCAGCCTTTGTTGTTATGCTTGTTCCATGCGCCGCCAGAACAGTCGTCATCCTAGGGCTTGTTGGAAGGTTTGTTGGTTTACACGCTGCACTAGCCCTCTACATCTTCGACCTAATCCTCATCTTCATCCTTGGCAGAATAGCCTTCAAAGTCCTGCCGGGAGAACCCGTAGGCTTAATAATGGAGATGCCGCCATACAAGAAGCCCTCCCTAAAAATCGTTTTAACCAAAACGTGGAGCAGAACAAAGGATTTTGTATACATAGCCTTCCCAATAATTGTGGTTGGAAGCCTAACAATAACAGCTTTAAGCATTACTGGCTTCATAAACTACATAACTGCCGGGGCAAAGCCACTAATAAGCGGCTGGCTTGGGCTTCCAGTTGAAGCAGGGGTCCCAATGATTTTCGGCGTTTTACGCAAGGAATTAGCCCTAATCCTCCTTTCACAGTTAATCCCTCTCGAGTCGCTTTCAGCCATACAGATGATTGTATTCGCTCTTGTCATAATGATTTATATTCCATGCATAGCCACAATCGCCGCACTGATAAGGGAGTTTGGATGGCGAAAAGCCCTAGCAATAACCATCACCGATGTCGCCCTCGCCTTACTTTTAGGAGGAATAGCCTACAGAATTTTATTACAGTTTATGCTTCCTCCGTAATTGAGGCTTATTTTTATGAAAATCAATATTTTGTGCTTATTTTTCCTTCAAGAAGGCGCCGGGGGTGGGATTTGAACCCACGCGGCCCTTTCGGGCCACAGGCTTAGTGGCTTTTAGGCGGTTTTGTCTCCAGGCCTGCTCCCTACCTGACTAGGAGACCCCGGCTGTGTAGCTAATATTAATGCTTATATATTCTGCCTTATAATTATCCTTTTTCTGGTGTTTCCTTTGGGGTTTGGTGGGAAGTATTTGAGGGATGTTTTGTTTGGAGCTTTCATGTCGTTGGGCATGTCCTTTGCCATGTCTCTTACTCTTACATTAATTAATTTGGGTCTTGTTCAAGATTTTCCAGCGAGGTGGCTTCAGGCTTTTTTGATAGGTTTTGCTGTGAGTTTTCCAACATCTTTGGCTATAATTCCGCTTGTTAGGAGAATTGTGAACAAATTAGTTGGCTGATAGATTGCTATTTTTCTCTGCCATTAGCACTCGGTAACCGCTTTCTCTTGCCATTATTGTGCAGTTGCCGAAGGCTTCTTCGAAGATTTTTTGGATTCTTTTCCCGCCGATTTTTGATTTTAAAACCATTTGTAGTGTGGCTTTTTCCATCATATGTTTTGGTGCTTCTGTTATTATGGCTTTTACTGTGGCTAGTCCGGCGCTTACCGGAGGGTTTGAAAGTATACAATTAAAGAGCATTTCTTCAACTGGTTGGTATAAGTGGCCCTTTCTTACCTCGGCGTTGTAAATGCTGTTTAGCCTTAAATTTTGTCTTGCAAGTCTTACGGCTCTTTCGTTCACGTCCACCATAACCACGTGCAGTTTTGGGTTTAGTTTTGCGGCTGCTATTCCGACAGCCCCGTAACCGCATCCCATGTCCAAAACATAGCCAGATTCTGGAAGAACCATGGCTTCTATCAAAAGCCTTGTGCCAAGGTCCACCCGCTTTTTTGAGAAGACCCCCGAGGCTGTTAAAAACTTGAAGGGTATCCCCCTTAACCGGGTTTGGATTATTCCAAATTTTGGCTTTGACCCTGGCTTTGGTGCAAAATAATGTTCTGTTTGGCTGTTTTTGTTGTCTGGCATTATATTTCGCCGCTTTTCCAGCATTTGGGGTAGGTGCCCCTAGGCATTAAAACCCTCTTGACCTTTGCGACCACGCCGTGTTCCATGTTTAGTATTTCTTCTGTGGATGCTTCAGCCACTGCTAGGGCTACTGCCTCGCCTTTTAGGGTGAAAATTGCCACCACAGAGCCAGCGCTTATCCCAGTTTCGAGGGATAGGACGCCTGGGGCGGTTAGGTTTGCGCCGTGGCAAATGGCGTCAACAGCCGAGTCTCTAATGTAGATTTTTGGAACTAGCGCCAAAGCTTTCTCCATGGGCTGAATAATCTTCCTAAGAATTTTGTCATCTTTGCTGTTTTGCCATTCCATAAACCAATAAGCCACATCATGCAGTGTCACTATGCCTTCTTCCTCAACGAAGGGTCCAGCCCTCGTTCTCCGGAGTTCTTGCATGTGAGCCCCACAGCCTAGAACCTCGCCGATGTCGAAGCATAGTTTGCGAATATATGTGCCGCCCTCACAGCCAACTTTAAAAAGAACGTTTCGCCCCTCCATTTCAAGAAAATCTATGTAGTAGATTCGCCTCGTTCGGAGCTGCCGCTTAACAGAAGCCCTTAATGGTGGTCTCTGATAAATTGTATCCTCAAACTCTTTCAACACATCCTTTACACATGCTTCGCTTACATCACCATGAAGCTTCATTAGGCAAACGTATTCTTTTCCGCTTAAAAGCAAGGCTTGAACAATCTTCCTAGACTCCTCTAGGGTTACTGGTAGAACGCCGGTCACGTTGGGGTTTCCCCAGCCTCTTTTAGCCTTTAGCTTTTATAGGGCTTCTAGGGTCCCGCCGTGACCAACGTTCTGAACGCCTATTAGGCGTTTAACCCATGCTGCGACTTCGTGGCTTGTTGGTCCGGCTGGCTTGTCAAGGTTGACAACTCCGAATCTTATGTATTCTTTTGCTGGGCGCTCTTCTGGTTTGCAGCCATATTTTGGGTCTGTTTCGCCCTTAGCCTTAACAACAAGTTCTCGTTTAACCTCCCATGGGGGGACACTTCTAGGCATTTTGTACGGAACACCTCTAAAGAATTAGAAAATGTGAAGGGAGCTAAATAATTTGTTAGGCTGGAGCCAAGGCTGGTTTAATAGGCTGAGCCATAGCCTCCAAAAGTCCCTTCTTTTTCAAAGCTTCGATGACTTCCTCATCTGAGGCACCACGTTTAATGTCAATTTTTTCAGCTAATGGCTCTAGGTGGTTGATGTTTGCCCGTCGCCTTTTAACGCCAGTAACACTTTTTGGTCCAGTAATAAGCACAAAACTTTTGTCAATGATGTCCACTATGACACATTTTTTGCCAGCCTCTCTTCCACAGATTTTGACGCAGATTCTGCCAACCTCTATTGCCGGCATGCCTTAATCCTCCAACCATTAGAAAGATGTTAGCATTAACAACAGTCCAATATTTATAGCTTCAGTTGGACGCCGCCCCAAACTTCTATGTTAGGAAACGCTCAACAACATTGTATAGGACGCTTGTTCCGAAGACCAAATTTCTAATTGATATTCGCTCGTCTATGCCGTGCACCATTTTCAAGATTTCGCCGTAGGGCAAATCCGAAAAGGCTGGTTGGAAGCCATAGCATGCGGCTCCTATGCTTCTGAAAAAGCGGGAGTCCGTCCCGCCGGTGAGCAGTATTGGGGCTACAGCGCAGTTGGGCTCAAACTCCTTTAAGGTTTCCACCATAAGCCCATACAAAGGCGTTTCCATGGGGGATTCTGAAGGCTCATTAGCCTGAACAATCTCAAAATCAAGCTTTTCCAGGTCCACGTCCTTCAAAAGTTCCTTTATTCGGTTTAGGGCTTCAGTTGTGCTTTGTCCTGGTAGAATTCTGCAGTCGAAGACTGCTTCGCATTCTGATGGGATTATGTTCTCCTTAACGCCTCCATGAATAATTGTTGGCGCAATGGTCATCCTTAACATTGCTCGGAGCTCTTCAGCCATGGCTTTATCCTTCTGGGCTAGCTTGTCTAAAATCTCGTCGCCCGCCGCTGGGTTTTGAAGCAGAAGGGTAAGCGCCTGCCTAGCTTCAGCATTTTCCTCAGCCATAACAGCTAAAAACTGCCTAACAGTTGGCGTCAGCATTATAGGCGCACAGTAATTGCCTAACCTATCCACAACTCGGTTCATGCGGAGAATTGCGTTGTCAGCAGCTCCCGGCACTGAGCCATGTCCTGGTCTCCCCTTCGCCTTAACTTTGAACCATAAAATGCCCTTTTCAGCCGTCTGAATTGTGAAGACGCTTTTGCCGTCCATTGGGATTGCATATCCACCGCCCTCGTTTATGACGTAGTCAGCCCTAACCTTTTCCAGGTGGTTGCGGACAAGCCATCCAGCGCCCGCCTCTCCGCCTTTCTCCTCGTCGGCTGTTGCAGCCAATATGACGTCGCCTTTAAGCTTGACATTGTTACGCTTCAAGAGCTTCATAACCATAACTTCCATGGCTGTCATGGACTTCATGTCCATGGCACCCCTACCCCAGACAAAGCCATCCTTAACCAAGCCTGAAAAAGGGTCTACACTCCATTCCTTCGGGTTTGCAGCAACCACATCTAAATGAGAAAGTAGCAGTAGGCTAGGCTTTTCTCCTGTTCCTTTGAAGCGGGTTATGACGTTTCCCCTTCCGGGGGCGGACTCCAAAACCTCACATTTGAAACCATCCCTTTCCAGAGTTTGTGCCAAGTATTTTGCGGCTTGAGTCTCGTTTCCCGGCGGATTCGTCGTATTTATCCGAATTAAATCGCTTAGAAGAGCCGTAACTTCCTCCTCAATTTCAGTTAGAAGCTTTCCACCCATAAGCTCACCACTTTAGCCTCATGATAGGGGATGAAAACATTTAAGATTTTGTGAAAACCGCGAATCAGCATGTAAGATGAAAGGCACCGACAACATTTTTCCCAGCTCTTAAAACCTCGTTGAAAGTTTTGTAGGCTTCGCCGGTAGGCTGGGCGATAAGCTTTATCCCCCGCTCTTTTAGGACTTCATTGACTTCTTGCATGATCTTAACAAGCCCAGAATAGCCTGTGCCAACCACGAGAACTTCTGGAGGAGGCTTGTGGCTGAAAATCTCCTTCAAGTCTTCAACATAGATTCTGTGACCCTCCTTCCTCCACCATCCGCTCATAACCTTGTCTGGGAAGACTATAACGTCGCTTGTGTAGCGCTTGCCATTTATGACCATAACGCCGAAATCATACGCTTCTATCATCCGCTACCACCAATATTTTCTGAAATGGTTTAAAGGATTTAAGCCTAACACTCAAATCAATTTTAGCCATGAAAACCCTCCCAAAAAGTTTTTACGAGAGAGATCCAGCCACCGTTGCAAGAGGGCTTCTTGGAAAAACCCTTGTTAGAAGGTTCAACCACCACATTTTAAGTGGGAAAATTGTTGAAACAGAAGCCTATTATGGCGAGAATGACCCAGCCTCAAAAGCCTATAAGGGGAGAAAAGCCTTCAACGAACTCATGTATCTGGATGTCGGGAAAACTTTCATTTACATGGTTCATGGAAACTGGCTCCTAAACATTGTCGCCCACTCAAGGGGCAGTGTCGGCGCCGTCCTAATAAGGGCGATAGAACCCCTCGAAGGAATAGAGTTCATGAGGAAAAATAGGGGAGTAAAAGACGTGCACGCTTTAACAAGCGGTCCTGGAAGGCTTACTAGGGCAATGGGCATAACGAAGGAGCAGAACGGCTTAGACGTCACAAAGGCTGAAAATGAAATAGCAATTTTTGAAGCTGCTGCCATGGAGGATTTTGAAATAGGCACTTCTCATAGGATAGGTGTTAAGAGGGATCTTCCGCAAGAATTGAGGTTTTACATTAAGGGAAACATGTTTGTCTCTAAGCCGTGAAAACTTATCTACAAAATGAGCATTAAATGCTTTTAGAGGACGTGTGAAATGCTAAGCCAGGAAGCCTTACGCCAACTGCGAGAAACGCCATTAGCGAAAAATGTTGGGCTTATTTCCGACACGCACATACCAGTTCGCGCTAGAGAAATTCCAAAAAGGGTTTTTGAAATTTTCGAAAAGGTTGATTATATTGTGCATGCTGGCGATTTGGTTGACCTGTCTGTTATAGATAGACTTGAGCAGCTTGCCCCTGTTTTGGCTGTTTATGGCAACATGGATGGACCTGAAATTCGCGGCAAACTACCAAAAATGAACTCCGTCAAGATTTTTGATTGGAAGATCGGCGTTATGCACGACCCTGGAACCCTTTTTGGAATGGGGAAGATGCGGGAAATAGTCAAACAAAATGGCTTCAATGTGCTTGTTTATGGGCACACGCATCATCCAAACATAAAGTGGGAGGGTGAAATCCTCTACATAAACCCTGGAAGTCCAACAAATCCCCTCCCGCCGTTTGTGGCAAAGCCAACAGTCGCGTTGTTAAAAGTAACGAAGGAGAAGATTATTCCAGAAATTGTGCCTTTGTAAGGAAAGGAGTTTTCACTTTAACTTATCTCTCTCCCCTTGTCGGCGGATACTTTTCACAGAACGTTTTAAAAAGGGGTTGTGGCAAACCATCAAGCCAAGCATGGAAAGTGGGAGCCTCATGGAGCGTTGTAGAAACCCTTGGAACAAGGAATGCAGAAACGAGGACATAGAGGTCTACATAATCTTCAAGGGCGATAAGCTCCCAATTTGTAGGCGTTGCTGGAGCAAAATCGCCGAAAAAGACTTGGAATGGTGAAGAGGAGATGAACAGCTTCAACTTGAACGTTGCCAAATCCTTCCTTGGAAAAAATGTTAACCTCCACTTGAAGGATGGCTCAGTTATAGTGAATGTGCAGCTGGTTGAGATTAAAAGGGATGAAGTGCGAAAAGAAGTCTTCGTCAACCGTGTCTCGTATGGGAAGGGCAACACGCTCCAAATACCCTTAAGGAACATTGCATGGGCTAAACTTGTGGACTTAAACATTTTTGAGTTAAGAAAGCCGAAAAACTAGAGGGGCTAGTCAATTTAGCAGTTTTCAGGCTTTTGAATTTGGCTTGGCTTGGAGCGAAAAATCTATCTAGAGAGGGGTAGCGTATTTGAGGCTTGTCAGTAAGCATAAATATGACTAGAGGGGAGAGGCTAGGGAAAATAAGCCTTTACCAAAAGCCATTTTCCGCCATAAAAGCAGCCCTTTTGACATGAAGGCTTAAAACAATTTTAAATAGTTTTCAGCAGATTTTATGAGCGGTGAGTTAAGTTGCCATGCACTGTTATCGTTGGAGGTTTCTGGGGGGACGAGGGTAAGGGCAAGATAGTCTCTTATCTGGCTTTAAGGGATAAGGTGGATGTTTGTGTTAGAACTGGTTCTGTTAATGCAGCCCACACCGTCTGGGTTGAGGGTAAACGTTACGCCCTCCACATGGTTCCATCAGCCTTTGTATATGAGCGGTGCCGCCTCCTAATAGGGGCTGGAGCCAACATTCACGTGGCAAAATTCTTGGAGGAAGTGGAACTAACAAATGTTAAAAACCGCATAGGCATAGACCAGCAAGCCTCAATAATTGAGGAGAAGCACGCAGAACAGGACAGAACAAACGCGCATTTGAAGGGCTTAGGCACAACAGGCTGGGGTGTTGGACCAGCCATAGAGGAGCGCGTCCGCAGAACAGCAAAACTTGCAAGGGACACACCGGAACTAAAGCCCTACCTGACGGATGTGGCGATGGAGGCAAACAAAGCCATAGACGAGGGCAAAAATGTTCTTTTGGAGGGAACCCAAGGCGTAATGCTATCGTTATTTTTTGGCACATATCCATATGTGACTGGAAGAGACACAAGCGCCTCGGCAATATGCTCAGAGGCTGGTGTTGGACCAACAAAGGTCGACGAAGTCCTAATAGTCTTCAAATCCTTCATGACTCGCGTCGGCGCCGGTCCACTGCCCGGCGAACTCCCAAAAGAGGAAGCTGTTAGGCGTGGATGGTTTGAGGTTGCCGCTGGAACTGGGCGGGAGAGGCGCTCAGCCCCCTTCAACTTTGAAATTGCGAAAAGGGCTGTTATGCTTAATGGAGCAACACAAATAGCGCTTACAAAGCTTGACGTCGTCTATCCAAAATGCAAAGGCGCAAGGAGATATGACGAACTCCCAACAGAGGCTAAGGAGTTTGTCAAGGAAATTGAGCGGCAACTGGGCATACCAGTGGTTTTAATAGGTACTGGGCAAGATATCCTAGATATAGTGGACAGAAGAACCTAACAAGCCTTAACCAAACCTCGTTTTGGCCTTTTTAGCTTGCCATGTCGTAGCATTAATAATAATAGTGGGCATCACAAAATACGACTGTTAATGTGGACATGGTGAGACTGGCACTTGTCAAAGCGAACATACAAGAGGTTTCTGCGAGTGGGCTTCCCAATCGAAGTCCTAAACAGAGACCTAAAACTAATTTTCACATCAAACCTCATAGGCGCCTTCGGCGACGGCTTATACGCTTATCTCCTCCCATACTACATGAAGGAAACCCTCAAGGCAAGCTCCGTTGAGATTGGCATTTTATACGCCCTCACAAGCCTAACAGCAGCCCTCACACTTATTTTGGCTGGAAGCATCGCCGACAAATACGACAGGAAGAAAATCATGGTTGCGGGATGGCTTGCATGGGTTCCAGCCCCACTAATATTTTCCATGGCAAAGAACTGGATTCAAATGCTGCCAGGAATGATTCTATGGGGTGTTTGGCTTGGAGGACCAACAAGCACAGCCTACATCGTAACATCAGCGGACAAAAATAGGCTCACATTAACTTTTACGGTTATATCCTCATCATGGTCTTTCGGCTACATTTTCTCACCAGCCATAGGCGGATACATTGCAGGAAAAATTGGCATGCGAGCAGTCTTTTATATGGCATTCATGTTATACGCCATTGCAGGGCTTGTCCTAGCTTTCATGAGAAGCCAACACGCACCAACCCAGCAAAAAACATCAGCTGGTCCATCAACAATAGAGCTTCTGAAGGATAAAAAACTAATCAGCATGTCAGCCTTCTTCGCCTCTATAATGTTCATTACGATGATGTTCCGCCCGCTGGTCCCCCAATTCCTCGCCGACGCATACCATTATGGAGACTTTGAAATAGGGTTTTTAGGCTCAATAGCCTTCTTCGGCTCAGCAGTTCTAGGCATAATTTTGGGCAAGGTTGGAGACAAATGGGGGAAGGAGTACGCCATAGCAGCCTCAATGACAGCGTGCAGCATATCCCTAACCATAATGCTCCTAACAGGTAACTTATACGCCCTCACAGCAGCATTCTTCCTCACAGGAGCCTCCTACATAACATGGTCGCTAATGAGCGCAGTAATAGGACCACAAGCCCCAGAACCAATAAGGGCTAAATGGATATCCATACCCCAGACAATTAGCATGTTCGCCTCCATAATAGCGCCATACATAGGCGGAATCATATACGAAATTTCAATCTATTACCCCTTCATAATAGCGATAGGCGCTTGCCTTACACTCGCCCTAACAGCCTCTCTTCCAAACGTTAGAATGAAAATGGGAGTCTTTGGCAAACATGTTCCAACATCTAAACTGTCATTTCATAATACGTCTAAACTTACTGTAAATTTCGAGATGTTCACTTAACAGTTCTATAGAACAAGTTACGATTCTCCAGAAAAGAGGAAATTAAGAGAATGGTTATTTCAACTATTTCTTTTGTCTTACTGCGGAAAAGTTATTATTGCCAGGGTGCTCGCCTTCAAATTATGGGAAGGTTTAATCTTTAATCTTAAAAGCAGCTTCCCATTGTCTTCATCAAAGAGGTGGGACGATGAGGTTACTGGTTAGCGTGGTCAACGAAGAGGAGGCTCTCAACGCGGTTGAGGGTGGAGCTCACGTTGTTGACGTTAAAAATCCAAAGGAGGGTTCGTTGGGCGCCAACTTTCCAAGGGTTATAAGGCGGGTCAGAGAAGTGGTCCCCGAAAACGTTGAGGTGAGTTCAACGATTGGTGATTTGCCTAACCTCCCTGGAACAGCCTCTCTTGCGGCGTTAGGGGCTGCCGTTTCAGGAGCAGACTACGTTAAGGCTGGGCTTTTGGGTGTGAAAACAACATCTGAAGCTCTACACTTGATGAGGGAGGTTTGCATAGCCGTTAAAGACTACAATCCAGCTTTAAAGGTTATTGCTGCAGGATACGCCGACCATAAATCTGCGGGCTGTTTGAACCCGTTGGAGCTGCCAGAAGTGGCCTATAAAGTAGGAGCCGATGGAGTGTTAGTGGATGTCAAAGCGAAGAGGGCTGGCAGAAATGTTTTCAGTTTTCTGAAAGAGGAAGAGCTTAAAAAATTTGTTGATAAAGCGCATAAATTTAATTTAATCGTTGCAATTGCAGGTTGCCTAGATAAGTCGGATGTTTCTTCAGTGTATGCTTTGGGTGCTGACATAATTGGCGTTAGAGGGGCTGTTTGCGACGGCAAAGATAGGCTTAACGGTACTGTTCGAGTGGAGTTGGTTCGTGAATTTGTAAGGGAAATTCTTGAGTGTGCAAGGGGCTAGTGGGGGATAATGTGCGTGTAAACTGATTTTCTATTTGCGAGTATTGCTTGGACTCTTTCGGGATGCATGCCGTTAACTACGTAGCAGTTCAGCCTGAACTTCATAAGGAGTTTAGGTAGGGCTTTATCGACGCTTGTCCGCCTATTCCAACTAAGCAGTTGCTTGGCTGTGAGTTTTTCAACGAGTCTGGCATCTATGGTTTTCTTTGGATCATCAGTGTATATTCCGTCAACATCCTTGATTAGCAATAGTTTCTTGGCATTAAGCACTCCAGCTATGTAGGCGGCTATGGAGTCTGAGGTTATATCCCACGAGTGTTCCAAAGGGTCTTCGCGCAATATATAATGGTAGGGCAGCAGTATTGGTAACAAACCATACTCGGCGCTCCCTACATCTTTCAGAGAATAGCATACTTGAGAGTTTGGCGTTACATCGGATAAGAATAGTCCGAACTCGTCCATTGCAAGCACGGCCATTTTATGAGCGGTTGTGCCTGATAAGCCGTAAGCCTCATCCAGCCTTCTAACGACGTCTGCGAAGGCTCCCCCTCCTGGCACAATCAACATTTTATGGGTTTTGGCAAGCGATGATAATGTCTTGCATAAGGCTTTCAGCTCCGCCGGATGCCCAGCCAGGCTTCCGCCAACCTTTAAAACCGCTTCCAAGTAATATCCCTCCCTGAAAGTTTGCTTGCCGCCATAAGTGCTACGCCAACGCATGGGGTTGTCAAGGCGATTTCCTCGCCTAAAAGCTCTCCTAAATCGACTATCTCTTCAAAGCCTGCTGCTTGAGCCGCCTTACGGGCTAGGAATTTTCTTCCAAGTCCCGTAACAACGATTTGTAAATTCTGCTTCAAACATTTTTTGATCCTTCCATAAACCTGTTTTAAACCTTCACTGATTTGATCTATTTGCTTGCGGTAAACATATTTGGCTATATTGACTATTTCCTCCTCGCTTAAAGTTTCAACGTCCGCACAT
The DNA here is from genome assembly GCA_049970895.1 of Bathyarchaeia archaeon. Classification (GTDB taxonomy): domain Archaea; phylum Thermoproteota; class Bathyarchaeia; order Bathyarchaeales; family Bathycorpusculaceae; genus JAGTQI01. The sequence continues at coordinate 3,540 of JBMFMB010000023.1, read as the reverse complement.
ACTATCCGAGCTAACCTTGCAAGGGCCTCAGCCCTACTTTTCCCCCTACCATCAGCCGTGTCAACAGTGTAGTCCTCCTCTCGGATATTTCCTAAAACAAGGTGGACGTCTCCTGAAGTGGCGAACAGCTCTGATGAAACCCTTGCTATTCCACCTTTAACCGGGACGGCGTTCACTATAGCTGCAACGTTTGTCCTTAAAGCGCCTGTATAGACAAGTTCGCCGTTGATAAGTTTCTCCAAATCGCTTTTGCCCTCAGCCGCCACCTTGCCATCGATGATTGGAATTATGCTTGTCGACGTGCTTCCAACATCCACCACTATGCAATTGCTAAAAATTTTTGAAACTATCCACCCCGTTGCAGCCCAATTTGCAGCTGCAACCCTTAAAGGATTAGCCCTTGCTTCTTCCAGCAATATTAAATTTGCGTCAACATCCAACACGGAGATTTTAAAGTTTGGAAAAGCCCTTTCAACGCTGTAGAGAACGTGGTTGACGCCCTCCCTCTTAGTTTGGTAAGCGTCGGAAAGCTCCGCAGTCATGGTGACACCAACCGAATCCAAATCCTCCGACTCAGCCGCTTTCACCCTAAGCCTATTAAGCAATGCTGAAAGTTCGCTCTTATCCCTTTTCCACACTGGAAAATATTCGCTGGCAATCCTGATCTTTTGGACTGAACCATTTTCTGCCTTCAGAAAAGCCATTTTCGTGTTTGCCCCTCCAACATCCAGTCCAATCACGTTAACCATTTCGACCACTTTTCCCGCAAAGTGTTTCAACAAGTTTCCCTTTAACCTCATAGGCTTTCAACCTTGCGCTTTCCAACACGTTTGAAAGTGAAACTACAAGGGCGCATGATTCTTCTGCGGCAAGCGGAAATGGAGGCGAAAACACGTCCTCCAAACCGTATATACGTTTTAAAACCTCAAATTTTGGAGGTTTCGTCCTCACTTTAAAAAAGAATGTGCACCCCAAAGTTTTCACGTTTTTCGGCAGTTCACACTTCAAAACTGAGTTGAGGATTGCGCCTGCAGGATTAAAATTTAACACTTTCCTCAATCCAACGTATGATGTTGTAAGCCTAGGATTAACCTCGATTACGACTGGACCACTACTTGTTAAAACCATATCAACGCCGACGTAGCCCCTTACCTTGAAACGCTTTACAGTTGCTTGTGCTGCCTTGAAAGTTTCCTCTACCTTTGGATGGTTGAATGGAACTATTCCCCCCTCATAACTTGAGCTTAAATTTGGAGAAGCCAACTTCACCAGTTGGGCATTTAAGGTTAAGGGTAAAACGTCTTCGCCGTTGGAGATTAAACTTACGCTGGCAGGCAAGCCTTTAACAAACTTTTGAATTAAGAAAAACTCTTTGGAGGATGCATCCCTAACCTTTTGGACGGCCATGCCCACCTGTTCCTCATTTCTCACTATGCTTAACCCCTCTGATCCGACACCGACAATAGGTTTGAAAACCAGCGGAAAACCCAGCTCTCTTGCCAAGCTTTTAACGCGATTAGCATCCTCTTGAACGTTAACATGTACGGTTTCTGGAACAGCTATCCCTAGACGCCTTAACTCCTCGTAAACATTCAGCTTGTTTGAAGATGATTCTATAACTTCATGCCTGCAGTTAATGGTATACCCTCCAAACTCTTCGACATCCCCAACAAGTTTCCACAACACACCGTTTGATTCAGGCGCGATGATGTAAACGGCGTCCACATTTTGGCTTGTCTTCCTTAACAGTTTACATAAGTCATCTCTGCTTGAAACGGAGATTATCCTGTCAGCTTGTAATGGGGGTTTAAACTTCATAATTCTCGAGTCAACAAGTGTTGTGACGGAATGTCCAAGTGTTTTAAAATCCTCTATTAAAGCTCTAAGCATGGCGTAGCCTTCACATAAAACATCTGTTTGAAAAACCTGCTTGGCACATCCGCCGCCGCTTAAAAACTCGTAGACAAGAAGCCTCAACTCTTATTTCCCCAAAAACCTACTAGTTAATGGTGAATTTAAATTTGAAAGTTGTTCCAGTGATAGACGTTTTAGATGGTGTAGCTGTCCATGCTGTACGGGGAGAGCGGAAGAAATATAGCCCATTGAAGAGTGTTTTATGCAAATCTGCAGATCCCGTTAATGTTGCGAAGGCCTTTAAGGCTGTTGGCTTCACTGAACTTTACATGGCTGACTTAGATGCAATACTTGGAAAACAGCCTAACATTAATGTTTTAAAGCGAATAAAGGCTGAAACCGATATTGACATAATGGTTGACGCGGGCATAAACACCAATGAAAGGGCGCGGATGATTCTTGAGGCAGGCGCCTCAAACATAGTGATAGGAACCGAAACTTTAAGAGATCTACACTTTATTGAAGAAGCTTTGAAATGTTTTGGCACTGAAAAGGTTGTTGTCAGCATAGACATTGTGGAAAACGAAGTTTTATCCCCGTCAGAATCTATAAAACGTTACAGGCCAGCGTCGCTTGCGGAAAATTTAGAGAAAATGGGCGTTGAAAAAATTATAGTCCTAGACCTCAGAAGGGTTGGATCGGAGCAGGGGGCAAACTTGGCGTTGATGAAAGAAGTTATTGAAAGGACAAACCTTAAAGTTTTGACTGGCGGCGGAATACGCAACATTGAAGACTTGGAGGAACTAAGGAGGATAGGCGTCTCAGGTGCACTCGTGGCCACAGCCCTACACAAAGGCATTATAACACCTGAAATTCTGAAAACAAAGGGATACCTGTAAAATCATAATTTTGATGGGCGCATAAAACCTGTTCTTAAAATTCAGCTTCACTATTTCGCCTATTTTAAAGTAGCAATTGTATAGCGTCAACGTTTGAATAAGACTTCCACGCGCGCTAGGACGTTGCGAAATTCAGACTAAAATAGACAAAAATGGTTCTAACCATAGTCTTCAGTTTCCTGAAATTTCCAATTAAAACTTTTAAAATTTCGAAATAGCCGTTAAAATGCATAATCAGTCAAAGACAGACAAGTGTTGAAACTAGAATAAAATCTATTTTTGTCCGAATTTAGCAACACCCTAGCGCGCGCTTTGGGCATGTAGGGCCGGATCTTGGATGCAAGATTAGGCAGGCTCGTTGCAGGTATTTTAAGGCTATTTAAATGCTAGCATCCATCGTTTTTCTGACGTATACGCTTATATTAGAGTCCATTATTTTGGATATGATGTGAAAATCCGATGACTTATAGGGAGATGGGGAAGGTTAAGGCTGCAGAATCTATACTAAAAGAGGGTGGCTTCACAGTCTCCCAGAGGTGCTGTTCGAGACCAAGCTGCTTTGACATAGCAGCAAGAAAAAGAGACTCGTTAATCTTCATTAAAGTTCAGCCAGATATTGGTTGTGTCTCCCCATATGACTCCCTAGAGTTGAGGATAATCTCAGATCACATTTCAGCAGCATCCCTCTTTATAAGTGAAAAAACCCGTGAAAAGCCCTTAGAAGACGACACGGTTTATTCGCGTTATAATGTTTTGGCTATAACGCCAAAAACCTTCGAAAACATAG
>JBMFMB010000022.1:0-17365 GCA_049970895.1 Bathyarchaeia archaeon | reverse complement strand
CAGCTCTGTTAAGTATTTTAGTGCCATTTGCCTTTTCAAAGGAGAACTTTATGCCGAACCCCTCTATTTTTGGCAGGCCACTTTTGGCATGCTTTTGGGTATTGGTGTTGCAAAATTCTACGCGTCAAGACACTCTTCCAAGAGTAAAATAGCATTAGCCGCCATGTTCACTAGGATTTTCTCCTTTGTTAGGCTTCAGTTTTCCAGAAACAGCAAAAACAATAGCCGTTATGAATAGGGCGGTTTACGACTTCTCTTTAGCCCTCTACACAGTTCCATTGGGCTATTTTTTCGCATACTGTTTAAAATTATTGACAGAAAGCCTAAGTTAGTTCGAAGGATTTTTCCAAAGCCTCGAGGTTAATCTTTCCAGCCGTAAAAGTTTTTCCAGTTCTTATATTGTTTATTGTTATTTTTGCTGGTGCGAATATGTTTGGGTCTATTTTGTAGAAGTCGCAGTTTGCAGCCTTGAAAATTTCCATGAAGGGTTTGCCATAATCTTTTGAGGCTTTTGACGGGGCTTTCTCAACTATTTTTGCTAGTTCATCCTCATTTTCATAATCGACTATATACTGGGTTACACCTCCATATAGGATGGCGTCGTTTGTCCGTGCCATGGCTTTAACAAATTTTGGGTGGGTTGGCGGTATGGGGGCGCATCCCCAAGCATATAGGATGGCGTTTGGATTAAAGCCTAACTTTGTGAGTTTGTGGATTCCGGTTTCAACTATTCTTCCGGCTACTTGTGTTGCTCCGGCTAGGCTTGCTGTTGGAGTCAGTATTATTGCCAAGTTTTCGCATTGGACCTGGCAGTCTTCAGCCAAACGCTTCATAAGCTTTTCCGGCGGCACTTTTTCTGTTTCTAAGACCACTACAGCTTTGTTAAACTCGTCCCTATAGCCAATCTTTTCATAGATTTCCTTTGGTTTTTGGGCTAGGGCTCTTGCCGGTCCTGAGCCTATGGCGAAGTATTCGCCCTCCTTAATGTTCCAGCCTGCAAACTGTGAGCCTAAAGTGGCTATGGCAGGGTGGTCTGTGTAAACAAATATTGTTGGAAGCTCATGCTCGCCGTACTGCCTAAAGCCTATAACGACTTTTCCACATCCACCCATACAAATTTCTGTTATAACTTTGCCGGCTTGAAAGCCGCCCTTCGCGTTTATTCCAGCATCAACAATTGTAGCTCCACATTCTGCCCTTTCAACCTTCACGCCATAATATTCGGGGTTTCCACAGAGCTTTTCCAGTAGTTTCCATGCAAACCGGTTTACGCTTAAACCGCCATTCATCGGCTTACTCTCCACTATTTTTAGAGAAGCTTTTCATAGTGGCTTAGGTGGGGGTTGGGCTCCTTAGCCACGTAAAGCCTTCCCTTACCGTTTTCTGTTAAGTCTCCGAGGAAAAGATAGAAGGGTGCATCAACAACTTCGCCCTCCTCAATTTTAACCTTCTTTCGCATGCCCTCAATTGTGAATGTTGGGAGGACAGACTCCAAGAAGCCTCCAACAACTATTGTTCCATCCGTCATGCATGCTCCAGCCCTTCCGCCACAGTTTTTCTGCACATAAATTGTTCCGCCGTGCATCCTGAAGCCTACAAACTGTCCAGCGTTTCCATAAACTTTTATCAAGCCTTTCCTCATGTGGGCTCCGGCTTCATTTCCAATATTTCCATGCACAATTATTTTTCCACCATTCATGCCTTCTGTGCTTCCACGGTATGGAGCACCCAAATAGTCGCCAGCATTCCCGTGAATTTCTATTGTTCCGCCCCTCATCATGGAACCAGCCCAGCCCAACACGTTGCCGTATACTGTTATTTTTCCGCCCCGCATTTCTTCGCCCAAGTGCATGCCAGCATCCCCCTTAACTATGATTTCGCCGCTTCTCATTCCGGCGCCTATCCGCCTAACACGGCTCACATCGCCATGAATAGCTATGACAGTGGCTTCCGGAGTGCCTTCTGCCTCTGCCACTTCGACCTTAAAGAGTTCTCCGAGGCTTTTCCGTTTGTTCCCTTCCCAAACCTCCAGCTTTTCAATTTCCCTAAGTTTTTTGTCTTGGAAGATGTCTGGGTTTATGCATTCAGCAATTATTGGCAGTCTAAACTCTTTTACGGGGTATAGGTTCACAATCATTACACATCAGCCTTCACGGTTATGGGTTGGGAAATTGCCAAATAATCCTCACTTACGGGGTAATTCTCAAACTCAACGGTCCAATACTCCTTAAACCGTTTTTTCATTTCCTCTGTTATTTTCGCCTCCTCGCTGGTTTGCACATTCAACCACATGGTTGCCCCTTCAATATGCTTTAGGACTTCGCCGTCCTTAGCCACCACTTGCCCGCCTTTAATGGTGTAGGCTGCCCTCTTGAAAGCCCTCCTAACAGCCTTATACTTCTTCGATGGGTCCATTGTTTCAGGGTTGAAATTGTATATGGCTATGTCAGCGTCCGCGCCAACACCCAGGTGCCCCTTATTTTTAAGTCCTAAGGCTTTGGCTTGTCCAGCCCTCGTCACTATAGCTATTTCATAAAAGCCCAATTCACGATCTATTGTTGGGAGAAGGCTTCTGCTCCTCGCTTTCGGATTAATCTTCTTAAGCGTGGCTTCTCTTGCTTTTCTGCTCATGAGCCAAGCCACAATCCTCGGATAAGCAATAAATGGTCCGCCGTTCGGATGGTCCGTGGTCATCAAGATTTTCCACGGGTCCTTGATTAGTAGGGCTAGTTCCAGCCCAATAGACCATTGGGTTGCGTGCACATAGCTCTTCCTTTTGTAGTGGAAGGGCACTATGCCAGCGCTGGTTTCTGTTTCCACGTCATGGTTTACCCACTTGTTTCCGCTTAAGGTGTAGAGTATGTACTGGAAGGGTCCGTCAGCCGTCATTGTTGTTGTGTCCGTGAATATCACCTGCCCCATATCCATGGTCACGTGAGAATGCGCATTAACGTAGTTGGCTATTTCTTCAGCCCCAGACTCGAGGGTTCTCCAGTCGTCGCCCTTAAAGGCGCTGAACTGGCAATGTGTTATGTGAATTACTGGCTTGTCGTCTTGGGCTAAATCCTCGACACACCTCATTGTTTCTAGGGCTGTAATGTAATTGCCGGGTTTCCCCAAATTGTTGGTGTGCACATGAATCGTGTGAGGCAGGTTTAGGAGCTTATTAACCTTGCATAGTCCTCGGATGATTTCGCGGGGTGTAATTCCAAAGTATGGGACTTGGTCGTCTAGATTTCTTACATTACGCCCGAAGCCCCAAGCCTCAAGCCCGCCTGGGTTTACAAGCTTTATGGCATAGCCCTTAGTCGCCTTAATCATCCATGCCACGTGGCGGGCGCACTCCTCTACTCTGCCGTCCCCCAAGTATTCTAGGACAAACCACCAGTCGCCGAGAAGCGGATAACTAGCTTTATCAATTATAGGAGTGTCGCTTAACTCTTCATGCGTGTGCTTAGCCTCCAAGGGCGGCATGGCAGGGTCCATAACTGTTGTCCAACCCATCCTCGCATAACGATAGCCGGTTGTAAAAGTGGATGGGATGGAATAGCCCACACCAGACCTTGTCACTGCTGTTTTACGTTCAAAATCCTTATAGTGGTCTTCTGGACGCAGAAGCCTACCGGAGTTCACTTTGCCTCCTGCTATGTGGCTGTGGATATCAACCCCGCCGGGCATGACAACCATTCCTGTGGCGTCTATCTTCTTGGCACGGCGCTCGTTGACCTTCTCAACTATCTTGCCATCTTTGACGGCTATATCCATCTTCTCTCCGTTAATCCCGTTAATTGGGTCGTAGACAAAGCCGTTCCTAATTAGGAGTTCCATTAGGCTTCCTCCTTCTTTGCTTCACTCTTTTTTATTTTCCTAACTTCGGCTAGGATTCGCCTAAGAATCTCCTCGTCTGGGAGTATCCCTCTGGGCGGGTCAACAACTTTTTTTAGTGGTATTGGCACGTGGTCCATTCTGTAGGCTGTTCCAGAAGCCTCTATGCCAACAAAAGCTGATGGGATGAGCACGTCAGCCATTTGGGCTGTCACATTCATGTGGGGGTCAATAACAACTAATGGGTTTTCCACTAAGTGTTCAGCCGCCTTACGAGGGAAGTTTGAAACCGGGTCTGAAGCCACTATTAGGGCGGCGTCTGACTCCTTCCGCAGCAAAACATCAACAACAGATGTCTCGCCAGGATTGTATCTTGGATAGCCAAGCGAAAAATCAACAGCATAGGGGTAGCCCGTCTGCCAAGTGAAAACCGTATTAGCGCCAGTCACGTTGAAGTGTCCCCGCATGGGCATTATGACAAACTTTGTGCGCATGTTTAGGTCCCGCACCAGTGAAAGTGCGGCGTCGACGTTTCGGAGTTTGCCGCTGCTCATAGTTAAGCCAAGCCCAAAAAACAATGCGCCGAAGTCACAGCTTACCATGGCATCTGCAACCTCCTCCAAATACTCTACTGCGACTCCAGCCACCTTGTCAACTTCAAGCTCTTGGTCGCGTATCAAAGCCCTAAAAGCCTGAAGAAGCTCATAGTCCTTGTTTGGCTCGACCTGCACGAAATAGTCTGCAATTTCAGCCGACTTTGTTCGCCTAACATCAATCACTATAAGTTTTCTCCCTTCCTTTGCTATAGATGGGTAGGGCTTATACTCGGAGACAGGTGGCGGGGCTGGCGGTGGCTTTTTGAAGAATAGCCTTTTAATGGCGCTTTGAACCTTTTTCCTTCCAACCAAAGCCTTAACCTTGTTCACGTAGCTTCTCCATGCGCTTTTCTCAAACCTTCCTTCCGAGAAGGCTGTGTAGCGTTCTATGTGCCTTGGATGGGCGCTCCATGGGTTGCTTCCCCAATAAACGATTAGGTCGGCTCTATGCCTAATTTGCCCCAGAGTGCATGATGGAATTCCAACGTCTTGGATGCTTAGAATTGATGGTCCGTGGCAGACCACCGACGTATTGTCTATTACTCCGCCAACCTCTTCTGCTAGTTCTATGCCAACGCTTATGGCTTCGCAGCTTGTGCTGCTCCAGCCGTAAAGAACTGGATAGTTGGCTTCAGCCAAAATTTCAGCAGCCCTTCTAATAGCCTCTTTAAGGGTTGTTTTGACAAGCTCGCCATTCTTCCTTATCATAGGCTTTAAAACGCGGTGTTCGCCGCAGTAGCCCAAAAACTTGGCTTCACACATGGCACAGCCATTCTTAACCTTAACAATGCGCCCATCTTCAATGGTTAGTTCTATGTCGTCGCATAGGCTTCCACAAACTGGACACGTCACGGCTTTGACAACTGGCATCATTAACCCTTCCTAAAAACTGTTTTTAGGAGTTCCTCTAAGCCTAGAACAGGCTTGTCTGAGGCTGGCTCCACAGTGGCTGGAATCCCCTTGAGGGATGGCATACCAATTCCGTGGGTTTCAGGATCTACAACAACGTTTGCCCAAAGACCATATGGGATGAATATTACGCCTTGGTGTGGTGCCCTCAAAGATTTTTTGGCTTTAACCACCACTGAGCCGAAAGCCGTTGAAACCTGAACGTTTGTTCCATCCTTTACGCCTAGCTTCTTCATATCTTCTGGGTCCATAAAACAGACTGAGACGCTTTCCACATACTCTTTTGAGGATTTGCCCCGCTCTTTCCCGGCGCCCTGCTCTATTGTGCGCCCTGTCAGCAAGGTGACTTTCAGCTTAGGCTTCTCTTCCATCATTCAACCTCAACACTTGCCAATTAAACGCTCAACATCCCTTGAAAGCTACATACAGAAATTTTAATCCTAATTAATTTATCCCTTTTAGAGGCTGAAAAGCCAATAGCAGCCTATCCCCCTATAGTTTTCTGTTTTATGGTCTGTAGCCGCCCAAAACAGCCAATGCAAGAGCAGCGGCAATAATGTCTGCCGTTGTTCCAGGATTGAGGAGGTTACCCTCCTTCCTAAGCATGGCGTCAAACTCTCTGAGTTTTTCCCTTCCAGTAGCTGTCCTAAGACCACCGCTTTTCAGGACTTTTTCTGCTACAGCTGAGACTTCGCGAGCCCTTTCAAGTCCAACTTTTCTTGCGATGAAAGTGTCTGGATGCTTAGCCAAAACAGCAAGGAAAGTGTGGATTATTGCCGTGTTTAGGTCTCCGTCTTCTTTAAGGTTTTGCACCAGCATCGGGTAGGCGTATTCGAAGGTTACTTGGTAATTGTTAACCCATTCTGAGCAAATCATATCATAGGAGGCGGCTATTTTAAAAACTTGATATAGCGAAATCCTCTCCTCAACTATGCGTTTCACAGAGCTTGGGTCGTTAACGTCTAGGTCGGGAGCTTTTCCCAAACCGCTGGGCTTGGCAATCCCGATAGCCTCGTAAACTGCAACCGCGTCTTCTGGTGTTGTCGCCTCAACAACCTTTTTCAGATTCTGCCTCAAAACGGAAAGGTTGAAAATCCCCTTTTCATCCTTTGTCATGCCAGCAGCGACAGCCAAAGGCGTAAAGAGTATTATTGTGCCGAGTAGGGTGTTTCCGCCACTCTGCCAAGCGTTTATGTCGGCTATACAGTCGCGGATAATCCTTCCAACACCAATGTCTTCTAAGCCTATTTCACCTTTCGCAGCAGCTACACCCCTCTCAGCAGCCAGCTTAAAATGGGGAGCAGCAGCTACAGCAGAAGCCAAAAAATGCATGTAATTTGTGCCCTCAAAACCAACAACCAAGTTGACGTTTCCAGGCTTGTCGGCGCTAACCTCCAAAAGAATGGCCAGCTCCAAGCACCGTGAAACATGCTCAGCCTTGTTGAAAGCCAAAGCCATTAACATTGCACCTTACAGTAAAATCTGCGCGGAAAAGCTTATTAACGTTGTGTAAAAAATTACACAGCGATTACCAAGAGTACATAGGATGTCTATTCCATGAAAATTTTAACGCGTCACCTAGCATTAGTAGCGGTTTTCGCCTCGCTTTACTACGTCCTATCCATAATAACGCCATACATTCCCGCGGTAGGACTCCCAGACTTAAAAATAAAACTCGAAGCGTTAATCGCATCAGATTTCGGGTTGATTTTAGGTCCATACCTAGGTGCTTTCGCCGCATTTCTCGGGGCATTTTTATCATGGGTTTTGCCTCCCGGAGGCATGAGCCCTTACGGAGCCCCTTTCTTGTTATCGCCTCCAATAAACGCCTTAGTTGTTGGCTTAATTTTTTACAGAAAGTGGCGGCGGGCTTTCATTGCTTTTGGGGTACTAATTTTGGCTTTTCTTTTTTCGCCGCCATCACAACCGATAACGGGATACAGCCAAATATTCGATCCATTCAATCCAGGTAACGCCTATACGATACCCATTTATCACGTGCCAGTCGCTGTGCTTTGGGACAAAGTGATTGCACTTCTTCTAATTTATCCAACCGCGAAATTTGCTAGACGCCTCTCTAACCCAAAAGGAATGCCCATACTGTTTTTCCTGCTGACTTTTATTGGAAACCAAGCGGACAATATGTGGGGATGCAACGCTTTCGCCATACCGGTAGTTTATGAATTCATCTTTGGTCTCCCCTTAGAAGCTGTCCGCTTTTACTTTCTTGTAAGCCCATTCATTTACCCTGCTATAAGGCTTGTTCAAGCTATATTCGCAACAGTAATCGCAGTTCCACTGATCAGAGCGCTAAAGAACACGGAGTGGATTATAGCTGAAAAGTCTATAATAGAGGAAACATAAATCAATAAGCCGAAATAAGAAAAATGCGGCCAGTAGAAGGATATTTGCTAGAGTCTGTTGAAGGCGTAATCTTTGACGTTAAGGGGCTAGTTCACCCGCCAGACAGGATAATAGCCTTTCCCCGTTTTATTCCAGACCAGAATGGTTTTCGCATTCGTAAAGGCGTCAAGTACGTTAAGGTTTACGGCTTTTCTGAGAGGTTTGCTTTTCTTGAAAGCGCCATTCCAAATTATATTGTTCACGACCAGGTTTTTGACGAGAAGCTTTGCGAAGTTCCATTAGAAAATATCAAGAAAGTTTACAGTCCACTTGAGGGTTTGAAAAGGCTTCGAAGGAAGAGGAAAGACGGAAAACTTGACGGTTTGGAAAGGGCGGCTTTACAATGCCTAAAGATTTTGAAGGAAGAGGCAGATGTGCCTTGGAACAGTCTTGGAGTTTCTGGCTCTGTTTTGGTGGGCTTGCACACGGTGGTTTCGGACATTGACCCAGTTGTTTATGGTGTTGAAAACTGCCATAAGGTGCATTCAGCCTTAAAGAGACTGTTGAAGGAAGGCAACACGCCCTTTAAGCCTTACGGTTTGGCGGATTTGAGGAGACTTTTCGCATTCCGTTCGAAAGACACCTTTATGAGCTTCGAAGACTTCGTGAAAATCGAATTTAGGAAGGTTTTTCAGGGCAAGTTTATGGATAGGGATTATTTCATACGTTTTGTGAAGGATTATGACGAAGTAAGCGAAAATTATGGTGATGTCCATTATAGGAATTGTGGCTATGCGAAAGTTGAAGCGGTTGTTGTTGATGATTCTGAAGCCATCTTCACGCCATGCACATACAAAATTGAAGACGTGAAAATTGTTGAAGGACCGAAATTGGAGCCAATAAGGGAGATAACCTCCTTCCGTGGAAGATTCTGCGAACAAGCGAGGAAAGGTGAGACGGTTGTGGCGCAGGGAAAAATTGAGCACGTGGCAGACCATAGAAGTGGCGGGGAGTATTTTAGGCTACTTCTTGGAAACAAGCCAACAGACTACATGATTCTAAAGCGTTAACTGGCTTTTGGCTCCGCAACCTTCAAAACTTGCTCGTAATAGCGTGGTCCATAGGTTAATGTTATTTGGTGGAAGCTTTCGCCGTTTTTTGTTTCAACCTTTTCAAGGTTTCCTTCCGCATAAACTGTTTCGCCTTTCCATGCTTGCATCCTAAACTCCTCAAGATATGAGACAACCCTCCTCAAGTCCTCAACCCTTAAACCTTCAACAATTTTGACGACTTCAACATGATAATTTGAAGGCATGAAGGGCGCCTCTAAATCATCCTTTATGCGAAGGTAAGCCTTAATCCAGCCTTCACGGGTTATCCTTTTAATCTGACTGTATTCGTTGCTTATTTCGCTCCAGCCCTTCACTGGCTCAAACTCAACTTTAATATCCCTTTTAGAGGCTTCGTCATGAAAAACGCCGTAGATGATTTTGCGTTTCTGGTGCCATATAAACTCTTTTGGGCTCATGTTTTTGAAGTGCCAAGCTTTCCCCCTAATGGGCGAGTCGTCCTCAAACTCGTTGGAAAACCCTGAACCTTTATCCATGTAAAGTTCCTGGAGAATTTCGCGTATCTGCTCCAAATTTCTTCCACCATAAACAATTATGTCTATGTCAGAGAATTTTGGATGGTAAAAGCCTTGGAGAAGTGAACCAAAAACGCCGAAATCCTCCATTGACAAGCCAGAACATGCAACAGTCGCATCGAAAACTATTTGAAAAGCTTTTAAAAGCTCGTCTTTTGGTTCCTTTTCAAGTAGCCCCTTTAGGGCTTCCTCTGGCTTTCTGACACCTGCCACATCAGAGTGCCTTACGCCGACAACTTTTCTGCCAATAGGCTCGTAGAGAATCATGTATTGTGGAAAATTTGCCTCGATAAAGCGCCAGCCCTCATCCTCATAAAACTTATAAAAGACTTTTTCTCCGTCTGTTCTGTAGGCTTTTGGGTTTGAGGATTTGAAAAGGTTGGATGGCGCGTACTCAGCATCACATATATAGGCTTCTGGTGGGTGGGTGTAGCCAAAAACTCGGAAAATTAGTCCTTCCCTCGTTATTATTGCGTCGCGGTCCCTAAGCCTTAAACTGGCCAAATGTACTCTTCCTCGCTTCCAGCTGTTCCAACAACAACTTGGTAGAAGACTTCTCCAGTTCCAACTTTTTCCACGCGTTCCAGCATACCGGCAACCTCTATTTTTTGCCCGTTTTTGGCGATGTTTCTGTAGCATCCAATCATGGAGACAACAGCCTCTGGAACCATTTCTCTTGGAAGCCTTGAGTTTTGGTTTAGTGGTGTAAAGTCTTCTATTTTGTATATGGCTGGGCGGAACATGGCTTCACAGTCATCCTTAACCCTGCATTGGAATTTAACTGGGGCTATTGGCTTGTAATAGTGCTCGCCATACTTGGTTGTAACCTCTTCTGGTTTGCGGACAGCATTATACATGAAAATTTTGCCGCGGAATCGCCCCTTAAACCGTCTCGCGGCATCCAAACGGTTATTGAAAACATAGCTTAGGGTTCCCTCTTCAACAAGCTTGTCAATAGCCTTTTCCACTTTGCGGAAGTTTCGGCTACCATAAACAACAACGTCAATGTCAGACTCTTGGGAGTGCATGTTTAGGGCTATGGAGCCGTGAACACCAAAATCTTCAAGGGCGACATTCGAAGCACTGGAAACCAAATTCACAAAATCAAGGGTCATCCTCTGCAGTTTGTCCAGCCTCTTCATCCTCAAAAGCCTTTGAAGACATTCTTTTGGAACATACACTCGCCTAACCTTTGCCAAGGGTGCGCTGATAACATCCTTCCCTCTGAAGGGACAGTAATAAACATAATCTGGGAAGTTTTTCCTAAAAACTTGTAGGAAGGTTTGGTAGTTTTTCGCCGTATAAAGCTTTTCAGCTCTAAAAAGTTCAATGCGCCCATAACGCCACGTCCTCTCCAAAAGGCGCACATTGAAGAGTTCCTTGAACCCTGATGGTATGTACTTTAAAAAGGCTATTACCCGTTTTTCCGGATGCTCATAGCCAAAAACGTTTAGGATGAAGCCTTCGCTGGTGGCGAATGTGTCTCCGTCCATTGGAAGCCAGTTTTTAGGCGCAGTCGTCAAGGACACCTTGATAGAATTTGGCTGACTATTTTAAAAGTGTTGACGTTTTGAGAAAGCAATATTAAGGAATAGCAGAAGACTTTTTGTGGTGCTTTGGACAGATGAGTTCACTACATCCCTATGTAGTTTTCCTTCCAGCTGAGGAAAAAGACCGTATACTAAGCGCAATTTTCGGCTCTAAGGCTTCCCTCGACATTTTAAGATACTTCCTTAAAATGGGGATTTCAAACAAGGTTTACCAAAAAGATCTTGTTAGAGGGCTCCAATACTCAAACAAGACGGTAATTGAGAACTTGAAAGTTTTGACAAAGCTTGGAATCTTAACAGAGGGTATGGAAAAAAAGCAACATAATGGACGCATAGTTTGGGTTAAGGCTTATACTCTTTCGGATGCTGGCAAATGGTTTGCCCTCCTATTGGCGGAGGAGAAAGAGCTTTCAAACGAGGAAAAGGCAGAAATATCACAGAACATTTTTAGGAGCTACATAAAATGGATTAAAAACCTCTCGGAAAAGCTCCATATGGATAAGGCCACCTTTAAGAGAATCTTCAGCGAAGAGATGGAAGGCTAGAAGGTGCAAAATTGAAAAACAAAGCCATAGCCACAATAATAGCCGTCTTGGGAAGCAAAGAGTCTGGAAAAACAACAACAATAGAAGCCCTAACAAGGGAGCTAACCCGCCGAGGCTATAAAGTGGCAGCCGTAAAACACATCCCAGAAGAAGACTTCACAATAGACACGAAGGGTAAGGACACATGGAGATTTGCAGAAGCCGGAGCCAAAACAATAGTTAGCATATCACCAAAAGAAACAGCCATAATAGAGAAAGGTGAAATAAGCAACTTGACCGTTGAAGGCATAGTGGAAAAGTGCCAAAACAGCGACATAATCCTAATTGAAGGTTTTAGAAAACTTTTAGGCGAAAACCCAGACGTACCAAAAATAGTGGCTGTAAAATCCAGAGAGGATGTTGCTGAAGCTCTAAAAACCTTCAAGCCAATAATAGCCTTTACGGGTCCCTATCCGGTGATGGGAAAAGACTTGCCAGCCCCATATTTTGATGTTTTTAGGGAGTCGGCTGAACTTACTGAGCTTGTGGAAAAAATTATAAGGGAAAAAAGAGGTTTTTGAAGCAGTAGCCCCTTTACAGAGCGCCCAAGTTAATTGTGGGGTTTGGAGATTCCGAGGGGGAGAAGGGAGAAAGGAGAGGCTTTCAAAATATAGAAGAGGATTTCTCCAAACCTATCCACTTTACGGGCGCTCCTATAGGGCTTTAAAGGCTTCAAACCACCTGTTATACAAGGCTAGCATGTCAAGGGAGACACTTGGCTTTCGTTCTTCAAGAATCTGCCTAAAATCGCTCATGCGTAAGGGTCTAGGCTTGGCAAGCCTGTTTGCTGCTTGACCGGACTCGAAGAATTCCCCTATAACCTTTAAGTGGGCTGCTTGGCAGACATCTTTAATGTCGCTTCCAGAAAAGCCCTCAGAAAGCCTAGCCAACTCGTGCAAGTCCACGTCAGGCGCCAAAAGCAAGTTGCTTGTATAATGCTTAAACATCATTAAGCGAGCGTGATGGTCTGGAAGTGGTACGAGGATGCGTTTTTGGAAACGTCTAATGAAGGGCCAGTCTAAGTCCCAAGGCTTGTTTGTGGCTCCTATGACGTATACGTGGATATTTTTGCCCTTGTCTATTATGCCATCCATCTCCTTCAAGAACTGGTTTCGCACTCGGACTTCGCCGCCAACCTCGTTGGAGTGCTTGCCCATCAGAGAGTCCAGCTCGTCAATGAAGATTATGGCTGGCTTCTTATCCTCCAAGGCGGATTTTCTGGCAGACTCAAAAAGGCGGGCAACATTCTGCTCAGCCTCACCCAACCACTTAGACATTATTGAAGCGGCATCAACAGAAATGAAAACAGCGTCGATTTCCGTTGCGGCGGCAGCAGCCAACAGCGTTTTGCCGCATCCCGGCGGCCCAAATAGGAGTATGCCCCTAGGCCATCCGAGCGGGAACAAGTCTGGCCTCTGAACTGGGTAAATTATGGCCTCTTTTATGGCCTTCTTTGCAGTATCAAGCCCTATAACCTCGTCCCATTTCACATTTGGCTTTTCCTTAACAATCAAGTCTTCATAGCTGGCTTTCTTTTCCTCGCCTGTTTTTGCACCTTCAACGCCTTTAGCCTCAGCTTGAAGCTCTGCTGGCCCAACGGCTCCTTGTAGCACCTTTATTCTTTCTTGGTAGGCTATGGCTCTTTGGATGTAAACCTTGTTTAGGCTGTAGTCTGGGTATAACTGGACAAGCTTCAGCAGGGTTTCTATGGCCTTTTGGTACATGGTTATAGCCATGCCTCTTGCACCTTGCTTGTCGAGGCGAACAGCCTCCAGCGCATAGTTTGTGGCAGACCTTTCAAGCTCTTGCGATGCTTCCATGACAAAATCACCTTCTAGCTTCAATCTTTATCTTACCCTTAGCCCCAAGACTTTGAAGGGCCTTCTCAATATCCTCATATGAGACGCCCAAATCCCGAGAACAACGCGTCAAGTCTATTTCGCCTCCACTTTTCCGAACATATTCCAGGAGGGTGTCCTCAAGGGTTGGCTTCCCAACGTGAAGCGAAATTTCATGAATTTCGGCTTTTCGGAATGAAATTAGATTCTGGGAGCTTCCCTTTTCAGCCTCAACAGTCTCGCTGCCCACAGACTGGGAGCATGAAGCCGCTAAAGCAACCATCTGCTTAATTTGGGCTTGTGCAGGCTCAAGCTTTACTGGTGGTGTCTCCTGCATAGCGGGCGGTTCAGGAAGCTTCTCGGCAATTCTCTTCTCCAGGAAGCTTGAAACTTCCTTCAGAATTTGCTCTCCTGCTGGCGTGAGTCTGTCAACCGGAATTATGGCCTCGTCTGCTGATATCTTTGTGGAATAGATTGTTTCTCCTATGACGTCGTTAATTTCGCTAAGTTCCGAAGAAACTTCTGGTAGGACATCAAACAATTGTTTGGAGACACTTTGGAGAGTCCTAAGTGCTGGTTTTAGGTCTATGACTATGTCGCTTAGCTCCTTCACTGTTTCGAGGCGGAGGATAACCCTTTCAATAGCAAGCTCCACCTGCTGGAGAAAATTGATTAGTTTGCGGACTTCAGCCAGCTCATTTGCGCATATTGCAGCCCTTTCCCTGTTGTTGGCTCTCAGTGCTGTTACACAGGTTTGGAATAGGCTTTTGTCTCTCTCCTTAAGTCTCAGCGATGCTTGAACCACTTTGTGTTGTTGAATGCGAAGTTTATGCACAGACTTGATTATAACTTCTCGTAGTGGTGGAGGGGTTTGGGTGAAAGGGTTTTTTATTTTGGCTCCCTCCGCCCGCTACGCAGAAGTCTATATGCCGGCTTCGCCTGCTTCTTTCACGTAAACTATGACTGGGGGTTCTGGTAGGCTTGGAGACGGGGGAGTTGGGGCTTCTTCAACAGGCTCTTCAACAACGGTTTTCGGCGGAGCCTCTCCCAACAATATATTCGAAAGCTTGTTCTTCATGCTTTCAAGGTCTGTCTTCTCCAAGTTAGCCCTCTTTAAGCATTCTTGAATGGTGGCGAATGCCGTCTTATAAGATTGGTCGTCAACTTCACCTATTTCATGCTCCACTTCCAAGTGGACAAGCGCGTAATTGAGTTCCCTAATCTCCTGATTGCACCTTTCAATTTCTTTATCAATTCTTTCCAGCAAGGTTTGGGCTTCGCTTTTAAGCTGGTTTAGGGCGCCTTCAAAACTCCTATGCAGGTCTTCATATACTTCTGATGATATCTTCTTTTTCTCAAGAAGCTCTTTTAGGGCTTGGTCTTTACGCCATATAAGTGGGATTTGGTCGCAGAAGACCGAAGTGTCATACTTAACTTTTGAGAGGAAAATTACCTCCGAGCCTTCGACCTTAATTGTTCCAGCAGGATATTTAACAAAGCGTCCGTCACTGTGCCTTATGTAAATGGCATCAACCCCACCGTTTGGCTTGACGGCGAAGGATACAACCTCGCCTATTGGGCGTCCATACTCGTCTTTAACGATTTTTCCAAGGGACAAAAAAAGATTGGGGTCTTGCGGCATGCGCATTCCTCCAATCTATTTCTAGGAAGTTTCCGTTGGAGACTTTTCTGGCAACGGCACTTGTGGGATTCCTGCCGGAAGCTCTGGGAATTTCTCCTTAATTTTCTGTTCAGCGACAGCAGCTGCCTCCGTGAGGATTTTCTGGGCGTCTTCATTGGCAGTTTCAAAGTTTATTGATAGTCCTGTGCTTTGTCCAGCCTCAACTATTATTCCGCTTAGAAGGTTGCCTATTTGCCCCAACTCCCTCTCCGCTTCTGGGAAGATGTTAGCCATTCCAGTTTTTACGGCTCTTAGCACGCTTACTGCTGGGCCAAGGGTTGAGACAACGTCTCCAAGCTCTGATACTGTGCGTAATCTTAAGACTATTTGTTCAAGGGCAAGCCTAGCCTGCATAATCATCTTTTCCATTTTCCTAATTTCAGCCAGCTCGTTGGCGAAGACGTTTGCCCGTGCCATGTCATGTTTTGTATAGGCGTCAACGATCCTTGCAAATATTGACTTGTCTCTTTGGCTGAACCTCTCGCTTGCCTGGTCCAATTTCTGGATTTGTAGTTCTATGCGGCGGACAGCCATGTCAAGTCTTGGCTTCAATGGACCCGGTGGTCTGACCGCCTCCTTAATGCGTTCTGTTATTGGTTGCTCGTCGCGTCTCTCATCCCATCTTCTACTAAACTTTTCTGACAAGCTTGATTCCTCCAAGAGAGGCTTTAGGGGCTTGGCAAATCTTTATATATTCTTAATATGCCCGCATTATCCACGTATATATGTAGAGCTATATGTGCCGTCTGAAACCTTTTTGAGCTTTAATTTTCCAGTGAAAAGAACTCCTTTCTATTTTCGCGGAAATAGACAAAAAAGTGTAAGTTAGACTAAAAAGAGGCTTATAATTCAAGTATTAGGCTAGGTGGAAAATATGGGCGAAAGATTAAAGATCTTCACGTTCGTCGCCATCTTAGGATTCATCGCTGGAGTCATAGCCGAACTAACAATTGAGTATGTAATTCCATGGCTTGCGGCCGTACTACCCGCCATTTTCAGCATAAGATATGTCCTTTCAGGACTTGCAGGCGCCTTCCTAACGCTCATAATAGTAAGCGTATGGGCATACGTCACAGGACCAAAAGAAGCATAGCCTTTCCTCAAGCTCTCGTTCACCTTTTTACCTCCTTCAACGAATTTTTAGCTGAGCATATAAAAGCAGTTTTGGGACTCAGGAGCGGAAAAAGCAATCATCAGCTCAGCGTACCTCGATCTCTTCATCGTCCAAAAATAGAATACTTTATGAAATTATATTTATGTTTTGCAATTCCATTGTAAAAATGGAAAGGAGAGAAAATCCTTGGATGGAAGCCACATTAAGAATTATCGTTTGAGGCTTGAGAACGCTTCGAGTTATGGCGACATATGGGAGGTCGTTAAGGACACCGTTGCCTTTACCTTGGACCAGAGGAGGAATGGGATGATGCTTTTCCTTGACGATTTGCCCATACAGTTGGGCGCCTACCACCCCATTGGAACAAACAACATTATTTTGAACCGCATCCTTGTGAGGGCTGTTGAGGCTTCCACAAATTCAAAGCGGGTTGTTAACGCTTTAATCTATAATTTGCTTCTCCACGAGTATCTCCATTCTTGGGGGCATGTTTCCGAATTGAAGGTTAGACAGTTGGTTTATTATGTGGCAAGGGAGTGCTTCGGCGAAGAGCACATAGCCACAGCCATAGCCAAAAGCAGCCCTTGGGCTTTGCTGAAGAGCATACCCTTAGACAAGGCTTTTCACGCCAAGCGGGTCATGGAAATAGTTAAGGACTTTGAGAAAACAGACCAGAAATACATAGTTTAGGCTAGGGTGATGCGAAAATGTGCGGCATATTCGGCTTCGTACTTAAAAAGCCCATAAAAGTGGCATACGCCTTAAGAGTTCTCCAAAAGCTTGAAAAACATCAATACCCAAACGAGCCCAAACCAGTTGGAGGTTATGGTGCTGGAATAGCCATTCTCACAAGTTCTGGAAACGTCTCACTTGAGAAGGTTGGAAAGGTGGATGGTTCACCAGCCGAGCAGTTGGCTAAAATTTGCAAGTTTGACACCGCATCCATCCTAATTGGGCATGTGCGGCTGCCAAGCCCATGGTTTATAGAAACAGCCCAATTCAGGGAGACAGCCCAACCGTATGTTGCGAGGTGTCTTTCGGGCTTGACTGTGGTTTCAGCCCACAACGGAAACGTCACAAATTATAAGGCTATTAGGGAGAGGCTTAGCAATAAACACTTCTTCGAGTCTGAAAGGGCTGAACTCATAGATTCGGAGGTTATACCACACTTTTTTGAAGAACTTCTCATAGAGAAAGATAGCCCAGAAGAAGCCCTAAACACGCTTTTCTCAACCATTGAGGGACCAAACGCTGTGAGCCTCCTGCAAATCGAAAAGGAG
>JBMFMB010000021.1:0-17647 GCA_049970895.1 Bathyarchaeia archaeon | reverse complement strand
TCTATGAATTTCCTCCTTACAACATCTCGCCATTCATCAACACTTAACTCTTTGTGCAATGTTCTGTTAAGCCACCAATAACAATGCTTACATTTCAAATTACAGAAATTTGTGACGTCAGCAGAACCAAATATAGGCATTTTCCTCTTAAAATATTTAATCTGAATTATTTTAGAGGCAACTTTTGTAATGCCCGCCAGTTTTTTTCAAGAAAATTTTACCTTCTCTTCTGCTTCTTTCCACCACGGGTTCTTCTGGTCTGATATCCCCTCGCCTTGCTGCGGCGAGCACTCTCTTTGGCTTTTCTACGAGAATCCTGCTCCTTACTCATACTCTTATCCTTCCTAACAACTGACAACACCCACGCACAAAAACCTTCTGTTAATATCTAGAAGGACTAGTCAATTTTGTTGTTATGGCAGACTGCAAAATTGACATCTAGCAAAAACCTAGAGGGGCTAGGCGGCTATTGGCTTTTTCGCAAAGTCAAAAATTGTTGGAAATTCTAGAGAGGGGAGGGGTGGAGAAAATAAGGCTAAAAAAGGCGCTATTTTCTGGAGTTTTCCGAAAACTATAGAGGGGTAGTGTTTTTTTGGCTGTTCGACAAGCCAAATATGACCTACGCTCTTTTGCCCGTTTAGGAACAGCAACATTTAATTCGTAAAAGGATTTTAGACTAGAATTGGCGATGAACCCCTATCCCGATACGCGAGCCTTCCTGAATCCCGCCGGGATAAATCCATGCCGACGGACCCAACAGAGCAGCCAGCGTTCCACAATGCTTGTTGCTGTGAAGGCGGGTTTACCCAAGCGTGGGACACCGGCGGGCGCGGGCGCCCAAAAACTCCCACGCCGGAGAGAGCTTAACCAAGGGGAGCGTACGCTCCACGATGAAGTTAAGTGATAGGTAACGTGGGGGACAATAAGCGCCCGCGAAACAACTTTTAAGTTTATGTTTGGCTTAAATGTAGAAGGCTTGACAAGCCTTGGACATAGAAACAAAAATCGACCTAATTAAAAGAACGCCAACCGAAGAGATTCTTGTCGAAAACGAGTTAAGGGAGCTTCTAGAAACAAACCCGCACCCCGGACACTACATAGGCTTTGAGATTTCAGGCTTGCTGCATCTTGGAAACTTGGTGATTTCAGGCTTTAAGATAAACGATTTATTGAAGGCTGGCGTCCGCTGCCAAGTTTATTTGGCTGATTGGCACAGCTTCATAAACAACAAGTTCGGCGGAGACTGGGATAAAATCCTCCAAGCCACGAAATACTATGCAAAAGCCTTCCAATTCTTCTGTCCAGGCGTAAAAATTGTTGTAGGCTCAGAGCTTTACCACAACAATGATGAGTACTGGCGAAACTTGCTAAAATTTGCTAAGCACATGACTTTAAGCCGAACGCTTCGCTGCCTCACAATAATGGGGAGAAGCGAAACCGAAAAACTGGACTTATCACAGTACTTCTATCCACCAATGCAAGCCGTAGACATAAAAACCATAGGCGCCGACATACCCCACGGCGGAATGGACCAACGCAAGGCACACGTTCTGGCACGTGAAATCTTTCCAAAAATGGGATGGAAAAAACCGGTGGCTTTGCACCACCACTTGCTCATGGGCATTGCGGAACCAGCAAAACTAGAAACAAAGGACAAGCTGGAACAAGTAATTGCCAGCAAGATGAGCAAGTCGAAACCTTGGACAGCCATATTCATCCACGACAACGAAGAGCAAATAAGGGCTAAGCTGAAAAGAGCGTGGTGTCCCGAAAAGCAGACGGAAATGAACCCAGTCCTAGAGATAGTCAAATACGTAATATTCCACGAAACAAAAGCCTTCACCATAGAACGCCCATCCAAATACGGCGGAACAATAACCTTCGAAAACTATGAGGAGTTGGAAAAAGCCTACAGAAAAGGGCAACTCCACCCACAAGACTTGAAAAATGCTGTCGCAAAAGAACTAGCCAAAATGCTTGAACCCATAAGGCGGTATTTTGAAGCAGACAAGGAAGCCAGAGAAAGCCTAGAAGTTGTGAAAAAGGCAGAAGTAACAAGGTAAAAGGGCTTGTCCACACGACTAAAAGAGAAGGAAGAACAAATCCTACAACTTTTAGAGCAGCTAACCGAAGAAAACAGAAGCGGCAAACCCATAATCGTTGAAGGACAAAAGGATGCTGAAACCCTAAAAGAACTTGGCATAAACGCACAAATAATATTTGCCAAAAAAGGCGGAAAAAGCCTCCTAAACGTAATCTCAGAAATAGAAGGCGCAAAAATCGGCGAAGTCATAATGCTCTTAGACTTTGATAGGAGAGGACGAGAACTAACAGAAAAGCTAAGACGTCACATAGAAAAGGCTGGCATAAAGGCGAACATGCATTATTGGTTAAGGCTTCACAGCCTAGTGGGAAGAGAAGTAAAAGACGTGGAAGGCTTAGCAAAATACATGAAAACATTAAAAAGCAAGAGTGGAGATTCATAAAGGTAATATATATCAAAAATCTTATTAATCGTGTTGAGAGGCAAAGTTCTCTCATCACAATAATTAGGATAATAAGGCATAAATCATGAATGGAGGTGACGCTTACGGGTTCATCACAAACCCTTACAGTAAAGTATGTCATACGCGCAAAATTCGAAATAGAAGGAGTAGTTGAAAAACCAGACGTAATAGGAGCAGTTTTCGGACAAACAGAAGGCCTCTTTGGACCAGAACTAGACCTAAGAGAACTCCAAAAATCAGGGAGAATAGGCAGAATAGAAATTGAACTTCACTCAAAAAACGACAGAACCACGGGAACCATCACCATCCCAACAAGCCTCGACCGCGTATCAACAGCCCTCTTGGCAGCCAGCATAGAAAGCATAAACCGTGTTGGGCCATGTGCGGCAAAAGTAACCTTAGAAAAAATTGAGGATGTTAGAGAAACCCGCAGAAAGGCAATAATTGAAAGGGCCAAGGAAATCCTTCACAAATGGACCATCGAGTCCATGCCAACAGTGGACGAGGTTTTCAAGGAGCTGGCTGAAACCCTAAAAGTGGCAAAGGTTGAAAAATACGGTCCAGAAGAGCTTTCTGCAGGTCCAGAAATTGACAGCGCAAAGGAAATAATTCTCGTTGAGGGAAGAGCTGACGTCATAAACTTGCTGCGTTGTGGAATCCATAATGTCATAGCTCTTGAAGGCGCGAAGGTTCCAGAGACAATAAAGAGGCTTTGCAGAGAAAAGGAGGCAACAGCCTTCCTTGACGGAGACCGCGGAGGAGACCTGATCCTAAAAGAACTTTTACAAGTGACTAACGTGAAGTATGTGGCTAGAGCCCCACGGGGAAAAGAGGTTGAGGAGCTAAACTGCAAGGAAATCTTCGAGGCTTTGGGGGCAAAAGTCCCGGTTGAGGAGCTTTTCAAACTGCCAAAACGGGAAAAACGCCGAGTGGAACTTCCAAAAGAAATCGTTCAAATGGCAAAAGAACTGGACGGCACTTTTGAGGCGGTTCTCCTAAACGAAAAACTCGAGCCAATAGAGAGGCTTCCAGTAAGCCAGCTAGCCGAAAAACTCCAGCAAGTCAGCGGTGTAAACACCGTTGTCTTTGATGGCATAATAACCCAGCGAATAGTGGACATAGCCAGCGAGAAAAACATAAAACACGTCATTGCATCGCGCATCTCCGAAGCTGTAAAACCACCACTAAACGTGCAGCTTACAACCTTCTCGGAAATATTCGAACAGCCAATCTAGAAAAAGTCTGTAAGCCTCCTAGTTTCCCTCTCCTTGTCGCTGGCTTTACCCGCCAACAACTGCTCTTCAGTTATACCGAAACATTCGAGAACTCTGGCGGCTGCAGGCGCAACTTGATTAGTCACATAATATTCTATGTCCACCTCGTCGTAAGAGGCGAACATGTAGGGCTTAACCCTCTCGTATAGGCGTCCAGTCCCAGCAATTATAACGTAGCCAACCTTGTCGCCCATGGCAAGCTTCCAACCCTTCTCTATAAGCATCCTAGCAGCCTCAACATGAGGTGTCTTAACAGCGTATTCTTCAACAGGCTTCGTTAAAGTCTTCCAAATTATTAAATCGCGATATGGAACACGCCTCTGCCTAAGCTCGTAAATAAACTGTTGAACGAACCTCGCAGCCTTCTGAGGAGACTGCTCCTTCAAAATTATTTCCAAAACCTTTTCTTGGACATTTTTGGCTACTGTTGCCCAGTCCCCACGGATTACCTCCAAACCAACAATATCCAACCGCCCATCGGGAAGAAGCCCTGCATAACGCTTCTTTGCTTCTGTGAAAAATATTCGGGTGTAAACCTTGTCCGGCTTAATTTCCAAATCAAGCTTCTCATAAATCTTTACGATAAGACGCTCAACCTTTTCTGGCTCGTACTTTATGAAGATGCTGTCTGTGTCGCCATAAACAACCGTTAAGCCCTCCTCCTCAGCCATCTTAATAGCCGTCAAAATTGTGTGTCTGCCCCAAGCGGTTGCAGCCTCGGCAACGGGCTTAATGTACCATCTTGCACCAATCCAGCCAGCATAACCATAAGAGGCGTTCGTAATAACCTTAATAGCCTTCTGTCTTGCGTCCAAAACGCGGTATTCAACGCTGTCTGGAGGACACTTTTTCATCTTTGAGCGAACCTCATTTCTGACACTTATGAGATGTGACAAAATCTCCTTGTAAAACCCTGGAGGCTCCCTCCTAAACCTATGCTTAACTTCTGGCGCTTCATAAACCCCGCAGGGTGGAACTGGTTCTTTAGGAGCCACGTAAGTGTCCGGTGAAAGGTTGTAGGTTATCATGAGGTTTGGGTACATAGAAGCAAAGTCTAAAACGGCAATATTCTCGTGTAAGCCGGGCTTGGGGCTCAGCACGATAGCTCCAGCATAGGGTCTGTAAGGTTGCTCAACCCTTTTCGGCACAAGCTCGCCAATTTTATATGCATGTTTAATTAGGAACCACTCAACCCTGAAGCCTACAGCGGCGGTTCCAACATGGTCGAGGGGTAAACCCACAAGGCTTGAAAGCTGCATGGCAAAGTCTAAGATGGCGTTGGCTATGCCCATAATGCAGCGGGCGTTCCCCATAGAAAACCTTTTCAAAGTTTCACGCTTCGCCTTGTCATCCCAATAGTCGGCGAAGTCCACATCCTCAATTAAAACGCGTTTTTCAAGCTTCATAACCCCCAAGTAGTCTGCCAAATTCTCCAAAGTCTTAACCTTCACGTCTGGAAACTCGTCTGCAAAATCGAAAATGTCAACGTTCGCCCTCCCGGTGATCGAGACATGCCCATAAACACTTGTGTGAGGCTCAGTTTTAGCTCTATCAATTGATAGGCGTAAGCCAAGCCTCTTGCAACGCTCGTTAAGGTAAGCCCAATCCTGCCTATTAACCCCATAACCAACAATAATGTCGGGATCAAAACTTTGCACATAATCTATAAACGCTTCAAGAACAGGCTTGTCGTTCCTATCTTCACCAGCAACAAACTGTCTTTCCTCACCGCTATTGGTCGCCACCGAAATGATCACAACGGGGTTTCTGTCAGGCTTTGGTGCTCCTTCACGACTATAACAGATTGTTGAGAAACCCAAAACCCTCAAATTTGGAACTTCTGCCCTTTCAACAAACTTTGGAGGAGAAGCAGCCACATAAACGTGGTCCACCTGCAAATCAGCATTCTTCAACTCTTCGGCAACCTCAACCTCATGCCAACCACAAGGAACAACACCATTATCAATCAAATAACGCATGGAATACCTAATATCATCCTCAAAACACTCTTTTACGCCATCAATTTTCTTAAAAGCCCTAGCATATTTCGCCATGACATCAGGGTCGCGACAATAAACCTTCAAGGCCTTAACAGGCTTGCCAAAAAACTTCCTATCAACAACCTCAACATTAACAACGAGTGGAAACTCCACCCTTCTAGACTTGATTTCCTCAGCCACCTTTGCAGGGTCAAAACCCTCCTCAACAACGGCATAAAAATAGGAAAGAAAACCCCTATCAATAACCAAAACTCTGCCACCAGAAGCATCCACACCCCAAAGCCAAACCTCAGGCTCATGATCCTTAACCTCATAATTCACATCCAACAACCAAAACATAACCTTCACAACACTCGCCTCCACATACAAGATTTAGGTGTCATAAGCACTTTAAATAAGGTTTCCATAAAATGGCGGGTCCGCCGGGATTTGAACCCGGGATCTCCGGCTTAGAAGGCCGACGCGCTTTTTGGATCAAGTCTTAGCCATCTTGTCCAAGCTGCGCCACGGACCCTCCGCTGTTTTCATATAAAAAGTGGTGAAGATATGCTTTATCTTTTATTCTATGTATATTGCTGGTCGCCATGGCTTAGCCATTTTCGCCCTATTTTTCGGGTCGTAAAGCATTACGTCGTCTTCTTTTCGTATGGTTACTTCAGCGTTGATTTCGGCTTTCAAGAATTCCTCTGCCCCCTCCAATATTTTGGCTTCGTCCATATATCCAACAAGCATTAGCCTTTCCTTTCTCTCTTGAGGCATCCTATTAACTTCTTCAATTATTCTGCCTACAAAATCTGCTATTTCCTTGGCTTTAGCTTTCAAATTCGCGTCTTTTAATAGTTCTCTGATTAAGGAGCCTTGCTCAAGCTTTCTCTCCATGGATTTTTCAACAGCCTTTAAGTAGGCCTTCCACTTCCATGCAGACGCCGTGTAATAGAACACTTTTTTGGGCGTTATTCCCGTTGCCTTTACAATGTGTAATGTGTCCTCAAGTAATGTAGCTATTAGTGTTTCGCTTTCCTCAGCCCTGACATCAACTTTTGTCTCATCTGGCTTTGGCCACTGTGCCATGGAGGCGAATCCTTTTCCACCAATTCTTTCCCAAAGCTCTTCGCAGGTGTGTGGCGCGAAAGGCGTAAGCATCAATATCTGATTTTTCAGCACTTCGCTTAGTATGTAGGCTGTGGCGGCTTTTGGTGTTGTCTTTGCGCGTTTCTGGTACCATTGTATGTCTTGGTCCAGTTCAAATAGAATTGTATGGATGGCTTTACGCACCGCCAGTTTTTCCATGGCTTCCGTTGCCCTTTTTATGTGTTCTTGCAGTCGGCTTAACATCCATCTATCAATGGCTGTCAGCTCTTCTTTAGACGTCGGACCTTTTTGGCCTGCCTCAACCTTGACAACTTCAACAAGCCTGTAAAGGCGCTCAAGTTTATCGCGCATTGCCTTTGCAACAGCTGGGCTGAAGTCCGCATCCTGTAAAAGTTCGGCTGTTGCCAGCACGCTTAGCCTTATGGGGTCTGCACCGAAGGTGTTTAGGCCTTCTCTTAATGGTATTATGTTGCCGAAGGATTTGCTCATTTTAGCGCCTTCCATGGTGACAAGCCCGTTTGTCACTATTTGGCGTGGCCAGAGGTTTTCTGGGAATATTGCTGTGTGGTTGAATATCATGAATGTTAGGTGATTTGGGATTAGCTCGTGGGCTGAATGACGGCTGTCAAGGGGATAAAAATATAGAAACTCTTGCCTCATGTCCTCTAGAACAGCAGCATCTATTCCAGTTTCTTTTGCTATTTCCTCGGCGTTTCCAATTCCAAGGAAAATATAGTCAAAGGTTTTATCTGTCAGCTGGTTTGGTTGGATATTGTGCTCCTTTATGTGGCGAACTATTGTGTAATACGCCATGTATATTGTCGAGTCTGATAGGGACTCTATGATCCAATCGGGGTCCCATGGAAGTCGTGTTCCCAAGCCAGACTTTCTCGCGCATGCCTTCTCACGAAGCCAGTTTATCACATACTTGTATTGTGCTCGGAGTTCTTCTGGTAGTATCCGCATTTTATCTAGGCATTTGTGGGCTAGGGCTTTCCACTCTGGTTTTCCATAATCTATGAACCACTGGTTTTCGAAGATTTTGACAACGCATTCAGTTCCACAGCGGCACTTTACGGGTCTGTTTAGAAGTTCATACATTGTTGTGGCTTTTCCATCGGCTATCAAGTCCTGCTTAACTCTTTCCTTCGCTTCTGCCACAGGCATGCCAGCATATTTTCCAGTGTTACTTTTCATTATGCCATTGTGGAACTCGTGTCTGTAAACCTCTTTTGTGGCATCTTCAAGCTTTGGGTCTGCTTGCTCCTTAATGTCCATTCTCTTTACAACATCCGCCGCCGGAACTTCAGAGTATTGAGGGACCTCAATTATGGAAATGAAGCTTATGGATTTCACGGCTTCGGCTGGCAATCCATATTCCATAAGCCTTTCCGGTTGGCTTTTAATGTTCTCTAAGGCTACATAATCATAAGGAGCGTGGCCTGGAACAGACATCACTACGCCGGTTGCGTTTTTAGGGTTAACAAATTCTGCTGGCAAAATTAGGATTTCTTGGTCTGTTGCCGGGTTTTTGGCGGTTTTACCTATGAGCTCCCTTCCTTCAAAGTTTTCAAGAACTGTCACTTTTCGGTTTTGGTATGTCAGCTTTTCAGCGCACTCTTGGCTTATTATCCACTTTTCGCCGTCAACGATGGCTTTAACGTACTTTGCCTTTGGATTAAGCCATATGTTTGTAACTCCGAAAACTGTTTCTGGGCGCAGTGTAGCTGTTGGGAGAATCCATTCGCCGTGCTTGAACTTTATTAGTGTAAACTCGCCTATTTCGGGCTCCACATCGCCTTGTGTGTCGTGCTGTCCAACGGGGTTGCCGTCTTTGGGGCACCAGCCAACTGGATGGCTTCCTCGGGTTATGTAGCCCTTTTCATAGAGTTTGTGGAACTGCCACTCTATGAAGCGGTTGTAATGGGGGTCAACTGTTGTGAACTCGCGTCTCCAGTCTATGGAAAAGCCTATTCTCCGCATGCCTTCCTTGATTTCTTCGTGGAAATAGCGGGCCATTGCAAGCGGATCTGTTAGCTCTTTCAATTTTTCCCTAGGAACTTTGTAGACGTTTATGAAGTCGCTTATCAAATCCTCATCGTTTTCCGCTAGACGCTTTGCCATGGCCAGGACTGGTGTGCCAGTATAATGGAAAGCCATTGGTAAAAGCACGTTGTAGCCTCGCATCCGCATGTATCTTGTGTAAACGTCAGCCAAAGTGTATGTTCTAGCATGGCCTATGTGCTGCGGAGAGTTGGGGTATGGATAGGCCACTGTTATGAAGAATTTTGGCTTTGACGGGTCTGGGTTTGCCTCAAATATTTTTGCTTCTTCCCAGCGTTTTTGCCATTTCTCTTCGATTTGCCTTAAAAATTCCATAAAGCTTTCTGAACTGTTCTGAGGGATATTAAAGGTTTTGTTTTCACGCGGAGAGAACATAATCCCTCATGTTTTGCACCGACAGAACAAATGCGGAACTTGGATTAAACCTTTACTGCCCTCCAGTAGATGTGGCTGGAAATTTTTAGCCCTCTTTAAAATTGCAGTTTTTGTCTAATGTTTTGGCGTTTTTCTTCCGCTAATGGCCCAAACTTTTTGATTCTGTCCGTAAACATTGTGAAAAGTTCCGCGGCCTTCTTGTAAACTGGTAATGGAACATAGCTGTACCTGAGCCTCATTGTTTCTATGCCGAAGGCTGCAATTTCCTTGCCCATTTCTATCATGCGTTTCTTTGTGAACTTTTCGTCTATCTCTTCGCTTCCTTCGATTACTAGCACTCCGTCTGCTCCGTACGCAAAAGCCATGAGTATATGCTTCTTTCCGAGGATTGCGGTTGTTGGAACAGCCACTATGCGGACGTTTTCCGGATAGTTTGCGCGGTCAAGCCCTAAGAAGTCCATTCCAGTATAACCGACATTCTTGTCTACGAAGGCTATTATGCGAATTTCATCTGGTTTTTTGTCGGCTAAAACCCCCCTTATGGTGGCTTTTATCTGCTTAGTTGTTGAGTTTTTGAAGTCTATGGCTTCCTGTGGGCATATGGGGATGCATGCACCACAACCAATGCACTGGAACGGGTCAATTTTCGCTTTGCCACCCTGCATTGTTATAGCGTTTACTGGACAAATTTTTATGCATTCGCCACACCCGTTGCATAATTCCGCAATGACAAAGGCTTTCTCTGGGCTTGTGGTTACATACTCGCTTTTAAGGAATAGGGCTGCTCTCGCCGCTGCGCCTAGCGCATCTGAAACTGTGTCTCTAACATCTTTTGGGCTTAGAGCGCATCCACACGCGAAAATCCCTGTTACAAGTGAGTCCACTGGATCTAGTTTTGGGTGCTTTTCTGTTATGAAGCCATCCTCGCCTATGGGGACTTTTATTTTCTCGGCAAGTTCCTTTAGCCCATCTGGTGGAACCATTGGTGTTGCCAAAGCCACCATGTCAAATTCGTCTTCCATAGTTTCGCCAGTAAGCGTATCCTCAGCTTGGACAACGAGCTTCCCGTTATTGCCTTTCCACACGTCAGCCACTTTTCCACGGATGAAGACCACGCCGGCTTCCTGGTCTCTCCAGTAAAGGTCCTCATAGCCTTTGCCAGTCGCCCTAATATCCGTGTAGTAGACTGTTACGTCTATTCCAAGCATTTTCTTGAGGACGAAGGCCTGTTTGAGGGCGTACATGCAGCATATCCGGCTACAGTATGGGATGTGGTTTTTGTCTCTTGAGCCTGCGCATAGCACTATGGCGATTTTGCGCACGTCGCTTCCGTCAGCCCTCTTAACATATCCGCCTGTTGGTCCAGTTGCAGATGTCAGCCTCTCCAAGTCCATCATTGTTATGACGTCTTTGTAAATACCATAACCATAGTTTTCCAGCTTCCTCGCGTCATAAAGCTTGTAGCCTGTTGCCAAAATTATTGCGCCGACATTCAGCTCCACAACCTTGCCAGTATCATTCAAGTTTATGGCTTTTGCTGGGCAGTATTGTTCGCATTTTCCACATTTTGTGCAAGCGTTGAAGTCTATGGCGTAAGCGGATGGGACGGCTTGTGGAAACTCTATGTAGGCTGCTTTCCGCTGCGACAAGCCCTCATTAAACTCGTCTGGAACGGTGACCGGACAGACTTTTGCGCAGACCCCGCAGCTTCTGCACTTTTCAACATCAACGCCACGGGGCTTCATGAAGACACGGACAATATAGTTTCCTGGACGTCCGCTAACATCTTGCACTTCTGCATAAGTGAGTAAGTTCACGTTTGGGTTTCTTCCAACCTCGGCCATTCTGGGTGTCAAGATGCACTGGGCACAGTCCAGTGTGGGGAAAACTTTTGTTAGCTTAGCCATGTTTCCGCCTATACTGGGTCTGCGCTCAACAAGGTGAACCCTGTAGCCTAAATACCCAAGCTGGAGGGCGGCCATTATGCCAGCTATGCCGCCACCAACAATGAGAATTTCCCGCGAGCCCTTCTCACTTATCATTTCCAAAGGTTCAAGTTCGAGGCTGCGCTCGTATCCTCCCCTAATTAGGCTTATGGCTTTCCTCGTCGCCTCGGGGTTTGGTTTTGGTCCGTGAACCCATGAGTCTTGTTCCCTTATGTTTACGAATTCAAGCATGTAAGGGTTTAATCCAGCCCTCTCCAGCACGCTTTGAAAAGTGGCTAGGTGCATTCTTGGCGTGCATGAAGCCACAACAACTCTGTCCAGGTTTTCCTTCTTTATGGCTTCTGCAATCATTTCTTGGGCTGGCTTTGAACACAAATATTTGTGGTATTTGGCTACTGCAACGCCTTCCCAGTTTTTGACGGCTTCAACGACAGCCTTAACATCGATAATGTCTCCAATGTTGCCGCCGCATTCGCATACAAAAATTCCTATGCGGGGTTTTTCCAACTCCCTTTTTTCCTCCGACATTGGTGAGCGTCTCCGAATTGCATGATTGTTTAAACCCTTAGAAGGGAAAATGCTTTTAAAATCTTACCCTTCAACTTTCAACAAAAGTGACATGAAATGAACCCTCAAGAACTTGTTCAAAAACACAAGCTTTTGGAATGCATTCAATGTGGTATGTGCACTGGAAGCTGCCCAGTCGCCAAGAAAGCAAACCTAAACATCAGACGTTATATGCGCGAGGTTTCCGCTCTGGGCAAGTTGGTGATGCATCCGCCAAACGAGTTGTGGAGTTGCACAACATGCTCCACGTGTGGAATACGTTGCCCCAAGGACTTGAACCCATACGAATTTTTGATCGACATAAGAAGTATGGCTGTTGAGGAGGGTCAAATAGCCCCAACTATAAGAGACGCCTTAGAAAGTATATTCAAAAACGGTAACCCATGGGGCAGAATTCGCGGAAAACGCACAGAATGGAGTCAAGGCTTAAATGTTAAGCACGTCTCGCAGGGAGCCGAAATCCTGTACTATGTTGGTTGCACACCAGCCCATGACCCAAGAGTGCAAAACGTTGCGAAAAGTCTTGTGAAATGTTTTGAGGTTGCTGGGCTTAACTTCGGAGTTTTGGGTGAAGAGGAAAACTGTTGTGGAAGCGAGGTCTACGGTATGGGTGAAAGAGGTCTTTTTGAGTTCCTAGTGGAAGAGAATATGAAAATTTTTGGCAAGTACGGGGTCAAGCAGGTGGTTACAAGCTGCCCCCATGGTTTTCACGCCTTTAAGAATCGGTATAATCAAACAAGCTTTGAGCCTCTGCATCACACGCAGCTTCTGGCGAAGCTTATTGAAACTGGAAAGCTAAAACCGTCAAAAGAGGTTGCCAAAAAAGTGATTTACCATGACCCTTGTTATCTTGGCAAGCAAAACAACATTTACGATGAACCCCGCAAAGTGATTGAGAGCATAAGGGGCGTAGCACTCTTAGAGTTTGACCGTTCAAGAAGCAGAAGCCTATGCTGCGAAGGAGGAGGCGGAAGAATGTGGGTTGATATTCCAGGACCACGATTGGCTGAAATCCGCGTTAAAGAGGCTGTTGACGTAGGAGCAGAAATTTTGGCTGTTGCTTGTCCCTTCTGCATGCTTACAATGGAGGATGCGGTAAAAACAACTGGTAATGAGGGAAAAATCCAAGTCATGGATGTAGCGGAGCTTTTGGCACTTGCCTTATAAAAGGCTGTGCGGCATATAAATTTTGAGGCTTATGAATGGGGGAAGATGAGGGAGAAGAAACCTACCATTGCATGCTTTGTGGCAGAGAAATCACAAAAGGAGAGTATGAGGCTTATGATGGGCTTTGCCAAGAATGCTATGAGCTTGAAATAACCGAACTTGACATGGACCTTGAAGAAGACTAGTCAGGCTTACAAAACAATTAAAATGCAGCATGCCAAAACAATCTGTTAAGGTTGTTAGAAATGGAAGATTGGGAGCTAATAATTATTGGAGCTGGTGCCGCCGGGCTAACGGCTGGAATTTATGCCGTCAGAAGCGGGTTGAAAACCTTAATCCTTGAAGAGGAGATTGCTGGTGGAACAGCCGCTGACGCCCCAATAATTGAGAATTATCCTGGCTTCGAGAAAATAAGTGGTCTTGAGCTCATGCAGAGAATTGTGGCACAGTGCAGGAAACTTGGCGTGGAAATCCACGAGTTTGAAAAAGTTACAAGGCTCAACCTCAAGGGCGATGAGAAGATCGTTGAAACTGCAAAAGCCTCCTATAGGGCTAAGGCTGTTATAATTGCCTCTGGCACAAGCTACACT
Source organism: Bathyarchaeia archaeon (assembly GCA_049970895.1). Classification (GTDB taxonomy): domain Archaea; phylum Thermoproteota; class Bathyarchaeia; order Bathyarchaeales; family Bathycorpusculaceae; genus JAGTQI01. Next base: position 4,065 of record JBMFMB010000021.1, on the reverse strand, counting down.
GAGCTTGGGGTTCCAGGCGAAAAAGAGTTTCGCGGTAGAGGCGTAAGCTACTGTGGAATATGTGATGGGCCCCTCTTTAAGGGTAAACGGGTCTTGGTAGTTGGCGGCGGCAACTCTGCTGTGGCTACAGCCCTTTATTTGGCTGACTTAGCCTCAGAAGTCAAGGTTGCCCACAGAAGAGACACCTTCCGAGCAGAGGAGGCACGTGTTAGAGCCTTATTGGAAAAGCCCAATGTTGAGGTTTTATGGAACACTGAGTTGAAGGAGATCAAGGGTGAAAAGCTCGTCAGCAAGGCTGTACTATTCAATTCGAAAACAGGCGCTGTTACGGAGCTTCCAATTGATGGAATCTTTGTCCAGGTTGGTGAAAAACCTAACAGTGAGCTTGCTAAGGATGCCGGAGTAGCCGTTGACGAGCATGGCTACATAATTGTTGACGTTCACCAAAGAACCAATGTTCAAGGGGTTTATGCGGCTGGCGATGTCACTAATCATCCAGTTAAGCAGGTTGGGACAGCTGTTGGTCAGGGGATAACAGCAGCCTTGGAGGCCTATGGTTTTATCTGCAGACCCTACTATTTCAAGCAGTAATCGTTAAGTCTGCTCCAAAAATATTATATTACCGGTAGTCTTATCCTTCAAACTTCAACGTTAAGGTGCTTTGAACAAGCAGCCGGTTTGGAGATGGCTGAAATGGCTGGAATGAGTGGAGAGCAGACAGTTGTTGTGCGTATAAACCAAGACTATTGCAGCCGCTGTTCAATATGTTATTCCATATGCCCCTACGAAGCCATAGAACGGGACGCGGAAACTGGCAAAGTTGAGATAGACATTCAGAAGTGTCAGGTTTGTGGGATATGTTATAGTGCTTGTCCAGTTTTCGCCATAGAAATAGTCTATTATGACTATGATAGTTTGGTTGGTTATGTTGAGGGTGAGCTGAAAAGGACTGGGGCGGAAACTCTTGTGCTTATGTGTCGTGGAAACTCGCCTTCAACAAGGGAAGTTGGGGAGATTCTATCTGAGCAGGGCTTAAGTGTTAAGGATTATATTCCGCTGCGTTTGCCGTGTTCTGGTCGGGTTCCAACGGAATTCATTTTTAGGGTTTTGGGTTTTGGCATTAAAAATGTGGTTTCAATTCAGTGCGAGGATTTCTTCTGCCGTTTCAAGGAAGGCACAAAAATTAATACGAGGAGGCTTTTCCTTGGGAGAAGGGTTCTTGAAGAGCTGGGCTTCAGCAAGGATTCCGTCAGAGTTGTTAAGTATTCGCGGAAAGCTGTTTATGACACCACGAAATGTGTTGGCTGCGACAAGTGCGTCTTCATATGCCCATACGCTGCTATAGAGGCAGAGGCTTTCGCCACGCCAAAGATTCTAAGTGAATATTGTATGGGCTGTGGTGCATGTGCCCTGGTTTGTCCGCATCATGCCATTCAGGTTAAGGGTTTTGAGTTTGAAAGTGTTTTGAAGCGTTATGGTGATTCGGCTTTTAGGCTGAAGGCTGAGGGCAAATCTCCAGTAATCCTTGTCTTCTGTTGTCAGTGGTCCGAGTTTTCAGCCCTTGACGATCCTGAAGGCGTATTTTTCAAGCGGAATGCCGTCACGTTGGAGGTGCCATGTTTTAAGGCTCTTGACCCAGTGCATGTTGTAAACGCTTTGAGGAACGGTTTCGATGGGGTTATGGCTGTTGTTTGTTCTGCTGAGGATTGTAAGCTTCAAGAGGGGCGTGACACCGCGGAGAGAAACATGGCTGTTCTTAGGGATGTTTTGAAGAAGATGGGATTGATTGACCGTTTTGAGCTTTATGAGGCTTCTCCGCGGGATGCTGGCAAGTTTGAGGAGAAGCTTGAAGCCTTTGTGCGCAAAGTTGCGGCTTTACCGCCGATAAAGCCTTTGAAAAAGGAGGCTTAGCTAATGTATGAGATTTTAAGGGTTGAAGAGCTTGCTCCGAAAATAAAGTTGTTTGAGGTTTATGCTCCCCAAATAGCTGAGAAAGCCAAACCCGGACAGTTCATCATAGTCATAGTAAATGAGAAGGGCGAAAGAGTGCCGTTAACAATAGCTGGCTATGATGCGAAGAAAGGCTCAATAACCTTCGTTTTTAATGAGGTTGGCAAGACGACACGGCAGCTTGGCTTGCTGAAGGAAGGAGAAAGTATATGGAACATCACTGGGCCTCTGGGGAATCCTTCGGAGATTAGGAATTTTGGCAAAGTCCTATGTGTGGCTGGTGGCGTTATGATTGCGCCTATGCTTTTGCAAGTCAAAGCCCTGCGGGAGGCTGGAAACACTGTTGTGACGGTTATGGGTGCCCGTATAAAGGGGCTTCTCTTCTTTAAGGAGGAGATGAAAGCCTTAAGCCATAGGCTTTATGTGGCGACGGATGATGGCTCTGAAGGCTACAAGGGCTTAAATTTTCTGAGGGATGTTTTGGCTAGCGAAAGATTTGACAGGTGCGTTGCCATGGGACCTGTCCCAATGCTTCAAAAAGTCTGCGAGTTGACGAAGCCTTACAGGATTCCGACTGTTGTTACGCTTATGCCCATCATGGTGGATGGCATGGGGATGTGTGGTGTCTGCCGTGTGAGTGTTGGTGGGCAGATGAAGTTTGGATGTGTTGATGGTCCAGAGTTTGACGGGCACCTTGTGGATTTTGACCAGCTGATTAAGCGTCAGCGCATGTTCCTTCCAGAGGAGCGTTTAAGCGCCCTTTTGTGGGAGCTTGAGGGGTGTGGTTGTGGCGGAAAGTAAGCCTCAGCCTAAAGTTAAGAAAAAGGCTGTTCCAATGCCTAAGCAGCCGCCGGAAGTGCGGAGGCACAACTTTAATGAGGTTGCTTTGGGCTACACGGAGGAGCAAGCCCTAGAGGAGGCTAGCCGATGCTTACAATGCCCAAAACCTCAGTGTGTTAAGGGCTGCCCTGTTGAAATTGACATTCCAGCCTTCATTAAGCTTCTTAGGGAGGGCAAATATGAGGAGGGCATAAGAAAGATTAAGGAGAAGAATAGCCTCCCAGCCATTTGTGGGCGGGTGTGCCCCCAAGAGGAGCAGTGCCAAAAAATGTGTGTTCTTGGGAAGGTTGGCGACCCTGTAAGCATTGGTAGGCTTGAGAGGTTTTTGGCAGACTGGGAGAGGGCCAGAGGCTTCACAATTCCGGAGAAGGCTCCGCCCACTGGAAAGCGTGTAGCCGTTATAGGCGCTGGACCCGCTGGCTTGACGGTGGCAGCCGATTTGGCGAAGCTTGGGCATGAAGTTGTCATTTTTGAGGCTCTGCATCTTCCCGGCGGAGTGCTTGTTTATGGTATTCCGGAGTTTCGTCTTCCAAAGAGCATTGTGCAAGCCGAAGTGAACTACATTAAGAAGCTTGGCGTCGAGCTTAAGCTTGGCTATCTTATTGGCAGAACCTATACGATTCCAGAACTGTTGAAGGAGAGGGATTTTGACGCCGTTTTCATTGGAACTGGTGCTGGTTTGCCCCAGTTTTTGGGTCTTCCCGGCGAGAACTTGGGCGGGATTTATTCGGCTAACGAGTTTCTGATTAGGGTTAATTTGATGAAGGCTTATGCCTTTCCGGAATATGACACGCCCATAAGAATTGGGAGACGTGTTGCAGTTATTGGTGGCGGAAACGTTGCTATGGATGCTGCTCGTTCAGCCCTACGCCTAGGCGCAGAGCAAGTTTACATAGTTTACCGTCGTTCAAGGGAGGAGATGCCAGCCAGAAAAGAGGAGATTGAAAATGCTGAAGAAGAGGGTGTAATATTCAAACTTTTGACAAACCCAACCCAATTTATTGGAGATGAGAAGGGCTGGGTTAAACAGATGGAATGCATACGCATGGGGCTTGGACCACCAGACGAGACGGGGAGACGCAGACCAGTGCCGATTAAAGGCTCAGAGTTTTTGATGGATGTTGACACCGTTATAATTGCCATTGGGCGAACACCAAACCCCATAATTCAACGCACAACAGAAGGCTTAGCCGTGACAAAATGGGGCACCATCGTGGCCGACGAGAATGGCAAAACAAGCCTTGAAGGCGTTTATGCTGGAGGCGACATTGTTAC
>JBMFMB010000020.1:0-18292 GCA_049970895.1 Bathyarchaeia archaeon | reverse complement strand
CCCCTATCTCTATTGATAGCAATTGTGGTTTCGGTTATTGTCGGCCACCGCCTTTACAAAAACCGATACCACACAATGCTCTACATGGATGGCAAAGGCTTCCAGCTTTGGGAAGGCAGAAGTTTGAAAAAGGGGAAATGGTCCGACTTTTCAGATGTAGCCATTTACATAACGCCTAAGCGTGAAACGTGTTTAAGGCTTTACTCAAAAAATGGAACCCTAGACTTGCCGCTCTCAAGAACCGGATTGTCAAGGAAAGAAACTTACCTAATGATTAAAAGGTTAATAAAAAGGAGTGAGAAAGCCGAGTAATCTCCTTTTGTGGAAGAACTGTTTATCTAGCAGCATTAGCTTTAAGAGCAGAGGGGCAGCCATGGAAAATATAGCAGTTATAGGAGCTGGCATGATTGGCGGAGCAATAGTTAAAAGCCTATTAAAAGAGGGATACCAAGGCCATGTTATCGCCACAAGGCGTAACGTAGAAAGGCTTAAAGAATTTGAAAGTTTAGGGGCCTTCGTCACCACAAACAACAAGGAAGCCGCCGGAAGAGCGGATATAATCTTTATATGCGTAAAGCCAAATGATGTCGAGAAGGTTCTAGGGGAGATAAGCGGGGAAATCGAAGGCAAAATTGTAATTTCCACAGCTGCAACCATCCCCCTACAATTTTACAAGGATAAAGTTCCAAAAGCCAAGTTCGTTAGAACCATGCCCAACATCGCCGCCTTAGTGCAACAATCCTTCACGGCATATTGCTGCGACAACAGCCTAAACGAAGAGGAAAAGAGAAAGGTTAAGATGCTCTTGGACACGATGGGCGTATCTGTGGAAGTTGAAGAGAGGTACATGGACGCCATAACAGCCCTAAGTGGAAGTGCCCCAGGCTACATTTCAATTATTATTGAAGCCCTAATGTATGCTGGGTTAAAGGTTGGCTTACCAAGAGACCTAGCCCTATACAGTTCCGCCCAGGCAGTTTTAGGAACTGGAAAATTAATCCTTGAAACCAGAGAACATCCAGCTAAAATAAAGGACATGGTAACCACTCCTGGAGGCACAACAATTGAAGCCATTTTTGAACTTGAAGGAAGCCAAATACGGCAAGCCCTAATGAAGGCTGTTGAAGAGGCAACCAAAAAATGCGAAAAAATCCGAGAAAAGCTCATTGAAGCCAAACATTAATGGTATTCTACTCGATTATAGGTGTCTCTACCGCAGTGTTCCACCAAGGCTTATCCCACTTTTTGTCAACCACAGGCAACCCTTTAAGAAGCTCTTGTACCCGATAGGTCACCGTTGAGACTTCGCTCTTCGACATCCATCTTCGAAGAACATCAGACTTTTCAACAATGTTTTTAAGGTTCAACGTGACGGTTAGGGCAAGCTTCTTATCCTTATCCAAAATCCGCTTCATCTTCTGCGGATCTATCTTTTCATTTCCAGACCCAATTTCATGGTCCAGAAATATGGCGCACACGTCCTTGATGTCTTTCTCCTCCATTCCTACAACAATCTTATCCTCTGCATAGTATGGATATGGGAGAATCCTATAATCGCATTCGCATTTTTTCAACTCTTCAGCGCGTTCCTTTGGCATATCAAAAATAAACTGGGCCTTTAAAATTATTAGGTTCTCCAAGCCAATTGTGTAGAGGTTCTCCTTATACCTTTGGAAAGCCTCTCGAACATCCACCCTGTGCCTTAAGTCTACAACGTCGCAGAAAAGATCCAAAACCGTTATTTTTGGAAGTCCCTCAGCGGTCACGTCATTAATTGTTGTCAGCCTATACCTTTCACCACGTCTCCAAGCATTAAACCGCCTATCATTCGCTGTTGCAAAAGACTTGTACTGGGTGCCAAAAGCCCTATCCAATTTTAAAAGAAGCTTGTAAAAGTCAATCCCTTGCTTTTTAGGAACTATAAAATCCATGTCCTTAATGGGTCTCTCAAGGGAACCCCCAGCATTAGCGCTTGGACAATGAATTTTCACAGCTGCGCCACCAAACAACAAGGCTGGAATACGACTTTTGCTCACAACCTTATCAAAGGCGTTTGGATAAAGCTCATGAAGCTTCGGCGCGTTCACAGCAGCCCAAAGCACAACCATGGCGCTCTTCATAGGAAAATAGCTCAAATCAATATATGTTGGCAAACCCAAAGCATCTCTTAGCTTTTCAACATCAACATAAGATGTTAACGGCAAATCAACCTCGTAGGTGGTTCCATCTAAATCTCTATACAGAACAAACTTGCCCTTCGGGCTAACACCTTCTTCAGTCAAATCTCCATCACATTTACTCTAATTCAAACACTAACAAACCACTAATAAACCTTTGTAAAATAGTAAATAAGCATTATTCCAAACAAAACAGAATAATGCATATATCCAAAATCCTAGTAAAATCTAATGCTGTAAACCACCAAAAAGGGGCCGTAGTCTAGGCAGGTATGACGACGGGCTCCAGAACAGTCCTAAACGGGTTTGCGGACCGCCAGCGGAATGAAGAGGTTCTGGAGCGGTCAGTAGTAGAGAAACCCGTAGAAACAGCCTTGGGAGGCTGTTTCGGGGAAAGGTCGTCGGTTCAAATCCGGCCGGCCCCATCACTGAATAATGTTACGGAGTCATCCAAAAAGGTGAATATTGCATTAATCGTTTGGGATGTTGAAAATTGGGTGCTAGTATCCTTGAAGTAAGATTTTATGGGCATAATTGCTGGGATTTTCTTCTTCTTTCTCGGTTTTGTAATTGTCATGCTCGGGCATCCTTGGGAAGGCTTATCGCTTCTTTCTGTGGTGATTTTATGTTTTGTTTTAGCCTTTTACACGGCAACAAAAAGGAAATGCCCACATTGTGGTAGGCTTTACATCAATTCATCCTACTCTTATTGTCCATATTGTGGTGGTTCTTTAAAAGGGGAAGACGAGAACGGAGAATCATAACTTTACTGTGTGGAGGGTTTTATGGCTAGGAAAGCGTTATGATGAGGTTAAGCGATATACAGCCAAGTCAGCTGTACATCTGTTCTGAGAAGCTTTTTGAGGTTATGAAAACATTTAATGTAAACAACCCTACTGCAATAGAGCCCATACCAATTAAGAAGTTTGGAGAGGATGTCATCTTTGTTGATGGCCAACGAGGGCTTCTACGGTTTTCAGAGGTTCGGTTTATTGGGAGGATGAGGAGCTGGACTTGGATGCCTACAAAATCTGTGTTGAATGGTGTAAGCGGAGGGAATACGCATAATAGCCGACCTTAAAGAAAGGGTTGTGCCTCAAAGGGTTTATGAAAAATTGTGGTGTGAACGATGCGAGAAGATGCAGCGAGACTTAGAAAGGAGGAAGGGAAAAGAAGCGGTAAGTTCAAATTAGCTAAATTCTCTCTTTTTTAAAATTAGAATTGTCATTACGCTGTCTAAAATAATTTAGAAGTTGAAAATTTTTGCGTGTGCGTGTTTCCTTATTCTTCTATGGCTCCGGCTTCTACAACTTCGGCTTCGGCGAATCTTCTGCTTATCCTTGTTATCTTTATTTTGACGTGGTCTCCGGGCTTTGTGTTTGGTATGAAGGTTACCAGTCCTTGGATGCGGGCTATTCCCTCGCCTCTTCGGCTTGTTTCTGTTACATCCACTTCGTATTCTTTGCCTAGCTCAACTGGTTTTGGAGGGAATCTTCTCGGTCCTTTTCCGAATTCTCTTCTTCCGCCGAATCTTCTTCTTTCTTCCATACGCTTTCACCTCTCCTTATTTTCGGTTCAAAATTTTCCGCGCGATTTATTCCACTGTGAGTTTTCCGTATTTTCCGACGTTTAGCTGGATTTCTCCCTTGAAGCTTGTTACGTAGCCGTTTTCCACCTTGACCGTGTCGTTGACGTTCACCTGATTTATCTGGTCGTTCCATAGGGTCAGCTTTATGGTGCCTGTTTCGTCTGCTATTATGGCTGTTGCCACCTTGTGGGTTGTATCGCTGAATCTGGAAAGGACTTCGCGTGGCGCTGATATTTCTACGACTCTGGCTTCAACGTTTACCCGTTTCATTCCGTTTCGCAGTTCCTTAATCTTCAATCTTTTCACCATCCTCCTTTTAGGCTATTCTCTCCGCGACGGCGAATTTTCCCCCAACAGAAACGATGCGCACTCTGACACGCTCGCCTATTTTACTGTTTGGAACAAAAATTAAGTAGCCCTGTATCCGGGCTATGCCGTCTCCTCTGCTCCCAATGTCGTCTATAACAACCTCTAATTCTTGGTTTTCTTTGACTGGTGCCATTTGGAAAAGTGGTTTGCCGGGGTTGAAGCGTCTGCTACTCCCAAACCTTCTTGGTTTTCTCTGGATGTTTTTTGTTTTTTCTGGAAGCCTTCTTGGCATACTGTTTTTTCGTCCTTATCGCGGAACCAGCCTCAAAAGCTAAAAACTCAAGTGTTCAGCAAAGGCGGAACACCGAGTTTCCAGCAGAGGCTAGTTAGCATCAAGAAAGGCAGCCAAAAATATAAACCTTGCTAGTTTATTCATAACGTAAAGCTTCAACAGGGTTCATTTTTGCGGCTTTTCTTGCAGGATACATGCCGAAGGCTATGCAGATAATTATCGCAAATAAAAAGGCTATTACCATCCAAGCTGGCGAGAGCGCTGGAGTCATCACTATACGCTGAATGTCTGGTCGTTCTCCCACCTTAATGCTGGTAGGCTGTAAGAAGTTGTTCAATATCAGAGCTAAACCGTAAGAGAAGAAACATCCAGTAAATTCTCCAATAAAACCTCCCATAACACCTATTAATAAGGCCTCTGCTAAAAACATACCTAACACTGTGCGGTTTTTGGCACCCACAGCCTTCAATATTCCAATCTCACGGGTTCTTTCCATGACAGCTACGGTCATAATGTTCATTATGCCCACTCCAGCCACAAGAAGTGAAATTGACCCTATAGCGACGAGAAACATTTGAACAAGGTTTAATATGCCATCAACTTGCCGCGCAAAGGCCACGGGAACAAAAACGGTAACGGAGTATGGTGAAAAATGTTTTTCAATTTCTCTCGCAACACTTTCTGCTTTCTGAACGCTTGAAACCTTCACGAGGATTACCTGATACGGCTTTTCTTTGTTGCGAACTATATTAAGGGCGTCATCTATGGAGATAAATGCCCAATAGTCAAAATTTGTTATTCCAGAGGTGCCCCCCTTAGCAAGTATCCCGGAAACTGTGAAATTCGATTGTAAAGTTCCATAAGGGAGTCGAGGCACAATTAATGTTACATTATTATTTACGTCCGCAACGGTTGTTTCGTTAACTATGCTAGCCTTATAGCCCAAAACAATCCTCCCCGTTTCATTCTCTTCGGGAAAATTCCCCTTCATTAATCTGAATCTTTGGGGAAGCATTTCTCGCATTTCTGTGAAGTTTACTCCGCCAATTGTGAAAGCTCCAAGCTTAACGCCCGTTTGATTGCGTAGCTCTATGTTTTCTGTTAAGGGTATGGTTATGAGGGGGGTTACGAGGGTTACGTTTTCTATCCCCTTAATGTAGTTTATATCCTCTGGACTGAAGCCTTCCCTTAAGCCCGCGGTGAAGCTTCCCGGAAAAACTATTAGAACGTCAAGTTCGAAGCCCTGCTCCATTCTTTGTTTAATTTCTCCCCTGAAACCCTCACCCAGTGAGGCCACAGCTATAATCGTTGTAATGCCTATCACAACACTCAAAGTGGTAAGGGCTGTCCTCAGCTTTCTTTGCTTTAGGTTTAGCCAAGCCATATTCAACATTTTACTTAGTTTCATCGTCCTCACCTTGAAACGCTTTTAACCCCTTCAATTAAGCCGTCTTTAATGTAGATTATTCTATCCGCAACCTCAGCTATTTGAGGGTCATGAGTGACTACAATAAACGTTTGCTTCATCTCCTCATTAAGCCTCCTCATCAAATTTACTATTTCCCAGCCCGATTTGGTATCCAAGTTGCCTGTGGGCTCGTCAGCCAAAACCAATTTTGGATTGTTGATGAGGGCTCTAGCGATGGCTACTCGTTGTTGTTCTCCACCACTTAACTCTGAAGGCCTATGGTTTAGGCGTCCTCCAAGCCCAACTAACTCTAAAAGTTCTTTAGCCCTTTTGTAGGACTCTTTGTCCGAGGCTTCTGCCAGGATTAGAGGCAACATAACATTTTCAAGGGCCGTTAATCTTGGCAATAAATTGAAAAACTGAAAAACAAAACCTATCTTTTTGAGGCGAAGGTCGGCTAACTCGTCATCGCTTAACCTTAAGACATTTTTCCCTTCAATTATGATTTCTCCATAGTCTGGTCGATCTAAACATCCTATTATATGTAGAAGTGTGGATTTTCCACTTCCTGAAGGACCCAAAACAGCCAGAAACTCGCCTTCCTCAACATTAAAACTAACATCTCGTAAAGCTTGAACAACAACCTTACCCATACGATAACTCTTCTTAACATTGCGCACATCAAGGATTATCGACAAACGAATCCCCACCGAAACTGTTCATAGAAATGTCCATATGTATAAAAGTATTACTTTTGCCTGCGATAGGCTGGATAGGATTGGTGGGCGGAATTCTCTCAGCCTACAGAGCCTCAAAATACGGCCAATGGTAGCCCTAAGATACAAGTAGCAAGGCGCTGATTTTAGAGCCAAAATCCCCCATACATTAAGAAGCGGACTGCCAGCATGCTTATCACACTGCTAAGGAACGAGACAGAAACGCCTCTCATCCATGGAAAATTAAACAGTAAACGAACAGCAACACTGCACAGGGCTACAATCCAAATGTAATAGACTATTCTGTCTAAAACATCATATTTTATGGTTAAAATGGACATAAAGTTCTGCGCGTCCAAAGTCCATCCCTCCCCGGAAACCCCGCCTAACGTTTCTAGAGGCAGACGCATTTCGGGGTAGGCCAAAACAACCCCTATGAGAATTAGGTTCTGTACGAAGAAGGTTATGAGCATGAACCCTGAAATTACAAGTATAGTTTTCCAAACTGGCTGCGCCCTAAAAATTTTTAAAAAAAAGTATAAGATTACGCCGAGGATTACCCATTGTACGGTGAACTGCATAAACCCGCTTATCATGGAATTAATGATCACCGCGCTTCCACCCATATCAAGCAGTGATTTATAGTCGCCGTGAAAGAAAACCCCATCAACAAGAACCATTATGTTGTCTTGTCTGCTTAACCATGCCAATTCAAACTTTAAACCTGTAATGTTTCTCCAATCAGCGCCATTAAAATTTTCAAAGTTTTTTAACAAAATTGTTTCATTATTCCAAACTCCGATTTTCAAGTTGTTAGCTGGCAGAGAGTATTTAAAGTACTTGTCAGAGGCATTTTCAGAGAATAAGTAAACGTCCATATAGTTAGAATTGTTTAAAGGCTTAACTATCTTAATTCTAAATGTTAGATTTGTATAGGTGTAAGGCTCTCGACAATTCAATGATCCTGGAATCTCTAGTTCCATATCAATTTTTGTGCTGTTTTCCAATGCAAATTGGATGCTTCTGTTTCCATAATAGCTGCCTTTAATATAGTCCGTAGTGTTTACAGTCACAATCGCCCCATTTGAGCGCCACAAACTAGCATCTTCTGTCCACCTGTCCAAATCCGTCAGTTTCGGCGCTGTTTGGTCATAATAAACCTTTGCGGAGAGGATATAATAGAATCCTGAAAAGGATAATACAAACAGCAGCATTATTATTAATGGTCCTTTGTAGCCTGGATTTTGAATTATCTCTTTGAAAGCCTTGTGGGGCGCATATAGAACTCTGAAAACTTCACGCATTGACATCTATTTTGCTCCGCTGTATTTTTCACGGGCAACGCTATTAAAGGTTGCTTACATCCCAGCCTTAAGCCTTCTATACATGTTGTAGTCCACATATTCCAGGAAGGGGTTTTCCGCCTGATATTTCACCGTGAGTTTTTGGCGCTGCCTCTTTTCTATTATTTGGCTTGTTGTTATGAAGGAGTAGGCGTCGCTTCCAGCTCCGGAGCCGTAGCTCACGATTAGGATGCGCTCGTTTGGCTTTGCTATGTCGAGGACTGCTGCCAAGCCTACTGGCGAAGAGCCAGAATACGTGTTGCCGAACTTTGCCACCTGAATGGAGGGCATATATTGCTCTTCTTTGAAACCCAGTTCGCAGGCTATTCTTATTGGGAACTGGACGTTGGGCTGATGTGCAACAAAATAGTTTATGTCGCTTGGCTTTAAACCAAGCCTATCCATAAGCTTCTTTGCAGCTTTTCTTATATGTTTAAAGTAGGCTGGGTCGCCAGTAAAACGCCCGCCATGCATTGGATACGGCTCACCGTCCCTCCGCCAGAAGTCAGGCGTATCAGAAGTACAAGAGTACCATCCTTCAAGCTCAGCTATGACGTCGGTTTTTCCAAATATGTAGGCGCATCCGCCATAACCAACAAAGAAGTCCAGCTCCCCGCCAGGAGAATCCCTTGGAGCTGCTTGTGAATTGTCCGCTCCAATAACCATGGCATATGGGACGCCCATCTTTGGATAATTGACCAGCGAGGCGGCATCCTTAAACATGCTTGTAGCCGCCTTACACGCGAACTCCGTGTCTATGGCATCAACGCCTTGAACATCCTCATCCTCCTCACCAAGTTTAAGGACTTGGGCAACCTTTGAGGCTATGGGCTTAACAGCGTAGGGGTTTGATTCAGAGCCTACGTAAACTTTGCCGACAAGCGTGCTGTCAACTCCTGAATGAATTAGGGCAAGTTTCCCAGCCTCAACAGCCGCTGTTATTGCGTCTTCATCTATGAAGGGAACGGAACGTTCTATGCCTCCTTCCTTGATTCTGAATCTAGAGGTGTATACGCCGTAGCCAACTATGCCAGGCGCATCATACTCCTTGTTAGGCTTAACTATATGATACTCCTGATGGGGGTAATATTCATCTGAGAAGGTGAAGGCTAAAGATATTGTTGGGATGATTTCGCTTTTCTCAACGGAGTAGCGCCTCCTAAACCTTGGAACAACTTCTCTTCCCTCAAAGGCTGAAAAGTCTATGGTTTCGCCATTCCTAATTATCTTGTCTGTAAGCCTTCCAGGAACCCTAATCTTGCCGTTATGGAAGGATACTATTCCGTAAATATAAGTGCCGAGCTTAGTGAACTTGTTTGTGGGCTCATTGACGAGGGTGCAGAGTTCAAGTTTTCCCTTCTCGTAGAAGAAGTCTATATCCTCCATTTTTCCGAAGCTTTTTCTCCCGCAGTTTCCGCAGTAATCCCTTATTTCGAAATATTCTTTTCCGCAGATTTGGCAGCGTCTGCCCCTAAGCCTATCGCCCAGATATGAGATACGCCTTTCTATTGGCTCGCTGCTCATTTAGAAACCTCCTCCAAAGATGTGGACATAACTTTTTGTGCCAAAACCCTCCAGCTCAAGCACACATCCAAACCTTAGCCTTTCATCAGCCTTTATTTGGCGTTCTCCAGCCTCTCCCCTCAACTGTTTTATAACCTCGTAGATTTGGGCTCCGCCAGTAGCACCCAAAGGGTTTCCGTCAGCCTTTAATCCGCCATTCATGTTGACGAAAAGCTTCTTCCCGTTAATTTTGTAGTAGCCTTTATAGTCTTTACAGCTTTCAAAAATTGCTTTCCAAGCCGTTCCACGAGGGCAGAAGCCTAAATCCTCAAGGGAGACCATCTCCATAACTGTGGACTGGTCATAAACCTCTAACACTTGTATGTCCCATAGGCTTATCTCAGCGGTTTTTAGGGCCTTTTCCATGGCTAGGCGGGTTGCAAGGAAACCAGTCATGTCTTCACGCGCTGGAAAAGTTAAGTAGTCGGTGGCAAAAGCAGAGCCAAGGACATAGATTGGCTTGTCGGTTAACTTTTTGGCTGCTTCCTCGCTGGCTAAAATCACTGCGCTGGCACCGTCGGAAATAGGTGCAAAATCATAAAGTCCTAAAGGTCGTCTCGCGTTTTTCCGTGCCTCCAGCACTTGTTCGACGGTTATTTTCCGCTGGAATTGGGCATACTCGTTTTTTAAGGCGTTTAGGTGGTTTTTAACGGAGATTTGTGCTAGGGCTGTGTTTAGCTTTTCAAGGTTTTCTCCGCTTATGCCGTAACGCTTAATATAAGCCCTTAGCATGAGTTCGTGGTTGGCTTCTGGTGTGCCACCAGCATAATAACTCCAAGGGTCCTCCAATAGCATGAGGTCGTCGCGGATCTTATCCCATCGGTCTGTCATCTTTTCTATTCCGCCCACAAGCACAATGTCATATTTTCCAGCTTGGATGGCGTTGCAGGCGTTTGAAAAGGCAGAGCTGAAGGAGCGGGCAACATCCATAGGCACGTGCAGCTCCGTCAATTCTGAGAGGAAGCCCTCCTCAAGCCCAAGCTTGTTAGTTATTGGCAGAAAATAATCAGACAAATAGCAGGCCTCTAAGTCTTTACGTTCAAGGCCAGCCTCTTCGGAAGCCTTAAGCCAAGCCTCCTCAATGAGACGTTCAGGCTGCTTCTCGTAGTGCTCCCCAAACTTTGTCCTCCCAGCCGCAACAATTACTGGTCGGCTTCCCATAGCCTCTTGCACCCTTTTCTGTAGCAATAATCCCATCCGACAAGACTTTTAAGTGTTTGCCAACTCAAAGCTTTAACTATAAAACATTAGCCTCCTGCTGGGATTTAGTCATGGAAAATGAGGATAGGTATCGCCTAATCATAACTGTTAAGGAGATAAGGGGAAAATGTCCAGTCTTCAAAATTGGCGACAAAATGGTTGTGGAATCTCCAAAAATAATTGTTGATGAAACTGACAACATATGCATTCATGCCTTTGGCTGTATGCTCTCAATGCTTGTTCCACTAAGTCGTGGAATAAGCTTCAAAGAGTTGGGCTTAGCGAAAGGGGAGGGCGAAACTGGATATATGCAGTGTCTGGATCCTGGAAAACCCTACACAGATGGTGGTACGGTGCTTTTTGAGATAAGGAGGGAGAAAATCTAAAATGCGAAACTGGTTAATCCTCGGCGATTCTCGGTGGACAAGTTGGCGGCAGTAGGGCAGTGGACGAGGGCTTTTATTTCCGATTGATCTCCATTTTTTCTTGCAGGGACATGAAACCAGATGGTTTTTCCTAGAACAACAAACCATTGGCAACTTGAAACCCACAATGTGGCCCCGGATATGAGTAGAATGTCTCCCAATATGACGAGGTGTATCAGCCTTAAGGAAAGCCATGAGAAGAGGGCTAGCTCCTCTGTCCAGAGAAGCGACAAAAAAGTTGAGAATGGATCACTGCTTGAACAGATTTCAGGGTAAGCCTTCCACAAAACAACCATGATGGTTGCAATTCCCAATAGGAAAGGGTTATGCCGAGGGCATATGCAGACCTCTGTTTTCTAGAATCCTTCTCATCCCACGCAACCGTTTACCCTAGGTTGTTAGGCAATTTATACTGTGCTATGGTTTCGGCAATTCTTATTTCAAGCTCAGAACACATTTCAGAACTTCACTTTTAAGGGAGTCTATTTCCAGGCGAAGTCTTTTCTTTGATTCTGGGGATAAATCTTTTGATTTAGCTATTTCGTTTTCCATCTTTAGTCTTTCGCGTTCCACATCATGCCTCATCTCTTTGGTCTTCTTCAGCAGTCCACTTTTGCTTTCTCAATTTTCTCAAACTGTTTCTTGAAATTTGCAAGTTTTTGTTCATTTTCTCTTTGAACTTGCCGAACTTTTTCACGTATTCATTTTTTGATGGTCTTCCCAATGGCTTGCACCCAAAACGTCATGTGTCGCAATACTCGATATAAAGCTTTATAACAAAAGCCACAAACATCCGATAAACCGCTTTAGAAACCAATAAATGCAAACAACCCAATCTTTTAGTAAGGTGAATGATGTTGACCATCTCAAGGGAGCAGCTCGCCAAAATAATAGATTCTACGCTTGTTAAGGCTACGGCAACAAAAAATGAAGTTGAAAAATTATGCAGAGAAGCCATCCAATACGGGTTTGGATGCGTCGTCGTAAACCCAACCTACGTGAAGCTGGCAGCCTCACTCCTAAAAGACACAAATGTTAAAGTTTGCTCAACTGTTGGTTTTCCCTTTGGCGTTGCCCTACCAGAGGTTAAAGCCTTAGAAGCCATAAAGGCCATAGAAGATGGAGCATGCGAACTCGACATGGTCGCTAATCTAGGCGCATTAAAATCCGGGGACCATGAACTTTTTAAGCGGGATATAAGGGCTGTTGTCGATGTTAAACACCTATTCGAAGACATAATAGTCAAAGTGATTATTGAAACCCCGCTGCTCACTACAGAGGAGAAGATAACCGCCTGCAAAATCGCCAAAGAAGCCGGAGCAGACTTCGTCAAAACCTCCACAGGCTTGTTCGGCGGAGGTGCCACGGTGGAAGATGTTAGGCTTATGCGTCAAGTTGTTGGAAAGGAAATGGGCTTGAAAGCTGCGGGAGGCATTAGGACTTATGCTGATGCTATTGCCATGATTGAGGCTGGAGCCAACCGCATAGGAACAAGCACAGCAGCAGCCATAATTCAAGGAGCACCATAAAAGGGTAGAGGGCTACATCCTTTCAGGCGCATGTATGCCAATAAGGTTTAGGGCGTTTCTCAAAACAATCCTCACGGCATCAACCAACGCAAGCCTCGCATCGCTTAACTCTGGCGGCTCAGCCTTGATCACTGGAAAAGCATTGTAAAAAGTGTTAAACTTGTCAGCCAATGCATTGGCATAATCGGCTATCATGTGGGGTTTAAGAAGATCCGCCGCCTCAACAAAAACTTCTGGAAACTCCGCCAAAGTAAAGACGATTTCATTTTCAAGCTTCTCCCTTAACAGGCCATAGTTTGGGTTTTCAGGTTTTCTTGAAGCCTTTCGCGTTATGCTGCAAGCCCTAGCATGAGTATACTGAATGTAGGGGGCGCTGTTCCTCTCAAAGTTTATAACCCGTTCCCAGTTGAACTCAACAGGCTTTGAAGGGTCAACCTCCACAAGCGCATAGCGAACAGCACCTATACCAACAAACTCTGCGACCTTACGCTTCTCTTCTTCTGGCAATTGGGGCGAGCGCTTTGCAACCTCCTCGTACGCTCTGTTTACGGCTTCATCCATAACCTCATCCAATGTTATGTAGCGCCCCCTACGACTAGACATTTTATAGCCTGGCAAAGTAACAAGGTTGTAGGCGAAATGCGTCAAATTTTCAGCTTGTTTGGCATAGCCCAAAGCGTATAGGGCTATTTTCAGCTGCATCTGTGCTAGAGACTGTTCCATTCCGATGACGTTTATGCACTTTTCAGCCCTTTCAAACTTCCATAGGGTGTAGGCTATATCCCTAGTCGTGTAAAGGGTTGTGCCATCAGCCCTAACAAGCGTTAAAGAGGGTACAACATAATCCTTCCTCAAACCTAGCTTATCCCACAAGTTTAGGTCTTCAACAACCTTTCCAGCCTCAAACTCCAAAACACCGCCCAAAACAGAAACATAGGGCGTCTGCTTCAGCCTCTGGAGAACTTCTGCTACAAGCCCACTCCAAACAAGGTCGCTCTCCCAATCCCAAGAATCGTAGAAAACACCAGCACGGCTCAAAGTAGCCCTAAAACCCTCTAAGCAGAGTTGGCTAACCTCCCTAATAAGCCGTTTTGCCCGTTCATCTCCAACCTCATAGGCCCTATTCAACTCGCCAACAATCCTCTCTGGATCCTCATCTCCGCCTATCCTCTGGAGCAGCTCTTCAAAAAGCACTGGATGCTTGCTCTTCAACTCGAATGCAATGGACATCCAGTCGTCCAGTTCCCTATTAATCTTCATTATTTCATCATCAGCTGAAACAGCCTTCGCCCGCTCAAGCTCCCTTTTCAAACGGTTAATTTCAACCAGGCAGCTTGTTATAGTGTAAATTTTACCAATAAAGTGGTCTGGCTTTTCCGTCGGTTTAGGTCTTCCAAGCTTCTCATAGCCGTAGGCAATTACCGCCGTCTGCCTACCAACATCATCCACATAATAGTGCCGCGAAACCGCATGCCCCCTGGCAGAAAGCAAACGGGCAATGGCGTCTCCAAGCATAGGATTTCTAGCTTGTCCAATATGAATTGGATGAAGCGGATTAACACTCGTATGCTCAACAATAATTTTTAGTGGCTTCTCAGTCTTAACAAAACCGTAGGCTTCATCAAAACGCCTAACAGACTCTATGGTAAGCTCAGAGAACTTTGCAAAATTCGCATGGAAATTTATGTAGCCAGCAGCCGCAGTGACATCACCAACCAAAGACAACTTTGACTTGTCTATGGCGCTTATGATGCGTTCAGCAAGAACTAGCGGCTTTTCGCCAACTTGCTTAGCCAGCTCAAAACATATAGAGGAAGCCAGCTGACCGAACTCCCAAACAGGAGGCTTCTCAAAAACCAACCGTTTGGGCACTTCAAGCGAAAGCCTTTCAATAGCCTCACTTAATGCTGATTCGCATTTCCTTCTAAACTCTGCAAAGGGATTTTCCGAAACCATGAAGTTCAGCCTTTCAAACACTTCAACAGTTAATGTGAACACTAATATATGTAACTGGCAAATTTAAGCTAAAAGCGTAAACCCGGGGGCTGGTGCAAAAGTGAAAAAGAAAATAGTTTTTTCTGAAAAGTGCCTAGAGTATGGCTCATGGCACATTGAAAGCCCTCAAAGGGTTAGAAGAGCCTACGAAATCCTAAAAGAACGGGGCTACGAGTTTGTAAAACCAGAACCAGCCCGAGAAGAAGACCTACTCAAGGTTCACGACCCAGAATACATAGAACTGCTTAAAAGAGGAGCCATAGAAGACCCAGACACCCCAGCCTACGAAAACATATACGAATACGCAAGACTTTCAGCGGGTGCCGCAATCCTAGCCGCAGAAATCCAAGGCTTCTCCCTCATGAGACCCCCAGGACACCACGCTGGCAGGTATGGCATTGCCCTAGGCGCTTATACTAAGGGCTTCTGCTACATAAACAACATCGCAGTTGCGGTCAAACATCTAGACAAGCCAACACTCATCTTGGACATTGATGGACACCATGGAAATGGAACGCAAGAAATTTTCCTAGGAGACCCAAAGGTGGTTTATGTTTCACTTCATAGACATCCTCATTACCCGGGGACGGGCTACTATTCGGAGGACAACTGCCTAAACTATCCACTACCAGCAGACTGCGGCGAAGAAGTTTACCTAAAAACCCTCCAAGAAGCCTTGAAAAAAGTTGAAATGCAAAAGATTGATGTGATAGCCGTTTCAGCAGGCTTTGACGCCTATGCTGGAGACCTAGCATCTTTAGGGTTGACAGAGAAAACCTATGGAGAAATAGGGAAAATGCTGGCTTCTTTTGGAAAACCAACCTTTTTCGTTTTGGAAGGCGGATATAGAGGCGAAAATGTTGGGAAAGCCATAGACGAACTGCTTAAAGGCTTCAGTTAAAACATAATGTCCATTACGATGCAAAACCCCTTTTTATGTGGGGGGATTTCTCGAATTAAAACGGACGAGTATGGAAGAGAAAACGATAAGGATAATAAACGGTAAAACCATTAGCATGCTTGGCTTGGCGGTCGCCGCACTGATGCTGTTAAGCGGGTTATGGTGCGTTTACTTTTCACCAGTATCTGTTTATGGTCCCGACATCCCAAACAATGCATGGCAGAGAATTCTTTACGAACCATGCTTTCAAACAAACTTCACAGTAAGCTATAATTTCAAGTCCAAAAGGACCAATATGTATGCATATAGATAGAAAAACATCGAAGGCATAACTCTTCCAAGATTCTATAACGCGTTCATCTATGACCAGAAAGGAAAACTGGTTTTCCAGAAACAAAGCGATTCCACGCAGCCTTTTGACGCATCCCTGAAAAGCTGGGCAATATGTCTAAGCGTCCGCAATAGCCTTACGTTGACACTTCCCTTAAGGTGGAATAACCGGTACTACGCAATCGCCAGACCTCTAATTTCAACAGGTCAGCTTTTTATTTTGATGGCGATTGCAATGCTTAGCATTTACAATCAACATGAAGTCGCAACACAACTCAGTGTTGAGATAACTGGGTATTACGCAACCTACAAACCATATTCTTACATTGTCTTACATTGGAATTTTCCTCATCATGATTTCCCGCCATTCTATGGACTTGGCGTATGGCTCACAGCCAGAAAAAGCATAAACATCAACTTTAGCTCTTCACAAAGTTTAACTCAAATTTATAAGGTTAACCACGTATTTTTATGTATGAAACAAACTGATGGAAAAATTGCTGGAACATTAATATTTGTCGGCGCAGTCCAATTTATCCTCTGCATGATAATGGCTGAATGCCTATATCCAAAATACAGCATCTCTGAAAACTACATAAGCGACCTTGGCATCGGGGCAACAGCCCCAATCTTCAACATTTCAGTCTTCCTGCTCGGCGCAACAGTTGCAGCCAGCGCCTACCTCCTAAAGCGGATGGTTCAAAGTAAAATTCTTTCAGTCTTCTTAACGCTATGCGGAATCGGCGCCATGGGAGTTGGAATATTCCCTGAAAATTTTCCAGGCATGGTGCACACGGTCTTTTCCCTAATCGCCTTTCTCTTTGGAGCATTATCCGCTATAACCTCCTATAAAATTCAAAAGCCGCCAATGAGCTACTTCGCCATAAGCATGGGAATCATGTCGCTTACAGCCCTAACAATTTTCATGGTTGGGGAAATATACCTACACTATTTCAACTCAGCCATCAATCTCATAATAGGTCTCGGCGGAATGGAACGCATGATAGCTTACCCAATCCTATTATGGGCAATAGGATTCGGCGGATACCTACAAAAAAGTGAAAACAGCTGAAACGACTTCACCAAATCTTAAACGAACACCATTGCGTGAAGATGCACGCGCATGCCAAAGCTAGCAAAAATGGCGAAAGCGGGCCCGCTGGGATTTGAACCCAGGATCTCCGGCTCCGCAGGCCAGCGTCCTAATCCATTCTAGACTACGGGCCCAAACAGTGGATTACGGTATAGTGATTCTATTAAACAGAAAATTTTAAACACACTATTAAGGCTTAAGGCATCTGGATTGTCTGAAGGTACGTTGAGGAACATTTTATTCAATCTAAAACATTTAGCATCCCATTGTGATCTAGATGATGTAGAATCTGTTAAACAATACATAGCTGACAAACAACGTGCAAATAGCTTCAAAGTGAACCTGAAAAAGCCTACAACTACTACGCCATTTTAAACGACCTTGAAAGAATAAAGTCAAACTACCGTTTTGAGAGAAAACTTCCAAAAATACCTACATCTGAGGCATTAGAACGAATCATAGCTTCAACATCTCCTAGATACGCTACAATTTGAAGATCCTTAATGAAACTGGTATAATGCCTAAAGAAATTAGTAACCTTAAACGTGAAGACATAGACTTGGAGAGAGGGCTCATTAAAGTTCAAGATTAAAAGGACACTGTTCAAGAATCTTCAAGCTTAGTAGTACTACAATTTCAATGTTAAAAGTGTACTTAGAAAAGAATAAAAATGAACATCCATTCCCAAGCTATGAATGGATATGTAAATGCTATAGAGAACTACGAAGCTTGAAGATTCTTGAACCTAATGATTAAACAGATAAAATTAACGGATATTACTAAGACAGTAGAAGAAGCTACCAAACTTATCGAACAAGGATTTGAATACGTAACAACATTTGATGGCGTAATGCTTTTTAGGAAACGTAAATGAAACATCCAACTCCCATTCTTTTCCCCTTAAGATTGGTTTAAGTTCTTGGTTTGTCCATACTGTTACTAGGAGATGGTCTTATGGCTAGGAAGATAGCTAAATGCTGTCAGTTTTGTAATCATTGGTTCTAACTTCGGATCCTAAACAAAGACTATGCCCTAAGTGTTAAAGGAATTGAAACTTGGAATTCTACATAGTAACCAGTAGACGTGCAACATTGAGTTGAGCATAGCAACCGTTTGCATTCTACGGTTTTAGGGAGGCATCTTAAACACAAAATGTTAGTGGCATTTTCAAGAGGTTCTCCCAACTTATGAGCGGCTCTTCCTCTTTAGGAATTAAGAACATTGCAAAAGCATTTTGGACTCTAACAGTTTAAAGAAAGGTACAAGTATTTCAGTAGACTTATATGCTTTAGTTCCTTCTATGTTTGTAATAAGACTGAACTGTGGTAAAAAACTGTAAAGAGGGGGGTGATAACGGTGGATTATGCTCAAAAGTCTGGTGTAAAAGGATTTTCAGCAACCATCTTGGTTGTTATGGTCATAG
>JBMFMB010000019.1:0-21071 GCA_049970895.1 Bathyarchaeia archaeon | reverse complement strand
GCATAAAACGAAAGCCGCAACAATGGGCACTTCCCATAAATAGTATAAAAGTGAAGGCATATAAGGAGCTGGAATTTTCGGACCATAAAAATTAAGTACAAACGCCAAAACTGTAACAAAAGTATTGAGAGTACAGCCTTAAATTTTGGCAGATGTCTCATATTTTTCTTTATTTTGCCCTACATTGTTATTAAAAACTTTCATAAAGAATTGCTTAAGTCAAGCTTTGAGTTCTCTATCTTCTGCCGGGGTTTTGAAGTTTCAATGGACTTTACGAAGATACGACCTACAAAATCGTTAAAGCCGCTATTCCCAATTAGTGCTCCCATGAAAAATCCTAGAAGACACATTTCAACCCATGCTTTAGCTAAAATCGAAAGCACTAATATCCACATTGAACCGAAAATAGATATAAAAAATGCAGCAACATCCGGCAGCAAAATTGTAACAAGAACTTCAAAGACGAAAATTGTATAAATACACTCTGGAATATACCCAACCAAAGTCGCGAAAGCCATTTTCCAAGAAGAGTACCTTGAACTTTTCACGTTGAATATTTTCACTAAGCAACCAACAGCAACACCAGTCATCGCTTTCCCTAAAGGCAAAGCTACGACTCCAAGCCACCCAAGATTTCCACCTATATATCCAAAATAAATTCCGGGGCCTATCCCTACAAGAAGCCCAACAACCAAGCCTGCCAATGGGCCTGCATACACGGCTGCAATTAGAGTCCCAATATGGGATAAATCTAGGGCTATTTGAGTAACTTTAAAAATTGTTTGAGAAATCACAAACATGACGTTTCCTAATGCCGCCATAAGAGCCAGAAAAACTATTTTTCTGGAATTCCCCGTCGTACTCATTTTATCCACCGCCTTTACAAAGAGATTCCTCTTTCCGATGTACCCATATATAAGTTTCTACTTAAAAATGGGTATACAATCTCCGCCCCACTTTAAAAATTAATATGACTTTTATCTATTCTTATCTGGGAGAAGTCTTTGTCAACAATCAAAATCCCCTTTAACGAGCTTAAAGATTGGCTTGAGGGCGAAACGGGTGCGGTTCTTGCTCCGGTGCATGCAAAGACTGAGAGGCTTCTTGGCGAGATGCGGGAAGCCCACCAAGATCTAGTGGATGCTTGTCGCATGCTTTTGGAGAACAGCCGAAAGGAAATCGAGAAGCGTAACATGCGCACTTTTAAGAGGGCTCAAGCCCTAAACAAGCTTGCAAAACTTTTCTTGGAAAGAATGCAGCCGATTAAGGTTCCTGAAAAGCCCTCCTACAAGGATGTTGAAGGTTTTGTTAACTCTGTCCAGAAGGCTTATGGTGTTACGGATGTTGACGTTAGAAACTGGTTTCCGAGGATTTCGCCCTTCTTCATAATTGATAGAGGAAAATTCTTGAGGGCTTTTGAAAGTGCAAAAGGCTCGCTTAAGGAGCTAAACGACTTTCTAACAAAGGATTATGTTAAGGCCAAAGTCTTAGAGGAGACCTTCCAGCTGATAGATGATGTTAACCGTTTGAAGGAGAGGGTTGAAAACCTAAAAGAGGAGAGGAAAAGGATTGAAGCTGAAAGGAGAAAAATTGAGGAAGAATTGGCTGGTATCCGGCATAAAATTTTTGAACTTGAGAAAAGCGGCGGATTAAGCCGCCTAGCAGAGTTGGACAAGACAATTGAAGGTTTAAGAAAGGATATTGATTATTGCCTAAGGCATCTCCAAAAACCCCTCGTAAAACTTCAGTCTTTGGCGTCTCACGGCGAGGGCAGCGGTTTAACATCAGAAGAGTTGAAAAAGCTTAACCATTATTTGGCAGACTCCTTTGAAGCTTTTGCAATGGAAAATGAAGGTTACCCGCTTTTGAGGCAGATTTTGCAGAAAACCTTGAGGCTTATGGCTGATGGCAAGCTTAAACTTAAGCCGGATAAAGAGCGTAAGGCAAGACAAGCCATAGACGAAATTCTCAATAAGGATTGGCTTGCAAGCCTACACAAGAAATGCGTGGATGCCAACCAGCTTAGAGCCAAACTTTTGGCATCCTCAGCTTTAACTGAAGCAAAAAGTGAAATGGCAAAACTAAACGAGCATATGGATCGGCTGAGGAAGAAGGCTGAAAGCCTAGAAGCCGAAATGGAGGCTGCTGAAGGAGGCTTGAGAGATGTTGTGGCAAAAATTTTTGACTGTAAAAGTCGCATGGAGAAGAACATCTTCAACTTCTCTGGAAAGCGGGTTGAAATAGCCATAGAAGTTTGAGGAAAAGGCTTTGCAGGAGCCAGACCTTAAACAAATTGTCAGGGAAGCCTTCGAAGCCACATGCGGGGATTTCTGCCACGTTGTCCAAGAGGCAAGAGAATTAATATGCAAAGAAAACGGGCGTGTTGGAAATTTTGAGGTTTTCGGGAGGCTTGTTAAGCTTCAACCGGTTGGCGAGGCACTGGTTGTTGGGGATTTGCACGGCGACCTAGAGAGCCTAATAGAAATTTTAACCAGCAGCAAATTTCTAGGCAAAATAAGTCAAGACGCCAATGCAATAATGATTTTCCTTGGTGATTATGGGGATAGGGGACCCTTATCCGCTGAAGTCTACTACACGATATTGAAGCTTAAGCTAAAATTTCCAAGGCAAATAATTCTAATGCGGGGAAATCACGAAGGACCAGAAGACCTTTTGGCTTCACCTCACGACTTGCCATGGCAGTTCCAAGCAAAATTCGGCGAAGCGTGGCAAGAAGCCTACTGGGAAATTTTCAAACTTTTCCATTGCCTGTACAACGCCGTCATCGTTGAGGAACGCTACCTAATGGTTCATGGAGGCGTGCCTCCACAAGCAAAAAGCCTTGAGGATTTAGCCTACGCCCATGAAAGGCATCCAACAGAAAGCTTGCTGGAAGACTTGCTCTGGAGCGATCCAAACGAAGCCATAAGCGAAACTTGTGCCTCACCTCGCGGAGCGGGAAAGCTCTTTGGGCAAAAGGTCACAGAGGCGGTACTGCAAAACTTCGGCGTAAAAGTTCTAATAAGGGGGCACGAGACATGCGGGGAAGGCTACAAAATAAACCATAACAGGAAAGTTTTGACGTTATTCTCAAGAAAAGGACCACCATACTTCAACGTTAATGGTGCATACTTGTTGTTGCAACTTCCTCAGAAAACTCAAAGCGCCGTGGAATTGTTAAGGTATATCCATAAATTTTAACTAATGGAGGCTGGTTTTTGCTTCAGCTAGATTTTGATGAAAAGGCTGGAGGGCTCATTAGGAATTACTTAAGGGATTTTGAATGCGAAGTTTTAAAATTTGATGTCAAACCGGAATATTTAGAAAATTTGCTCTTCGAACTTGAAAACCAGATATGGTTTCACAGCTTTAAAGCTGCCATAAAAAAGAGGTTCAAAAGTTGTTGAGGGGGGTGATGTTGCTAAAACTTTGAAGACCTTAGGAAGCCCCAAAGAACTTGTAAAGCACTCTTTTCCGGACGCTGACACTTTGAGTAGGAAGCAAAACTGGTTCTTCAAAATTAAAGAGTTGTTTGATAAGCATATCGACGGTGAGAGTATTGTTCTGGATGCTGGATGCGGATGGGGAAGGTTTATCCTACGTCTTCGAAGACTGTGTCGCAAAAGCTTTGAAATGGTGGGTGTGGATGTCGATGATTTTCCTTAAAATATGGTAGGAGAATAAGTGAAACTTTCAATGTTGTAAAGTCTAAGGTTGAACAACTGCCCTTTAAAGAATCCGCCTTTGAAGTAATTCTTTGTAGTGGCGTAATCCACGAAATCAAAACATTATCGGCTAGAAAGGTGACTGTTGAAGAGTTTCATCGCGTTTTAAAACATGGTGGGTTGCTTTGCATAATGGATGCTTTCTCAACAAACCCTGTTATGGATGTGTTAACGCGTATGTTTCGCCATGTAACTTCGAAGATTGAATGGTTTCTCCTAAAAACCACTATGGAGAAAATATTAGAAAAGACTGGGTTTGTGAATGTTGAATCCTTTGAAGTTGAGCGGCGTGCATTTGGAACAGTCAAAGTATTTATGATGGCACTGGCCAAAAAATAGCATGTTGGAAGTGTTGGTTAAAATGAGTGTGGTTATGGATTATGGTTCTGATAAGCTGGCTAGAGTGTTCTTTGGATGCATGCCAGAAGACATGAAGGAAACCGTGTTTTTAACTCTTGGCATTCATTGGCTTTTTAAAAAGATGGGTAGGCAAAAATTTGTGGTCAAGAGGAGCCGAGGCTGGTGGGACCTTGCAGTCATAAAATGTGATGGTTCATATGCTACTGTGATTGCGGCTGGTGCTGGCTCTTCAGAAGTTGTCGACATTGTTAGGCTTTTAACAAAATTTTCATGCGAAAAAATTGTAGGGATTGGGTTAGCTGGAGCCTTAAAAAGGGAGGTTCAGATAGGCGACATAATAGTGCCAGTCCAAGCCATCCAAGCATATGCCAAAAACATGAATGCAGCAGTAAAACACTCAGAGGAGCTATATTCCATCTATAAAAACTTGCTGAAAGACTTTTGCATAAAAAACGGGGTTTCCCTTCATGAGGGGACAATTTGCACTATTGACGCAATAACCAGCGAAAATTCAAAATTTTATGCCTATGCTGAGCGGATGAACTTTTTAGGGGTTGATATGGAAATCTTCCACCTATATCGGGAAGCTAAAAGGGCTGGCTTCAAGGCTTCCTCACTCCACATAGTTTCCGACAACCCAATACTGCATAAAAGCTTTGTAGACGACATCCCCAAACATGACATCTTTAGGAAAAATAAAATCTACAGAAAAACACCAACACTAGTTAGAAATATCGCCACCCTGTTAAGCACTAGATAAAAGAATGGTTGCATTTGCTAAGCCGCAAACTTTCCGTTAGGAGACATTAAAGTCGGAAGCATATCTACATAAGAAATGGTGGGCATAGGCTTCATGCGCGCAAATGAGCAAACAGCTCTTATGGGAAACTTTAAAGTTCTGTGTGGAGCTTTTCTCGTTTTAGTAGGCTGTTAAAGGCGGTCAATTTGAAGTTTGGAATTGTTACGCGAAACTCGAATGCTTATAGTTCGACTCAGCTTCGTGAGGCACTGTCTAGGCGTGGAATACCTCATGTTTGCTTTAGTTTTCCATGGCTTGTTGCCCGTGTTGGATATAAGCCATACTTAAACGTCAGGAACGTCGACATCCTAAAGGATTTAGATGCCCTAATAATCCGCCCAATTGGGCGGGGCTCTTTGGAGGAGATTGTTTTCCGTATGGACTTGCTTTATAGGCTTGAAAGGCTCGGCTTTTATGTTATTAATCCGCCAGAAGCCATTGAACACTGTGTTGACAAGTACGATTTGTTGGCGATTCTGGAAGACGCTGGCATGCCGGTGCCAAGAACCGCTGTCACGGAAAATGCTGACGAAGCGTTAAAGGCTTTTCATGAGCTTGGCGGAGACGTGGTTGTAAAGCCCATTTTCGGCTCTAGGGGGATTGGCTCAACACGCATAACAGACCCTGAAGTGGCTTATACAGCCTTTAGGGCTATAACCTTCTATCATGGCGTAATCTACATTCAAGAGTTTGTTCCCCATGGTTGTTCAGACATTAGAGCGTTTGTTGTTGGTGACCGTGTTGTTGCCGCCATGCGCCGCGTTGCCCAAAGCTGGAAAACCAACTATAGCCAAGGAGCCCGCCCAGAACCAATAAAGCTGGACAGCCAACTGGAAGAGTTAGCCGTAAAATCCGCCCAACTAATAAAATGTAAGATTGCAGGTGTGGATATGCTGGAAAGCCCAAGAGGACCATTGATAGTTGAGGTTAACAGCCAGCCTGGATGGCGTGGCTTACAATCCGTCACTCGGATTAACATTGCCGACGCAATAGTTGACTTTGTGCTTTCAGAATTGAAAAAATAGAGGGGGTATCCAATTTAGCAAAGGTGGAGATAGTTAAAATTGACACCGTAGCCAAAAAAGCCCAAAAAGCCGAGGACTATGTGGCTGAAGAGAAACCCCTCACCATAGTCATAAACAGAAGGCATTATGCCACAATAATGTGCACGCCAAAAGACCTTGAAGAGTTGGCTATTGGGCATCTCCTAACGGAAGGGATAGTGAAGGCGGCTGAAGAAATAGAAAAAATAACAGTCAAAGAGAACAGCCTATGCCACATAAAATTAAAGCCAAACGTAAACCTTGAATCCCGCCTAAAACTTGTGCAACTTTTCTCCCGAATAATCCCCTCAGCTTGTGGAGGAACCTACCAACCCCAAATTTTAAAAACGATCGGGAAAGTCAGCTCAAGAACAACCGTCAAGGCTGAAACCATCCAAAATTGCGTAAACAGCCTAAATCGACTGGCGGAAACTTTCAGGAAAACTGGTGGAGTGCACGCCGCCGCAGTTTACAAGGCTGATAGTTCTTTTGTGGCTTTCGCTGAGGATGTTGGACGCCATAACGCCGTGGACAAAGCTATTGGGAAATGCGCCCTAAAAAAGATGCCTTTCGGTGAATGTTTTCTGGCTTTAAGCGGCAGATTAACAGCCGACATAGTGCTAAAAGCTGCGAGGGTTGGCATACCCATAATCGCCTCAATAGCCGCCGCTCTAGATTATGGTATAGAAATCGCGAGAAAGGCGAACATCACGCTGATAGGTTTTGTTCGTGGTAAACGTATGAACGTTTACAATGCCCCGGGAAGGATACTACTTTCCTAGAAGTTCGGCACATTCAACGCAAATTCCATGATGGAAATAGCAGTCTCTGCAAACCTGTCTGCCACATCTTCGGCAAGTATATTTTGCAATTTTTCTTTTACAAATGCCGCAAAAATCCATGAATATTAGGCGCCCTTGCCCTTAAGCTTCTCAATGACTAATTTTGCAACTTTTTCGCCGCTGAGCAGCATGCCGCCAAAAATCGGGCCCATTCGTGGAGCCTGGTCTACGGCGGCGACAGCCATGCCGGCAGCAAAAAGTCCAGGGCAGATTTCCCTAGTATTTTTTACCGTTAGCTTTTCGGCTCGAGAGGACCACATAGATTTTTCGCCTTGAACAGCTATTCCAAGCTCTGGAATTTTTCTTGAAGCCACTGCTAGAACTTCTGCATCATGACCAGTGCAGTCAATGACAGCCTTTGCCTTAACCGCTAATGGGTCAACGTGGATTCCAGCCATTATGACGGATGTCCACTGCACAACAACGCCTACAATTCTTGCAGGCGAATCGCGGTATATGAGGTCGTCAACCGTCACGCCCAAAATTATTTTTGCTCCAGCATCTATAGCTCCACAAGCCAGCTTAGCCATCATATCAGCCGTGTCCACAATGAAAAGCCCCTTCTCAAAGGGCTCAATCTTGCAGCCCACGTCTCGAAGAATTTTGTCTGCTGGCGACTGCACAACAATTTTATGGAACTGCATGCCTCCACCACCTATCCCACCACCAAAGGAGAGCTTTCTTTCGAAAACAACTGTTTTTAGTCCAGCCTTAGCCAAGTGTCTAGCCGCAGTCAAGCCAGAGGGGCCGGCTCCAACAACCACAACATCTGTTTCCGCTAGTTTTATCCAGTCTTCCATGGCCTTCTGAATTATTGCCCTTGTTATGTCTTCTTCCTCAACTTCTCTAATTTCCTCAGCCATATCCTATTCTGCCTCCAGCCTTTAGGAAAGGCTTTATACTGCTTAAAACCATTTTCTCATTAGGTAGCCTAGCATGCGATGTCAAGTCTGTGGAAAAATCATAACTGGAAAACCCGTCGTGCGGAAAACATGTTGTGTGAATAAGCTTTACGTTTTCTGCTCTGAAGAGTGCTTGCAGAAATGGGCTAGAAACTGGCTTAAACGCCAAATATAACTTAAACATCGCTTTTTCTCCCTCCGGCAATTTCTATTGCGAGCTTCGCTAAAGAAACCGCGTCTCCTCCAAAAACAACAATCATGGGTTCCTTACCTAAATCGCCCTTGTGGTAAATCACGTCAGGCACTTTTCCAACATTCTTTATGGCTTCCTTCACGCCCCAAGGTATGGTCATCCCCTCAACCCTTTTTATTTCCTCTGGTTCTTTTGTACGGTCGTAGAAGGAGATGGTTAAGCCACGGCTCTCCAAAATTTTTAGCGTTTCTTCTGAGAATTTTATGTTTATTGCCGCCCTCTTATCCTCGTCATGTCTAACAACTTCAACCAAGTACTTGGCTAGGTGATGGGAACACCCAAACTTTGGATTTCCAGCAGCTTTAACACCTCTTAACGTTTTGACAATTCTTCCATCTATGGCTGCAACATCGCCTATACCTTCAGCATATCTAGCAGCCATGGCAATATTCATGCCCACCTCTGGGATGAGGGCTGCAACCTCCGGATGCATTTCTAAAAGGTTTTTGGCTTCCTCCAAATTCAACAAAACCTCGTACCTTGAGGTTTCGCGGTAAAGGTGAGCCATAGGATTAACTGGACCGTAACCCTTCCCAATTTTCAAGCCAAACTTTATGCTCGAGGCTACAAAATTTTTGGCGTTTTTAACAGCCTCCGGGACATCCATTTTCCTGGCGAGTCCAGCAGCTATTGCTGCCGAAAAACTGCATCCAGTCCCATGTATGGTTTTCGCATCCAACCTTGGAGATGTGAACCGCCAAAACTTTCCTTTATAATAGAGAATGTCTGTTACTTCCACGCCTTCCAAATGTCCGCCCTTAACCACAACGGCTTTAGGTCCCATCTTAGAAATCTCTTCGGCTGCAACTTCAACTTCCTTAAGGCTCTTTATCTTCACGCTTGAAAGCCTCTCAGCCTCAAACTTATTAGGAGTCACAACCGTGGCTAAAGGAAGCAAGTGTTTCTTTAGGGCGTTTATGGCTTCAGGCTTTAGTAGAGGTGCCCCAGACTTCGCCACCATCACTGGGTCTACAACCAGTGGAAAATTGTATTTGGAAACTTCTGAAGCCACAGCTTTTATGATTTCCTCTGTGTGGAGCATACCCGTTTTTCCAGCGTCAATGCCGAAATCCTCAGCGACAGCCCTAATCTGCTCGCTGACAATTTCCGGTGTTAAGTCTTGAATAGCCCTAACATCGTAAGTGTTTTGGGCTGTAACAGACGTTACGGCAACAGTTCCGTGAACGCCCAAAGCTGCAAAAGTTTTTAAGTCTGCTTGGATTCCAGCTCCGCCACCGGAGTCGCTCCCAGCAATTGTTATTGCCACTGGGATTTGGCTTTTCATAGACACTGCCCCTCCGCTTTTAAGGCTTCTCTTAAAATTTTTATAGCGCAGTATTCAGAGCACATGGAGCATGTCTCTGGGCTTTTCAGCTTTATCCGCCCGTGAATTTTCCTGGCCTTGTCCGGGTCGATGGCGTTTTCAAACTGCTCCTTCCAGTTTAGGCTTGCCCTAGCCTTCGCCATTGCTAAATCCCGTGAAGCTGCTTTGACTCCAAGCTTTGCAATATCCGCCGCGTGGGCGGCAATCCTCGTGGCTATTACACCTTCCTTAACATCCTCCAAGCTTGGCAAGCCCAAATGCTCCGCTGGCGTCAGATAGCACAGAAAATCGGCGCCTGCTAAACCAGCTAATGCTCCGCCTATAGCTCCAACAATGTGGTCGTATCCTGGAGCAATTTCAGTGACAACAGGTCCGAGCACGTAGAATGGGGCATCCTTGCATATGGATTTTTCAAGCTGAACGTTTGCAACCACATCGTTTAATGGCAAGTGTCCAGGTCCCTCAACCATGACTTGCACGTTGGCGGCTCTGGTTCTTTCCACAAGTTCCCCTATGGTGAGTAGCTCTTGGATTTGAGCCCAGTCTGTTGAGTCGAATATGCAGCCTGGTCTTAAGCCGTCTCCAAGGCTTAACGCCACATCGTATTTTTTGGCTATTTCCAGAAGATAGTCGTAGTTGGCGTAAAGTGGATTTTCCTTCTTGTGATAGAGTATCCATGCCGCCAAGAATGTTCCTCCACGGCTTACAACCCCCATGAGCCTAGGATGCCTTGCCAATTTCTCGACTATCTGCCGTGTAACGCCACAATGGACGGTCATGAAGTCAACACCATCTTTCGCATGTTTCTCAATAATATTGAATATGTCGTCCTCTGTCATGTGGATTATTGCGCCCTTCTTCTTTGCAACTTCTATGGCTGCCTGATAAATTGGAACCGTTCCAATGGGCACATTCACAGCCCTAATTATAGACCTTCTTATTTCATCCAAGTCGCCGGCAATGCTTAAATCCATAATTGTGTCCGCCCCATATTTGACGGCAACCCTCGCCTTTTCAATCTCCAATTTTAAATCGCATAAATCTGGACTTGTGCCAATGTTAGCGTTAACCTTTGTCCGCAATCCTTTGCCAATCCCAACTGGCTGAACGTTTTCCCGCTTAATGTTGCGGGTTATTATGACTGTACCCTCTGCTATGCGCTGGCAAAGAGCTTGAGGTGATTCGCCCTCGTCTTTGGCGACTATGCGCATTTCCTCGGTTATCTGCCCTCTCTTAGCTGCCTCCATTTGTGTTGTCAAACCAAAACCTCCAAGAACTGGAATAGTATGTTATCGATTTTTTAGAGAAGTTTGAAGGCACTTCTGTTCACTCCATTTTCCCTCCGCCGGCATTACCCGGATCAGGTTCTAGGGGTCGACCACGCTCAGCGGTCCTCTCAGCCGGGTCACCGCCCAGCTCCCCCAAACCCTTAGGCGGAGTAATTGTTATGTACTTGTATATTTATCTTTCCTAAAGTCGAAGTTTGTTAGGATGTTGCTGTATGAAGCCTTTGCCCAAAGAGTTTGACATATTAGCCATTGAGCGCAAGTGGCAGAAGCTTTGGGAAGATTGGGGCATATACCGCTTCGACTGGACAGATTATAAACGCCCAGTTTTCAGCATTGACACGCCTCCGCCTTATCCTTCCGGCGAGTTCCACATGGGGAATGTCCTAAACTGGACTTACTTTGACATTGTTGCCAGATACAAGCGTATGAGGGGTTACAATGTCTATTTTCCTCAGGGTTGGGACTGCCATGGCTTGGGCATAGAAGTGCAAGTGGAGAAGGAGCACAACATTCGTAAGCGAGACCTTCCACCGGACAAGTTTCGCAGTTTGTGCATGAAGCTTGTTGAAAAATATATTGCCATGATGAAGGAGGGCATCATCCGCTTAGGGTGCAGTGTTGACTGGACAACAGAGTATCGGACAATGGATCCGGATTATTGGCGGAAAACCCAGCTGAGCTTCATAATATTGTACCGGAAAGGCTTCATTTATCAGGGAACGCATCCCGTTAACTGGTGTCCAAGATGTGAAACTGCCATTGCGGATGCTGAAGTGGATTATGAGGAGCGAGAGGGCAAACTTCACTACATACGTTTTCCATTAGCAGATGGAAGTGGGCACCTTCTAATAGCCACAACCCGTCCAGAATTTATACCAGCATGTGTGGCAGTAGCCGTAAACCCCACAGACACTCGCTACACACAATACATTGGAAAACGAATAACCGTTCCAATAGTTAACCGTGTTGTGGAAATAATTCCAGACGAAGGTGTTGAGCCATCTTTTGGCACCGGTGTTGTCATGATTTGCACTTATGGCGACAAGGAGGATGTCCGCACAGTTAAGCGGCATAACCTGCCAGTGATTACAATTCTTACGGAGAATGGGCTGATAAATGAGAACGGCGGGAAATATAGGGGCTTAACGGTTGAGGAAGCCAAAGAAGCCATAGTTAAAGACCTGAAGGCTGCTGGGCTTTTGGAAAAGGTTGAGCCAATAAGGCAGGAGATAGGTGTCTGCGATAGGTGCAATACACCCATAGAGATTTTGGAGCGAAAACAGTGGTTTATGAAAACCCGCATCCTAACAGACCATGTGGAGAAGGAAGCCAACGAGGTTGTCTGGCATCCGGATTACATGAAGTATCGCCTAATAGACTGGGCGCGCTCGCTGGACTGGGACTGGGTGATAAGCCGCCAACGCATATTTGCAACGCCCATACCCATATGGTACTGCAAAAAGTGTGGAGAAACTATCCTAGCCGAAGAAAGCTGGGTTCCAATAGACCCAAAACTTGAAAAACCAAGGATAGACGCCTGCCCAAAATGCGGATGCAGCGAGTTCGTTCCAGAAACTGATGTGCTGGACACATGGATGGACTCTTCCATAACATGCGCGGTACACGCGGGCTGGCCAGACCGCAAAGACTGGAGGAGGCTTTTCCCAGCTGACTTGCATCCGTCTGGCGTGGACATTATCCGTACATGGGCCTATTACCTCATGGTTAGGCACTTGGCACTTTTCGATGAGAAGCCCTACAAAAGCTGCCTAATCAATGGCATGGTGCTAGGCGCTGACGGCAGAAAAATGAGCAAATCCCTAAAGAACTATGTGGCGACACCAGAAGTCCTTGACAAGTATGGTGCCGACGCCGCAAGGCAATGGGCTGCTGGAGGGGGAGCCACAGGCTCAGACATTCCATTCCGTTGGCCTGATGTGGAGTATGGTAGGCGTTTCCTAACAAAGCTTTGGAACGCCGCCCGCTTCGTTGGCAGCCAACTCGCCGACTACAAGCCCGGAAACGGCGATTATGAACTTCAACTGCTGGACAGGTGGATTTTAAGCAAGGCTGAAAGGCTAACGCAGAGAGTTACGGAGGCTTTAGAAAAGTGCCAGTTCAACATAGCCCTCGAAGAGGTCCGCAACTTCGCGTGGCATGTTTTCTGCGACCAATACATTGAGGCTGTGAAAGACCGCCTCTATAAGCCAGAAGTTTACGGCGAAGCCAAAAGAAGGGCTGCCCAACACACGCTATACAAGGTTTTATACCGCATACTGCAGTTGTTGGCACCCATAACACCCCACATAACAGAGGAAATCTACCAGCACATGTACGCCGAACACATAGGCGAGAAAAGCATCCACAAAACTCAATGGCCACAGGCAGACGCGAGCAAGATTGACGAGAGAGCTGAAAAAGAGGGTGACTTGCTAATAACAATTATATCGGAAATTAGGAGAGAGAAGGCTGAAAAGCGTAAGCCCCTAAATGCACCAATAAAGCTGGTTAAAATTTACGCCGGTAACAACGACTATGCAAGAATCCTCGAAGAGAACAAGAAAGATATTACTGGTACATGCAAAATCTTGAGGCTGGAGATTTTACCAGAAAAAGGCGTTGGTAAACAAGTGCCCCAATACCCAGAATTAAGTTTCATAAGCGAATATGACTAAAGCGCACATCGATTTCAATTTTTGTTGGTGGCGGTATCTGCAAAATTGGATACCCCTTTAGTTTTTGTCAAAATGATGCTTTAACCTTGTTGCACCTTTTTAATTTCATTTACAAGTTTGTCTATTTCTTCCTCTGTGTTGTAGAAGTGGGGTGAAACCCTTATCCCGTTTGCTCTTGCAGAAACAATTATGTTATTGCATTTTAAGTTGTCCACCATTTCTTTTGGCTTTCCCACTTTAAAGTTGACAATTCCAGAGCGATACTGCGGTTCCTCTGGTGTTTGAAGCTCCAAGCCTAAAGCCTTAACAGCCTCTATTAAGTGGTCGGTGAGCTTCAAAACGCGCTTTTCAATGCTTTCAATTCCAAAGCCTAATAGCATTTTCATGGCTTCAGCCGCGCCAACAAAGCTTAAGAAGCTTGGAGTGCCCACCTCAAAGCGGCTTGCTGTTTCTGAAAGCCTCAAACTCCAAATGTCCCAAAAATCCACAGTTTTAAAAATTTCTTGTTTAACGCTTGCCCACCCGACGTATGGCGGTTCAAAATTTTCGATTAGGTCTTCCCGCACGTAGAGGTAGGCTGCTCCAGGCGGGCTTAAGAGCCACTTGTAACATGCTGCTGTTAGGAAGTCTATGCCGTCGCGTTTAACGTCTATTGGTATTACGCCCGCCGACTGTATGGCGTCAATGATTAGGTATGCGCCGTGTTCGTGGACTATTTGGCTTAAAGCCTTCAAATCGTTTCGAAAGCCATTGGCATACTCGACGTGGCTTACTGCAACGGCAACAGTCTTATCATCCACAGCCTTTTCAAAGTCTTCAATCTGAACCTTCCCGCCGACGTTTTTAACATAGTGGATTTTTACGCCTAGTCTTCTTTTAAGCCACGGATAAACCACCGATGGATACTCTAAATCCGTTGTCACAACCTTCGCTTCTGGCGGATATTCAAGCACATTTGCAACTATATTCAAGCCAACAGAAGTGTTTTCAACAAGGGCTATCTCATCAGTCTTTGCGCCTATCAGCCTTGCAAACAAAGCCTTCCCGCAGTCATCCCATTCTGAAGTGGAAACATTCCCAAACATGGAAAATTCTTCCACACATCTTTTAACGGCGTCGGCAACAGGCTTTGGAAGGGGAGACTGGGAAGCATGATTTAAGAAAATTTTGTTCTTAACAATGGGGAAAAGCTCGCGAATTGCATTAATATTCTCCAAATTTAAGCCCTCGAAATGCTTGTGCGATAATTTAATTGGCCACTAACCTATAAGCTCTCACGGTGCCATAATGAGCGAAGTAATGGTGGTTACAACACCAGACTTGCCCGGATACGAGATAGTCAAGGTTTTGGGTTCAGTTCATGGGATAACCGTTAGGACGAGGGGTGTTGGCGGAAAAATTGTCGCCAGCATCGAAGGGATTTTTGGAGGTGAGGTAACCGCCTACACTTCGGAGTGTGAGAAGGCAAGGCAAGAATCCTTGCGAAGGCTTATTGAAAACGCTAGAAAGATGGGAGCAAACGCCGTTATAGGCGCAGATTTTGAAACAAGCGACATTCTTCAAGGAACCGCCACAGTCTTCGCCGCCTATGGAACAGCCGTAATAGTGAAACCCGCGGAAAAGAAAGAGTAAAGCAATTTTACCTAAAGCACTTCCACTTTCTCTTCAGCAAGCCTTTCAACTCGTCAATTACACTTTCAACCCTCTTCCTAACAAAGGGAGGCTCAACAGGTGGATTGTAAGGCTCCTTAACATTGATTCGCTCCAAGCCCACCACACCAGCGACGATGGCGTACCAGCATATGGGCAAAACTTTTGGATTGTAGCCACTCCCCGGCAACAAAACAAGTCTTCCGTCGCATACTTTTTGGGCTGTCTCCCTAATTAGGCATGAAAGCCTAAAGAAGCCGCTGGCTGTTAGGCTTAGGTCGCCCAGCATATCCGCAAAGTGGGAGTCGCTACCACCATTAGCAATTATTATTTCGGGTTTAAACTCCTCGGCTAGGGGCACAAAAATCTCCCTAACAGCGTGCAAGTACGTTTCGTCGCCAGTTCCGGGCGGTAGTGGCACATTAACGTTGTAGCCTTCCCCTTCGCCCTCACCTATTTCCCAAGTGAAACCTTTTCCGGGATAGATTGTTCTTGGGTCTTGATGCAAAGAAATGAAGAGAACGCTTGGGTCTGCATAGTAGATGTCGCTTGTCCCATTTCCAAAATGGACATCATAGTCCAATATGAGAAAGCGCTTAACGCCTTTTTCAGCCCTTAAAAACTCAACCAAGACAGCTATGTCGTTGAAGAGGCAGAAACCACCACCATAGTCTCTCCCGGCGTGGTGGTAGCCGCCGCCAAGAGATATGGCACGCTTCGCTTTTCCGCTGAAAACTGCTCTTCCGCACTCAATTGCGCCGCCAACAATAAGCAGGGCAGCCTCAAGAATTGTGGGAGAAACCGGGGTCTCAATGTCGTAGGGTCTGCTTTCCTCCGCTAACCGAAAAATTAGGTTCACGTAGTCCCTGCTGTGAACCCTCAAAAGGTCTTCCTTTGAGGCTGGATTTGGCTCCACTATTTTAAGCTGTGGTAGGCTGAGTAGGCTTTGCTCTTTGAAGAAGTTCATGGCATTTATGAATCTGTCTCCCCTGAATGGGTGTCCCTCGCCAAGGTCGTACTGTTTAAACTTTTCATGGAAGGTCATCAAAACATTCTCATTCTGCAAGTGCAAGCCTCGAAAATAAGATGGGGGCTGTTTAAATATAAAATTCTCTTGCCCTTTAAATTGCGAGACCTAAAAAGAAAGGGAGGGGGTCTAGACTATGCTTCGCTTTTAGGTTCTGCCTCCCCTCGGGTTTGCTGCAAGTTCTCGCTTGTGCCCTCAGCTTCAACTTTTTGGGTGAGCTCCACAACAGCCACTTCAAGATTACCTGTTTCGCCGCCGCTTTCGGCGGGTTTTTGTTCCATTTTTTGTTGTGGTGGGCTTTCAGCCACCTGTGGGCTTGTGAGCTTCTCTATGATTTCCTTGATAATGTTTAACTCTTGCCTTGTGCTTTCAAGTCCCATAGAGAGGAGGGGCATTTCCCTTTGGTAAACGTCTTCATCTATTTCGCCGCCAACATGCTGAATCTCAAAATTCGCCAGCAACTTCTCCAAAGTCTTAATCTGCTCCTCAAGCTCCCTCGCCTTAACAGCCATCTTATCCAACAAAGCCTTCCTCTGCCTCTCAATCTCGGCTATGGCCTCGTTCATCTCACTCTCAAAAAGCTCATATGTTGGCCGCGATATCCTTCCGCTTTCAAGTAAACTGTTCAAAGCCTGCCTCTTTTTCACAACAGTTTCATATTCGCTGTTTAACCTCTCAAAGGAACGCTTCCACGAGAACACTTCCCAAACACCAGCCCTAAAAGAGGCAATGCAAGAAAATAACGTTTTTTAATATGTAGAGATATCGCTAACTGTTAGAATAAGCCTTTTTCAACAAAAATAAATGAAAAATAAACATGAAAATTTCAGCTTAAAATTCATCAAAGATACTACAACCTTGAAATTTTAACATGTCTGTTCTCAAATCTGCTACGTGATCCCTGAGTGAAACAAATTCTTTTGGAATCGTTACCATGACCCCCCTTTTTAGGTCTACAACCTGATTAATTTTGAAGTCGACGACGAGGCTTGCAAACATATAGGCTTCTTCAAAATTACAGTTATACCCCCGCATTAATGCTTTGACGGAGAAGAGTAAATCAAGATTAAACGAAATACTAAATAGCATCCTCCCAAATTCTCTAAAACGAAACACACGGGCCCGTAGCTCAGTAAGGATAGAGCACCGGGCTTTTAAAGCCATAAAACGCTTGGTTAAAGAAACCCGGGGGTCCCGGGTTCAATTCCCGGCGGGCCCGCCAACAAAAACTTTCTTTGTGAAAATTTTATAGGTATGCTTTAGTCCAAAGTAATGGCGCGGTGTTGGATGCTTGGTCATGGGCGAATTTGCGTTGTAATGGAAAATATTGTTGCCGTGAATAATGTTAGCCTTAAAGTGTTAAGGGCGCGCTTTTCGGCTTGCTTGGTCCTAATGGTGCAGGTAAGACCACAACTATAAACATTCTTTGCGGGCTTTTGAAGCCAACTAGTGGTTCAGTTTTGTTGGCGGTTTAAGTGGGCTTTAAGTTTTCAGCTATAATTGTGTTGTGGGTGTGCAATCTAAGGCTTTCACAAAGCGTTTTTAAACATTTTTGCGCCTCTTTTTACAAATTTTTTAATATAAAATTTTAAACTAAAAATCAGGCATTTCAGACCTACCCCCTCCCTCCTCGTTTTATGCCAAGCCTAACACTAACCCGGTCAGCCGAAAAGCTTCCAAACTCGCTAACTCCGTTTTTGGCTCTAAAATAATAGAAGGCGGATATAAACAATTTTCAGCTGAAAAAGGCTTAATTTCTCGGCATTTCAACGTGACCCTTTAATAAAAAGCATATTCTGATATTAAGTATGTTCTGGTTTAGTGGCGAAACGAGGTGTGGTCCACCATTTTGCATTTTGGCTTAGGTTTTCTGTGCCAGCTCTTTAAGTCCTATTATTATGGGCAGTCTTCTCTTAACGTCTTCCGCGTCAAGCTTTGTTTCATGGAACCCCCATATGGAGGTAGTTTGCTGCGTCCCATCCGATTTCCACGTCCATGCCTAATTTGTCTGCGAGTTTTCCAACGGCTTTTTCGAAAAGCGTCACTGTCCATCGGCCTTTCTCTTCGGCCTCCTTAACCTCTTTTAGTTTTAGGCGCTCTGTTAGGCGCTCTGCAAGGGTTTTTATGCACTCCTCAGCTGCCTTGTAGAGCTTCTCAGACGACTAGACAGCGTCGCCTTTCTCCAGATAACCGTTGGCTTCGCTGAGTAAGCGCTCGATGAGTTTAACCCTTTCAAGGCTGGCCATAATTCTCTCATCCCTAATGAAGCAGCTCTCTGCCTTTTTATAAGGCTTCCCGCCGAAGTGGTGAACTGCCTTCACCCTTCAAATCGGACACATCGACCCTAAGCTCCGACATAATTTGGCCACCTGTTTTAATGGGCGCGAGGTTCTCCTTATTTGTGGCGGAATCTTTTGGTTTTTCCTGGCCAAAGTAGTATTATGATTATTATGAGTATGGCTGTGGTTATGGGTATTGCTGGTGAGAGCGCCATGTATCCTATGTATGGTATTCGGTATAGGAGTTTTCCATGTATGTTATGATGTGTTATTGTCCATGGGTCTTCGGTTGGGTTTGCGTCTCTTCAGTTTTGAATTTGATTGTTCCGTTTGCTAAGGTTTCTATTGTGGTTACTCTGTGGATTGTAGGTTTTTCGCCTGACCTGTTGAAAACGATTATGTCTCCTTCTTTTATTTCTGACGCTGGGACTCCTTAAACGTTGACGAGGTTTCCGACTTCGAGGCTATTTCGTGTTGTAGTCTATTATGTAGAAGGTGTGTTCTTTGCCTGTTGTTGTGGAGTATTGGTTTTGCAAGGATTTCTGCTATTTTTGCGAGGTCTTCAAGCGTTTCCATTTTCTATTGCTGTTTTTGTTTCTCATCAATGAGCACAAGTGGTTCGCGTACTCCGCAACCATCCCGCAGGAAAGCCCAAGCGCCATAAGGTGGTCTATGAAGAGACGAGGAAGACGCCGTTGGCTAAGCCCTTAAGCCTTGCAAGCTCCTGAGTTTTAACTTCGCACAGATTCTTTATCCGGATGACCGTTTCACCTATCTTCACGATGCACTTCTTATTTGGCATTCTAAACCTACCCATATCCTTTTCATTTACCCCCCACGCTTTTCGGCTTATGAAAACGAGATTTTGCTAATGTATGGAAACATACCAGCATGATAAAATAATACATAATCTTCTGGTTTTGTTTTACACCATAAACCCTTAAACGCTTCCTTAAAATCCCATAATGTAAACCTTCGCCGAGGCATAATAACGTTAAACAAATTCGTTTAAGGACTATCTTTAATTGTCAGATCTTTCAGCGGAATGCCTTCAATGATACTCTTTCTTATATGCGATAAAAGCCCTGGAGCGGAATAACTTTAACCATCTATACAACTCCTTCTATTTTCTCAACACTCTTACGTCTTCTTTTAGCCATGCTTTTATGAATTCTTCTATTTCGTGGCGGTTGTACGGATCTTTCCATGTAGCTTCATAGGCTGTGCACTCGTTTGTTGCTCCTATTAGCCCAAAATAGGCTGTCAGCTCATGGTAAAGCTGTTCTCTATCGATTTCGTTTAACAAATCTGCATCTCGTTAAGGATTGCATTTAATATTGCTCTGCTAATTCTTATCACCCAACTTTAAATTTCTTTAAAGCGTCTAAAATCTTTATTGTTACTTCATTTTTCTCGAAAATATATAGCTGGAATTTTCTTTTTGATTATGCATTCTATTGGTGGTCTCCTTAATGATTTCATAGCCGCGTTTTTACATAATGTTGGCCTAAAGCGCCAATTCCGAAAGACGCTAAGAAGCTGAAGCAGAATTTGGGAGTGTCCCGAAGACGGGGAAGCGGGGAGACAAGATTGAATGATAAGAAATTTGGCAAAATTTTGTAACTGCATTTCGTTAGTGTAGGGTTTTAGAATTTAATGATTTTCAGCTTTTAGAAAGGGCTTCTAGCACGGCCTTTAATAAAATCTCGGTGTTCTTCTGACAGATTTTTCATGGAAGGCTTGTAACCATCCATCTTCGGTTAGAAAATATGATTTGCGCTGAGGCAACCTCAACGCCTCTATATTTAGCAACGGCGAATATGGCTGAAGTTTCCATGTTAACGGCTAAGACGCCCCATCCCTAAATTGGCGGAACTTGTTAAGCGTTTCTCTATATACGCCGTCTGTTGACCAAACGGGACCAACGAAATGCCTGATTTTCCCCTCATTTGAGCATTTAATTAGCAACTCTCTTAGTCTCGTGGAAGATTCAACTTTCACTCCTGGCGGAGGGTAATGATAAGAGGTCCCCTCATCTCGGATAGCCTTGGTAACAACCACCATGTCGCCAGGTTTTAGGAACGTCTGTAACCCTCCAGATAAGCCAACTTCAAACACCTTAGCTGCACCACAAGCAATTGCCTCCTCAAATATCATGGTGGCAGCGGGTGCGCTAATACAGTGGCGTCCAACACCAATTTCCACATCATTATACTGCCCAATACAGAATGGTGCAAATTCGCCGTAAATCCATTCAACAAAGTTTCCGCTTATCAGATTGTTTGCGCTTCCGTAAGTCCTCCTCTAATAGATTATCAGCAATCTTTTTGGAATCCTTAGGGCTTCTATTGGAACTTTTCTTTTCTCTGCAACGTATCGAATTGTGTCTAAGGGAGTGAAGATGGTCTTCAATCGTTTCCCCCTCATGCATGCCTAGAGCCGAAGTATGACGTCAGCTCACGGCATATGTTTTAGTGGTGGCTTATTGCTTAAGTTCTTTTCGTGAACCTTGTTCCGTTCCGCGTGTTATGATATTATCAGCAGAGCATAGTTCATGTTGAATAGGCCACAGCCATTTTTCCGTGAAGCTTTATCTCTTCTGGCAAAAATTAAGTACACTAAAAATAATAGAACTTGGTGAAGTGAAAAGCGATGATGCCACGCGGAGACGAATTTAAATTGGAATGGGAGACAGACGAAGAAATTAAAACACTTCTGGAAGTAGGCTTCGACTACGTATGCCAAAAAGACGGATTAGTCTTCCTAAGGAAAAGGAAATGAGCAAGGCAAACGTAAAAAGTAACCGAAGTCACCAAAAAAGTGGCCGAGGTGAGGTAACCGCCTACACTTCGGAGTGTGAGAAGGCAAGGCAAGAATCCTTGCGAAGGCTTATTGAAAACGCT
>JBMFMB010000018.1:0-25838 GCA_049970895.1 Bathyarchaeia archaeon | reverse complement strand
TTAATGTATTGCTTAGCCTCTAACTCCTCAAGCCTGCTTCCTTTTCTTGCGATAATGCTTACTATTTTCCTAATCTCTTTTTTAATGGTTCGTTTCGTTTTTATTTGAGGTTTCTGATTTAAATAAATGTATTCTGCTATTTGGTTTGTGGTTTTAGGCCCAAAAACAAGGCTTTTGAGGATTAGCTTGTTGTTTTCCGCTTTTTTCCCTTCAAATATTCCCAGCAACTTACTTTTCCCTCTTTTTTAAAGTAATCTAGCTTACTTTTTTAAACTCAAAAGTAATATATAAATGTTTGTCAAAGTTGTCTGATTGAGGTGTTTGAAAACCTCATGATACCCGAATATCCAGAACGTGTTGCCTTAAGGATAAGCAGAGAGGAAAGGCAAAAACTTGAGCGGTTTGTCATGGAAGGCAAATACAAAAATCTTAGCCAAGTGATTCGTGAGGCTATCAAGAGGTTTCTCCGCGCGCGGAAGACAACATAAGCCAATATTAGGAAGAACAGTTGAATTACTAAAGGCGCAATCATTGGAACGAACAATGTAGGGTTTTTCTTCGAAGTATCCAAACCCTTAGATATAGACGATATAACAAGCTCCATAATCCATATCTCCGTCAATTCATTTCCATGCCCAGTTCCATTTTTATGTCTATTGATTTGTTTGTTTTTAACTGATTTTTAAGTATGTAAACTGCTATTCCAATGAACGTTATTGTTAGTAGCAGTATTAGTGGATTGGGAATTTCCGGGATAACTTGCATTAGTGGCATGTTATCCTTTACGTTTGCGCTTCCAACGATCGTGTACGGTGTGTCTCCATATCCATCGTTGTTTGCGTCCGCCCCTCTGTAGTCGCTCCAGTAGTTCCTATCCCAGTTGTTTTGTTGTCCATCGTCCTGTGCGTTTTGGTGTATGTTGATGAAGTTGTTGTAGTGGATTTCACAGTTGAAGGCTGGGTTAAGCCATATGCCCAGCGAGCTGTTCCTCACGTCGCAGTATTCTATTGTTATGTAATCTGACACGTCCAAGTATATTCCATGATCTTCGTTGAAGTGAATTAGGCAGTTCGAAACGGTGCTGTTAAGGACTGAATAAAAGTATACGCCAGTTCCATCGTTGTCGTGGATTTTGCAGTTGTTTATGGAAATGTTTGTTGAAGATTCAGCGTAGACGCCATAAAGGCTATTGTAGATTTCACAGTTCTCCACGTTGGCGTTGTTTACATGCTGCATGTAGAGGCTATAGTATCGGCCTTCTCCCATTTGGCAATTCTCCACTTTAACGTTGGTTGACGAATGTAGCAGGACGACATCGCCGACTATGTGGCTTATGTCACTTCCAGAAACGGTGACGCATGTTGAGTTATAGACATATAAGCCCTGATGCCCGCCGTTCACGGTAACATTCTCAATCACAACATTTGCCACGTGTTCTAGCCTTATGCCAGTATACGAGGGTATAACCAAGCAGTTCCTAATAACGACATGAGCGTCAGTATTTTCAAGCCAAATTCCATAATCTTTACCTATCTCCGCTTCAGTTATCGCCCACCCCTCAAT
Organism: Bathyarchaeia archaeon; assembly: GCA_049970895.1. Taxonomy (GTDB): domain Archaea; phylum Thermoproteota; class Bathyarchaeia; order Bathyarchaeales; family Bathycorpusculaceae; genus JAGTQI01. The sequence continues at coordinate 24,275 of JBMFMB010000018.1, read as the reverse complement.
AATATATGGATCGGCTGGTGTTCCAGAACCGCCAGTCACTCCATTGGCTACGGTAAAGTCCGCGTTACTGCTTATGCGGATTGGGCTATGAGGGGTTAAAGATGCCATAGACGGCTGGGCAGGGAGAAAGCCTAAAAGGGCTAAAACCATCAACAATCCAATATGCTTAAGGCTTATTCTCATGTTGAAACCCACTTAATGCTAAGCCTCAACGCTTAAAAGCGTTGCGTCAGCATTTTCTGGCTCGACGTTTTCTAACAAGTATGGCGAGGCTGGAAAGCAATATCGCAGTAGCTCCAACAGCTATAATCACGTGTTGGTAGGCTTGCTCAGATGGCGCTGCTTCTGGTCTAAAGCGGATGGCGACTTCATGTTTTGAGTGTTCGTATACGAAGTTTAAAATTATGAAGTCTGCGCTTTCGCTTTCATTGAATGGTATGGGTTTGCCGTCAAACAAAACCTCCGCTTTTCCGTTCTCAACGCCTTTTGGAATCTTGATGTCGACAAAGCCTTTGGAACCCTTCCTCCATTGGACGTAGAAGGATATCGTATGGTTTTCCGGGGTATATCTAAAGTTTGATATCGTCGAGTTAGAGGTCAGCGAAATAATGTTTCCTCCATGAACGGTGTATTCGTTGGTTAGTGGAGGGAGCTCGCCGCATGGCTCCATTAGAGGGTATCTGTCGACCGCTTTGCCGCTTATGGTGTAGGGTTTGTCGCCTATGCCGTCGCTGCCGGGCATGTCCTGGTTTTCGCCGCTTTTCTCATCTGTCCCGTTGTAATCGCTCCAGTAGTTTCCGCCTGAGGGGTAGCCGTTATCCCAGATGCACCGGGGCGGGTCGCCGTGTGCTCCTCCATTTTCTATGAAGTTGTTATGGAAGATGCGTACGTCCTCCCCACTCTCAACGAAGATGCTTACTTTGTTTCTCACGAAGTTGTTTTCCGAAATCTCATGGCCCTGCCAGCGACCAGCGGCCACATACACGCCGAAATGGTTGCTGATGTAGTTGTTTCCACGTATTACAACATACCACAACTCCTGTATGAGGGTGCCATTACGGCATTTTATGATACTGTTCCCTTGAACTACTGGGGTCATATGCCATGCAAGTCCTTCTTCGCCTGTCAAGAAAATGCCTATCGATGCGTTAACGATGTTGTTGTGGGCGATGTTGCCGTAGCCGTAGCCTATGCCACAGTAGCAGTCAGTAATGTTATTTTCATAAGTGAAGTTGCCTCCAATTACACCGTAACCACAGTTTAAGATTTCATTTTCAAAAATATTGTCCGGTCCCCATTCCCAGGATATTGAACGTATACCGAATACTTTACAGTTGGCTATATGATTCTTGAAGATGCTTATCGAATAACCATCTACGTTATCGATGCCGAAAGTGCAGTTTAGGATCGTGTTCTCACAAATGAACTCGTCTCGGCCACCTTTCGACACTATGCCACTCTCGCAGCCCATTATCTCATTATATGCTATCATCGTTTCACCCATCGCTCCCATCGCCTCCACTCCAACGCCGTTACTCCTTAAGTGGTTCCTTGTTACGTTGGTCCTATCAGAGCCTAAAGAGATGCCTACTCCGCTTAAAACCACATTATTTTCGGAAACGAGATTATCCACGCCTTCAACGCAAATTCCTACGTCAGTATGCGTCAAATTGTTCCTTGTTATTGTGCCATTCATTCCATTAAGCATTATGCCCACTTTGCAATCAGCGATCTGGTTTTCAGTCACGGTTACGCTGAAAGTGTAACGTAGGAAGACCATGCCGTACCCGTCATAATCTAACCCATGTAGACCTCCCGTTATCTTCAGCGATTTTATTGTTACGTTGTCTGTTAAGTCCGTGACCAAGACGCCGCCGTTGAGCGTATGGCCGCAACCGTCAAGGGTTACGAACTCCCTATCAACTATGATTGAAGCATTGGCGTCGCGTGTGAGGTAGTAAACTCTACCATCCTCGGAGGCGATGAGGGTTGTGATCGGGAAGACTTGTCCATCTGACCGTATGGTTACGATGTTTTCCGCTGTAAAGCCAGGACAATAGTCAGGGGCATAATAGTCTAGGAGGATGCCGCCTACCTGCATCCCCCCGTCTGGGAGGTCCGTGACGCTGAACCCGTAGCTGTCGAAGATGGATGAGCCGAAGGGGAATTTGCCCCAGAAGTTAACTATGCCCCCGCTTAACCCTGCCGACTTGATCTGTGCGTAGAAGTTGAACCATGCAAAGAACTGTTCGTTGCCAACGTTAACATCTTTAAAGACGAGGATTTCGCTTTCCGCAACCGTTTCATCGAAGCCCAGCGACGCCACTATGCTGGCAAGATCGTATACGAAGAGCGCGTATCCCAGCGCTTCAAGGATGGTTTTAGCCGCTGGCGAGCTTAGAAGCTTTTGGCCTATCTCAAGCAGCACATCTATTGATCCGCTCGCAGCTTCCTCGGCGGGGGGAGGGACGCTGTCGCCCTTTCTCACCTTGTAAACCGTGTGGCCGAGGCCGAAGCCTATGGCGTTATTCAGGGAGCTGCCGTTTCCAATTCCCACGTTTATCCTGCAGCTATAGTTGCCCGTTCCGACGAAACTTTCAGGGGCTATGTTTATTCCGCCAGCGTAGCCGACCTCAACGTAAATGTCTGGGCGCCAAAGGATCCTCGGCGGCGTGAAGGCTTTTCCGAAACTGAACGTGAGCCCAGACTCCATCGGCTGGCCGTTCACCGGAAGGCCGAAGGAGACAAGGGCTGTGCGGGCTCTGCCATCTCCTGTGACGTTGTAATCGAACCATCCCAGGGTCCACGTGGTGAGTTGAACCATGTTCACGTGGGGATCCCACGCCTTAACGTACGACATGGACGTATCCAGCCGCGGCTCACCGAAAGGCGCGTGCACCGTCACATTGACGTAGTTGACGTAGTTCCTTTTCGGCAGAACATAATAAGCGGCGTGCAGTCCGCCGACGCTCTTTTCGTTGTCGCCTTCGTATCCTATCCTGGTCAGCCCGACTATGGGCTCAACGATGAAAGTCCCTTGGGACGTTGCTATTTCCACAGGTTTTCCAACGATGGTGAACCTTATCCAGTCGTGGCCGTAGCCGCGGTAATCCTCAGGTGATGTTTGAATGTAAAGCCTTATCTCTAAACCTGAAACTTCCTCGCTCAGGTTGAAACGGTATGCGGATTCATCCTTTCCCTCATAATGAACCTGCCAACAGCTGAGAGAACCCGCCTGCGCCGCCCCAAAGGGGGCTTCCAAGCGGAAGTGGATGACGCTACATAAAATGAGGGCTACTAGAAAGACAGTTAGGAGTTTTGCGTGGGATTTTAGGCCGAACAAGCATCAACACCCACGTTAAAACTTTGCGCGGGGGCGCTTATATGCTTTAAAGGCTCCACAGGTTTTCTCGCTCCTTTAACGCCTTCTTCACCTTTTGTTTCCACATTCACCATAGTAGAAGAAAGTTTCTGTGCTTTAAAGCCAAAAGGCAGTTTATGAGGTTAACTTGACTAAAAGGCAAAACTTATGTTACGTGCACCGCATGAATGCGCGCGCACCTGTCAGCAGAGCGGCTCGGACGCGTAGAGCTTTCTTCCCCGGACATAGATGAGCCTTCTGTTGCGAAGAACGCGGACGGCCCTGTCCAGGCGCCGTCTTCCCCAACCGAAGGCCGCCATGAGCTCGGCCTTGTATTTTCCAGGCTTCTGCTTGAGGAGGCACCAGACCTGCTTTGCATCTTGGTCGAGGCTTTCGAGGACGCTTGGGAGCAGCTGGGCGGGCTTAACCTCAAGGGCGGGCTTGACCTCGACCTTGATCGTTTCCTTGACGGCGAGGGCTGTCTTCAGCCTCTCAATCTCCCTTTGGGCTTCAGCCAACGTTTTCTCGAGTTCGCGTATCCTCTCCTTCGCCTTGGCCAGCTCCGAGGCTTCGCGCTCCTCTGCCTCGCGCGCCGCCATGACGGCTTCCACAAGGCTGCTGACGGCCTTTTGCGTCCTCTCCATTCTAGGAGCTGTGAACTTCAGCTCAGGCGTCAATGCGCCGTGGCTTGTTAGGCGCGGCACCAGAATTTCGCTTTTCACCAGACCCGCAGCAGCTTGACATTTTCTTTTCGGAAGGAATTTTCCGGTTGTTTGCTGATATTGTTGGTATTCTTTGCCGAATCTCTTTATTAGAAGTTCTTCCTCTATACTTGCTATTTGAATATATCCTGGAATGGCGATTAACGGAATTAATGCCACTATGTTTAGTAAGGTGAGGGATAAGCCAATAAATAGGATGAGGTAGGCTAGGTAGGATGGGTGCCGAACGTAACGGCATGGTCCCCATGTGACGAGTTTGTGGTTTTCTGGCATTTCTCATGCGGTTGCATATCTCCCCTTGCGATAACGCTCCAGATGAAGAGGAAGTAGCCGAAGGCTGTTAGTGAGAGGTCGATGGTTTGCACCCAAGAGTCGAATGGAAAATCGTAGTTGAAGCCAAGAATCGGTTAAAGCTTTATGAAGCCGGTAAGCACGAGAACTATGTATAAGGCTGATTCTATGAAGAGGGCGAAGGTTCCAAGCGCTGCTAAAACGGAGAGCAAACACTTTGGAGACTCCACTTCGGCTTTATACTTGAGACCCTCTTTCAATTTACGATGTTTCTTAATGTTATACAAGTTTACGCCATAGAAAATTATTAGGCAGGCGGCCAGAAAACCAGCCACCAAAGTTTCGGGAAGCATATGCTAATTTGACAAGTTTGGTTTTAATAAAGTTTCTTAGACTGTTGCCCCTACATTATCGCCGCGAAATTTAATGGTCAGGTTGGCTTTAATCCTTCTTTATGGCGAGCGCTTGCACTATTTTTCTTTAATCACTATGCTTTTTACTTCTTTAGCCCATGGAAAAGTGACAGCGTCTTCTTTAAACCACTCGGCCAAGTCGCGCTCTATTATTTCGTTGCTGCTTTCAATACTTTCATCTACAAGTTCAACAGTTATAACGGCTATTTTATGTTTCATTATCCAACACCTCTCACTTACATGAGATGCATAGCCTACACGGCTAAGACAACAAGCCTTTAAAGGTTTCTTTCTTTTCCGGCTCATCGCAAGTATAAAATGAAGCGGTGGCTCGAAATGGGCGTTCTAAAACGTTAGCTACTTCCTTTTCTTTTCTAGGTTTTCGGCTATTTTTTCCCAGTCTATTTTAAACATTATGGCGAGAACTATTATCAGCAGGATTATTGCTAGTGTCATGCTTATTAGGGCGGTTATCCAGCTGCTTTCTACTCCAAATATTTGCTCAATTATTGCTATGGCGTAGCGGGCGCTGTAGACGATTATTAGGCTCATGCAAATTTTTCCAATTAGTGCGGGGATAAACGCTTTTAATAGGCTGTAGTGCATCACGCCTAACGGTATGAAGAGCAAGTCGTCCGGCAGTGGAGTTAAGGCGAAGAGGAATATGGCGATTGGCCCATATTTCCCAAAGATTTTCAATAGGGCTTCCATTTGGCGTATGCGTTTCTCGCTTATGATTTTTCTTCCGCCTAGTCCAAGTAGGTAGCCCGAAAACTCTCCCATGGCTGAGCCGGCTCCAGATGCTAACGCGATTAATATTGGGTCGAAGAAGGGGGCTATGGTGAAGATAACCACAGTGTATGGTATTGGGAAAAATATTGACATTGAACCTAATAGGCTTATTAGAAAGATGCCAAGGTAGCCGTATTGCACAGCTAAATTTTGAAGCCATAGTTGAAGTTGTTGGAATATGTCCGTCATCGACAAACCTTAGCCTCCCTTTTTCTTAAGGGCTTTGGCTTTAAAGACTTTTCATAAAAAGTGGCTTTTGTGGCATCAAACTTAAATCTGCCAGAAGCCACAATTAGGATTTCACGCTTGAGGAGAGTTGAAGAGGTATGGCTTCAGAAGAGAAGACGTCCATATGGATTGCCCGTGACCTTTCAAAATGCAGCGGCTGCAGAAAATGCGAAATAGCATGTTCGCTTTTCCATGCGAAGCGCATATGGCCTGAAGCCTCTCGCATCAGGGTTTTTATGCTTGCCCCGGGAATAGAGTTTCCCCATTTCTGCGTCCAGTGTGAGGATTATCCGTGTGTTCAAGCTTGTCCAGTTAATGCCCTTTCAGTGAACAAGGAGACTGGTGCCGTAATTGTGGATTCCAGCGCCTGTATTGGCTGTGGAAAATGTATTGAAGCTTGTCCTGGGAGAATTCCGCACATGCATCCAGTTGAGAACAAGGTTTTGATTTGCGACTTGTGCGGTGGCGACCCGCAATGTGTTAAGGTTTGCCAAGAGGGGCTTTGGAACGTTTTATGGGTTGTACCTAGGGGAAATTACTCTTACAAGCTTTATGCCAGAACCCCGGAGGAGATTGCCCGGGATTTGGCTGTTAAAATTTTCGGCGAAGAAGGAGAGCGGTATGTATGATTAGGGGTTATGCTGGAAAATTCTTGGAGGTCGACCTCTCCGCCAAAAGCTTTAAGGGAGTGGGGTTCAGCGACGAGGTTTTAAGGGATTATGTTGGCGGTAGGGGATTAGCCGCAAAAATCCTCTGGGACAGGCTTGGCAGCCGATGGGAAACCGTTGACCCGCTTGGACCAGAAAACTTATTGCTGTTCTTGACTGGTCCGCTTACTGGCTTTTTCCCTGGCGGGCGGATTTGTGTTTCTGGCAAGTCTCCGCAGAGCAATGGTGTTGTTGGCTCTACTGTTGGCGGAGAGTTTGGCGTAGAGCTGAAATGCGCTGGATATGATGGCATAATAGTGGCTGGTGAGGCTGAAAAGCCCGTTTACCTCTTCATTAAGGATTCCGATGTTGAAATTCGCAGTGCTAGCCACATTTGGAGTTTGGATGCAAAACAAACAGTCGCCGCTCTGACAAGGGAATGTAGAGAACTATTGAGGGCTCGTTATCCGCAGAAGGGCGAATGGAAAGAGCCCTCAATCCTCTATATTGGTCCAGCTGGAGAGAACAAGGTGCGAACGGCGGCTGTGGCAGCTAAGTGGTCGCATGCCGCTGGTTATGGCGGTTATGGCGCCGTGATGGGCTCTAAGAGGCTTAAGGCAATAGCCGTTAAAGGCACTGGTCCGCTTCCAGAGGTTGCCGATCTGGAGGGCGTGAAGGCGCTTATGCAGGAGGTTTGCAACAACGCCTATGAAAGTGAGCTTTGGAGACGTTGGGGGACTGGTGCGTCTGGCTACGAAGTTGGGGCTAAAACAAGCTCCGAGCCCGTCAGGAACTGGCAGGAGGAGTGGCATGACGAGAAAAGCTTCGGGGTTAACGAGTTTGAAAATAGGGTTTGGGTAAAACAGTATTGGGGGGATTTTGGCTGTCCGACAACATGCCTAAAACTGGCTGTTGTGAGGGCTGGCAAATTTAAGGGCGCAATAACAGACAATCCAGACTACGAGTTGCAAGCCTATGTTGGCACAAACCTAGGCATATTCACCCCGGAAGATAACGTTTACATGGCTTCTGTCATAGACGATTTGGGGCTCTGCGGCATACAGACAGGCAATGTTTTGGGCTTTGCGGCGGAGCTCTTCCAAAGAGGAATGTTAACAAAGGAGGATTTGGACGGCATAGAACTAAATTGGGGCGACACCGAGGCTTTCGCCAAACTAGCCAAAAAAATCGCCTACAGAGAAGGTATAGGCAACATTTTAGCCGAAGGCACTTATCGTGCAGCCCTAAAAATTGGCGAGATGAAGGGCGTCGACGTCATGCCTTACGCTGTACAAGTTAAGGGCATAGGTGTTGGTGCCCATGGAATCCGAAGCGAGAAGGATTATCCGGAAATATACTCTTATGCATGTTCCGTTCAAGGTGGAGACCACACTTCCGTGGCGTGCATGCCGTTGGACGATTTTAGAAGCGAGCTTATGATGGCTTTCCACGATTCAGGGGTTTACTGCTACTTCAACGTTTTCGGCTTGTCCCGCACAGTTGTCTTCAACTTTTACAAGGCTGTAACCGGCATAGAACTGACAAAGGAGGATTGGGTTGCCACAAAAGCCATGAAAATAATACAGCTGCAGAGGGCTATGCTTCTCCTAGGCGGACCAGACTTAAGGTGGAACCCGGAAATCCACGATGACAACCCGCCCCGGTTTTATGAGCCTTTGCCGTCAGGACCATACAAAGGAAAGGTTATAGAGAAGACTCGAGTGGACGAGGAAAAACATAGGTACTATGAGCTTGTCGGCTGGGATGAGAGGGGCATACCGAAATCCGAAACCCTTAGAAAGCTTGGGTTGGAAGACGTTGACAGAGCCTTGGAGAAGCTCCGCTGAAAACCAACATTTTTGGCTGTTGAAAAAGCAAAAGCACTAGTCTCTTCTAGATTTTGTTATTGCGAGGTTATTCGGATAACCCTAGTAGGCGTAACTATCAATGAGACTTTTCTATCCCCCTCTTCGAATGGCACATTTTCGACCACTTGCATGTCATGAACCGTTGTAGCGACCGGGATTTCCCCAAACCTCCTTTCCAGGATTTCTATTTCCACATCGCCATAACCGTGGCCTTTTCCAAGCCTATGCCCACGTAAGTCAACAGCCACCGAACCCTCAACAATTAGGTCTGGTTTTGGAAAGTTTTGGGTTTCAACTCCAAACTGGAAGGCGCCCCTTATCGTTGAGGCATAGTGCTCTTTCCCCCGCACTTTAGCCGGAACTATTAGTATGAAGCCTCGCTTCAGCCTTGGCGAAGCCATTATGAGAATTTTCCCATCTTTTAGGGCGTTCTCCCTAACCCTACGCTGGGGCGAGTCCGGATTGACAAAAACAACTTTCGCCTTTTTCCATTCCTCAAGCTGGCGAAGTTTGTCCGCGGCGGCTTCAGCCCCAACAAAGTTTGGGATTCTCCCCCAACATGGAAGGGGAAAAGTTGCCACTCCAGACTGTTCCATTTCCCGCCAAATTTTCTCCCGTAGCCGTTGCTTCTCCTTTGCAATTTCAGACATTAAATGAAAATAGGGGGTGTGGAAGGCTTTAAGGGTTTTAGATTATTCCGAGTTTTTTGCCGCCCTCTTTGAAGGCTTCTGCTGCTCTGTCAAGCTGTTCTGTCGTGTGTTTTGCACATACTTGGACACGAATTCTCGCCTTGTCTCTCGCCACCATTGGATAAAATATTGGCAGTACGAATATGCCCTTCGTCCACAAGTAGTCCGCCAAGTCTCTTGCGGCCTTGCTCTTTCCACACATGACCGGGATAATTGGGGTTTCTGTGTTGCCAGTGTCAAAGCCAGCATCTTGCAAGGCGTCCAACAGGTGGTTTCGGTTTTCCCATACTCTTTGGACGTGTTCTGGCTCTGTTTCGAGGACGTCTATTGCAGCTATGCAGGCGGCTGCCACTCCGGGCGGTACGGCGCCGCTGAGGAGCCAACTTCTAGCCTTATTATAGGCGAAGTTTCTGAGTTCTTCGCTGCCTGTTATGTGTCCGCCTATTACGCCGAAAGCCTTTGAGAAAGTTCCCATCTCCACGTGCACCTCGTCCCTTCTAAGCCCGTAGTGGCTTACTATTCCTCGTCCACCCTCGCCTAAAACGCCCTCACCATGGGCGTCGTCCACATAAACGCCTGCGCCGTGGTCCTTTGCAATTTTGGCTATTTCCCGCAGTGGTGCCGTGTCTCCGTCCATGCTGAAAACTCCGTCTGTTATAATCCATATGTGGTTGTAGGGTGGGTCGTGTTTTTCGGCTTCCTCCATAACGCGGGCTAGGTCTTCAACATCCTTATGCTTGTATATGGCTCTGTCCGCTCGGCTCAACCTGCAACCGTCAATTATTGAACCGTGATTTAGCTCGTCCGAAACTATTAGGTCGCCCTTATCCGCGAGCTGTGGTATAAGCCCCTCATTAACCATGAAGCCAGTCTGGAATGTGAGCGATGCTGGTGCCCTCTTGAACTTTGCTAAGCGTCTGTCCAACTCCTCGTGGAGTATCATGTTTCCAGCAATAGACCTGTCGCTACCAGCCCCAGCGCCATATTTTCTTGTGGCTTCTATCATGGCGTTTACAACTTTCGGGTGGGTTGCAAGGTTTAGGTAGTTGTTGGCGCAGAGCATCAAAACCTCTTTTCCATTAACTACACATATGGGCTCGCTGGCAGACTCCAAAACCTTAAGCTCCCAGTTTAGGTTCTCCCTTACTAAGCGCTCATATTCCTCAGCCAAATAACGTGTGGGATGCCTCTCAACCATGCCCTTTCCCTCAAATAGTCTAATTTAAAACGGCTTTTAACACTTCCTATGAATTAATGGCGAAAAGAAACGTTTTAGAGACGCCCTTCAGCAAAACGCTTTGAAAGCTTCTCAATCATGTCGCGGGTCGTAGTGGCCAAATCATATTTCGGGTTCCAATTCCAATCCTCACGGGCGGCACTGTCATCTATGGACATGGGCCAAGAGTCCGCAATCTTCTGCCTAAAGTCAGGCTTATATTCGCAGACAAAATCTGGAATATACTTCCTAATCTCTGCGACAAGTTCTGCTGGTGAAAAGCTCATAGCCGCCACATTATAGCTTGTTCGGCATTTAATCCTTGAAGCTTCAGCCTCCATTATGGTTATGGCCGCGTTTATGCAGTCTGGCATATACATCATTGGCAGAACGGTGTCAGCCCTCAAAAAGCATGTGTAACGCTTCCGCCTAACAGCCTCATAAAAAATTTCAACAGCATAGTCCGTTGCGCCCCCACCTGGAGGAGTTTCACTACTTATTATGCCGGGATAGCGGACGCTTCTAACGTCAACACCATAACGGAGAAAATAGTAATTGCACAAAAGCTCTCCAGCAACCTTCGTCACGCCATACATTGTCCTTGGAATCAAAACAGTGTTCTGTGGAGTCCTAACGCGGGGTGCTTCAGGACCGAAGACGGCTATGGAGCTTGGCCAAAAAACCCTCAAGCCATATTGCCTCGCTATTTCCAGCACATTGTAGAGGCTTCCCATGTTGATGTTCCATGCTTTTTGCGGGTTTTCTTCCCCAACAGCTGAAAGCACAGCAGCCAAATGATAAACCGTATCAACATCATATTCCTTAACGATTTTTTCAACATCCTCCCTTTTTGTAGCATCCAAAAACTCAAAGGGTCCAGAGCTTACTAAGGCTTCGCTAGGCTTTCTTTTGTGCCCAGCGGCAACAACGTTTTCTCCACCATACCTGTTCCGCAGTTCTAGCGTGAGTTCAGAACCAATTTGTCCCGTTGCCCCTGTGACGAGAATTTTCTTTGAATGCTTCCTATACATGGAGACACCGAGCTTGCGGAAGAGGGTTTTAAGAGATTTATGATATATAAGAGCTTTCGGAGAACACGCGGATTTTAATGTTGAATCAGGGCGTTGTCTCTGTTTTATTGTTTTGTACTATGCAGTGATTCCTCAGTACTGTTTAAGGCTAGTTTATAGGCTACATAAATCACCGCAAAGGCTATGATTCCGCTTATGGGCCAGGGCAACATAAGGGTAATACTCAAGGTCTAAAGCCTTCACAAACTCCCCGATACGTAGCTTTCGCTCTTCTGGGTTCATGCCGTAAACACTGCCAACAAAATCCAAAACTCCAATCCCGTCAAAAACTCGTAAACACGGGGAGCTTTAGGCACATAACCTATTCTACGCTTAACAGCTATGAGGGCGAAACCCGAGTTGTTCTCTCCCGTGATGAACTTGCGGAGTTAGCTACGCTTGACAGCTATGAGGGCGAAACCCCAGACAACCTAACAGCAGACACGTGCATCTTTTTCTCCTTCTACCATGAATCTAACACCAAGCCTTTTATCCTTTACCACACTATGAGCTACCCATTCCGGAACCTTAGCTTTTCCAACGAAATCCTTGCCTGGAATGTAGGGTTTTATGTCTATTATTGGCGAGCCTTCAAAAGCATCTAAACCTTTAACCGTCAAAATGCAGTTCTCCCTTTTAATGAGTTTTACAACGCATAAGCCTATTGGGTTTGGTCTGGATGGACTTCTGCAAGCAAAAACGCCAGTTTCCACATTAACCATGTGCCTTCTAGGAAAAACCAGCAGTGTCCGCCTATCCGCCTCATTATCATGTAAATGGAACCAATAGAGAACAATTAGGTGGGAGAATTCGTCTACACCTTTAAGCCCACTGCAAAACTCTGAGAAAACTCTTATTTTGGCTTCCTCTTCGCCGGCTTTTTCAACAATCCCAATAAAGTAGACTTTGCTCTTGCCCGCGCTTTCCATTGCAAGTTCACTATTACTATGTAGCTTACCATCCTTATAACAATCATGCTAAAATGCCAAAAACGTTCTTTACAATCAGTATTTTGAATCTGTTTTCTGAATTCATAAATGTTTTAATGTTTCTTGGTTAACTAGGGGTTGCAGGGTGGAATCGCGTTGAACAGTCAAATCCTCCAAGCGTGCAAAGAGCTAATTGACGATGCGAAAATGAGGTGCGCAGACCTAGTTTTTAAGGAAATATGCCTAGACATCCTATCAAGGGCACGCAACATCCTAACAGAAAAACAATTTAAAATTTTAGCTACATACGCCGCCGAAAGGATGAGGGAAAAAGTTCCCTTTGAAGTTCAGCAGGAATTAATAGCCCCATAATTTAAGAAGCGTTTCGTTTCAGCGTCCTCCCATTCCACCCTACCAAGCCTCTTTCAGCCAAGCTTATACCCAATTTTCCGCAGAAACTCCTTCCTAGCCCTAATATCATTTTCTGCCTCTATACCCTTACTCTTAAAACCGTCAATAACGCCTACTATCCCCCTACCCTGCCCTGTTTCTGCAACCACAACTTCTAGCGGATTAGCCGTGGCGGCGTAAATGGTGCAGACTTCTGGCACCTTTCTAATCTTGTCTAAAACGTTTATTGGATAGGCGTTTTTGATGAAGATTATGAAGCTGTGGCCGCAAGCGAGTTCAAAAGCCTTTTTTGCGGCAAGCTGCCTCAACTCCTCATCGTTTCCCTCATGTCTGACAAGGCATGGTCCTGAGCTTTCGCAGAAGCCTATCCCAAACTTTATGTTTGGAACAGAGTTAACCAAAGCCTCATACAAGTCTTCAACAGTTTTTATGAAGTGGGCTGTTCCCAAAATCACGTTGCAGTCTTTTGGCACCTCAATTTTTACAGTTTCAAACTTGAGCATGCAGTTTCCCTCCACTTTCATTTTATAGCTTTAAGCATTAACTATGTTTTCTTCTTTATTAAAAGCCAGTTTTTATCCCCCTTAAACATTATTAGGGCATAGTCTCCCTCCAGTTTCTCGCCATTTAGTGTAAACTCTATTTTGGTGGCGCTTCTGCTTTTCAGAGCGTATGTGCCCTTATCCCAGATTTCCACTTTTCCAGCGCCATACATTCCTTCTGGTATTGTACCCTCAAAGTCTATGTAGCTAAGGGGATGATCTTCAACCATTACAGCTAACCTTCTGATTCCCGGCTGTGTTGGGGGCCCTTTTGGGACGGCCCAGCTTTTTAAAACGCCGTCCATCTCAAGTCTAAAATCGTAATGCAAATGTGTTGCGTGATGCCGTTGGACCACAAATCGGGGCATAACTCCACCAACAGTTAACTTTTACCTTTGAGAAGTAATTAACTTTAATTGGAGTAGGGCAATTGCACGAGTCAGCAATTATTAGGAGGCTTTTGGAGTTCCCCTATCTCCCAAGCCCAACATCAGTTATCAACGCAGCCCTAAACATGGTTGAGGTTAAGCCAGGCGAAGTTTTTGCAGACCTTGGATGTGGAGACGGAGCCGTGCTAATAGAGGCTGCCAAAAAGTTTGGGGTTTACTGCATAGGATTTGAAATAGACCCAGCACTAGCCAAACTAGCCCATAGAAAGGCAAGAAACGCTGGAGTTAAACACTTGATAGACGTTGTCTGCTCGGACATTTTCACAATTGACCTGTCAAGATTTAACGTGATATACGTTTATCCATTCCCACCAATAATTTCGAGGCTTTCAGAAAAAATTGCGTCAGAATGTCAGAAAGGCACGAGGGTGCTCGTCCACGACCACAGCCTAAATGGGCTTAAGCCAACAAAAAGCGTACAAATATTCGAAGGAAGAATCCACACCCATATAATATGCCTCTACATCATATAATTTGGAGAAGAATAATAACCGATGGTGCCCAGCCGTTCAAGCTCTTCACAAGAGCGGAATGGAATGTGGATTTTGAATATAGATTGGCTATTCATAAGTTAGTTAAATACGCTTAGCCTATTCTGTTCGTGAACAAGGGAGGAAAACCGTTGAGGAAAGATTTAACCCCTAAACAAAGAAGGGAAATAAAAGCTAAAATGGCTGAGGCTCTCAAGGAGAACATCAAGGGTCTTTCAACAGATTTTCAAAAAATATTGGTAGACGACTTGGTCACAGCGTTTCAAAATAGAATAAACGTGTTAATGAGAGTACAGGCGAAAAGCAGTTCCTAACGAAGACTAAATAGGGAAAAGACTTAGTTTGAATCCATAAAAGCTTTATATAAAATTTGGGAAAATATGCAAAGAGGTTTGGATGATGAGGCGCTCCAAGCTTGAAATGTATATCGACATCCTTAAGGTACTGGCTCACCGGGGCCCATTGAAGCTGACGCATATTATGTATAAAGCTAATGTGAACTGCAGCGTCTTGAAGGAGTATTTGGACTTCTTAATGAAGCAAAACCTTGTCGAGGAGCGAACTATCGGCAAGCGCAGGGTTGTTTACGCCATAACCCAGAGGGGCATAACAGTTCTAAAGCACTTCAAAGAGCTCAAGCAGGTTCTGCCAATAGTTGAAGAGGCAAGGAATAAAGCCCCAATACCATATTGATCGTTTTCTCTCTTTCAGCAAAATTTTTGCATTCTAAATTTTGTTAGTCCTAATTCTGTTTGGCATTTTCGATTTTGTAAGTTTGCGTCTGTTTGTGAATCATTATGAGTGTTTCGTAAGACTTAATAAACTCTTTCTCCTACTACCATATGTACACACGTAAAACACAACGGGAAAAACAGTGTCCAATCAAGAAACTCTCGGAAAGAAGCCCTTGCAAATCCTGGAGAAGATAAGGGAAAACCTTGAAAAACTAAACGAGAAAATGGAAATAATGATTGAACTCCAGAAACATGGGAGAAGAGACTTGCCAACAATTCCACAAGAAGCCCCATTAGATGTTATGACCCTTCTTTCCATGCCAGACCACCTAAGAAAGACAGCCATGACCGTTTGTAGGCTTGGACGGGCAACAGCCGACGAGGTTGCCCAGCAAACCCGAAGGGCTAGGGCTGTGGAAAGCGCCTACTTAAACCAGCTTGTTATTATGGGATACCTTAAAAAAGAGCGTAAGGGACGGAAAGCCTACTTCTACGTTGATAAGGAGAGTCAGGGGTGAAAGCCTTGGGAAAGATCGTGGCAATCCACTCCTACAAGGGTGGAACAGGGAAAACGCTTCTCTCAATTAATTTAGCTGTTACTTTGGCTAAGCATGGCAAGACGGTGTGCCTCCTGGACCTAGACTTTAGGGCTCCAAGCCTTGCTACACTCTTACATGTGGATAAGGTTGAATATTGGCTTAACGACTACCTTAACGGAGTTTGCGAAATAGACAAAGTCTTAATTGACCTAAGCGAGAGAATAGGCAACCAAGGAAAATTTTTTGTAGGCTTAGCCAACCCGTCTGTGGAAGCCATTAGGGACATGTCCTCAAAGGATAGGAAGTGGGAGATGCGCGCCCTTGGGAGGCTGCTATCGCTTAGAAATTCGCTTTTAAATGACAAGGGCTTTGACTACATAGTTTTTGACACTAGTCCAGGCTTGCAGTATTCATCAATAAACGCCATAGTGAGCGCCGACTTCGTCATAGTGGCTTCAACTCTTGACAACTCAGACGTTGAAGGAACAAGACGCATGCTTCGGGATCTCTACGACCTTTTTGAAAAGAAAACCGAAATTGTTCTAAACAAGATTTTGTACGATGACTCCTTAAGGTCTGGAAAAGAAAAGCTACAAGCTTTAGTTAAGGACACTTATGAAGTACCGCTTTTGGGGGTTATTCCATGCTTCTGCGACATCTCAAGGGCTGAGGGGAAAATAATCTTTGTTCATGAAAAGCCCGAACACCCCTTCACAAGGATACTGGATGAAATAGCAGCAAAGATAGATAAGATGTAAGCAACTCTAATGCGAAACAAGCTTGTTAACTCATTGGTACACTCTGCAGTTTCTGCATTTTTCATATTCCTTCTCGTCACACTGCCCGCATACTATCTTATTCAGCTCCTTAATTTCAGAGTTCATCTCAAACTCATCTTGGCAATAATTTGGCAAATCGTATGTATAGCCTATATTCTACTCGCAGAAATATTCCAAAATTTTTGGCGTGTGCTCCAATCGGTGAAAAAGCTTATAGAAGCCTAAAATCTCTTCATATGCAATGAACTAGGAAGGAAAGAATCAAACATTGGATAATTCGGCAATAGTGTTGGCTGGAGGCGCTTCTAAAAGATTCGGGCATGATAAAGGGTTGGTTCCGCTGGCTGGGAAACCCCTAATAATGCATGTTTTAGACGCTTTGGACGAAATTGTTGATGAAAAAATAGTGGTTGCAAGTTCAAAGGAGCAAGCCGAAAAAATTGCGAAAATCCTTAAGCCAAACATTAGAATAGTCATAGACCAGAACCCGCTCCAAAGTCCCCTCGTAGGCGCTTTGACGGGTTTTAAGGAGGTGAGGGGTGAGTATGCACTTCTTCTTCCATGCGACACCCCAATGATTTCAAGAGAAACCCTCGCGCTTATTCTTGAGCTCTGCATAGGCAAGAATGCGGTTATTCCCCGATGGCCAAACGGCTACATAGAGCCTTTGCACGCGGCTTATCGTGTTAAACCAGCCTTAGAGGCTGCTTCGGCAGCCTTAAAGGAGGGAAGGTTAGACATGCGCTCGATGATTGATAAGCTTCGTGGCATTCGCTACATTTCAACTCTTGTCTTTCAGCAGTTTGACCCCCAGCTTAAAATGTTCTTTAATGTTAACACGCCCTTGGACTTGAAAAGGGCTGAGGCTATGCTTAAGGACTGATAGGCTAGTTGCTAAGTTTTACTTAGGCTTTTGGCATAATCTTCTGTCATTTGGAAAAGCTTTTCAATGTCAGCATCCGTGTGGGCTACACTTATTGAGCCGAAATGTGTTGGGAGGAAGAAAACCCCCATTGTAATTAGGTTTGTGTGGTATTCGGCCAGCCTCTTCCTATCCGCCTCGAAGGCGTCTCGGGCATTTCTAACCTCCCTACTCGTGAAGTGTGTGGTAAATATTGAGCCAGCACCAGTTACTTGAACACTTATTCCTTTTGCCTCAAAAATCTCCCTTAATGTTTTCCTGACCTTTTCGCCAATGCTGTTCAGCTTTGATATAATGCTTCCATCTTCAAGGACTTTTAATGTTGCCAGTCCAGCCGCCATTGTGATGGGGTTTGCGCAGAATGTTCCACCATGAAATGAAAAGCGGGGGCGTTCATAAATTAGCGGGTTTAAGCGCTCCATTATTTCGCGTCTTCCGCAGAAGGCACCTACCGGGAAGCCTCCACCCAATATTTTTCCGAAGACCGTTATGTCTGGCAAAACACCAAAATATTGTTGGGCTCCCCCGGGGGCAAGCCTAAACCCCGTGATAACCTCATCATAGATTAGGAGGATTCCTCTTTCATTGCAAATTTCCCTTAAACCCTCGAGAAATTCTCTTTGAGCTGGGATGCACCCTCCAGCACCTAAAACTGGCTCAATTATTATGGCTGCAACCGGCTCTTTCCGCGTTTTTGCCTCTACGTCTTCAAGGTTGTTGAAAACCGCGAGTATGGTGTCTTGTGTTGCACCAGCTGTCAATCCGCCTGATTCTGGGATGTCGAAGGGGTATTTTACGCCAACGTGAAGAGCGTCGTAGCCCCCGTGCCATCCTCCCTCAAACTTTATTATTTTGTTCCTGCCAGTGTAGGCTCTTGCTAGGCGTATAGCATACATATTAGCCTCAGTCCCAGAGTTTGTGAAACGCACCATTTCAGCGCTGGGCACCATCTTCACAACTTGCTCTGCTAGTGCCACCTCAAGCTCGTGGGAAGTCCCAAAGTGGGTGCCATTTTCAACTTGCCTCTTAACGGCTTCCACCACCACCGAAGGGCTGTGTCCAAGTATGTGGGCGCCATGCCCCATCCAATAGTCAACGTACTCGTTCCCATCAACATCGTAAAGCTTGCTTCCCTTAGCCCTCGCCGTGTAAAACGGATATGGCTCAAAAAAGCGAATTCCATAGGAGACTCCTGCTGGAAGAACCTTTTTGGCGCGTTCGTATAAAGCCCTAGACCTCTGAGTTTTTAAGGAATAGCTTTCCAACATTCCAAGACCATCCATGATGCTTCAATTCTTTAGGCTAGCATTTATTACAGTTTCTGTGCCGGTCGTCTAGTCAATATAGCATGGAGAAAAATTTTTAAAGAATCAATAAAAGCGAGTCATTTTTTAATTTTTTATGTATCTTTATCCTAATTCTTTTTGTAAAAGTGATGCAATTATGACAATTTCTAAATTTAGAAAACTTTAATAAGTCACATTTTATCAAATTTTGTCAATTTTAAAATTTTAAAGAGAGATAAAATGCAAAATATTTGGAAAAATTCTGTCTAGCCGATTAATTCAACACTTGTACCTAAGGCTTGTCCTGGTAAGCCCTTTCTGAACCTTGCTCTAACCAAGCCCTTTTTGCCGTGCAAAGCCACGATCTTGCCAATGATTTTGTCATTTTTGCTTGTTTTCCATGCCACTTTTCGTCCTATGAGTCTGCTGGCTTCTGCAACGGTTTTTGCGTGGGCGAACTGGATTATGCACTCCTTATTTCTCTGGGTTTTTGGCCCAACTCTATAGTTGACAATAACCCCCTTAATTGGGCTTGCCAAGGGTTGAATCCCCCAATCCCGAGCATTTTGGGAAAATAGTGAAACTTTAAATCTGTTTCGCTTTCTAGCCTTGCAAACTGAAGTTTCCTCTGTCACGTTTTAATATACGCACTTTTTCTGGAATTTTTCCCGCCTCCCAATCCGCCCACTTTATTTCTTTAAAAATCCATTTCTTGCCCAAGTGAGCTGCAACAATAGCATGCTTATACTCTCTGTCTAGCGGTATAAGCTCGTCTAGGAATCTGAAGAGCTTCTCTATCTGCTGTTTTGGAAAATAAGCATAATAACCAGCATTTTTAACCTCAAAGGCGTAAACATGCAAGCCCTTCCTTGCCACAACATCTGGCAGCGGATTTAGGCTTGGGTTGCTGACTGGTATGCGGACAGCATTATAACCGTTTTTCTGCAAAAGTTTCACTAGAACATTTTCGCTGTAGAAGCCTCTCTTACGCCATCTCCTAATAGCCTCTTTATCGACTTCCCTAACCATCAGTAGTTCCACTTCAACAACAAAATTAGAATTGGTGGAGTTAAAGCTGTTTCTCTAAGGCGAAACTAGAATTTCATCTTTCTCTCAGTTTGAACCGGAACCTTAATTGTTGGCTTCTCAACTAGGCATTCTTTCAAATAGTCGTCTAAGGTTGCGGCTGGCACCACCTCAATCTTGTAGTCTCTTATGTCTATGGAATGGTCAAAGTTCTTCTTTGGAATAACCACCTTCTTAAAGCCCCAGGCTTCGGCGGCCTTAATCTTTTCGTAAACGCCTCCAACAGCCGTCACCTGTACGGTGTCGCCAACACCCAGATTTATCTCGCCTGTTACAGCAACATCCTGTCTTATGGGCTTGCCCTCAATAAGCGAGCACAACAGTATAGCCATCGTCACACCTGCTGATGGTCCATCAACACCGTAGGACTGGGCGAAATCTATATGTGTCAAGTAGTCTTGGGCTATATCTATCCCATACTTTTGGAGGATGACGCTTCTAACCTTGGCTATGCTGTCAGCTATAAAGCTCTGACCCTTAGCAACACCAGTCACCTTATAATAACCCTTAATTGGGTAGTTCCTAGGTAATTCGCTGCGCTTAACCATAGTCGCCCTCACGCATAAAACGCTGCCAGTCATCTCCCCACTATATGGGTCTCTGACAACCGCCAAGCCATAAATCTGCCCAAGCTTAACGCCTTCGGGCTTTATTTCTAAGAGTTTACCTCTCTCGTTCATCTCGTGTTCAAGTATTTGCCTCTGTATTGTCTTGCAATGGTTTTCTATGGCTTCGCGGACATGCCTTCTTTCTACAAGGCTGCATCCCTCGTTCATAGCGAGGGTTGCAGCAGTCTTAATTATGGAAATCAACGGTCTGAAACGGGTTGTTAACGCGTCCCTCTTGTTGCTTCGCCTACGTCCCTCCTCAACTATTTCTTCGCATGCCTCCCTGCTGAAGGGGATTAGGTTGAAACGCTTAACTTCTTGGGCTATGAATTGCACATACTTCCGCCTATTCTCAACGGTGTTCGGCATATCATTATTCATTCTAACAACTTTGCCATAGCCATAAATCCTATCCATCAAAGCTGGGTGAATCTGGTTTATGCTGTCAAAGTTCCCAGCACCCACGAGGAAGGTTAAAGCTGGAACTGGTTCTGTGGAGACAGCCATGGCTGCGGTGTCTCCACCGTGCCACCTACCGCGGATTGTTATGGGCAACTGTCCATCCTCAAGAACTGTTAAAAGTGTTACAGCCTCTTCCGGGTCCAGATTCTTAATCTCGTCAATGTACAATATGCCGAGTGATGCCCTGTGAACATCTCCGGCTGTAACTCTCTGATGCTCTGGAGTGCCCAAACCACCAGTCTGGTATGGGTCCCAGGCTATGGAACCGAAAAGCTGAGCGCTTCTGTGACCAGTAGCATCAACAAATGGCGCATGTCCAGAACTGTTATCAACTATGAGTTTTGGTATGTCGCTTTGCTGTGCCCCACCTATGCCTTTTAGGGCTCCTAAGCCGCCTATCCTTGAGAGCCACCATATGAAGACTCCAAAGAATATGAGGCTTCCACCGGGGATAAACGTCAAAGGAACTATGCTCACAATTCTCCCCATAAAGTAGTCCATGAAATTGTAGTTGTAATATTCCTGTAGGGGCTCGCCCAAATACATGGAGTTCTCGTTCCACATTTGCCAAGCCTGATACATGAAGTAGAAACCTAAACCCATCAGAAATAAGCCCATAATTATGAGGAATATTTGTAAAGCCTTCAAACCAACCTTAGTGACAAACTTCCTCTTAAGCTCCTTAAGCTGTTCTCTCTGGAGTATCTTCTTCCCTTCCCCAGCCGGGTGTATAGAGATTTTCGGCTGGCTTGGCAAAACCGGATTCTTCCAACACAAAACGTCAAAAAGTTTTATGCCCCTCTCCTTGTAAATTTGGGTTAACTTTTCGGCTAAAGCCCTACCAATAAGGGACTTGCCAGTTCCCGGATCGCCAAGAAGCAGCAAGTATGGTCCTGGACTTATGGCTGTTTTCGCCGAAGGTTTTGGCTTTTCTGGGTTGCTCCAGCTTTCATACCATTTCGTCTTCTCTAGCCACTTAAGCTTGTGGACCCACTCGTCTAGGCATAGGAAACACTCGTTTAAGGCTCGGCCCTGTCCAATAACCCAATTTATCAAATTGTCGTCAACTGGAAAGCCTTCAGTGCTTTTGAAGTTTCCCCAGTTCCACTTCACCCTAACCTTTCTTCCATTAACAGTCCTCTCAAGAACTTCGATATCATTCCCAAAATAGTCAATAGACAACCATTACACCCCTTTCAGCCTTACCAGTTCCTTCCCCAACCCTCAACAAAAACCATCCAAGCCGAATAATTATAGGGTTATTTCAAAAACGGCAATATGAAAAAACCAATAACATTGAAAGGCTTAATGATAGAAATTTCGACAACCGAAAACTCTCTTTTCAAAATAAAAGGCTAAAAACAGCCACATCTAGCAACAAAAGGAAAATTGTCTATCGAAGATTGATGAACAAGTCAGAGTATGTTAAAGGCATAATTCTGGCTGGCGTACGCACAAAATGAAAAGCCATTTTTAAGCCCAAAATTGCAAAAGAAACCCTTTAATCGCCTTTCAGCTCTGCCGCCAAACCAAACCTATGGACTTGACCGTTGCCTCATAAAGAGACCGACGAAAATCTCCATGCCAAGCCAACAGCCGAAACCTTCGATGGGGCTTCGAGGTTTTCCCGGCACAAAGCGATGTAGTGGCAAGTGGTTTTGAATGTGCAACTTTGCTTTTAGTTGTTTGGGCAAAGGCAGGTTAAGTGATTCACTTGGTCGATGCTTTTGTATACAAGCCATTGTTTTCTATGGGGCTATGGCTTTCACCAAGGTTTTTGGCTTGAAAGTTGTGTTGAAAAAGGGCTTTTCCGGGCGTTTTTTCCATTAATGTAGTAAGTTGTTTTATTCGGTGTAGATTAAGTGGCTAATGTTTTTGAGATTTTATGGACATTGTTTTACTTTTAGGTTGCTTTAGTTGTGTTGGTATTACTTTTAAAAATTAATATTTCACCAGAATCTCCTAGGGCTTGTGCTAGCTGAAAACCTGTATACAAAAGCATCGACAAAACTCACAATTTTAGCCTTTGAAAAAGGTTATGTGGCTCTAATGCTATCGTAAACTTTATGAAAACTGGGGAAGTTATTCGGGAGTTTGTTGCCAAAGACGGACGCAAGGTAATCCTTAGGACGCTTAAATGGGAAGACCTTGACGACCTGCTGGACTTTATCAATTCGCTCGTTGAAGAAGGGGCGAACATCCTTAAAACAGAGAAGGTTTCGAGGGATGAGGAGGTTGAGTGGCTTTCAGGCGTTTTCAAACGCTTGGAGAGGGGTGAAATTTTCTGTGTTGCCGCTGAGGTGGATGGGCATGTGGTGGCTAACTCCGATATTGTAAGAGGGTTTGGTTATTCAAGGCATGTGGGCTTTATTGGCATAGCAATTAAGAAGGGTTTTAGGAGCATCGGCATAGGAACCGAGATGATGAGGGCATTGGAGGAGCACGCCAGAAAAATGGGCTTAAAAGTTTTGGCGCTATCAGTTTTTGCAAACAACCAGCATGCCATAAACCTCTACAGGAAGATGGGGTTTGTCGAGACTGGGCGGATTCCAAAAAGGTTTTTCAAGGATGGCGCCTACATAGACGAGATGATAATGATAAAAATGCTAGAATAGCCAGAAGGTTGAAAAGGCTTGCCAAACTTTAAAGTTTATAACACAACTTACAGCTTCTCCACAAAGGGGGAAATTGAATTTATAGACTTAACCGACAAGGTTCAGGAGGCTGTTTCCCGCTCAGGCATAAGGAATGGCATAGTGCATGTTTTTGCGCCTCATGCCACTGGAGTGCTAATCCTAACTGAAAGCGAGTACGGCCTACTAAACGACATTAGGGGTTTGCTGGAAAGACTTGTTCCAAAAGGCGCCGGCTACATGCACCCTTCAAACGCCCATTCCCATTTAAGGTCTGTTCTGCTGCCACCAGACAAGACCTTGCCAGTGGTTGATGGCAGAGTTGAGTTTGGAACATGGCAGTCTCTTTTGTTTGTGGAGACCGACGTACACCCGCGAAGAAGAACAGTGATAGTCCAAGTGATGGGTGAAGCTAGTGAATAAAAGAGCCTATTTCTTCTCTTCGATTAACTTTTTGAGTTCTTCTATGCGTTTTGTTAGTTCTGCGAGTTCTATCTCTAATTCCCTTTTGTAGTTTTATAGGGCTTTCAGCTCCTCTGTTGGATCTGTTGGTAGTGGTATGGGGTTCTTGCCCATGCTGGGGGCCATGGGTGTCTCGGGCACCACCATCCTTTTGGCCAATACCATGCTCTTCGCATAGAGTTCTTCCTCCCTTACTTCGTGATATATCCCATAAAATATGCCACAACACCAATGGCGAAAACGCCATAGACACGGCAAAATTGGAAGACCGCCAAAACCAGTAGCAATAACAACAAAAACCTTCCGGAAAAATTTGAGCCAACCCCAAAGAGGAACGCGGAGCCAATCCTCCTAGGAGCGGCGGAGATAGAAGCCCTAAAACTTGTGGAACTGGAGAAGCTAACCTTCAAAGAAGCCGCACAAAAATGCAAGTCTCAAGAAACACCGTCTGGAGATTAGCTGAAAAGGCGCGAGAAAAACTCGCAAGAGCCGTTATTGAAGGCAGAGAAATACGCATACAACAATAATAAACTTCGCAGATTATTCTAACCTTCAAAAGAATATGTTTTAAATGATTTTGCAAAATTTCCCTAGTGCATTCTTTAAAACAATTTTCAATTTGAATATTTTTGATAAATTTTTAAC
>JBMFMB010000017.1:0-30599 GCA_049970895.1 Bathyarchaeia archaeon | reverse complement strand
GTCCGAAAGCGAATACCTAAAAATCTAGACCGGCAAGTTAAGCGTTCCCTATAGCTTCCCAGTACTCTTCAGGTTAGTAGGTAAAATTATTAGAAAAACATAGCAAGCGAACCACATTAAGTACTGTTTCTCAAAATGCGTGCTTGTTTTCTAGAGGGGTATTCTATTTAAGTGTTTTTCTTTTGTTAAATTTGATGTTTAAGGCTTTTGGGTTTGGAAATTTATAGGAGGAGGGGTGCTATTGGCTGTTTTTCAAGCCAAAAATTGTATAGAGAGGGGGTAGTGTATTTGTTGTTTGGAACCAGCCACAAATGTGACCTTCTGGCGTTTAAGGGCATTTAACAGCGTCAAATAGCTTTTTGTATAAGCTCAAACCATTTAGGAAGTGGTGTAAGCCTAAAAGCTAAACGGACTTGAAAGGTTATGGTGGAAAACGTCCGCGAACTATTAAAGGCTCATGAAGGGTTAAGGCGTGAGGTTTACCTAGACATAGAAAACTCAAGCTTCGTCCCAGCCGAAGTCGTTGAGGCAATGCTCCCATACTTCAACCAGCGCGCCTATGGCAATCCCACGCTTACCCACAAGCCTGGATGGGAAGCCTACGAAGCCATAATGGATTCAGCCCAAAAAATGGCAGGCTACATAGGCTGCAAAAACCTTGAAGAGGTAAATTTCACGCCTGGCGAAACAGAAGCCAACAACCTAGCCCTTTTAGGCACAACCCTCCAAATGCGGGGGAAAGGCAAAAAAATTGTGATTTCGGAAGTTGAGCCCCTAAGCATAATACACGTGGCTGAAATGCTAACCAGATACGGCTTCACAGTAACAAAGATTCCAGTGGATGCTGAAGGCTTCATAAAACTAGAAAAACTGAAAGAAGCCGTCGACAGCGAAACAGTCCTCGTAAGCCTTTCAGCCGTAAACCACGAAATAGGAACAATACAACCCATAAAAGAAGCCTTAAAAATAGTTAAGGACAAAAACCCAAACACCATATTCCACACAGACGCCTCAGATGCCTACGGAAAAACACCCTTCAAAGTGCGTGAAATAGGCGTGGACATGGCAACAATAAGCAGCTACAAAATACTGGGACCCCGCGGAATAGGAGCCCTCTACGTGCGAGAAGGCATAAACATAGAAAGAATCTTAGAGGGGCAAATAGGCACACAAAAACTTTGGCCAGGAGTTGAAAACACGCCCTTGATAGTTGGCTTTGCAAAAGCCTCAGAACTAGCCTTCAAAAACTTCGAAGAAAACGTCAGGCACATGCAGAGGCTAAGGGACAAACTCATAAACGGAATCTTCGAAAAAATAACGGACGTGCGCCTAAACGGACCGAAAGGCGAGAAACGGGCGCCGGACAACGCCAACATAAGCTTCCTTCGCTGCGAAGGAGAATCCCTAACAATAGAGCTAAGCCTAAACGGCGTTTACGTATCAAGCGGAAGCGCATGCACAAGACGCCTACTACAACCAAGCCACGTCCTAACCGCCATAAGAAGAAAATTCGAAGAAGCCCACGGAAGCATCCTCATGAAAGTAACACGCTATCACACAGAAGAAGATATAGACTATGTTCTGGAAGTTTTGCCAAAAGCCGTTGAAAGGCTTAGGGGAATAACGGGCACAACAGTGGTGGAATAATGTCCCGTGCACCCTTACCCTACAGCCAAAAAATCCTCGAACTTTTCAGAAACCCCAAAAACCTTGGAAAAATGGAAGACGCCACAGTTTCAGCTGTGGCTGGAAACCCCCAATGCGGAGACATGATAACCTTCTACCTAAAAATAAACGACCATGACATAATTGAAAGGGCATCCTTCGAAAGCTACGGATGCGCCGCCAACATAGCCACATCCAGTATAGTGACAGAAAAAGTGAGGGGAATGAAACTTGAAGACGCATGGAAAATCACATGGAAAAGCATAGCAGAAGAGGTCGGCGGGCTCCCAGCGGTAAAATTCCACTGCGGAATACTGGCTGTCGGCGCGCTAAGAAGAGCCATAAGAACCTACTACAAAAACAAACAAACAACACCGGAGTGGCTCTCAAAAGACTTGACCTTTGAAGAAAAACAAGCCCTAGAAGAGGAGGAACTGGCAAAAATCCTAGAGAAAAAAATGAAGATGGCAGAGGAAAAATAATGTTCGACCCCTATAAAATCCGAGAAGACTTCCCAATTCTAAAACGGAAAATAAACAATCATCCCCTCATATACTTTGACAATGCAGCCACATCCCAAAAACCAAAACAAGTTATAGAAGCCATAAAAGAATACTATGAGCAACATAATGCCAACGTCCACAGAGCCGTACACACGCTCTCATTGGAAGCAACAGAGCTTTACGAAGAAGCCCACGAAGAAACAGCCAAATTTATAGGCGCAGAAAGCATAGAAGAAATAATCTTCACAAGGGGAACAACAGAAGCCATAAACACGGTCGCCTACTCATGGGGACTACGGAACCTCAAAAAAGGAGACGAAGTCCTCGTAACTTTAATGGAACACCACAGCAACATAGTCCCATGGGAAATCCTATCAAAAATAAAGGGCTTCAAAGTGCGCTACATAGATATAAACGAAGACGGAACCCTAAACAGGCAAGCCCTAGAAAAAGCCATCACACCAAAAGCAAAAATGGTCTGCATAACCCACGTCTCAAATGTTACGGGCGTAATAAATGATGTGCGTTATGCCGCAAAACTAGCCCACGAAAACAACGCCCTAATCCTCGTAGACGGAGCCCAATCCGTCCCCCACCTACCAATAAATGTAAAAGAACTCGGCTGCGACTTCCTAGCCTTCTCCGGACATAAAATGCTTGGACCAACGGGAATAGGCGTCCTATACGGCAGGCGAGAAATCCTAGAAGAAATGGAACCCTTCCACGGAGGAGGCGAAATGATACGAGAAGTCTCCTACAACCCAAAAACTAAAAGCTGCAAAGTAACATGGAACGACCTGCCATGGAAATTCGAGGCTGGAACGCCAAATATATGCGGTGGAGTAGGTCTAATGGCGGCCATAAAATACCTAAAAAACCTCGGGATGGAAAACGTACAAACCCACGAATGCGCCTTAACAGAATACGCCATAAAACGCCTACAAGAATGCCGAAAAGTCAAAGTTTACGGACCAAAAGACGTGAAAATAAAATGTGGCATAGTACCTTTCAACATTGAAGACTTCGACTCCCATGACTTGGCTTTGATCCTCGACACTTATGGCATAATGATTAGAAGCGGCTTCCACTGCGCCCAACCCCTCCACCAAAAACTCGGAATAAAATCATCGGCAAGGGCAAGCTTCTACATATACAACACCCAAGAAGAAATAGACCGGCTAGTGGAAGTCCTAAAGGAGATTGAGCAGTCCCTATGAGCACCACCGTTCTGGACACTTACATAGCAAGAATCGAAGAGGCATGCGGAGAAGAAAAAGACTACATAATCTTCTTCAGACACGATAAAAAAGAAGAGGCAATAGCCAAAATACTGGAAAAAGCCATAGTGCAAAAAGCCGTAGCTAAAATAATCTTTGACTTAACCTACAAAGAAACCCAGATACACCTATACGCAACAGGAAAAGCCATCTTCAAAAAAGTTAAAGACAAAAACCAGCTAAACCAAATCTTAACTGAACTATTCTCTTAACCTCTTAATTTTTCACGGCTTTGAACGGCAAAGTTTTATAGCATTGCTTTTCAACTTAAAAGTAACGCGAGCAACAAAAGGCATATACCAAACGGCCACATAAGCCTAGAAATCGCAGCCACAATGGCTGCAATATCCATAATATCCCTTGTCCTGTCATGGAAGAGCGAAAGCCACAAACCCGAAATACTAGCCCAGTACTGGCGGTTTCAAATGTCTTCGTCTTTGCAGCCCAAATGATTAACTTCCAACTACGGAACAAGCGGGCACCTTGTGGGCGGGACATTCCTCTCAATAGTTCTAGGCCCTTACGAGGCAGTCCTGAGCATGACAACAGTTCTGTTGATGCAGGCGCTTTTCTTCGCAGATGGCGGAATAATAGCTCTGGGGGCAAACATCTTCAACATGGCGGTAATAGGTGGACTAAGCTTCTTCATAGTCAAACTCATAGCTGGAAACTCAGCAAATGGCAAACGCTTCTTCCTAGGCGTGTTCGCAGCCTCGTGGCTATCAGTTGTTTTGGGCGCTCTGGCATGCGGCTTGGAGATAGGCTTTTCTCCAGCTTTCGCAGAGGCCGGCGGAGCAATATAAACAACAGCCATAACAAAGCTATACCGAGTGCAGCCCGCAGTACTGAACGGTTTAGCTTTCCTAAAGAGGGAAGCGATTTGAAAGGCTATGTAAAGGCACTAATCCTGATAATAGTTGGGCTTGCAATCCTAATACCCTTCGCCTCCTCCTATCTAGACGGCTCGGAAAAGGTGACTGAAACCCTACATGTGCAAGAGTCACAGCCCCTCTGGAAGGGACTGATGCCAGACTACACCCTACCCACCTATTGTAAATCAATACTTATCGACATTAGCGGCGGGCCTCTTCGGCTTAATCATAGTTTCGGCAGCAGCATAACGCCCTAGGCGAGCTAATATCAAAACAGAACAAAACACAAAGTAAGATTGCTGAACCGGGCTATTCTCTGCTTGCCAGTATAACGATATAGTCTGCTGTGTCAGCACACATGTCCGCAGCGTGCTCAATAAACTCCACAAGATCATCGAAAATAACCATTGAACCGCTGTCCATTTGACCTGCGTACTTGATGAACAAGGCTTTGGTTTTAAGATAGTCATCGTCAATTTTCCTCTCAATTTCCTCAACCTTCTTTGCTCCACCTATAGCCGCAGAGGAATCCACAGTAATTTTCTCAATGCTGCCTCTCAAGGCTTGGGCGCAATCCACTAGGAATGAGGTTGTGTGGGCTGTGTTCTCCCAAAGCTCCTTTGGAATTTTTGCTTCCTCAAGCATTTTTATGCATCTTGCTGCATCCTTCACGTGGTCAGCCAACGTATCCAGCCTCTTCACAAGATGCATTAGGTCTTCACGGTAATCCGCAAAAAGAGCCACCCCCTTCGAAAGCTCCTTGAAGACTTCGGTTCGCAGCCTATCAACCTCCTTCTCAACCTTGAAAATGTTTTCAATGTGCTGCATGGCTTCCTTCCTATTGCCCTCAGCCATCTTCTGCATAGCATAATGGAGAAGCGTCACGGTGTCCAAAGCCTTCGTAATCTGCTCCTGTGCTAAATCAAGGGCTTTTGTTCTTCTACGCCTCTCAAACCAGGCATAGCTCTTCTTCTCCAAACCAGACTCATCTCCTTAACAATAAGCTATCATGAAATGCTTAATAACACTTTGCAAACCAGAAGGCTATGGTTCTTCGGCTTCTGCAACCCAGTAAGCCTTCCCAATACCATCCTTTGAAACAACATATTCCTTCTTAAAAATTGGGGCTTCCTTCTTGTACCTTTCAACAGCCTCCCTTAAAACTGGAAAGACATCCTCCCTATGCGAGCCGGCAACCAAAACATAAACAAGGTCCTCGCCAACATTAAACTCACCGACAAAATGGTGTATTTGAACATCCACAATGCCATCCCTACTTTTTAGGTCTTGGCATATGTTTGACAAAACCTCATCCGCCTTTTCATTATAAGCCTCAATCTCCAGTTTCTGAACCTTCTCCCCTTTTGGGTTCTTCCCACGAACAACACCTATGAAAATGGCGATGGCTCCTGCCTTTTGAAAATTCGCGTTTCCCCTAACATTTTCAATAAGTTCTACAATGGATAGGGAGCCTTTCTCGTGAACATGTTTTGTTGGCATTGAAGCACCACGCACTACAATGTTGAAAAGCTGATTTAAAGGTTTAAGTTAATTGAATTAGCTTCTCAGACAGACTAGCAAGCGTTTTCCGATATTCTAAAAGCTTTTCATGAGCCTCTTTTAATGTTATTTCCGAAAACTTTATGGTGTCATTAGGCTTAGCCTGTCCAAGCCTATCCAAATCTGGCGTTACAACAACAGCTATTTTGGGATAGCCTCCAGTCGTTTGGGCATCCTTCATTATTATAATTGGTTTTCCATTTCGGGGAACCTGAATTGCCCCGGGCAGAAGGGCATCCGAAACTATTTCCGCTTTTCCCTTATGCTCTATTGCTGGTCCCTCGAGGCGGTAGCCCATGCGGTCGGACTCTATTGTAACCTTGTAATGGTTTGAAAGGAATTTTTCTATGCCCTTTTCTGCGAACATGTCGGCTTGTGGTCCCAAAACAACATGTACCGTAAAGTTATTTGTGAAGTTTGGCATGAGGCTTTCCGGCATTTTAAAACCAGCTTTCAAAAGTGGGGCGCTGAAACCTTCGATTACGTCTCCGGTCTTTAACTGTCTGCCTTCTATGCCGCCGAATCTGCCACGCACATACGTTGACCTACTTCCAAGAATCATAGGCGTGTTTATTCCACCCCTAATGGAAAGATAGCATCTGCATCCGCTCTCCACTTTTCCCAGGGAAACAAAATCCCCTTTATGAACGGTTAATGTTTGCCACATGGACGCCTCTTCTCCATTAATTTCCACAGAAATTCTCCCACCAGTTATGGCAATCTGCGTATCCGCCAATGCTTGAAACTCTGGTCCTATGAGAGTTATTTCTAAACATGCAGCGTTGGGGCTATTGCCAACCAGCAGATTTGCGGCGACCATGGAAAACGAGTCCATAGCCCCAGAAATCGGAACACCATATTTGAGGTAGCCATATCTACCCAAATCCTGCACTGTTGTGAAGAACCCGGGCTTCAAAACTTGGAAAACACTCATTTTGTCTGCTCCTCAAATTGCGATTTGTAAGTGCCCATCTTGACAAGCTCTTCAATCTTCCTGAATTCACTTTCTGAAATTGGATTGAATTTGACGATGTCTCCGGGTTTTAGCAAGGCTGGAGGCTGCCACTGCGGGTCAAAAAGTTTTATGGGGGTCCTGCCTATTATCCGCCAGCCTCCAGGAGCCTCGCATGGATATATTCCCGTCTGTTTTTCTGCAATCCCAACGGATCCGGCTGGCACTCTTAAGCGTGGGGTTTCAAGGCGTGGTGTTGCAATTTCTTCCGGAACATCGCCTAAATATGGAAAGCCAGCGACAAAGCCTATCATGTAAACCCTATACTCTTTTCCGGAATGAAGCCTAACAACTTGCTCCTCATTTAACCCATGATACTGAGCCACATAAGCCAAGTCTGGTCCATAAACCCCACCATAAACCACTGGAACAACAAGCTTTCTTCCATCTGTTTTTGCTGGCTTTTCTCCCAGCATCTTTTCAATTTCCTTAACACGCAAAACAAGTTGTTCGTAGGATATTTCAGCCGGCTCATAACGAATGAGCAGCGACCTATAAGTCGGGACAATTTCCTCGACTCCTCTTATTCCTGCATTCAAAAGAGCCTCATTTAAAGCAATAACCTTGCTATTTACCGCCAAATCAATTATATCGCCAAACTCAACAACCAGTGCGCTGTCGCCAAAGGGAAAATACCGTGCGGACGGGTAAACAGCGTCTTTCATGGGGCATCATTAAATAAATTGGCTTACTGGTTTAACCTCTATCCCAGCTTTAACAAGTCCCTTCTTTAAAGCTTCAGCTAACTTGACCGCTGTTGGCGTGTCACCATGAACACAGATAGTGTGCACTTGTCCAAGTTCCACAAGTGTGCCGTCAAAAGCCTCAACTACACCTTCCTTTACGGCTCGTAGGGCTCGCTTTAAGGCTTTGTCTGGCTTCTCAATTATAGCACCGGGCATTTTCCTAGAAACTAGGCTCCCATCCGAGTTGTAGGCTCTGTCGGCGAAAAACTCGTAGGCAACCCGCAGTCCAGTGTTTGCTGCCATTTCAGCCAATGCCGATTTTGGAGGTGCAAAAACAATAAGGTCAAGATCTAGCTTTGCGATGGCTTCAGCTATAGCCCTAGAAAGCTCTCTATCCTTTAACGCCATGTTATACATAGCCCCATGCGGTTTTACATGCTGAAGGTTGACACCGAAAACTTTGGCGAACGCTTGAAGCGCACCAATCTGGTAGATAATATAACTTTTCGCTTCTTCGCTTGTTAATTGCATCTCCCTTCTTCCAAACCCCATTAGATCTGGATATCCGGGGTGAGCACCCACAGCCACCCCGTGCTTTTTTGCCAGAGCTATGGTCTGCGCCATTGTTAAGGGTTCTCCAGCGTGAAAACCACACGCAACATTAGCAGAAGTTATGTAGGGCATTATTTCCGCGTCGTTTCCAACCTTGAATGCGCCAAAGCTTTCCCCCAAATCACAGTTTATATCAACTTGAAACCTCAACCTCATCACTCCATGGAAACATTAAAATTACAAGTATTTCTGCATATCCTCAACCACGGCTGAGGGAACAGGCAAATCTTTCATTGTGACCAAGCCAGCTGGTGCCTTCAAAACTTTTGGAATAGAGTTTATGATTACCGCCACCGTTCCTGCGTCTCCGTGGATACAAGGCTGAATTTTCTGCTTTATTGTTGGGACACCAGTGATTGTTATGGCGTCATACTCTTCTTCTGCGCTAATGTAGGCTTTAAAGTCTAGGACTATGACTTCTTTGCCTTTCATAATGCCTCTTGCCGTTTGCCTCAAACCTGCAATTTTTCCAGCGTCAACTTTTATGAAATCGCTTTTCACTTGTTCTTTGGCTATTACTGGCTCAACTGGGTCAACCTTTATT
Source organism: Bathyarchaeia archaeon (assembly GCA_049970895.1). Lineage (GTDB taxonomy): Archaea > Thermoproteota > Bathyarchaeia > Bathyarchaeales > Bathycorpusculaceae > JAGTQI01. The sequence goes on along the minus strand of JBMFMB010000017.1, from coordinate 21,868 downwards.
TCATCAAGTTTCCATGCCAAAGCGGCTGCAATCATTGCAATGGACTGCACAAGCCCAACGTGTCCAGTTATTTCTCCCTTTTCAATTTTTTGTTTAAACTCCTCAACTGTTAAGCCCGCGCCTATCTTCTTTTGGAAAGGTAAGCGTCTTTTAGCGGCGTTCATAACCCTAACAGCTTCAATTTTCTCTATTTTTTGGCACGCCGCCGTCAGTGTTATCACAAGGGTGTCCATTAAAAATCCCGGATTTATCCCCGTGCCCAAAACTGTTGCGTCATGCTTTTTAGCTAGTTTATCTAGTTCCTCTGCGATTCTTGGTTCTGAACAGTATGGATAGGAGAGTTCTTCGCATGTAGATATCACATTTACGCCATGCTTAATAATGGAGGCTATCTGTGGGTACGTGTCTCTAAGATAGGATGATGTGGCGTGGATGGCTATGTCTGGCTTGGTCTTCGCAAGTACAGCGTCAGCGTCGCTTGAAACTATTATGCCGATTTTCTTGTTTAAGCCTAAAACTTCGCCTAAATCCTTGTCAACTTTGTCCTTTGCAACATCAATTGCACCAACTATCTTTACCCCCCTTTTTTCAAGAAGTGCCCTCGCTATGAGGCTTCCAACTGTGCCAACCCCATATAAAACAACTTTGACTTCGTCCATTTGTTGTTCCCCGTGCTTATGGTTTAATTGTCTTTGTGATTATAAAAGGAGTTGCTTGTGATTTAAAACTTTACATTTGTAAAGTTTATATCCGTGAGCATTCCCAATAATAGTAAGGCGAATTAAATTGAGCACGGCAAAAACCGTGACCTACAAAGAGGTTCTCGCCGAATATCCAGACGCTGAGAAACTCAAGTTCTGTTTTGAATGTGGAATATGCACGGCAAGCTGCCCCATGGCGGGACTCCTAAAAGGAGAATATAACCCGAGAAATATTCTTGAAAAGATTTTCTTAAGCATTGAATATGCTTTGGCTTCAGATGAGCTTTGGCTTTGTGCTTGGTGTTACCGTTGTTGTAGGCATTGCCCACAAGCCCTGAAGCCGCCAGAAATATTCCTTCACGTCAAAAAGTTTGCTGTTAAATGGGGATATGGGCGAGTGTTTGAAAATGCCATAAGAAAAATTGTTAAGGTATCCCCCCTCCCCTTAGTCACGATTCTTGCGTGTTTCCATCCGGAGCGCGCGGGGTTAAATCTAAACAAAGTCATAAACGAGGCTGAAAAGCTGAGGAAGGAATTTTTAGGCGAGAAAAAGAAGGAAGCTCAAGCAGAATTATCAAATAGGAAGGTTGCAGTTATAGGCTCAGGGCCAGCAGGGCTTACTGTTGCACACGACTTAGCTCTAAAAAACTATAAGGTTACGGTTTTTGAAGTTCTTTCAGAGTCGGGCGGGATGTTGAGAAAGTGTTTGCCAACTTATCGTCTCCCGAGGGAATTTTTGGACAAGGACATAGAAGTTTTGAAAGATCTTGGCGTAGAAATAGAAACTGGTGTTGCTGTTGGTAAGGATGTTGATTTTAGTAGTTTGAGGCAAGGGTATGATGCTATTTTTATCGGTGTAGGCGCTCATAAAGGGCAAGAGTTGAGGGTTGAAGGTGTCGACTTAAATGGGGTGATGCATGCTTTAGACTTTCTCTGGATGGTTAATTCTGGAAAGATGCCGGACGTTAGGGGCAAACGCGTGGTTGTGATTGGCGGTGGGAACGTTGCAGTTGACTCTGCAAGAACAGCCCTAAAATGTGGTGCTGGAGAGGCAACGATATTTTATCGGAGATCCGTGGAGGAGATGCCTGCAAACCCATGGGAAGTTAAGGAGGCTCAAAATGAGGGTGTAAAAATCGAGTTTTTGGTTTCTCCTAAAAGTTTTCTGGGCAATGGCGGAAAGGTTTCTGCTGTTGAATTTGTCCGAATGCAGTTAGGCGGGTTAGATGAGACAGGAAGGAGGAAACCGATTCCTATTGAGGGTTCTGAATTTGTTAAAGAGGCGGACGTGGTGATTTTGGCGATTGGTGAGGTTCCAGATCTGTCTTTTTTGCCGAAAGAAGTTGAGCTAAACGAGGATGGCACTATTTGGGTTAACCCATTAACCATGGAGACAACCCTTAAAGGCGTGTTTGCCGGCGGGGACGCCGTAACTGGTCCAGCCTCAATTATTGAGGCTATATGTTCTGGGAAAATTGCCGCCGCTTCTATTGATTGTTACCTAAAGTCTTTAGGTTTAAGGTGAGTGGAGAATGGCAAAAGAGGAAATTCGCATTGGAGTTTATGTTTGTCATTGCGGTTTAAACATCGCTGGTTCTGTTGACTGCAAAGAAGTTGCAGAGTTTGCTGCAACACTTCCCCATGTTGTTTTGGCAAGGGATTACCGCTATACGTGTTCAGACCAGGGACAAGCGCTTATAAAGAATGATATTAGGGAGTATAGGCTCAACCGTGTGGTTGTTGCTTCGTGTTCTCCGCGTCTTCATGAACCAACATTTCGGAAAGTGTGTGAAGAGGCTGGGTTAAACAAGTACCTTTTTGAGATGGCTAACATACGTGAGCAGTGTAGTTGGGTTCACCTCTACGATAGGAAGGCGGCAACAGAAAAGGCTAAAGACATTGTTAAAATGGCTGTGGCAAAGGCAGCCCTACTTAGATCAGCCAGCGAAATTGAAGTGCCAATTATAAGGAAAGCATTAATCATTGGTGGGGGCGTTGCAGGCATTCAAGCAGCTTTGGACCTTGCGGATACTGGTTATAAAGTTTATTTGGTGGAGAGGGAGCCGAGCATCGGCGGGATGATGGCAAGGATAGACAAGACTTTCCCAACAATGGACTGTTCCATATGTATTCTTGCGCCTAAAATGTCGGATGTAGGGCGCCATTCAAACATTGAACTATTAACCAACAGTGAAGTTATCGATGTAAAAGGATACATAGGCAACTTCCGAGTCAAAGTCTTAAAGAAACCGCGATATGTGAAGGAAGACTGTTCAGCGTGTGGCGAATGCTCGAAAGTTTGTCCCATGACAGCGCCAAACGAGTTTGACGCTGGCCTAGCCCTAAGACACGCCATTTACACGCCGTTTGCACAAGCTGTCCCATCAACATACATTATTGACATGAACCTATGCCTCAACAAAGACGGCGTGATGGTGTGCGACAAATGCGTTAAGGCTTGCGAAAGACAAGCCATAGACTTCACAATGAAACCTGAAACTATAGAACTAGAAGTGGGAACAATAATAGTGGCGACGGGCGCAGACGTTTTTGACCCTTCAGCGCTTCCACAGTATGGTTATGGCAAATATCTAAACGTGATTACATCCCTTGAATTTGAAAGGCTGATTAATGCTGGCGGTCCATCTGGTGGGAGGTTGATAAGGCCTAGTGATATGAAGGTTCCGAAGCGTGTAGCCTTTATACAATGTGTTGGCTCCCGCTCTAATAGGACTGGACGAACTTACTGCAGTAATGTTTGTTGCATGAACACAATAAAGGACAGTCTCCTCATTAAGGAGCATTGGCCTGAAACTGAAATCTACGTCTTTTACGTTGACATCCGCGCGTATGGGAAGGGTTTCGAAGACCTCTACAAGAGGTCGAAAAAGGAAGGCGTAATATTCATCCGGGGGCTTCCAGCAGAAATAATTGAGGATAAGAGGACCCGCAACCTTTGGCTAATAGGCGAAAACACGCTCCTGAAAGAACCATACAAAATGAACTTCGACATGGTTATTCTATCCGTTGGGCTTGAGCCGCGGAAAGACAGCGAAGTAATACAGCGATTACTGACACTTTCCAGAACGCAAGACGGATTCTTCATGGAAGCCCATCCAAAGCTCCGACCAGTGGACGCTGCAACCGGAGGCATATTCTTCGCTGGATGTGCTGAAGCCCCAAAGGACATAAAAGACAGCGTAACACAGGCAAGCGCAGCCGCAGCCAGAGCTGGCATTCTTATGGCTAAGGGCAAGGTTACGGTTGAGGCTATCACGCCGATTTTGGACGTGGAAAAGTGTAAGGCTTGTGGGCTTTGCACAAAGGTTTGCCCCTATAATGCGATAACTCTAAACAAGGAGCTTAAACGCATCGAAATCGTTGAGGCTGCTTGCGGAGGATGCGGAACATGCGCTGCTGAGTGCCCTTCCGACGCGTTGACGCAGAATCATTTTACAGACGAGCAGATAATAGCTCAAATAGACGCTGTTACGGAGCACGATGCTGATAAGAAAATTGTTGCCTTCTGCTGCAACTGGTGTGCTTATGCCGGTGCAGACTTCGCTGGAGTCAGTAGAATGCAATACCCACCAAACGTGCGGATAATTAGAACGATGTGCTCTGGAAGGGTAGCTCCAAAATTTGTTGAAAGGGCCTTCGCGAGAGGTGCTGCTGCAGTCATCGTGGCGGGCTGCCACCCTGGAGACTGCCACTATATAAATGCCAACTATCACACTCAGAGGCGTGTAGAACGTTTATGGAAAAAGATGGAACAAAACGGGTTAAACAAGGAGAGGCTTCAATTGTTATGGGTTTCAGCAGCTGAAGGAGAAAGGTTCGCCTCCAAAATTTACGAAATGCAGAAGATCGTGGAAAGCGTAACCCCAGAGGAGATAGAACTCGCCAAAAAAGTTTTCCAAAAAGCCGGGGGAACCTAAAATGCCGGAAAGATTTTGGAGAACACCATTAAACATTGAGAAGGTTTCCAGGCCGAAGGCTGAAATCCACATATTAAAAGACCAGTGTAAGGGATGCGGCTTCTGCATCCAATACTGCCCCAAAAAAGTTTTAGAGGAATCTGACGAAATTAACGCGAGAGGGGTTCACCCCCCAAGAGTTGTTGATGAAAATAGTTGTATTCTATGCAGTTTCTGCACAGCTGTTTGCCCAGACTTTGCAATTTTCGTTAAAGAGAAACAATGTAAGGATGGATGTTAAATGGCTGGTAAAAAAGCAGTTTTGACCGGTGTGCACTTCATGAGCGGCGACATTGCATGTGCAGAAGGCGCCATAGCAGCCGGATGCCGGTTCTTCGCTGGATACCCAATAACACCAGCAACAGAAATAGCGGAGCATTTAGCGGCCAGAATGCCGAAAGTTGGAGGAATCTACATTCAAATGGAAGACGAGATAGCCTCAATAGCCGCAGTTATAGGCGCATCCTACGCTGGCTTGAAGGCTATGACAGCCACCTCTGGGCCTGGCTTTAGTCTAATGCAGGAGAACATAGGCTTGGCTGCCATGACAGAAGCCCCTTGTGTAATCGTTGACGTAATGCGTGGAGGCCCAAGCACTGGACAGCCAACCCTTCCGGGACAGCAGGATGTTATGCAAGCAAAATGGGGTTCCCATGGCGATTACGAAATTATAGCCTTAGCCCCCTCTTCTGTTCAGGAAATGTTTGATCTGACGATTGAAGCCTTCAACTTGGCTGAAACCTATCGTGTTCCAACTTTTGTGATGGCTGATGAGGTTGTTGCTCACATGTGGGAGAAAGTGGTTATACCACCAGCTGAAGAGATAAGGATTGTTAACCGCAAAAAGCCTAACACGCCGCCAGAAAAGTATGCACCTTTCATGCCAGACGATGACTTGGTTCCACCTATGGCTTGTTTCGGTGAGGGCTTCCGCTTTCATGCTACAGGCCTAACCCACGATGAGCATGGTTATCCACGTACACAAAGCTCAGAGGTTCAGATGCGGCTTGTGCAGAGACTCTGCGACAAAATAAGGAAGAACGCTGACAAAATAATCCGTGTTGAGGAGCATATGTTGAATGACGCCGAAATTGTGGTTTTTGCCTACGGAATAGTTGCGCGGGCAGCCCTAAGCGCTGTGAGAAAAGCAAGACAGCAAGGTGTAAAAGCCGGGCTCCTCCGCCCAATAACCCTTTGGCCCTTCCCAGAAAAGCACGTGGCGAAGGCTGCTGAAAATGCCAAAGCAATAATTGTTCCGGAAATGAATTGTGGGCAGATGGCTAGGGAGGTTGAAAGGGCTGCAAAAGGAACACCAGTTTTCCACATGCCGAAGTTGGGTGAGGAGCCGCATACGCCAATGGAGATTCTCGAATTTATCGGGAGGTATAGCAAATGACAGAAGCTGTTGAGCAACATCCCTTTTCAAAATATCTGAGAGCCACCATGATGCCCCACATATGGTGCACCGGATGTGGGAACGGCATAATCCTTAACGCTTTTGTGCATGCGCTTGACGAGTTGCAGATAAACTTGGACAAGCTTGTTGTCGTTTCAGGAATAGGTTGTATTGGGCGAGCAGCTGGCTACACAAATGTGGATTCTTTCCACGCGACCCACGGGCGTCCAATAGCCTTTGCAACAGGCGTTAAACTTGCAAATCCGGAACTCGAAGTTGTTGTTATAAGTGGTGATGGCGACCTTTTCGCGATAGGGGGAAACCACTTCATCCACGCTGCAAGGAGAAACATTGGAATCAAAGTGATATGCGCCAACAACTTCAACTACGGAATGACAGGCGGACAAGTTGGACCAACAACACCACTAAATGCTTTAACAACGACAACACCTTACGGGAACATTGAGCACCCCTTCAACCTTGTCCATTTAGCAGCGGCAGCCGGAGCAACTTATGTGGCAAGGTGGACAACCCTCCACGTGCGAATGCTAACAATGTCTATCAAGAAGCTTCTACAAAGGAAGGGCTTCTCCTTCATAGAAGTTATATCACCATGCCCAGAAATCTATGGACGCCACAACAAAATGCGAACAGGCCTCGAAATGATGGAATGGTTTAAGAAAGTTTCGGTAATCGCCAACTTTTCGGATCCTGCAGAGGCGGAAATAACCCCTGAAAAAATAGTTGTTGGAGAATTTGTAGATATTGAAAAGCCAACTTATGAGGAGCTTCTCCATAATAAAATGGCGCAAATAATGAAAGAAATTGAAGAATAAGGTGAATGCCTTATGCGTGTTGAAATTAGATTTGCAGGTTTCGGCGGTCAAGGAATAATTAAGTCCGGGATTATGGTGGCTATGGCCGCATGCATATACTGTGGGAAGCACGCTGTGCAAACGCAGTCTTATGGACCAGAGTCGCGGGGCGGAGCATGTCGCTCAGAAGTTGTAATAGCCGATGAAGAAATAGACTTTCCAAAAGTTACCGAGCCAGACATTTTGGTGGTGATGTCCCAACACGCCTACAACGAGTATGCAGAGACCGTGAAAAAGGGCGGAACAATAATACTCGACCCGGACATGATCCCCAACGAGAGGGAACTTAAAGGCGTGAAAGTTTTTCGGGTTCCAGCCACGAGAATGGCTGAAGAGCTTGGAAGAAGAATAGTTGCAAACGTTGTTATGTTAGGAGCCTTCACAGCAATAACAAGCATGGTGGATAAGGAAGCCCTAAAAGAGTCTATTAGGGCTAATGTTCCAAAGGGAACTGAAGCGCTGAACCTAAAAGCCTTTGAAATGGGCTATGAATATGGTAAAAAGCTTGTTGAAGGCTAACTTTGCTCCTCGACCCTTTGCAGTGGCACTTGTAACGCTTGTATTTGAGCCACCTGCATTAGAAGCTTAGACTTTCTGACGCCAACATGGCGGAGTGGCACAATTTTTCTAGCTTCATTATATATGTCTGATGCGATTTTTCCAAGAACCATTTCTTGGACAAATTGGTCCATTGTTAGGGCTGCACTTTTCTCCTCAACTATTTTCGCCATAATTTTGCGTATGGCACGCTCCTGCGAGGTCTTAATTCTTGTGAGAGTGAAGGCGCAGACCGCTACTCTAAATCTGTAGCCGTCTTTAGTTGAAACGTTGAAGATTCCATCAACCTTCGTTGTCCTCCGCCTCACAAGACTTCTAAGGTAATCCCTTGAGTATTCATGCCCCTTAAACATGGTACGGGCTGTTTTTCCCTCAACCTGGGTTATTTGGAAATACAATTTCATGTACTGATGGGAAAAGTCGCCAGTGATATCGTAAAGCGTTACCTCCATAACCCTTCCAATGAGTTTTTCAGGTTCATCTGCTGGAATTGCGCCTAACTCAACATTTCCAAAGTATGGTGGAGCAACAACCGTATACCATATCTTGCTGCGCCACCTATCCCTTACCTTCTTCGTGGACAATGTCGTCATCCATCCTTAATAGCAGAGAAAAGTCACATCACGAGGGTATTAAGCTTTACCTTTTCGGCTCAATTTTTTCCAATCCGCCCATATACTTTCTCAAAACCTCTGGAATAATCACTGAACCGTCCGCCTGCTGATAATTTTCCAATATTGCCACAATGGTTCTTCCAGTGGCTAGAGCTGTGGAGTTAAGTGTATGCACAAAGCCTTTCGGTGGCTCACCCTCTTTTTCCCTATACCTTATATTTAACCTTCTAGCCTGATAATCAGTGCAGTTGCTGCATGAAATTATTTCCCTATACGCGTTTTGCGCTGGCATCCAAACTTCAATGTCATACTTTTTGGCGGCAACTGTTCCAATATCACCGGTGCAGACGTTTACTACACGGTATGGTAAGCCAAGCTTTTGAACAAGCTCCTCAGCGTTTCTAATAAGCTCTTCATGAAACTTCCATGAATCTTCTGGCTTGCAGAATATGAATTGTTCAACCTTGTTAAACTGGTGGGTGCGGAAAATCCCGCGGGTGTCTTTGCCGTGGGCACCCGCTTCCTTTCTGAAGTTTGGGCTTATTCCAACAAATTTTATTGGCAAGTCCTCAGCCTTCAAAACTTCGTCCATAAACATTGCCGCCATGGGATGCTCCGAAGTCGCAATTAAGTATAGGTCTTCATCCTCAATTTTGTAGAGGCTATCTTCGAAGTCGCTGAGGGCTGTGACTCCCTCATAGGGTTTGCGCCTCATCATGAAGGGCGGTTCTATGGGCGTGTAACCCTTCTTAACCATCTCCTCTAATGCAAAAATTAGCAAGGCGATGTCGAGCAGGACGCCTTCCTTTTTAAGGTAAAAGAATCTTGCGCCAGCTATTTTTCCAGCCCTTTCAATGTCCATTATGTCTAGGCTTAAACCAAGCTCTATGTGGTCCTTAACTGGAAAATTGAAGCGGGGTATTTCTCCCCAAGTCCTAACCGTAACATTGTCATGCTCATCCTTGCCTATAGGAACAGAATCGTGTAAAAGGTTTGGGATTCTCATAAGGTAATAGCGCACTTTCTCCTCGTACTCGCCGACCAACCGTTCTAAATTCGCAATTTCTTTGTCGATTTCCTTAGCTCTAGAAACCATTGCAGTGGCGTCTAAGCCCTTCTTTTTTGAAGCGGCAATTTCCATTGTTATGCGGTTTCTCTCCCGTCGTAAATCATTAAGCCTTGTCAAGTGCTGGCGCCAAAGCTTATCGCAATCAATTAGCTCATCAAGCATCCTTAAAAATTCAGGCTCTCCCCTTCTGCTGAGATTTTCTCTCACGAACTCTGGGTTTTCACGGATTAACTTTATGTCCAACATCCTGAAACCACTATTCAAGTTTCCGCGCAGTTTTTAGAGTTTTCTCCGCCAATGATACGGCGAAAAGTAAATCATCAATTGTCGCAATAAAAGTTTGAAGCTTCCCCCTACATTTTATACGCGTCACAACATCGCTGCCTTCCCTTTCCGTCCTAATGGACAAGCCAGGCGGCACTTTAAAGTTGTCTGGTGAAACAGCTTCAGCAACTGCCTTGGCACTTTCCGCGCTATCATAGCTTATTATGATTTCAGCTTCCATTTTTCTCCCCCAGCCAACTGCTTCCCAACAAGCTCATTAACAAGCTTTATGAAAGTTTCAACATTTTCTATTGGGATTTGGGCACCAGCCGCCACATTGTGACCTCCGCCTTTCCCCAAGCATTTCTCGGCTGCAATTTGCATCACTTCTCCAAGATTAACGCCCTTGGAGGTTGTTGCGTCTATGGTTCTTGCTGAAACCTTCACGAGTCCTTCTTCTTTGACGTCTGCGTAGGCAATGAGGGGTTTTTCCGGGTTTGGAAGGCTTGTTGTTAGAATTGATGAGATGGCACCAACAATTTTATCGTCAATGAAGTCTTCGCCATAAACAACATAAATGTTTTCCATTTCCCTTATTCTTTCGGGTCTCTCCATAATCCAGCCCAAGTACCTATTAATTGTCCGCCTATACTCCTCAAGGATTTTGCTGGCTTCTTCCAGGGCGGATCCTCTATCACCCATGCAAACCGCCACGCCAACGCCGGGCTTGTCCATGCGCCCAACAGCATTAAGCAAGACGGCGAACTCCCTCCCATCTCTTAGCGGTGTCCAAGGTTCTTCCTTGCTGAGGGTGTAAACATGTCCTATGAGGTTGGATATCTCGTAATGCAACCCCCTCGAGAGCAAGTAATCAGCCAGTGCCGAACAAAGTCTCTTTTTCTCTTCTTCTGAGAGGTCTCTTAACGCCCGCCACTTATCACCGTATTTTGGCTTTATATCAATACTCGCTAGAAAGGCCAAACTTTTGTCTTCTTCTCCGCTTATGCCTGGAATAAAGGGGTTTGTTGTGGACGCTAATGTTTTATGGATTGGGCGGGTTTCCCTACCGAAAAATATTAGGTCCTTCTCAACGGTTAGCAATCCTTGGCTTTTTGCATCTTCCACTATTTTCTCGTTAAGTCCTCCGAGCATTCGCTGTTCATATTTGTCCTGCAAGTCCCCGAGCGCCCCAACAACGGCTATCGGAGCCAAATCCACGTTAACCTTGTCAATCTCTTTAGCCACAAAATAGGCTACACCGGCGCTGCTAATGTCCCGTGCCCCATCAATGCCAAACAAGTGAGGATTAACGCACGGAAAATCGCCGCTTAATCCCTCGCCAAGCTGATGGTGGTCCAAAACAACAACTTTTATGTCCTGAGTTTTCTGTCTTAACAAGTTTGCGTAGTCGCTTCCAAGGTCTGTAAAAATAACCATTTGAGGCTTTTCCTGAAGTATTTCAGCCACCAGTTTTTCATCAACCCACTGGGTTATCCTGATGCGAAACCTTGCGTCAAGCCTGTAAAGGGCTTTCCCGACAATGCCGGCAGCAGCCACACCATCAGCATCCAAATGCGAAAAAACATGGATAAAGCCATCTTCCTTAACAACTTCCAAGATCGTCTTTGCGGCAATTGAAACGCTTTCAAAGAACTTTGCTGTTTGTTTTTCGTCCAACCCCATTTCCATCACACACAATGATGCAAATTCAAGGAATTTAAAATGGAGGCTGTGAGCGGGGATGCATTAATTAGGCTATTGACGCTATTTTTGGCTCGTACTTCCAGTTTGGTGGCAAAACACCCTCCCGCTTATAATATCTTGCAAGCTTGTGAATTTTGGCTTCTATAAGCTGCAAAGCCCTCTTGTTGTGCAAGTCCTTCTTATGCTTTTCAAGGTGGGCTGAAAGCCTCGCTGCCTTCTTAAGCAAGTTCCCAAGGTCTTCCGGTATTGAAGGCGCAAGATCAGCCTCTTTAAGAATCTGAGTTATGGTCTTGCCAGTTAAAGGCTTGACTAATGGAATGGCGTACTGGTCCCTAAGAATTGTCCCAATGCGGCTTGGAGGATGACCCTCTCTCGCCAGCTTAATGATGAGGGCTTCCACTTCTTCTGGCTGGTATTTGCACCAGCTTGGGGGGCGTTTGCTAACCGGTCTTGTTGAATGGGATTTGCCCTTTTCCTGTTTTGGCATACTGTTATCCCTTTTCAGTTCTGTAAGAGCGATGTTAGACGGATATTTAAGACCTTCTATGGCTCTTTTCCACTTAAACCTTTAGGCTTTTGTACCATTTTGCAAACTCTCTGAAAGCCTTTGCTCTATGGGAATACTTGTTCTTTTCGGCGATGCTCATCTCGGCAAAGGTTTTTTGGCTGTTAGCTGGCTTAAATATTGGGTCAAAACCAAAGCCATAATGGCTTTCTCTTCGTGGTTGTTCGGTTATCTCGCCCAAAACTTCTCCCTTAAAACATATTGGGGCGTCCAATTCTTCAGAGAAGTACGCCACCACCGACTGAAACTTTGCCTTTCTGTTAGCATTTTTCTCCATAAGCCTCAACAATCCCTCGTTGCCTATAGTCTTGTAAACGTAGGATGAGTATGGGCCCGGAAAACCGTTCAAGGCTTCAACGAAAAGTCCAGCGTCCTCAACTATGAGGGGGAGACCGCACTGTTTGAAGGCGTGGATGACGCTTATTTTTGCAATTTCTTCGAGGCTTTCGCTTTGGATTTCAAGGGTTTTAACCCTTATCATGCCTACGGCTATCTTATAGCTGCCTAAAATTTTGCGGGCTTCGTTGAACTTGTTGATGTTGTTTGTTGCGAAGAATATTACTTTGCCTTTCAATTGAAAGCTCATGTTGGCCCACGTTTCTTTTTGGCTTCTTCAGCTGACACGCTGAAATATTTTTCCCAATTAATCTGCACAATTTCTAAAAGGTTTCCGTCTGGATCCATGAAATGTGGCGTGTTCCCCACCCCAAGGCTCTTCATGTAATTCTTTAACAAATCTCACATTCTTGCTCTTAGCTTTATTGTGGAGGGTTTTGCACCAAACTGTTTTTATTGTCTTATTCACTCCTTCTTTCGGCTATGTATCGTCCTCTCCTTTCTATTTCCCTTATTTTGTCTAAAACGTTTTTCACTTCCTTAACCCCTAAAACGCTTACATAACCCTCAATTATGGCGTTAAAGCATTTTTCGGCAAACTGGAAATGCGTGCTTTGTAACGCCCTCTTCATTAAGTGTAAATCCACGCCTTTTGCCTCAAGCTCCTTTGTTTTCTCGCCAAGCCCAAAATCAACAAAGAATATTTTGCCCTCAGAAGTTTGAATCATATTTGAAGTTGTTAAGTCGCCGTGAACTATGCCGTTTTTGTGCAATTTGCCTATCAACTCGCCTATTTTGCGGCACAGAACTTGCCTTTCGCCCTCTGAAACCTTAGCTAACAACCTTTTTACTTGTTCGCCCTCGATGTACTCCATTATGATTGTGGCGTTTTTTGCGTCAATCAAATAAATTGTTGGTGTGGGCACCCCCGCCTTTTTAGCTTCATGCATTAGTTGAGGCTCGTGAATTGTTCTATAGGCTCTTATATGCTCGTCTAGGGCTGGAGCCCTATACTTTTTGGGCAACCTCTTCTTCATCACTACTTTTCTGCCATGCCAATCCGCAAGGTATAGGCACGCTTCTGCTCCCCTTTTAATCAGCTGAGGCTGGCTTATTTCACCCAAGGAACTTCAACCTCTTCAAGCCGCCACCTCAACTTCACAAAGCTCTCATGAATTGGCGTTACAATGCCATGAGTGAAGGCTAAAACACCAGTCCAAGCTATCATGGCGCCATTATCTATGGCAAACTGACTTGGCACAACACAGAATTCAGCGTCGTGCTCCTCAGCTATCAACTTAACCATTTCTTGAAGCCTCTTATTCGCGGCAACACCACCCGTCAATAACACTTCCCTTTTCTCTGTGTGGGCTAGGGCTCTCTCCGTGACTTCAGTAACCATCGAGAAGGCTGTTTCTTGGAGGCTATAGCACAAATCCTCCAGCCTATCCTCACCTTTCTTGAGCAAGTTAACGACTGCCGTGAGCAAGCCGCTGAAGGACATATCCATCCCTTTAACAGTGTATGGCAGTGGAATAAGCTTCCGTCCATTCTTCGCGAGTTTTTCCACAATAGCCCCGAAAGGTTCGCCTGGTTTTTGCCTCAAGCCAGCTTCTCTTGCGAAAACGTCTAGACAGTTTCCAAGGGCTATATCTAATGTTTCACCGAAAACTCTGTAGCGTCCAGAATCAAAAGCCGCCACTATGGTGTTCCCGCCCGAAACGTAAAGCGTGACCGGATCTAAGGCGCCAGTTTTCAATTTGCCTATTTCTATGTGAGCCACACAGTGGTTGACGCCCACAAGAGGAACACCCAGATAAGAGGCTAGGGCTCTTGCAACTGTGGCGCCTGTTCTGAGGCATGGACCCAACCCAGGTCCTTGGGAGAAGGCAATGACTGTTATGTCTTTTGGTTTTATTCCAGCTTTTTGGAATGCCTCTTCCAGAACCTTGTTTGCAGCTTCGGCGTGGTGCCGTGCGGCTTCTCTTGGATGTATTCCCCCCTTTTGAGGTAAATAGGCGCTTATCGCGTTTGCCAAGATTTCTCCTTTAAAGTTGGCTATTCCAACGCTGAAGTCGTCGGCAGTGCTCTCAATGCCTAGACAGTATCCCTCCCTTGTTTTTGCTGGCATCGTAGGCGCCTCATTTCACCTAAATTATTTTATCTTTGAACAAACAATAATTATTTGAAAACACCTATATATCTGCGTGGAAACGGAGAGGGAGATGCCAAAACAAAACGATTTGGAACAAAAAGCTTTACAAATAATAATGAGCTCTGGAAACGAGGGATTGCTCCAATCAGAACTCTGGAGAAAGCTTGGAGCCAGCAGCAGGGAAGGCTCAAGAATAGCCTTAAAACTTGAGAGCAAGGGTTTAATACGCCGTGAAAGGGAGCTCCGCAATGGAAGATGGACCTATAGGCTTTATCCAAAAAGGCTTCCGGCATCCATAGACTCAATAGCCGACTGCCCATGCATGATGTGTCCGGACACCTCAAGATGCGGACCGACAGGCACAATAACGCCACAGAACTGCGAAAAGCTAACGGATTGGCTCCTACGGTTGGCTGAAGGCGAGTACAAAATATTAGGTGACAGCTAGTTTTGCCCAAAGCATGGATACAAGAACGCAAAAGAGACTACTATTATAGAAAGGCAAAAGAAGAGAAATATCGTTCAAGGGCAGCCTACAAACTCTTCCAAGCGGTGGAAAAATACCATTTTATTAAAGAAGGTGATGTTGTCGTCGACTTGGGCGCAGCTCCCGGCGGATGGACACAAGCTGCGAGAAAAATTGTTGGTGCAGAAGGCTTTGTTTTAGGAGTTGACCTAAAACCAATGGAACCTTTCCCGGAGAAGAATGTTAGGACGATAGTCGGCGATATAACCGGGCCCGACGCTGTGGAACAGATTTTAGGGATGCTTCCTAGAAAAGCGGACGCTGTTATTTCGGATGTCTCGCCAAACATTTCTGGAATCTGGGAGCTTGACCATGCCCGCCAGATAGATCTTGCAGAAAGGGCGCTTGAAATAGCCCTAGAAACCCTAAAACCAGGCGGAAACTTTTTCGTGAAAGTTTTTCAAGGCGACATGTTAAACGACTTTATAGGCATGGTTAAGCGGCACTTCGAAGATGTGAAGATGATAAAGCCTAAGGCGAGCAGAGCGAAAAGCTCAGAAATTTTCATATTGGGAATGCGCTTAAAAGGTTGAGTGAGCAGCAGAGCTAAATTACTTCTAACCCTAATTAGTAGTGAAGGTGGAAAAGGTTTGAATATAGTTGCTGCTGACTCTTCTGCCGCCATTCTAAATGAAAGATTTGAGCCAATGTATATTGTGGCTACCGCCGCCGTCTTGGTTAAACCGCCATACAGGGAGCCAAGCGAGTGTCTAGCCATACCAGTTTTTGCAGACGCTGAAGACAGCCACGAAGTTATAGTGCGGGAGGCGGAACTCTGCAAACAACTAGTCGCAAAAGTAGGCGCGGATGTTGTCCATCTTGACATATCGCTTGGAGCTATTCCGCTTGAGCAGCTTTCACCCATACAGCTGTCAAACCTGAAAATTTCCAGCAAGGCGAAAAGCAACCTTATAAAGATTCTTCCAAGGCTTAGAAAAATTGCGGGCGAAATAACACAAAAATATGGAGTTGAGACCTTAGCCATAGGCAAGGACAGCATCCCAGTGAGAGTGGCGGAGCTAACCGCTGGGGCGCATGCCATAATATATGCTTCTGAAAAGGCTATAAAAGAAAACAGCCCCTTAATGCTTGGATTACCTGTAAAATGCCAGCCGCGATTCAAAGATAACAGCATTTACGTGTATTCTTTGATGGCTGCTGAACACGACGTAAGGGGATACGCTGAAGACGTCGGAGAAATCTTGAAAAAAGTTAATATTGTTGAGATGCTCAACCCGTTGGCAAGAGGTTTCAGAATACTAAAAATAAGTTTAAGATAAGTAATGGGCTAGGAGGTTTATATCACGCTTCGCGCTTGGAAAACCTCACCGACAAAAGTTAAGAGGCTTCTCATAATAATTGTCTTCTTCCTAATCTCGTTATGTGTGACAGTTGCGGGTACTTTAACGCCTTTAAACACGGAAGAGGCAGCTAAAATTAATCAAGAGCTAAATAAGACGCAAGAACTTGTTAGAGGTGCAGACTTGTTCCGCGGAACAACCATGATTTTTGGAAACAATTTCGTATTATGCCTCATCTTTTTCATACCAATTTTTGGTCTTATCTTTGGGTTTAGCGTATTGTATAGTACTGGTGTTGCAATTGCTGCTCAATGCATCAGCAGCAAAGTGCCCCCATTAGTGGGCTTGTTCTCTTTGTTTATTTTCCCTTTTACATGGCTGGAATTTTTGGCTTATTCTATGGCTTTTGCTCAAAGTGTCTGGTTGATATACCGAATCATTCAACGAGCATGGAAAAGGGAGCTTATAAACACGTGCATTGTAATTTCTATTTGTGCGGTAATATTGTTAATAGCAGCAGTTATTGAAATGACAATAGTCAAAGCCTTATCTATGGCAATTTGAAACTTTTTATTTCTAAGCTTATGTCCAAGGCTTTTGGGCTGTCTGTTATTTCGCCGAGGCTTACAATGTCCACTCCTGTGGATGCGTATGCCACAATATTTTCGGCTGTTATTCCTCCGCTTGCCTCCAACAAAACTTTCCCCAGAAAACCAGCCCTTTTCAGCTTCTCAACAGCCCTTTTAATCTGACTCGGCGGAAAATTATCCAACATTATTATGTCTGCTCCTGCTTTCGCCGCTTCTAAAGCCTCATCGATATTGGACACTTCAACTTCAACCTTCTTGCTAAAGGAGGCTTTTTCTTTGGCGGTTTTGACGGCTTTTTCAATGCTTCCAGCAATTCTGATATGATTGTCCTTTATTAGAATCATGTCATCCAAGTGGAGCCTGTGGGTGTCACCTCCACCCACCGAGACTGCCTTCTTGTCAAAGTATAGCAGTCCAGGCGCCGTTTTCCGTGTACATGCAACTATGGTTTTGTACCCTGCTCTCCTAACCTTCTCAACTAGCCTTCGTGTGGTTGTGGCTATGCCACTCATCCTTGAAACAATATTTAATAGTGTTCGCTCCAAAGCTAATATGGTTCTTGCGTCGCCGTAAATCTTCATTAGAACTTGCTTTGGCTTTATTTCATTTCCATCTTTGACTAAGGCTTCGGGTTTTAAACCTAGGCTTTCAAGAAGCACCTCAGCCTCTTCAATTCCAGCAGCCACACCACTCTCTTTTGCAATTATTTCCGCTTCAGCGTTGCATCCATCTGGGACTATGAGGGTTGAGGTTATGTCGCCTTGTCCAATGTCTTCAGCCAGCAGCTGCCTAAGTTTTTCCTCCAAAATTTTCCTTGGCAAGAACATACCCTCAACTTTGAGTATCAGACTTAAAAAGCATTCACCTTTTCAGCCTTTATTTGCCATCTCAATTATTGTGCTGACAGCATTTTCCAGTCCGTCATATTGCGAAACTTCAGCCTTTATTTGCTCAACTCTCTCCAGATTTTCCACTCTGAGGGTTTCCTTGACCGCCTTGAGTAGTTTGTTTAGGCTCAAGTTCTCTTGCTGAATGACTTTTGCAACGCCGATTTTCTTGGCTTGGGCAGCATTGTTTATCTGTTCTGTATGATTTGGCGTAGGCACTAAAATCATTGGCTTGCCATAGCACACGCACTGGGTTATCGTTCCATGTCCAGCACGGCTTATAACCAAGTCGCAAGCCTTCAAGTATTCAAAACGATTTGGAATCCACTTGTAAATTGTTAGGTTGCCATAACGCACAGGATTGGCATCCGCGTTTGGGTAGCCCATCGACAAAACAATCTCGTAATCCTTTGGAAACTTCATCAAGATTTTCCTCAAAACCCCAATAAAAAATGCCTTCTCTTTTACGCTGCCACTGATGGGCGCAAAAATTACTGGCTTATATTGTGGCATTTCAAGCCTTTCTCGAATTTCATTTTTATCTGGCAATATTTCCGGGCGAACTGGCAAAATTGGTCCTATGAGGCGAACCTTATTCTCGTAAGTCTTTGGAATGTTTAGGTTGCCAGCGCAAACCGTGTAGGGCTGGGGGAAGTCTGGAACTAAAACCATGTCTCCGCTGGTCCATATTTTCCCAATAAGGGCTAGGGCAATTGAGTCTGCCAGTCTCGCCAGTCTCAAGAAGCGTTTTCTTCTCGGAATTATGGGTTGGAACTGGTTCAGGATGCAGATTCTTGGTTTTCTGAGAATTTTTGCGGCTAGCAGTGTGGAAGCACGGGAATCCGAAACAACAACATCTGGGTTGAAGCTTTTAATTGCGTATATTTCAGCGTCAACTTGTTTCATGAGGGTGAAGGAGGCGATGAATGGGCCTGGGTTAATGGCTGTCTGTTTAAAGTCTATGGTTCCATCTGGTTTTACTTGGAAGCCAATTGGTGGCGCCTCAAAAAGGGGGAGCTTCTCATGTTTTATGTAGGGGATTCCTTCCCGGTATGTTGAAAACATCACTTGGACGTTTTGTTCTCGAAGTTTTCTGGCAATTGGCACACATCTTCCAACATGCCCCAGTCCTATGCCGCATGGGGCAAAGTAAACACGCATGAGCCTATTTCCCGCCGAGGGTTTTCCGCCTAACCTCACCTCTTGGCTTCTCTTCCTCAAAAATTATGGCTTGAAACTTGTAGACCTTTGTTCCTTTCATGAGCCAACAGTCCGGTGGCAGTCCAGCCTTCACACAGCACTGGCATAAGAACTCTTCTTCATCCCAGTTCCACTCCACCGGCACCTGCGGTAGAAGAAGTCCCTTGTAAATTCCTCTTTCAACGATTAACCCGTCAACGCCAACCTTAATTTTTGATGGGTACTCGTTCGGTTTTTCAACCTCAATTAGTTGCGGCGGGGTTAATACGCTTACTTCGAAAATAACTTTGTCTAGCTCGTTTAGGGAAAGGGGATAGAATCTTGGGTCTTGGGTTGCTGAGCTTATGGCTGATTCTATAACCGCTTGGGCTAATTGGGTTGTTGGGTAAGGAAGCCCAATGCATCCCCGCAGTTCCTTTTCTCCATTTTCAACGCTGTTTATTGTTACGAAAACGCCGCAAGGCTTCATCAATTTTTCAGATACGCCTTCTGGGACACGGATGCGCCTTCTCGTTTTTAAGTATTCTTCAACTGCGTTGCGGGCAAGCCTAACGAGAATTTTACCCTCTTCTAGGCTTAAGTCGAAAGACAAGTCGTTTATCCCCAGTTTAGGCTGTTAATTTAGAATTTTATTGATTCCTCGCGGGTTCCATCCTTTGTTATGAACAGGAAGTCTATGCCGTCGCCGCTCATTATGTCTCTGCTTATGGCGGATTTTATCGCCCTTATGACCAGTTCTCTGCCCTCCTCCACGCTTAAGCCTTCCCTATAGCTTTCTTCGAGGACGCCCATGGCGATTTCTGTTCCCGAACCCACAACGGCAAACTTGTCGGGTATAACTGAGCCTAAAACGTCCAAAACGTAGAGTGATGCTCCTTCTTCGTCTATTCCTCCAACAATTGTTTGGGTTATGAGCGGCGCAAGCCTATTAGCAAAAAGAAGGTTTGACATGAGTTTTGCGGCTGATCTAACTGATATTGGTCTTCCAACATCCATACTGTACAAGTTTGCGTAAGCCTCAACTTCCCGCACCAAAATTTGCATGTCTGAAACCAGTCCAGCGCATGCCGCGCCTATGTGGTCTGTTATTTTGAAGACCTTTTTGCCGCCTCTGCTAACAACCAAATATCCATATGAAACTCGCTTTTCAGAAGCGAGGATAACACCGTCTTTGCAAACTATGCCCACCGTGGTGGCGCCTGGAATCCACAGATACTGGGGCATTTGCCCTTCCTTTTCCACGCTGTCTTCACCTTTCCACGTGTTATGCGAGCACAACCTATTAAACTTAATGTCTTCCTAAGCCATGTAAAGCTAAATTAGCCACAAGTGTCATAGCAATGCTGAGAAGGCGGCAAGAATGATAAACTTGTATGCGAAATCCTACGAGGGCATGTGGTTTGGCGTGGCATGCAATGACAAAAGTGTTTTCGCCACGGCATTTGCACCAAGCCAAGAATTGGTTCTGCGCAGTCTATTGAAGGGTATTCCATTTAACGTTCCATTCCAGTATTCAAAGGAGGGCGGAGTTCTTGCCGAACACGTTGTCGCCACTTTAAGGGACATTTACCAAGGCAAGGATGTAGAGAATAAATTTCCTTTAAGCATGGAATCTTTATCGGGCTATACGCAAAGGGTTTTGAAAGCCACCGCCCATATTCTAGTGGGTTATGTGGCTTCTTATGGAGCAGTTGCTAGGGCTGTTGGTGGAAGTCCAAGGGCTGTTGGGCGGATTATGGCTTCAAATCCATTTCCACTCATTATTCCTTGCCATAGGGTTGTGGCTTCAGACTTTTCTTTAGGCGGGTATGGGGGAGGCTTAAGGGTTAAGCTGGAAATATTGAGCCGCGAAAAGAGAGGCTACAGCAAAGAACGTGAAATACCCGTAGATGGAGGTAAGTTGAAAATTTTCCCCGTGGAGTATGTCTTGGAAAAGGCTTCAAAGGAAGCGTTAAAGTTTTAAACGTAAATAATAAAAGCGAATGGCTGAATTTAGAGAAAAGAGTGGTTTCATGGTTAGGCGTGGTCTTTTTGTTGGGAGGTTTCAGCCCTTTCATAAGGGGCACCTTAACGTTGTAAGGGATATTTTGAAGGAGGTTGACGAGCTTGTAATTGTTGTTGGCAGCGCCCAGTACAGCCACCGCATTGATAATCCCTTCACAACTGGCGAAAGAATAGTCATGATTCGAAGGGCTATGGAGGAAGCCGGAATAGATCTAAACCGTATATGGATTGTGCCAGTTCCAGACGTCCACATCCACATGGTTTGGGTCTCGGCTGTTGAGGGCTACACCCCACGCTTCGATGTTGTCTACTCCAACGAGCCTTTAACCCGGAGGCTTTTCATAGAGGCTGGCTACGAGGTTAAGTCAATACGCTTCCACAAGCGGAAAGTTTACTCCGCCACAGAGATAAGGGAAAGAATGCTGAAAGATGGAAACTGGGAAGAGCTCGTCCCAAAAAGTGTGGCTGAATTCATAAAAGAGATTGGCGGTGTTGAGAGGCTTAAGGACTTAACTAAGAGCGATAAAGTATAACCTTGTCTCCAGCCTTAACCTTAAACATTCTGGCGGCATTTCCCTTATTTACTGATATCTCCAAAAAGTCGTGGCTACCTATTATCGCTAGCGGCTTTTTGGCTTCCACTTCGGCATAAGCCCTACAAAGCCTAAGCTTTAATGCAGTTTCACCAATCTTCAAGTTCAAATTTTCCCTTATTCCAAGCGATTCCAGTTCTTTCGCTGTAAAGTTTGTGATTACATTCCCGAAGCCATCCACGTGTATGACTTCGCCCACCAACATAGAGCCTTTCCTAACAATTTTTGCAAATCGAGGCTTCACAATCTGCCAGATTTCGGGTCCAAACTCTGACGGCGAAACTCCTTTAGATAGGTGGGCTGCTGCTGGAGCGAAGACGTCTCTTCCATGGAAGGTTGTTGAAATTTTTGGCAGCATATACTTTGGATTTGCTATTTCATAAACATGTTTTATGCCTTGTGTCTCGACTGCTAATGCGAGGATGCCGTTGTCCGGTCCTATAAAGAAGCCTTTCTCCGTCTCTATCAATATTGGTTTACGTTTTGTTCCCACACCTGGGTCTACAACGGCTATGTGTATTGTGCCCTTTGGAAAGTATGGTGCTGCGCTTGC
>JBMFMB010000016.1:0-33834 GCA_049970895.1 Bathyarchaeia archaeon | reverse complement strand
TTTCGGGGTCTTCTTTAAAGACCTGTTGGAAGCTTTGGCGGACCCAGTGCGTTATTGCCTGCCTGTTTGCAAAAGCATAGTTTACGGCGCAAGCCATAGCCTCATAATAGTCTTCTGCTTCGTTGCTGTTTCCGGGTGCGCATGCAAGTTCTCTGTCTGGCAAAACTATCTTGTATTTGTGGACAGCCCTCTCCATAACCCGCAGATAATCCGAGCATATCTGGTGTCCAAAACCTCTTGAGCCACAGTGAATCATGACGGTTACTTGTCCCTCATGTTCAATGCCAAAGGCTCTGGCTGTCCGCTCGTCATAGATTTTGTCAACCTTTTGTATTTCTAAGAAGTGGTTTCCAGAGCCTAAAGTGCCTATCTGTGTTAAACCCCTGTTTTTGGCTGTTGTTGAAACCTTGTCTGGATTTGCATTTTTCATGCAGCCATGTTCCTCGCAGTGCTCTGCGTCCTCATCCCAGCCCAAACCTTGGTCGATAACCCAGTGTACACCTTCCATTGCAAGCCTGTCCAAGTCGTGGATTGTCACTTTGAAATCTTTTCGGCGGCTTCCAAGACCGCATGGAACATTCTCAAAAATGGCGTTAGTCAGCTGGACAAGTTTTGGTTTGATATCTTGCTCCGAAAGGTTTGTTGTTAGGAGGCGGACACCACAGTTTATGTCGTAGCCAACTCCGCCAGGGCTTATTACGCCCTCATTGTAGTCTGTTGCCGCCACACCGCCTATCGGAAAGCCATAACCCTCATGACCGTCTGGCAACGTTATGGAATACTTGTATATGCCTGGCAAGTGGGCAACATTGGCGCACTGTTCAAGGGTCCTATCCGTCTGCATCTTCTCCAATAATACTTTATCTGCAAAAATTATGCCCGGAACTCGCATTCCCGGTTTATATTTTGGGATACGCCAAGTGTAATCGTCCACCTTTTCAAGAGGAACTTTTTCAGAGGGTGGTCTTCCCTCTCCTTCTTCACCCATAAACACTTCACCTAAGCCCTTCTCAAGTAAGCGCTAAATATAAAGTATTTTGGCTTATAAACCAGTAAAATTGATGGGAAGCCCGAAATTCTTTACGAAGTCCACCACACCAAAAACACTTGTTTTAAGCACAGTTTCGCCCAGAATCCTATGCGCTTTAATGTGTTCCATCGCCTTTTTCACAGCGCCATCTTTTTCAGCAATTTTCCGGCTTATTTCCTCTAAGCCTTCTCCCTTGTCCAGGGATTGCTTTGCAATGCAAGCCCAAAGCTTAAGCTGATCTGCATATGCGTGAAGCTTTTCCATAGCATTTTCCGCCATGCCAAAATGTGTGTAATATAAGACTGAAGGTTTTAGATCCGCCAACTTTTTCAAGGATGCCAAAGCCTTGTCCAGTCTGAAAGGCAATGGTGTCGTTGGAACTATGACGCCTACATCACTCAAATAGATTCCAGCAGCATCGCCAACGAAAACCCCATTGCTTAGCGGCTCATAATAGCTTAAATGATGAGAAGCATGTCCAAGAGTTTCCACAACCCTCAACGCCATGTCTTTCCCAATTTTAAAAGTCATGCCATCCTTGGCGGCTATAATTCGGTCAGCCGGAACTGGCTCCGGCTCGCCATAAATTTCAGCTATTCCGCCAAGAGCCATTTTTGATTGTTGCCAAAGCTTTTCTGGATTTGCTAGATGAGGTGCCCCCTTTTCATGAACTATTACTCTTGCTTTTGGAAAGTGCTTTATGAGTGCGCCAACACCTCCGGCGTGGTCTAAATGGATGTGTGAAACAGCAATGTAGGAAACTTCATCTGGTTTAATGCCTAAATCCGTTAAGCCACGGATAAGATTTTGGATGGAAGACGAGGGTCCTGTCTCAACTATGGCTATATTTTCGCCTATTAATACGTAGCTTGCAATAAAATGCTTTATGCCAGCCACTTCGACGTCAATCATGGAAATGTGCTCATCCATTTTTGCTACGCTCATCTTCACATACTCCTCTCTATGGGTGAAGTTGAGGTCTATACGCCTATATCCTTAAACGTTTTATGTGAAATAATTTAAGGAAGCCGCTTCTCTATTTTTGTGGTTGTTATGCTTGTCAGAATCGTTAGAAACTTAACACCAGAAGAAGTTGCCGAAAGAGTTAAAAATCTTGAACTGGAGTTTGGAATGAGTTTTGAAAAATTTGAAGAATTATTTCTCAAGGGAAGGCTTAACGCAAAATTCACTAGAATCTTTTTTGAGTGGGCCGAACTTATAGACAGTTATAAGGGATATTTGGAAGAGGGAACCCTAGACTATACGGCTGAGGAAATAAAAGACCTCAAACCAGAGTACGTGGCAGCTTTAACGCCGAAAAGAATTGAGCTGCTGTGTCAGTTAGCAACTTCAAGGGTTGAATCAATTAATGATTTGGCTAAAAAGTTGAGGCGCAATGTGAAAAATGTTTATCAAGACCTCCAAGTTCTCAGAAAAATGGGCTTTGTCAAGTTGAACAAAAAGAAAGGTAAAGCAATAATCCCGGAAACGCTTGTTAAGGAGATATCCTTCCTCATTCGTTAATTCCACATAGCCTACCACAAACATTTTAATTCTGCCTTTTAAAATCTACAAGTCTTGTCAAAATGGGGTTGTAAATCATGGTTAACTTGATAATCTTTGGCGCACCGGGCTCGGGAAAAGGGACGTACGCATCAAGGCTGAAGGAGAAGCTTAACGTTGAGGTTATCGCCACTGGAGATATTTTCAGGGAAATGATAAAGAAGGATACCCCGTTAGGAAGAAAGGTGAAAGCATATGTGGAGAAGGGTCTGCTGGTCCCGGACGACGTAACCCTTGAAGTTTTAAAGGAGAACATGGCTAAAATTCCAAAAGGTAAAGGCTTCATTTTGGACGGCTATCCAAGAACGCTTGAGCAAGCTAAGGCTCTTAATGGATTAACCAAAATAGACGCAATAATCCATTTAGTGGTGCCCGACTGGATAATTATTGAGCGCTTGTCCGCCAGAAGAATATGTAAAAATTGCGGGGCAATCTACAATTTGCTCTTCTTAAAGCCTAAAAAAGACATGATATGCGACAAGTGCAGTGGACCACTTTATCAGCGTTCTGATGACACGCCAGAGGTTATTAAAAGGCGTATAGAGGTTTATGAGAAGCAAACTCAGCCCCTACTGGATTATTATAGGGAGAAAGGGATTCCGTTTGTGGAGGCTAAATGCGAAAAACTTGAAACACCACCAGAAGCCGTAGTCCAAGAGATTTTAACGGGATTGAAGAAGCTTAGTTTGGCTTAAATGTCAAGTATAAACTTTACTGTTGTTTTTTCAGGCTCTTTAATTATCTCCATTTGATGGTATGTGACAGCCTTAACGCCGACCTTCTGGGGATGCTTTTCCGAATTGAACTTCTCACCCCATAATTTTGCTTTAAGCCTAAAGCCATCTGCTGTTTTGGCTATTTCACATATTTCAAATTTTGAGTATAACATTTCGTTGATTTCCGATTTAACGAGGAGTTCTTCAAGCCAATTATAAAGCAAGGCATACTCATCCGCCGCTTCAACTTCAACGTAATCTTCAACTTCTGGCTTGACCTTTTCAATGTCCGTCATAACTTCGAACATGGCGGCTGCGGCATTTTCAAAGGCTTCAGCTAAATCTTTTCCATAGGCGGCGATGTATGCATCTGCCGTATGCTCGAGAAATTCAAAGTTTCTCTTTCGTGTCATAGCACTCAGTATCATAGAAAGGCTTGCAGTTTTAAATTGTTTCACTTTCTTTAACAAAATGGAGATGTGGCTTTGTGATGAAGAAGTTTAAAAGTATTTTGGAATTTTCTGAATGGCTGCAACAGTCAGCTTTACGGCGTTTTCCGCGTCTTTTAGGCTTAGTAGTGATGCTGGGCTGTGTATGTAGCGTGTTGGCACCGATATAACGCCGCTTGGGACACCCTCCTTTGTTAGGGATATGCGGGCAGCATCCGTCGAGCCCTGTAAACCAGTTTCAAGCTGGTATGGAATTTTGTTCTCCTCAGCCACATCAACGAGCAACCGCAGAACTTTCGGATGCGTTATAAGCCCATAGTCAGCAACGGTTATTGATGGACCTTTCCGTAATTTTACTGGGGCTTCTACCTCTTTAACGCCTGGGACGTCGCCGGCTATGGTAACGTCGAGGGCTATGCCCACGTCAGGGTAAATGCCAAAGGCAGCCGTAGTCGCACCTCTTAAGCCTACTTCCTCTTGCACTGTTCCAACAGCGTAAACTGTACATTCTGTTTCCTTGAGCTGCCTCAATGCTTCAATCATTACTGCGCAGCCAACACGGTCGTCGAAGGCTTTCCCGATGACTATGTCGTTACCTATTTTTGCGAATTTTATGTCAAAGCTTACTGGGTCTCCGATTTTTACGCCCATCTTTTTAGCTTCCTCTTGGTTTTCTGCTCCGATGTCTATAAAGAGTTCGTCGTAGGTCATGACCTTTTTACGTTCTTCCTCCTTCTGTATGTGGGGAGGTTTAGAGCCAATTATGCCGTGCAAGGGGCCTTTTTCCGTGTGCACCAGAACCTTTTGAGCTAGCAGTATGCGATCGTCTATCCCGCCAACTTTTGTAAACTGTAGAAATCCCTCTTTTGAAATGGTCTTAACAAAAAGTCCTATTTCATCCATGTGAGCTGCCAGCATAACTTTTGGCGCGTCTTTCTTGCCCCTTTTAACGCCTATAACATTTCCAAGCTTATCCTCTTTAACCTCATCCACGTGGGGTTTCAACATATTTTTCATTAAGTTTCTAACTTCTTCCTCCCTTCCAGCCACTCCACAAGCATTTGATAGTTTTTCCAGAGTTTCCGCAAGAGTCACATATTCTCCTCCTTTAAAGAGTTGAGTGAGAATTCTAAAGCTTTATATTAAACAGTTGTGGTATTAAAACCAGAATTTGAACGATGGGCTTTAACTCTCCCTTTAAAGGGTGAAAACTCAAAAGTTGGGTAATTCTCTCAAAAACCTCTCTAGAAAAGTTAAGGTTTACCTCCAAATAACCAAGGCTAGCGGAATAGCTAGAAGATACTTTATAATGAACGGTTTTGACGGCGCCATGACCATCTTCGGCATAGTTCTTGGGTCGTGGGTGGCCGGTGTGATAAAACCGGAGGTTATTTTGCTTGCCGGTTTCGGCGCATGCTTAGCCATGGGAATCTCAGGATTTTTCGGAGCTTTTATGGCTGAAAAAGCCGAAAGAGAACGCCACTTAAAAGAAATGGAGGAAAGAACAAAGAACCATGTTGACCCAGTACATTATGAAGCAGCACGCTTTGTAGTGTTTTATGTGGCACTTATAGATGGGCTGTCGCCAGCCTTAACAGCTATAATTTCGCTAGCATCCTTCATTATTGCATCCATGGGAATAATCTCCATATCCAGCGCTTACTTTGCTTCTATTCCGCTCTCTTTGACAGTTCTGTTCCTTTTAGGCGTATATCTAGGTAAAATAACGAAAGAAAACGGGTGGCTCTACGGCATAGCAATGATAACCGTTGGTGCGTTAACAGCCTTAATAATACTTCTTGTTCAGCTTTTTCTGGACTAACACCCATAGACGCGTCGATGAAAGTTGTATCTACTCCAATAACTAAAAGGTTGTGAATCTCATTTGCCTTCAACGGTCTTTTCTGCTCCACTTTGATGGTTAGCGAATTTTGTGGTTGGAAATAAATTTATGTTAGTGGTGGCAGTGGTTGCTGTTTTCTAAGCTCTAAATGTTCTGTTAGTATTAAGACGCCTTCGATTATGAGGAATATGCCACCTATAAGGTTTAGAGATATTCAAGCTATCACTATGATGCCGAAGATTATGCATAAGATGGCAAGCATAGGCTTCGAAACCGTTATGCCTATTTTCTTTAAGCCTTTCTCAACTTCCTGTTAATTTCATTCACTCTCTTATGCATTCATTGTATTAGTTCTGTTCAGTTTAAATATTTTATTGTATGGCTTTGATGTATTATGGTGCATTTTTGAATAGCAATTTTTTTAAACGTTTACCATGCATTATGAAAAGAGAGGTTGAAGACTTTGTCTAAGCAACAATTTAAAACCGTTTTCATTTTCTTGGACACAGATAAGCATGCAAGCCCTTTTGACATTCTCACAACAATAGATGTTCTTCCAGAGGCTGTTATTCTTAAATATGAAAATGTAATTGCGGAAGATGCTGAAAAACTTGTTTACGATGCCATGTTTCCGCGTGGACCCGAAGGTGCAAAGCATACAAAAATTTTCATTAATGGGCGTAACTTTGAGCTTACAAATGAGATTCTTGAGAAGATTAAAAAGTGCATGTTTCCACCCTTTGAACTTAGCGTAGTAATAGACCCAAGAGGTGCATACACAACAGCTTCAGCGGCAGTTGCAAAAACCCTTGAAGTCTCCATTGTTAAAGGCTTTGGGGGTCTTGAAGGGAAAACTGTTACAGTTTTGGCTGGAACAGGACCAGTTGGGCAGACAGCCGCTAGACTTTACGCCTCTGAGAAAGCAAAAGTTGTTGTGACTTCCCGTGATCTTAAAAGATCCACTGCTGTCGCTAAAAAAATAAACGAGGAGTTTAAAGAGGAAAGGGCAAAGGGTGTTGAAGCTAAAACTCCGGAAGAAATAGGGGCAGCCATAAAAGACGCCGAAATCGTTCTGGCGGCTGGTGCTGCAGGCGTCCAACTCCTTCCGTTAAATACCTTGAAAGAGTTTGGGAAAAACTGCAAGATTGTTGCGGATATCAACGCGGTCCCTCCATTGGGTGTTGAAGGGCTAAAGCCAACATGGGACGGAAAAGAGGTTATTCCAAACGTCTTTGGTATAGGCGCGCTTGTAATAGGCGTGCTCAAAAATTCGGTGGAAGCTAAGCTGATTAAGATGGCTGCAGAATCACCCAAGGGCATATTCGATTACAAGATCGCTTATCAATTGGCTAGGGAAGCGGTTCTTAAGAGGCTGAAGGGCGAAGAAGGAAAAACTGAAACCGGAAAACATTGGCTGCCTTAGAAATATAGAAGTCACCATGAAAGTTTTCGCGCCTAGAAAGTGAAAAGTCTTAAATGATATTGTGCTTATCCTCAAAGCTAGGTTTGAGTATGCTGCAAAGCGAAGCCAAGCTTGAAATAGTGGGCTATGATGAAAAAGACAAGTTTGGACCATGCTTCATAGTAAAGTCAGCGAAGGGGCACACAGTTAAAGTTGCGGACACGTTTGCCGAAATGTTTCCAATGTGGGCTGGGAGAGTGCTCATCACAGCGGACAGCGAAAAATGGGCTTTGACAGCCGCTGAGGTGGCAACAGGATTTGCAACAAGTGTCATTATGGCTCCGGCGGAGGCTGGGGTTGAGGGGCTTGTTCCGGGTGAAAAAACTCCAGACGGGAGAGTGGGCGCCATAATCCAAATCTATAATCGGAACCGTTTCGACCTAAAAAACCAGATGATACTCCGCGTTGGACAATGCATAATGACATGCCCCACAACATCAGCATTTGACGCTCTTCCAAACGCAAAAAGAAGAATGAAGGTTGGACGGAGCCTCCGCTACTTTGGTGACGGCTTCCAAAAGAAGGCCATTGTCGGCGGGAGAAAAGTCTGGAGAATCCCAGTTATGGAAGGCGAATTCATTGTGGAAGATTCATTTGGCGTTGCAGAGGCTGTTGCCGGTGGAAACTTCCTCATATTGGCAAAGGATAAAAACTCGGGACTGCAAGCCGCAGAGGAAGCCATAAAGGCAATAAAGAGCAATGCATGCGAGGTTATAATGCCGTTTCCAGGTGGCGTTTGTAGGTCTGGTTCTAAGGCTGGCTCTTTGAAGTACAAGCTTAAGGCTTCAACAAATCATCCTTTCTGTCCAACGCTGAAAAAGGTTGTAGCAGACTCCCAACTTCCAGAAGACGTTAACTCGGTCTACGAAATAGTCATTAATGGCTTAACGGTTGAGGCTGTTAAAAAGGCTATGGGAGAAGGCATAAAAGCAGCCATAAACGTTTCAGGCGTCTTGCGCGTTTCTGCTGGCAATTATGGCGGCAAACTTGGACCTTTTAAGGCTTTTCTAAAAGAGGTTTTAGGGCTGTCCTAACCTTTATTTAATCCAATATTTTTATTTGGCTCCTTGCCATGTAGCTCTATAGCCATTAAAATTTAAGTGAAAAATTTGAGCGCCCCCAAAAAGAGGACATCTCTCGAACTTTTCCGGTTAAAAAAGATATTGAACACGCTAGCCCACAAAGAGGGACGGGGAACAGAGCTTATTTCACTTTACATTCCACCCGGAAAGCAGATAAGCGAAGTTATGAACATGCTTAGGGAGGAGTATGGCACCGCCTCCAACATAAAATCTACAACAACCCGAAAAAACGTCCAAGACGCCATCGTCAAGGTTCAGCAGCGCCTAAAACTTTTCAAGGAAACTCCGGAAAATGGGCTTGTAATTTTTTGCGGGGCGGTTCCCCAAAATGGTGCTGGAAGCGAGAAAATTGAAACATATGTGATAATACCGCCTGAACCCATAAACATTTACTTGTATAGGTGCGATTCCCGCTTTCACACAGAGCATCTGCAAGAGCTTTTGCGGGAAAAGGAGACTTATGGCATACTCCTCATAGATGCGACAGCCGCAACCCTCGCAACTCTTCAAGGTAGAAGACTCGAAATAGTTAGGGAAGTAACCTCTGGTGTTCCTGGAAAAACACGGGCTGGGGGGCAATCTGCCAGAAGGTTTGAAAGGCTTAGGGAAATGCGCCTCCAAGAGTATTTTAGACGTGTAGGAGAGCATGCAAACGAGGTGTTTCTCCCCATAGAAAATTTGAAGGGCATAATAATTGGTGGGCCCGGCCCAACAAAATACGACTTTGAAAAAGGCGATTACCTAAACTATCAGTTGAAGGAGAAGATTATCGACACCGTTGACACGGCTTATGTTGACGAGCAAGGAGTAAAAGAAATAGTTGACAAGGCACCTGAAATTATGAGGAAAATCCGCTACATAGAAGAACGCCAAATAGTCCAGCAATTCCTTTATGAGATAGGCCATGATACGGGTCTGGCCACTTATGGAGAAGAAGCCGTGAGAAAAGCCTTGGAAGCAGGTGCCGTCAAAACTCTATTGCTTTCAGAAGGGCTTGACGTTGCCCGCGTAAAAGTGAAGTGCAATGCATGCGGCTACGAGGAACAACAGACAGTTAAGGGACCCGTGTTGACAAGCTTTGAACAAAGCCTTATAGGAAAGCCATGCCCTAACTGCAAAGCTCCATCTTTAGGTATAGTTGAAAAGCAGGAGCTTATAGAAAACTTCGCCCAACTAGCCGAATACACAAACACAGACGTTGAAATAATCTCCGACGAAACCGAGGAAGGGCAGATGCTGAAAAACTCTTTTGGTGGGATAGCTGCAATTCTCCGTTTTAAACTGCAGGAATAAACGCATCCACCTTATGGGTAATGTTTTTCGTATCGCCACATAACTGTCTCGTTTGGAGATAAAATGTATGTGTCTGCGCCGACATGACCATATTCCCAGCTATCATTTGTCCAGCGGTACCACATCCAGTAATAGGTTCCATTGTTCCAGACATTATTTATGGCGTCTACAAAACTGGCTTTTTGAGACGGCCAATAAGTGTAGTTCACAGTGGCTACTCTTTTGGTTGCGCTTAGAAGGTCGCATCCCACAAGCACAACAGTGTTATTGTGCCATTTCGCAGTTCCATTGCCATAATTAAGACATATGTTGACGCGCATAACACACCCTTCATACTCCCTAAGTTTTGCAACGAGGTTTTGGCATTCCATATAATAATATCCGGCGATGCATCCCAAAAGGATTAGGGAGGTTAACCATCCTAAGCCGAAAATTGTTAGGCTTCTTTTTGAAATCTCCATTGGTTCTCCCCTAAAAGGCTACTTATGACCCTAACTAGGATAAAAAATGCACTTCCAAAAAATACCGTGTTTGACGCAACATGAACCACCGTAAACCATACACCCTGAACCAACGCGACAATTATTGGAACACCATAAGGCAAAGCCCAGCCAATATTTGTGATCACATCATAAAAAAGCGTGAGGAAAGCCGCCAAAAACGAAACTTCAATATTCAGAATCTTCGGCGGATCTTTTACTTCAACATAATTTTTGCCTAAAACTCTTCGGTAAACACCTCCTGTGAAGCCTATTAAAGCCATGCCTGCCATCTGGAAGGGCATTACTACGCCGGCGACGCCCCATGGGGAGAGAAAGCCGTTGATGAACATTGTTAATGCTCCGAGAACTGCGCCCAAAACGGCGCCGAACATAAACCCAACTACAAAACAGATTAGGGATGTAAATTCAACGTTTGGTGGTCTGGGTGTCAGCTGGATTCCAATGCAAAGCGCCGACAAAACCGACAGCAGCGCAATTCGTCGGCAATTCATGTTCTCACCACAGATCCAGACTAATACTTCCAAGCTTCAGCGGAAAACCTCGTATGGTTGGGGTTCTAGCAGAAAGCTTCTTCTCAAGGGGGTCTAGAAGAAAAAGTGGAGTCTTCAGTGTTTTGCTGACTACTGCTTGTGACGGTGGAGCCTGTTGAATTGATGGTGATTTTGACTTCGATCACGTCGCTTCGTATGTATCCCGCCTTCTCAGCCCATAGCGGCGGGTCATACCTCACCGTTATGACAACGTAGCCCGTGGCGTTAGTTGTGTATGTTCTGTATAGGAAATGGACTGTTGCCCCTTCGACAGGTTGCCAGCTGCCACTAGTGTCGTTGTAACATGTGACTAGTACTGTTATGTTTTCTCCGATATGCGCTTCTGTCTTATCAACCCACACTTTCAGCGGAAGATTCGTCCAATCACCATAGTAGATTAAAAGTTCCCTGTGGGGTGGGTTTGGAGGCGATGTAATGTTCCATTCGAAATCAGCCATGCCTACATAGGGCATGTAATAGTCTACGCGGTACAACCATCCCATCAGTCCAGCTGCATCTTCTCCAGCTATTGAGTAGACGTATAAGCCAAGGGCTGTCTGTCTAACTTTGTAGGTGAATCCGCCGATTTCAGCCGCCTTGTCCAAAGCGCCTAAAACAGTGGGTTTTGGCAGGTAATGCGACTGTCCAGTGTCGTCAACTATTATAGATGATGCTACAAAGACCGTACGCCTCCAAATGGTTGACTGTTTACCCTCTATCCTGGTATAGATGTGGAGGCCGTTTGTCGGGTAGTGCCTTCTGCAGAGAGCAACCACGGCGTAGGATGTCATTAGCGCTTTGTTGGCGGGGGCGGTTGTCGTCCAGTTGAAAGAACCGTCAACATTCTGCAGGCTTAATAAGTGATCGAGCACGCTGATGTTATCCACTTTCCATTCCGCTGGGTCTTGGCCGACACTGCATATGGCGTCTATGGTCCAGGAATCAGAAGCGCTGTTCACAACACCCCAGCTTGGAAAGCCCCCGTTTGATTGCTGTTGATTTTTTAGGTACTGCAACGCCTTAACAATAGTGTTTGATTCAGGGTCTTCGCCGGCGGAAACCAGCGCCATAATTGCGGCAGCTGTGTCATCCACATCGCTTGTTACGCCAACAGCCCAACTCCAACCGCCGTCAGCATTTTGATGTGTTTTAATGAAGTTAACCGATCCACGGATAATTGTTGAACTTACATTTTCGCCTGCCGAAACAAGTGCCATAACGCCCCAAAAGTCGTCGTTGAGCTGTGATGGGCTTCCAATTTGGCTGTTGTTAAAGAAGCCTTCAAGTATCTCCACGTAGTTTGTGCCATTTATATTTCTTGGGTTTTCTCCAGCTGCCGTCATTGCCAAAATAAAACGTGCAACATCCGTTGGAACATTCGAATTAAGCTGACCCTTGTTATCGATCAAGTATTCCACTATGGACTTTCCATCGGGTTTTTTCCAGTTGTGGGGGTCTTCCCCTGCGGCTGCAATTGCCATAACCGCCCAACAAGAAGTTGCAAAATCTGATATTTTGCCATCGGTCCCCTGGACGCTTCTCAAGTAGTTTAAGGCTTTAGATAACGGGGTGTTGTTGCTTTGGGGCGATGATGTTTCAGAATTTGAGACATAACCCCAGCTATCACTGATATTGTTATTATCGCCTTGATGGGTTTCTAGTTGGGGAACTGTTTCACCTTCAATTGTCGAAACTGCTTTTTCACTGGTCCTTGCTAAAAATAAGGGGATTATAAACAGCAGAGAAAGTAGGACGTTGAAGACCACCGTGTAGTAGATGTTTCCATCCTTTTTCATTAAGCATACCTCTTTGCAATGTTTCGCTTAACAACAGCAAAAGTGACAGTGATAATTGCCACCAACACTGTATAGATTTCCAAACTCCCTTTGGTTTGGGATGTTTCTATGGAGACTGATTGCCCCCCAACTGGCACCGCGAACACCGTTACCTTAACAGTTGTTGAGTCCGTTTCTGGAGTTGCACCAGGCGAATAAACCGTTAAAGTCACATAATAGTTTCCAGCAGCGCCATAGCTGTGGTACACAACCGGCTGGCTGGTGACCGTTACATTTCCGTCGCCGAAGTTCCAGCGATACTCTGTTATTGGCATAGTATGAGTTCCATTCCATCCTGGAAGGGATGTTGAAGCATCAAACTTTATGCTTTCTCCCACCTTCGCGATTTCCGGGACGGCCTTAAAATCTGCTTTTGGACCGTGTGGCTGAACCACTGTTATTTGTTTTTGTTCAACATCCCATAAGCCGTTGGTGTCCGTGACGTTAAGAGTTATAGTGTATGTGCCTGGGCTACTATAGGCATGAACGACCATTTGGCCATGAGAAATGCTTCCATCTCCAAAATTCCAAGCATAATCAACTATTGTACCTCCATTGGGCACTGAAGCCGAAGCGTCAAAGGTTACTGTTTGGCCAACTTTTGGGATGGAAGGTGTCCATGTGAAGCTGGCGGTTGGATGAGGTGTTAAAGGCGGAGGTTCCACGGGCCAAACTGTACAGTTTTCGTAGTACCATGCGATAATGTCGCCGTCAATGAGCATGTATTTGTTGCATGTAACGGGTCCAGACTCCCAACCCTTTGCCGTGTGGTTCCAATACCACCACATCCAATAATAGGGATAGCTGTTCCAAACGCCGTTTATAGCGTCAACAAAAACATCAGTACCCCATAATGTATATTCCACGGAGGCAACAGCCTTCGTAGCCTTTAAAACGGATGGTGTTCCCGGCAATTCCACGTTTTCATACCACACCCTAGTGGTGTTTCCGTAATCTAACAAGATGTCAACCTTCGTCACGGGTGGAGAGGCTGGCGGCCAAACTGTGCAGTCTTCATACAGCCATGCTATTGTGTCGCCGTTTGCGAGAACATGCTTGTTGGCGGCTACCTGCCCCATTTCCCAACATTTAGTTGACTGGTTCCAATACCAGTAAATCCAGAAGAAAACGTAGTTGACGTGATCGTTCCAAATATTGTCTATAGCTTCTACAAAGGCATCCGTACCCCATAATGAAATTTCAACAGCTGCAACCATCTTTGTAGCTTTAAGGACAGATGCAAAACCCAAAACCTCAACGTCTTCGTAGGAAACCCTGGTTCCGTTCCCATAATCCAGCAAAACGTCAACCCTCTTCGCCGGAGGGTTTGGCGGGGGACTAGGCGGCCAAGTCGTGCAGTCCTCATAATACCACGCTACCATGTCACAGTCTTCAAGGGCATATTGGTTGCACGCAACGGGCCCAAGTTCCCAGCGTCCAGCGGAACTGTTCCAGATCCACCACATCCAATAGTAGGGGTAGCTGTTCCAAACATCGTCTATCGCGTCAATAAAAGCCGCCCCATCACACCATGAGACGTTAAGGGATGTGGCAACAAGCTGTGTCGCGTTATACACCGTGTCATTGCCCGCCTGCAGTATGCACGAAGTCCACTTGCGTGTTCCATTTCCATAATCCAGCAGCATGTCCACAAGTTTGAAAGCGGATCCCTCCGCAGTGCACGTTTTGACTTGCGGTTGTATAAGGACTAGGCAGAGGCAAAACGCCACAATCAATACCATTATTGAGGTTTTTTCTTTCAAAGTTGCCTCTCCTTTCTCTTGGATGGATAATCCATCCATATAACAATATATAAAATTTATGGTGGACCGGGCGGGATTCGAACCCGCGACCTCAGCGATGCCAACGCTGCGATCATTCCAGGCTGATCTACCGGCCCAAGATGTAGACGTTACGAGACGTCTATTAAAGATTTTGTTTCAGAATAGTTTAATACCTTGTTGGCATCTTTTTAGTTTTGTTGGAGGTTGTCTGTTGGCTGGAATTGTTCTTGTTAGGGATGTTATGTCAAAGAATGTTCGTGTCGTTCGTCCGGATTCCAGCGTTAAAGAGGTTGTCGCCACCATGAACAAGTTTGATATAGGTTCTGTTGTGGTGGTTCAGGGTGAAAGACCTGTTGGGATAATTACTGAGCGGGATATTTTGAGGAGGATTGTTGAGCCTTGTTTGGCTCCGGAGACTTTGACGGCTAGGCAGATTATGACAAGTCCAGTGATTACGATTGATGAGAATGCTAGCATAAATGAGGCTGCTAGGTTAATGGTGAAGAAGGGTATTAAGCGTCTTCTCGTCACTAGAAACAACGATGAACTTGTGGGTATTATCACTTTTACCGACATTGTGACAAAGGTTCCGGACATGCTAAGCATATTAGAGGAGCTTGTGAGACCCCACAGCCGCAAGTATTAACATTAAAGCGGCTAGCAGAAGAGGAAAGAACTGTTGAAGATTCTGGAGATGAACCTTAAAAAGGGCTTTGTGAAGGTTGTTCCAGAAACATTTGACGATTTGTGGCATCTCTACAACATTATTTATAAAGGCGACGAGGTTTACGCCTACACATCGCGGGAGATAAAACAAGACGAGAAATACTCTAGGGGGAAGCGAGGCGAAAGGGTTTCAGTTTTTATGGGCGTTAAAGTGGAGAAAGTTGCTTGGGACAAGCTTCTCGGAAGGCTTAGAGTTCATGGAACAATCTGTCACGCGCCAGAAATAATTCCAACGGGTGCACATCACACGCTGAACATTGCATTAAACTCGCCAGTAACTATTGTGAAGGAGGAGTGGGCAAACCACCAACTTGAAAGACTGGAAATGGCTAGAAAAGCTTCTGAAAAACCAGTAATCATCGTGGCGGTAGATGATGAAGGCTTTGCAATAGCCACAACAACCCAGTACGGCGTTGAAGTGAAAGTGGAGGAGCGAACAAGACTTCCTGGAAAACTTGAAGCAGAAAGGAGAAGCATGGCTGTCAAAGAGTTTTTCCAAGAAGTACTAAGCAACTTGCGTCAAAGTTGGAGCGAAGCCCGTAACCCAATCGCGATAATTGGCGTTGGCTTCATAAAAAACGATTTTGTAAAGTTTTTGGAGAAGGAGGCTCCAGAAATAGCCAAATCAGTTGTCGATGTGAAGAGTGTGAACAACAGTGGTGTTGCTGGTATTTATGAGGCTATACGCTCTGGGGTTCTTACAAAGACCATGAAGCACTTGAGGGTTGTTGAGGAAACAGAGGTTGTTGAGGAAATCCTAAAAAGGCTTGGAAAAGGCGAACGTACAGTGGTTTATGGCTTGGATGAAGTACGCAAAGCCTCTGAATACGGGGCTGTTGAGAAGCTTGTTTTGGCTGACACGGTGCTTCGCGGTGCAGAGGATGAAGAACGCTTGCTTTTGGAACAATTAATGAAGGATGTGGAGCTGAAGGGCGGAAAAGTCATGGTTGTGAGCACAGAACACGAGGCTGGAGCAAAACTTGTCGCTTTGGGCGGAATTGCCTCCCTATTGAGGTTTGCCCTCCCCGCATAGTCAGCTTAAATAGTTTTCAGCCTCCTTCGAACGGCTGGGTTCTCTTCCGCCAATTTCTTTAACGCCAACTCAAAAGTCTCGCCTTCAGTCAATTCCTTTTCAATGAAAACCCCTGTCCTGCCAATTTCATCCCTTCTTAAAAGAGCGTGAACCCTATCTAGGACCGTTTCCACAGAAATCTTCAAAATTTTTGCAACATGCTCTTCTCGCCCAACTATCCCGCTTTCCCTATGCCCTTTTTCAGTAGGTTCAATAAGCATTAGGCGTTTATCCACGCCGGCAACGCGTACCCCAGCTTTCAAATCTTCAAGAGTTACCTCGCCGCCGAACTTGTAAAATTCTCTTTCAATTTTTCGCATTTTCATTAATGGGAAGGAGACGGTGGTTTTTTCGTCGATTTCTATGTAGCCTTTCATCGCGTATGCTGGTGTTGCTTGCACAATAAGCCGTCTGTTCGCTGATATGCCGGACTTTACAAGGGCTGTTTCGATGAGAAATGATGATGGTGGATGCGGAATGAAAACGTCTACATCACTTTTTTCTGTTGCATCTCCTCTTGCGATGCTGCCGTGGGTTATGGCTTCTATGTTGAACTTTGCAAGTGCCTCCATTAACTGCAAAGCCTTTGCCCTCAACCTTTTAAGCAGTGCCCAATGTTCAGCGCTGTAAATGACTTCTAGAACCTCTGGAAGCCTTGATGGTTTCTTAGCCATAGTATTCGCTATAATGGTGTGTTCATCAGCCTAGAAAACTCTTCGTATCCGAGAAGCGTTAAATTTCGCCTTGAAAAAGTATTTCCTTAACCAGCTTGCAGTTTGGAAGAATGATTGAAGTGGAAAATGCTATAGGCAGAACGCTTTGCAGCATTTGTAAGCGGAAGGAAGCCTTTTTCTTTAGACCATACTCTGGTGAGAGGCTTTGCAAAGGCTGTTTTGTTAAATCGATTGAAAACAAGGTTAGAGCCACCATAGCCAAATACGGCATGTTCGAGTTTGACGATAGAATAGCCGTGGCAGTTTCTGGTGGAAAAGACAGTGTAAGCCTCCTACACATTTTATCCAAAATAGAGCGTGACTATCCGAAGGCTTCGCTTGTTGCAGTTTCCGTTGATGAGGGGATTGCCGGATATAGAGATGAAGCCCTAAAAATTGCTGGAGAAAACTGCAAGAAACTCGGCATAGAGCATTACATAATCTCATTTAAAGAGCTTTATGGTTTTACCCTAGACGAAATTGTTGAAAGGCTAAAAAGTAAAGGCGAAAGTGAGCTTACACCATGCGCATACTGCGGTGTTTTGAGGAGGAAAGCGCTAAACATAATTGCACGGAAGGTTGATGTGGACAAGCTTGCAACAGCTCACACTTTAGATGATGAAGTGCAAACGGTTCTGCTTAACATGCTTCACGGCGATCCCTATAGAATAGCGCGGGAAAAACCAGTGACGGATGAAACTCATCCAAAACTCGTGAGGCGGGTGAAGCCCTTCTGCGAAATTCCAGAAAAAGAGACAGCATTATACGCCTACGTTAAGAGGATACGTTTCCAGAGCACTCCATGTCCATATGCTCCAGAAGCCCTAAGAAACGATGTTAGAGTCTTTCTGAATCGGATGGAGGAAAAGCATGCTGGCATAAAATACACAATTTTTAAGGCGGCTGAAAAACTCAGATCAGCCATAGAAAAGGTTGAAAAAGCAGAAACTTTAAGGGAGTGCAGCGAATGCGGGGAACCAACAACACAAACCTTGTGTAAAGCATGTGAAATGCTTCGGAGCTTAGGGGGATAAAACCGATACTCTAATAAGTTTAGGGCTTTAACCATTGAAGATTGATGAACGATTTAATAGCAATTTTAGTATCCGTAACAGCCGTTAGCTTCATCGCCTTCATAGGAATACTCTTCATAGGGTTGAAAGAGGATAAACTAAAACGCTTAACAACGATTTTGGTGGGCTTCGCCTCAGGCACACTTCTAGGCGGAGCATTTCTCCACTTGCTCCCAGAGTCACTAACGCCCGAAAATGACCAGATGACTGTCCTATGGTATGTGATAGTTGGCATAGTTTCATTTTTTGCGCTGGAAAAGTTTCTTTACTGGCGCCACTGCCACGAGAAGGGATGCCCAACTCACACCTTCGTGTACCTAAATCTTGTAGGAGATGGAATCCACAACTTTATAGACGGAATGGTCATAGCCGCCACCTTTATGATAGGCTTTGAACTGGGTTTCGCCACGACATTAGCCGTGATTTTCCACGAGGTTCCCCAAGAAATAGGCGACTTCGGCGTGCTGGTCTATGGAGGATTAAGCAGGAAAAAGGCGTTAATCTATAATTTCATTTCAGCTGTTACTGCCATTTTGGGCGCGGTGGCAACATATTTTCTAGCTTACTTAAGAAGCATAGAGACTTTGCTTGTTCCCTTTGCAGCTGGCGGTTTCATCTATATAGCCGCCACCGACCTAATGCCTGAACTTCATAAAAAATCGCATGCTACCGAGTCGGTTGTTCAGCTTTTCCTGATTCTCCTCGGAATAGGGTTGATGGCTTTTCTCAAAACAGTTTTTGAAGCCTAGCTTTTCCATGTTTTGCAGCTTTCTCCTTAAATCTGCGCAGTATCGCTGATGCTTCATCAGCCTTTTTTGCGTAGGCAATTTTCTTAGCTTTTTCCAGCAGAACCCTTGAACCACAGTAGGGGCATGTTCTTGATTTTTGATCGATTTTTGCCAGCAAGTAGCCTCCACATTCACTACAGACAACAATTACGTAGCTTGTCAATTTGCCCTCACTTTTCCGAAAACCTTTTCACTAAACTACTAAATAACGCTTAATGCAAGAGGATTCCAATGAGCACTGAAGATGCAAAGCCGCAAACATCATCAGACCTAAGGCAATCGGTGATACAATACTTTAGAAAGAAAGGCTATAAAGTGGAGGAAAACGTCAGCCTCGAAGGCTATAGAGGTATACCACGAAACTTCGACCTAATAATCCAGAAAGGCCGTATAACCCAAGTTGTTTGGATAAAAGACTGGAAGAGAACAATAGGCATAAACGTCATAATAAACCTCGACAAAGCCTCAGAAGAAGTTGGATTGCCCAACCCAGTTATAGTTGGAGAAAAATTCAGCGATCACGCGAAAGCCTACGCGAACAGAAGAAAAATAATGGTTCTAACAACAAGGCAGATTTTACAAAGCCTAAAAACATAAGATGAAAAGGCTACATGCTTCTTAAATCCTCAAATATTCTTCTAATATTCCTTCGCTTTCCAATTTTCCAAGCCAATCAACCACTCCCACGCGACACCTTTTACAACCATTCAAGACGGCTAGGATATCTTCAACAACCTCTTCAACGCTTTTGCCAGTGGCATCAATCTCGCAAACCCCCTCCTTTCCATAAGCATTCAACGCGTCAACTAGGCAGACGTCCAAAATTTCAGAGGCTAAATTCTCCCACAATTTGTTTCCGGAAAAGCCAGCCTTTTCCATGAAACCCCTCAACTCGACTGGGTCGCGCCTCAAAACGAAAGCATGTGTTATAAGTTTTTTCGGGACTACGCTTGCAGCATAATGTCCATCTATAACAATGCTTTGTTCGCCAGTCTCATATATAATTCTGCCAATAGCCTCTTTTAAGCCCTCTTCATTAACTATTAAGGAGCCGCCTCTCTTCTCATCCGCGCCTATGGTAAGTTTATTTTTAACAGCCAATTCCGTCAAGTTCACATAGACGGCATTAAGCTTAGAGGCTAGTAATCGCGCCACAGATGTTTTTCCGACACAAGGCGTACCCGTAACCACAATAACAAGTTTTTTCAACAGCAGCCACTCCATCACAGCAAATAAATGCTTTGCAGCGAAATAAGCCTTCCAAAACTTTTATTGCAAAGCTTGATGCATAAAATCTTGGGGCTGGCGAGTTGGCGTGTGGCCTTCGGGCTGACTTGTGAAGCCTGAGGAAACTCCGCCCACGTGTAGAAGTGCAACGCCCGCAAGGGCGTAAGGCGAGAGCCTTGGCAACGGAGCAGAAACGAAACGTCCACCCGGACAAGTGCCTATGAGGCATGCTAAGTTGTCGAGAATGCCGGGTGGAAACGGTGAAACGGCCGTCCTGCACGTGGAAAGGGCAAACAAGCGCTGATGAAGCCTCTACACGAAGCGCAGGTAGCCCGATCAGCTGAATGCCACATAAAACAGAAGGCGGGTTACAGCCAACACGCCA
Source organism: Bathyarchaeia archaeon (assembly GCA_049970895.1). Taxonomy (GTDB): domain Archaea; phylum Thermoproteota; class Bathyarchaeia; order Bathyarchaeales; family Bathycorpusculaceae; genus JAGTQI01. Next base: position 13,760 of record JBMFMB010000016.1, on the reverse strand, counting down.
GCCCCTAGCGAAACCCGCCTACTTCCGTTTGCGGAAAAGCATGATGTTTTCAAGGGTTGTGCATACATATTCGAAGCCGACCTCTACTGGGCCTCTTCGGGTTTTTGGCTGTGGCTGAAGTTAAAGCCTATGTGAACCAGAAGCTCACGGAGTTTCCGTTTAAAGGCAGTTGCGAAAGCGTAACGCAGATGAGCAAGTGGCTCGTTGTTCTCGTGGACTTTCCAGAGTTGAAGGTTCACCCACGCACGTATCATGAGCCTGTCGAGCTATGGTTGGAGGTTTTAGCAGGCTACATCGCATTACAGTTTGACGTCTGCTTCCTACATTGGGAAATCCATGGAGAAACAAGAAGCTTAATATACCATAAAGAGTGGGAAAGGGGGAGGCATGTGTGACGGGACGCTGGGACGTGTTCAGCAAACAGTTTAACATGATGCTCCGAACGGGCTGAGTGATGATTCACAAGTCGGAGCGCTTTAACCCGCTGTTCCTTGGTCTGTTTTCTGTCGCAAATGCGATTGCATCTCTGTGCTATTTCCTTTTTGCCAGGTATTCGTATAATTGACGGGTGTAGTTGCTTATGGACTCTACGCGTCTTGTTAGCTCGTTAACCCTTTCCTCCAGCCTGATGACTTTTTCTCGTAGTTCGGCTAAATCCCTCTCTGAGCTCTCTTTTGACATTTTCTCCACGTGTGTTTTATGTTTTATAGAAAGTTTTATTTATATCATTTACGCGAAAGAGGTAGGTGTGGTGAAAATTTGGGTGAAAAGCCTACGGCTGCCTTCGTTCTTTCTTTGATTGCTGGCGTCTTAATTTTGCTGGGCGGGATTGTTGGGGCGATATTGGGCTTGATTGGCGGAGCTATGGTTGGGATGGTTCCCGGGTTTGGGTGGCTTGGCGGTCTAATAGTGGCTCTCGGCTTTCTCGGGCTGATATTCGGGATAATTGTGATATTTGGCGCTGTCATGATTAACAGTGGGAAGCGAGATAAAGTAAAAACAGGTTCAATAATAGTGCTTATCTTCTCAATTTTAAGCTTATTTGTGGGTGGAACAGGAGGTTTTGTCATAGGCTTCATATTGGGACTTGTTGGGAGCATACTTGGCCTAACGTGGAAGCCCTCAGAGGAAGCCCCGCCGCCCCCGCCGCCATCATAGCTTAGAATACTCCCCTTTTTCCTATCCCATTCAATCAATCGCGTTTTACAAAATGATATTATGGGTTAGGCTTGCATGCACTTAGTTGGGGAAATTTTAAATGTCATTCTGGACTATTGGTCTGTATGGTTGAAGGGTTAAGTGCGGGAAAGCCTGATTATGAGTTGTCTGTTGGTGAGATTTTCTCTTTGACTTTTAACATGTACATATCGAGGTTTTGGCAGTTCTTATCGGTCTTTCTTGCCGCTGGAATTGTAATGGGACTTGCGAGTTTTGCTGTTATGACGTTGTTGCCCATGCCTAAACAGCCAAGCCCCAGAGCCTCTTTCGTGGAGTTAACAGCCTACTTTTTCGCTTTGCTTTACTGGGTCATCATTACCGGTGTTCTGCTCAGCCTCATTTCATGGATTGTTGGCTGCGTCACTGGAGGCTTCGCCGTGAAATACGCTTCCGACCTTATTGAGGGGCGGGCTCCAACCGTTGGCGGGAGCTTAAGCTTCGCCATCTCGAGGCTTCCATCATTGCTCGTTGCACAGTTTATTGCTGAAGTTTTAATCGCAGTGGGATTAATTCTCCTGGTTGTGCCGGGCATAATAGTTGCCATAATTTTTTCGCTAACGATTCCAGCAATAATAATAGAGGAAAGGGATGCCCTCGAAAGTTTGAGTAGAAGCCGTAGGCTTGTGAGCAATCGTTGGCTCAAAACCTTCGCAGTTCTACTGTTGACAGCCATAATAATTCTGGTTGTAAGCTCAGTGGCAAGCTTATTAGCGTCTCCTCTCAGCGCTGTCCTCCCTAACGTTGACCATGTTGTTTCAAGCGTTATATCAGCATTTGCAACGCCAATAGCACCCATAGCAACAACTCACCTATACTACGCAATGACCGCCAGAGAAACACCTCCACCACCCCCACCAAACCTCTAAACGTGAAGCTAACTAAATGAAGCGGGGCGAACATAGGCATCTCCAGCATTTATTTTGGCGTGCACACTGGTGAAGGCACGAGTCAGGAGCATTATCCGTTACATGCAAAGTGCATTTGTCCGACTAAATATGGTTTAGTCAGGTCCTTAAAATTTGTGAAAGCCCTTATAGAGGATTCTTCTATGCTTAATCCTTATTTTAGATTCATAAGTTATTTTTAAGAGCTTTAGACAACACTTTAAGCCCTTGTAGGGAAAGCACCATCATGAGCACCCTTACGCGGTCTTATGAGGCACCCTTTGAAAAAGTGTTCATGTCAGCCTTAGACAGGGCGATGCTTCTCCTCGGCGATTCAGGGAGAAAAGCCACATATTATCATGTTGAAAAAACCCTTGGGCTTAAAAGAAACATGTGGCACAAAAACCCGGAAGCCTTCGCTGAAGCGTTAAAACAAATCTTCGGTCCTCAAGGAAGCATGCTCCTATTGAATGCAATAGCCAAAGAACTCCTCACACAGTTAGACTTGAAAATCCAGGAAAAAACCGTCAGCCTTCCAGAGCTTATCCGCTTAGCTGAACAATATACATGTGGGGGGGGAATTTAATTGAAAAGAAAAGGAAAAGCCAAAGCAAAACTTAAACATGGAGAAAGGCGTGCCAAAAGCAAACATCCTCATCATAGACGATGACGAAAGCATAAGAAAAGTCCTAACAGAAATCTTAACAGGCGAGGATACAATGTGGAATCAGCCATAATAGGCATGGAAGCAGCCGAAAAGGCTGAAGCCAAACTGTTCAACATAGCCCTAATAGACATAATGCTGCCAGACACAACTATCCAACACTACAAAAACGCTGTTGAAGCCCTAAACAAGGGCGCAGACGCCTACATAATGAAACCATTAAACATAGAGGAGGCCTCTGCTTACACCACACCCTGGGCAGAAAACAGATACCTTTAGACTGCGCATGGGAAACTATAGAGCGCTGTTTAAAATTTACGAACGGGAAAAAATTGTCGTTGTCAAGATAAATATTAGAAAAAGAATTTACCATTGATTCATCCAAATTTAAAAAAGGGTTTAGAAGATTTCGCTATTAGTTATGAAGTTACAGCCAACATCGCTAGCCCATTTCCGAGCTTGAGAGCTTATTGACAAGCCTGGCACTAACATAAGGTCTCAATAAGAGGAGGCAAAATGCCGAAAAGTTTAAGCTATCACATTTTCGCTGCAAGTCTTTAAGAGTTTTTACTTAACAGTTTTAAAATTCTCTTCCACTGTTCCCGTGTTAGAGGGAAGTTAGTGCCTTGGGGATGTCTTAGAATTTCCATCGCTTTTAACACTGGATCTTTTTTACATGCTTCCTCCAAGAGAGGATTGTTTATAGCTAGTTTTAGGTACTTTATCATAACGCTGGGTTTATCTTCAAACTTGATGATGTTGTCTTTTCCAGTCCAGTATTTTTCCTGATCCTTGCTTAAGGGTTTTATGTGTGGATCTTCAACGACTTCGCCTATGGCGTATATTCCAGCTTTTTCTCCGGAAGCCCAGATGACCACTCTATCGCCCTTTTGGATGCTTTTTGCATGTTTGCTCACTAGCCATTGTTCCTCCTTTCTATTTTCTTTAATCCAATCGTGCCAGTTGTATATGGCTGGGTTAAATTGGAAAACCCAGTATCTTAAAGGACGAAGCATGGTGCCGCAGTCTGGACAAAACCTGCTAAAAACGTACTGGTTAATTAAAACGGTTCTTCCGCATTTTCGACATATAAAATCTGCGTCTAAGCTTTGCTTCATAGCCTGTCTAATTAGAGTTTGTCGAGGCGATTATAATTTTTTCCCCATGATCAAGAGTGTTCTTCAACCTGCTTAATTAGCACATTTTATAAAATAATCCTCTAGCACTTGCTAAAACGTTACAGAATTCAACCGAAATGGACAGCATGGAGAGATTTACTCTTTCAACGAGGATTTTAAACAGGAAGGAGAAATAAGCCCATGCTCTGGCTGCTTCGACCAGAGACAGAATTTAAAATTGGTGAATTTTGAAATAAGACAAAACTTTCTTATAGAACATCACAGTCTTGCTAAAGACTGGAGCATGGAGTTTCTGCAACCATAACAGGCTTAATTGGAACAATATCAGGAGTTTTTCATATCGCAGAAAACGTAGGGGGAGGGGTAGGTGAAACAGATAGTGGGTAGGTATAGGTCTAGCCTTTCTGAAACTCTCCCACCTGCTTGACTAATTCTTTTCTTTCCCTGTCCCTCTCCTATTAGACCCCGCATACTTCCTACGCGCAAGCCCTAAACAGATGGTTGCATATGCCGATAACTGTGAAAAGGGAAGCTTTCAGTAAAGTGGCAGATGGAAGGAGGAGGAGACTAAAATGGCCTTGAAAAAGGCTCTTTTTGCACAATTAAATCTTTAAATAATCCCCAATTCACCGTGAACTTCTAAATTGATGTTCTAAGCTTAAAAACCTACATCTAATGTCAAAAGATGTAACTCGAGCCTTAAAACAGCCTTTAAATTTTCTGTAAACCTTGTCAGTTATTGGGCTTATGCTTTTAGCATAGTCCGCTCTAACAAACACTTTGGTTCTCTGCTTAAACAGACTCTAACTCAGCCTTTTCATCCCATAACGCTAAACTTCTGATGGAAAATCTAACAGTATAATATTATTCTTAAAGCCCTTAAGTTAATTGTTGTTGGAGGAAAATTCTGCAGTATGAGATGAAAAGAATTGGAATATCCTGATGGGCTCCAGGATATTCATCTTCAGCATCTTTAATGGCATTCGCAAACAAAATTTACTTTTTTAGAAAAAAAGGAGGTTAATTTCCAATTGCAACATTAAAGTCTGAAATTTCTTCTTAAAAGAATTCTCTTGAAACTTTTTGACCTCTAACTGTGGCTAAAATATCTTTTCCGCATTCCTTATTCTTTTAGCACATTGCTTGTTTGGATGTTTCTTCATGAAGCAGGCACCGGCATTTCAAGTATTAACTATGATTAACTAACAGAAGGGTGCAAGATCATAGTTGAGTATGTGGTAAGCTGTTACGCAGTAGCCTCTTGTTCGTCATAATGTATTTTGTGGGGCTTTACAATGGTGAAGGTTGCACAAAGATAAAGCATCATGCCGAGAAACTGGCGCTCGATGTCCGGTGAATGCCAAAACCAGCTTGTTCCTCCGCTAAAGTGCAAGCCAGCTATGAACCATGCAAAAACGAAATCTGTGAATGCTTCTGCGACCACAGCGGTTCTCGTTGGAAATCTTACAAAGTGTGAGTCCATGCTTAATACTATGTAAATTGGAATGTTGGCTAAAAAGACGAATAGTGTTAATCCTGCTGGAATGCCAAAGGTTTTCATAAAAACCCGTGCATAAACGTTTGCTTCCTTTGATGGATCATGGCAAAGAATTATTGTTGAAAGGCAGTCGAAAAGGATGAAGACGAATACGAGTAGTATTCTCCTCAACCAGTGATTGTTTTTCGGAAAGATAAGGTGCTTTGGGCTTATGGTTAAGCCCAGCTTCTCCATTTCTCCTCTCTCATCATTATGCTGTTTTTATCGGTTTTAAGGTTTTTGTGTGTTATTGTATTTTGAATTCAGAAGTATAAAATATGCGCGCACCGATTTGATTTGTGACTTTGAATTAGAGGAGGAGTAAGTTGAAATAAAGGGGACTAAGCCGCTTTGGAAGCGGCAAAAACTCGTTGACCTGCGGCTTTCGCCTCCAAAGCATGAGGTTGAACTTGAGAGGAAGGAGGTTTTCCAAATTTTGGAGGGTAAGGAGCAAATAAACTTGAAAGCTGACGAAATAATAGCAAGGCTTTAAACGAAATTCTTGTCTTTGTCTCGTAATGTTACATCGCAAACTTTTATCATTCACTTCTTAGACAAGCTTGAAAACATCAAAAAGAGGCGTGAACGTTCAGCTTTTAACTATCTAGTCCCCAAAGGCATGCTTTTTCCATGAGAATACAAAGCTGAAGAGGGCGAAGTGTTCATGGTTAAACGCTGAAGAACTTCCAACCTTTGTGTTAGCGGACAACGAGCACCTGCTCCTCTTGATTAGAAGGGGGAACGAGAAAAAGAAAGTTGCGCTTTATGGGACCAACTATGACGCTTTTATAAAAGCCTAAAAACACTTTTTATGGAACAGTGACGCTTAAACCTTTAATCGCCTATTTTGATTTTTATCTCTTGCCAAACTGTTTTCATAAGCGTTTTCGTATCTGCATCTATTGCGGAAAGCATGGCGAGATAGAAAATACCGCCGAAAGCTGTTAAGCCTAAAATCTGATAGACTCTGTATGGTTTAAGCGTCTCTTTGGTCAAGAAGAGGGCGCCACTCATGATTATTGAGGCGAAAATGTATTTGATGATGTTTTTCCATGGAATTTCTATACTAACCATTTTGCAGACCATGTAGTACAATATTATGAACATGGCGAAGCGGGCTGCCAAGTTTATAATGGCTACTGCAAGGGCAGACCGTATTGGCTGGTTCCATGTGTATGCTGTTAACACATAATATGATATCGGTATGGTTATGGCCGAGTGAATGTATGGTAATGAGAAGACTACAAACAGCCGACTTTTAACGAGCTGTTTGAAGGGTATTTTTGCCTCTTCATCTATTTTTTCAAGCCCAAAAAGCACAAAGCTGAATAGTGAGGATATCGTCACCACAAAGGAGTCCACGGCTAAAGCCATTAATACTTGCCATGCACCTCTATATGTCTCTTTAAAGATTGTGGTGAGGTATAAATCTGGTAGTGTGAGGGCTCCGGCGGTCATGGGTATTGCGAACATTAAGACTGTTTTTATGGATGTTGTTATGTCTTGGCTGCTTTTCTCTGCTAGAAGTTTTGGGTATAGGGCAAAAGCAAGAAAAGATGAGTATGTTATTATGTTTGCTATTTGAGCTGCTGCTCCATAATTGCTTCTGGCTGTTTCTCCGCCGTAAGTGAAGAGCATTATAAAGATGAAGGAAGCTATCTGGTTGCCCAGAACATTATAGATGTTTGCGATGGAACCCTTCAGCCACTCTTTTACATAAGCCCATTTGACGTTTTGTCTTAGGTCTTCTATGAGCAGTTTCAGGTAGTAGATTAGCTGTGACGCAATAGCCACGGTTAGGCTTATTAATGCTCCCTCTAATGGTTTTTTAAGCCCGATTATGAGGATGTATGCTAGGAGAATCTTGAATGCTTCTGCTATTAATAGTCCGTAACCTAATGTCTGAGGTTTCTTTGCTCTAAGGCAGGCTTCAAGGGCGTTGAGCAAGTAGAGCTCAATTATTTGTATTGAGGCAAGCATGTATAGGTTGGCGTATTGTTGGACGCCAAGCGCTGATGCTATTAGCGGTATTAGTGGTAAATAGATTATTGTTGCGGCTATGGATATGGCTAGGTTCACCAACACGCCAGTTTTTACTACACCTTTTTCGGCTCTTGCTACAAAACGCATTATCCAGAATGGGAATATTCCAGCCATTATTGTGAAGTATGCTAATACATCGTTTATGTTAAACAAAACTCCATATTCCACCTGGCTGGTGGAACGGGCAATCATGTACTGGAATGCTAGGCCAGTGGCGATGCTGATTATTTTTGCTGCAAAAATTATGAAGCCGGAATATTGGACGCGGATCTCATTTTTAGTCAAGATTCCACCAATTATTAGCGGATGATAGACTTTTGAAAGTATTGATAATTTGCTTTTGACTTATTAATATTCAATTTCCGCTATAAACAGCGAATTTTGTTGGTTGTTTGGTTTGCTGGGGAGGGGCTGGAAAGCTAAAACTGTTATTTATGCTTTGTTATATGATATTCGCTAGTTTACATATTTGAATTTGGATTCTTCATGGTTATTAATTCTTGATAAATTTTGATGGCTATTCCAATGAGGGTAGAAAATATGTAGTATCTAAAAGAAGTTTCAAGTTTCAACTTTCCGGCACAGTTCCTTTCTAAGTTCGTGAAATTCTTCAAGGCTTATTTCGACCATAGGAGGCTCTTTAAGGAGTTCCTCGATGCTTGGCACAAGCTCCACTATAAGCCTTCCATCCTCGATTTTGTAAATCACCTTCGTATGCGCTTTTAAGCCTAATTTTTCCCTAAATTTTTTAGGAAGGAACAGCTCCCCTTTCGAACCAACTCGACTTTTCTCCATTTACTCGATTCACCGAATAAACTTAAATAAAACCGGATAAATAAGATTATGCATACAATTTATCACGTGGACCGAAGTGCAATATTCATATTAAAACAAGCTTTGGAATACGCTTAGCTTGTAGAACAAGTAATCATGTATCAGAATGCTAAACCGGTGGCTACGCTGAAGAATTTCGGCTGCAAAATAACATGAATACCGGAATCAGATTCATTTCTCACTAAGGATTAAAACCGATCTCGCTTTTCTTTTTAGAGTGCGCGCTGGTTAAACGTACAACTGTGATGCTGGATGAGGATATTTGCCAAAGCTTGTGGAAATAAGCTTGAAAAATTATCGTATAGTCGCGCGTTCTTTAAGGATACGTTTTTAATTTGCTAAAATTGCCGTTTTCACCATTTAAACTTTTGTGTATATTTCTATCCCTAAATGCTTTGCCGCTTCTAACGCTTTTTCTTCGGCGTAGGGCGTCACTATAATAAGTTTGTGGGGTTTCCTTTTCTCAATTTTTTGGTAGAATTCTGCCTTTCTTTTAAGCATGTAAACATCTGAGGCTGTTGTTTGGGATTTGATTTCAACCAAAATTGTTTTTTCGTCGCTGACAGCTACGTCGACTTCTATTTGGCTTGGGTAGCCTAAGACAAGACCTTTCTCGTCAAATTTAACCCACTTTTGAACTTTATAGCCGAATTCCCTCTCTATTAAACCTCTTAAGCCTTCCCTGAAAGCTTCCTCAGCCATTAAACCCCATCTTGCACCTAAAGCGCTTAAATGTCTATCCATACGCTCGAAGCCGCTGAGCATGTCCCTCCTAAGCCTCACCAACTCCTCTTCATGGGCGTCTAAGCGTTTTACTATTTCCGCGAACTTTTCGTCGTGTACCTCCAGGCGTTTAATAATCTCTCCAAACTTTTGATCGTGGACTTCTAACCGTTTAACTATTTCAGCAAACTTTTCGTCGTGGGTTTCTAGGCGTTTAATAATTTCTATGAACTTTTGGTCATGGGCGTCTAAGCGTTTTACTATTTCCGCGAACTTTTCGTCGTGGGCTTCTTGACGCCTCAAAATTTCATCTAAACCTATCATGCCAGCTACTGCATATCTGAACTCTTCATCCTCGCGGAGAAGCCTCAAAAACCTCTGCCTGATTTCTACACTCAAATTTAAACCCTAAACAGTTAAAAGCGTACAAAAATTTAAAAGTCTTCCCATCTTAAATTTAGACTTAAAACATACTTTGCTTCGGAAAATCTGAATAGTAAGCGATAGGTGTTGCTAAATTGATGTTTTCTCGTTAATTTTATGCGATGCTTGTTATATGACTTTTTCTGCTGAAGCCTTGTATGTGTAAAGCTTCTTTAGGTTTTTTGGGTCATGGGCTCTGAAGTGTTTGTATAGGCCCCTCAGCCTACCAACCCTAGCCTCCGAATCGGAATATCCCTACAATCATCCTTTGGGTCACGTTTACTGTGGGCTTTAATCAATGTTGCATCACATACTACTATTTCGCCTTTAACAACCCAGCATTCCTAAGCCTACCCAATGATGATTTCCATTAGGCCTTCAGCCTTCAAGGTCCTAAACGTTGGTTTTTGTTTAAAATTTGCGAGGGAGCAGCTAATTTTTGTAGTAACGTTTTTATAGTAAATTATTGTAATACCTTTCAGTGGTATAATGAAATACGTAACTGTTTCGGCTAAAATTGAAGAGGAACTTAGGAAAAAATTAGCTGAGCTCGGCATAAAACCCTCGGAGGTCATTAGAGAGTCCCTTAAAAAAGAGGTTGAGGAAAGAATGAGGCAGAGACTTTACCAAAAAATGGAGAAGGCCAGCGAGTTAATATTAAGAATAGGTAAGGATGGCTGGGTTAAAGCTGTAAGGGAAAGCAGGGAGGAACGATGAACCTCTTCGATTCTTCTGCCATAATAAATCTTTGTGGAGAAAAGAAACTGGATAAGTTGCTTCTAGGATGGACCCTAAACCTCGCCTTTTACGAGCTTGGAAACGCCGTCTGGAAGCAAACTTACATACATAAAAAATTAAGCCCTGATGAAGCCAAAATATTGTTAGATCCTTTACTTGAAATTTACAACAAACTTAAAAAACCCGAAAAAGAAAACGGTCTGGAAGCATTAAAAATAGCCGCCGAAGAGGGTATAACTTTCTATGACGCCGCGTACATTCATGCCGCAATTCAAAATAACTTAACACTAATAACTGATGACGAGAAACTATACGAAAAAGGGAAAAAATACGTAAAAACATTTAAAACAAATGAGCTTTAACCTACATAGTTTTTCCTGTACTAATGCTAGCGATCAATATATGCTTCTGGACTTGTTGATGTCCCGTTAGAAAACGAAGTTGGAACATAAATGTTCGCAACACCATGGCGGCTTATGACGTTAATGGGATTATTTTCGTCGGTATTTTCTCTGAAGTTGCCATTTTGTGCAGGTTTGTGTCTGTTGTTATGAGGGTTGCTTTACACAATAATGCCGAAGCTGCTGCATAGCAGTCTGCCAATGATACGTTTCCTCTATATTTGCACTTCAGCATCCCAGCACTTCTTGTCATTTCCTCATTTGGAGCTATTATCGTCATTTTTGGCTGGCACCGTATCCTTAAATAATATGTTTCCGCCACTTCTCGTCCCATCTTTTCGCATGTTTTGGCATAGAACTCAGCTAGGTTTACTTCACATGCCATTGGCTCCGCCTTTCCTGAGGCTATTTCCTCCACCAAAGGTTTCACATTAGGGTCTCCTGCCAAGATCAGCGGGAAGATTCCAGCGTCTAGGAGATATTTACTTTTCTGTTTCAAGTTTAATTTCCTCGCGGCGCCCCTCAGAAATGGCTTTCGCCACCTCTTTCATGGTAGGGTCGATGCCGAAGAGATCCTCCAAGCTGGGAATAGGCACTATTAAGATGCCCCTCTCGGTTTCTATAAATTTCACCTTAGAACCCTTCTTTATGGAATGTTTGCGTCTAAGCTCGGCTGGAAGGGTTATCATCCCTTTTTCAGTCACCGTCGAAGTATACTTCATTAAATTCACCATACAAAAGAACTCAAAGTAATACTTATAAATTTTGCTATACAAAAAGAAAATTACCAAACAAAAAGGAAATAATCAGGCAAAAGCAACCTCGCTTACCTCGCGTAATTCAAACCAAAACGAATTCGATTTAAAGTTAACATAATTATAATCTAGCGTATCTGCTTGACTTTTAACGCTCTCTTCAGCTCCACCACTTAGCTGGCGCAACGTTGGCGAAGCGGATTCACTTGGAGACCGTAAACCACAGCAGAGGCGAGTATGCAAGGGGCAAAGTTCACGTAAACACCGTTGAAACGGAATTTTCAGTTTTCAGACTTAGAGCGCAACGTTTAGAGGCTGCTTAAAAGAGAAAATTCACCTTTACACCAACAACTACAACAAATCTAGAACAGCCGCCAGATGAACAAGGTAGAGCGAACCTAGCCATGCTTATGCCATTAGTCAGCACCTAAAAGCTACACCAACCTTGCCAACTAATTTAGGCGGGCACGTAGTCGCTACAAATTTACAGAAGTTATAGACTTAAAGATCACATCTTATTGCACAAAGATAAAGAAGATTTATCAAATTTTGTAAAGAAGCTGTTGAGAATCCTAAAGCAAATGCTGATCTTTTACTAAAGATTGCAGAGGAAAATACTTGGGAAAAGAGAGTGAAGCAAATAGAAGCGGCAATTAATGGGTTTTAGGGGAAACTACTTTCGTTTTCCATAGAGCAGCCTCCTTAATTGTGTTCTAAAAACCCAACTTGCGATATCATAACGTTTAATTCTTTTTGCTATAGCAGTAAAGTAGCCCAAAGTCGTGAAGATGTTTTTAATGTCACGACGCAAAACTTCAATGACGTGAATTGGCTCGTAGCCAAGCTTGTACATCTCCATTCCTCTAATGAAGTAGTATCTCCATGAGTGATGGGCGCCGCTTCTTCTTCTCAGTTTTGGTGGCAATATCCACGATTTTACACTGCATCCCTGGCTAAGAAGCTTCAATCCTATATAGGAATCTTCAGCTCCCACCTCAACAAAGCGACCGCCGAAAAATTTGATAAAACAATCCATTCTTAATAGCATAGCGTAGCCTGCCTTACCAACATAATCAGCATCCGCATTCAAATTTTCCTCTATAAAACGATTTGGCAATATTGTATCCGCGTCTACCCTCAAAAGATAATCATACTCTTCTAAACAAACTTTAGATAGAAGACAATTAAGTGCAACAGCTATTCTTCTTCCAACAGGGTCTTTAAAATCTGGTTTAACATAAAAGTACTCTGCGACGTCAATACCATTTGAAATCAGTTTTTGATATAACCTCCATGAACCAACTGCGACAAGAATTTTTGAAACTTTGACTGTTTGCCTCGTTAAGCTTTTTATTGTATCCGATGGATCATCATCCAGTGTCGGTATAACAGCTAAAATTTTTGGAACCATTGGGGGGATGCCCTCATTTAGTCGCATCATTATACGCATATAACAATTTTTGAACAATAATTTCTGGCTTATGATTCTTCTCTAGGTAGGCGTATTCCTTTTGCCAAAGCTTGGCATCTGCTTTGCTCACCGCTTTAGCAACATCTTCTTCCACATGAACATCCTTTAACGGGAAGTCTTCATATTCCCGGTATTCTGATGAGATATATGTCACCACTGGTCTGCCGCATGCTATAGCTTCTAATGAAACCATCCCTAATGACCCGAGCTTAAACCCGTCAATAACCACGTCGGCGTTCCAGTAGTATTGGTTAAGCTTTCCATGAGGAACCTTTGGCAACACATTCAAATGTAAGTCAAGAGAATGAGCTAAAGACAATGTTCTTTCAAAATCAACGCCGTAAGCGATAATGCTAACGTCCACATAATCCTTAATCTTGCTTAAAGCTCTTATGGCGATGTCCGTCCCCTTCACACTCCAGTTCGAATTACTTGCAATGAGAACCCTCTTCTTTCCGCCGCGCGCATAAGTGGTCATTAAATAGTTTTAGGCTCTTTTTCTCAAAATAGGGCTGTTTTTGGCTTAGTTATGTTTATAGGGGTGAGGGTGTCAAGGGATAGTTAAATCAACCTCGGAAGGAGGTGATAAACCCATTTGGACAAGTTTCTGCGACTACCTCTTGACACCCTCAAGTTATTGTTCTCTAATATCGATATAAAGGTAACTGTGAGCCTTGTTGAGGCTGAGTACGCTAATAGTGGTAGGGGTAGGCCTCGTTATCCTGTGCGTTCCATGCTTTTGGCGTTGATGTTCATGCGTTTTGAGGCTATACCATCCGTTAGGAAGCTTTGCAGACGGCTTGAGAGGCGCCATTATGCAAGGGAGATCTGCGAGTTTGGAGATAGGACGCCTAAGCATAACACTTTCAGCCTATTCATCAGTAGGGCTAAGCCTGAAAACATTGAGAAGCTTTTCGATGAGTTTCTGCT
>JBMFMB010000015.1:0-39243 GCA_049970895.1 Bathyarchaeia archaeon | reverse complement strand
GAAGTTGAGCTTCTAGGTGAACAGAGGGGCGAGAGGGGAGTGAATCGGTATTACAGGTGTTTGAAGTGTGGTAGCGTCCTAATCCTGTCGGAGGATGGAATTCTGTATGAAGTGTCAAGGGAAGTAAGGCGGAAAACATAAGAGTTACGAGCCTAGCGCGCATGCCTTGCTGCTGGCTTTAGGTTTCAGCCTGAGTGGAAAACGCCTTTCATAATGTTAGTAATGTTTAACTGAACGTTGAAAATTTTTCTTTCACCCAAAAGACAGAAAAAGAGGGGATTTTGCGGAAGGAGCTCCCATCTTTCGAATTCGAAGTAATTCCGTAGCGAAGCGTCATAATTGCAGTTTTGCAGTTGTCTTTTAACAAATACATACCCTCTCTAGTTTTCCTGCAGAAAAGATTAAGCTGAACAGCGTTTTTAATTCAAGTTTGTGAATTGAATTGCCCACTTTCTTCGAAATCGAAGGGAACATCTTGGAAGGAGTTTTTAGGAAGCGGCTAACCCGTTTCTCAGCGCATGTTGAGGTTGGCGGGAAAATTGTGGAGTGCTTTTTGCCTAATCCCGGTAGGCTCAAGGGGCTCCTTTTTCGCGGCGCGAAAGTTATTTTAAAAGAGGTTTTTGCCGGTGGCAGGAAAACAGCCTATGACATTGTTGGCGTTTACCACGGAGGCACAGTGGTGTCTATTGATTCGCGTTTTCCTAACAGGCTTGTTTTTGAAGCCTTAAAAAATGGTGATTTGCCGGAATTCGCTGGCTACACTTCTATTAAGCCTGAACACCCGTATGGGCGGGCGAAGTTTGACTTTCTCCTTGAAGGTTCTGGATTGAGGCCTTGCCTTTTGGAGGTTAAGTCTTGCACCCTTGTGCGGAGTGGTGTTGCAATGTTTCCGGACGCCCCAACAGAAAGGGGAGCCAGACACATTTTTGAGCTTGCCAAAGCCTTAGGTGATGGGTATAGAGCTGCAGTGCTTTTCGTTGTTCAGAGGGATAACGCCCACATGTTTAAGCCTAACGATGATGTTGACCAGAAGTTTGGGAGAACACTCCGCACAGCTGCAGAAAAGGGAGTTGAAGTTTACGCCTATACAGCAAGCTTTACGGGGAGGAGGCTTGTGCTTGGCGGAAAAATAGGAGTTGTGCTTTAGCCATGTTAGTTTAAAGCCTTTGAGAAGGGAAATTATAAAAATGGGTTTGTAGGAGAACATTTAACCCAAAATTGGCGGAGATGCCGTTCATGGTTAAGGGTGTTTCGAGAAAGTTTGTGGCTGTTGACCCAGCCAAGTGCACTGGCTGCAGCCTATGCGAATACGTGTGCGTTTTAGAAAAGAATGAGCCTCTTTGGAATCCTTTAAGGTCTAGGATTAGGGTTATACGCCTAACACCAGCCTTCAACCTAGCCCTAACATGCCGGTTCTGCGAGGATGCACCATGCGTTAGAGCTTGCCCCAGAAAAGCCCTAACCCAATCTGAGGAGGGCTTCATCCTCATTGATGAGGCTAAATGCGACCGCTGCGGCTGGTGCATTCAAGCTTGCCCATACGGTGGAATTTCGCTTCACCCAGACAAAACCTCCGTCCTAGTCTGCGACTTGTGCAAGGATGATCCTGAGGGACCCCAATGTGTGGAGTTCTGTCCAGAAGAAGCCCTAGAAATCGTGGCGGAGGATGGTGCTGTGACGAAGAAGTGGGTTGCAGCCATGGAAAAAGTGCCAGCAAACATTGAAAAGCTTACAAACCTTGTTAAGCGTCGGGAGTGGGCTGTCCTTTTTGAGGAAGCGGAAGAACGGGCTAAGAGGCTTTCAGAAAAGCTTGAGAAGATAAACAAAAAGTGGGGTTATAAGCTTAAATAGCTCTTGTGGAACACTTATATTTCACCATATTCGTATTTTTGGTGAAGATGATATAGATGGTGGAATTGTTGTTAAGGAGATGGATTCTCAGGGAAGAGTTTCGATTCCGGCGCGTTGAAGGAAGAGTTTCAAGTCTCGTAAATCGGCTTTGATAAAGCGGGGAAACATGATTGAGATTGTTTCTGTGGAAGCGCTTCCACCCTCCGCTTTTGTTCGATTCAATTAAGGTTTCTGAGTATGTAAACTTCTCATGCTCTTAAGAAGACTTTGTCGGAGCTTAGGAACATTGAAGTTTGTAGACTCGAATGTTTTTCTTCATGCCTACCTAATTCCCCGCAGACCTCCGACTAAAGATGAGCGGAGAATTAAGGATGAGGCCAAAGCCATTGTGAAAACGATAGAGGGTAGCGAGGAGGTTGCCACCACAGTTGTTCACCTCTCAGAGGTTGTAAATATAGTGGAGACTGGACTTGGCGTTAAGGAATCTTTGGGCTTTCTGGCTTAAGTTGTAACCAGTGAAAATGTGAAGGTTTGTTTGGTTGGCGTAAGAGATTATGAGGCAGCCTTGCTTTTAGCGAGGGAGAAGGAGATAAGCGCCAACGATGCCTTGGCTTATTTGCTTGTGAAAGCTCATGGAATAAGTGAAATTTACACTTTTGACAAGCATTTTCAAAAAATTTGAGGACATAAAAAGGCTGCCAGAGATATAGTTACCACGCTAGCGTTTGCTTTCGCAGTCGAAGCATAAGTCGCTTTCACGGTTTGTCCAGAAGACTTTGCCGCATTTCTTGCATGTGGTTTTCCTTAGTAAACCCTTTTCTTCGGTTTTCAGCGGTGATGTGGCGTATTGGGGTTTTGGGAAGGTTATGGCTTTTTTGTGGCACAGGGGTTCGCATGCGGTGCAGCCACTAACACATTTGTGGGGGTTAGCCACAACAGCTTTTCCGTCTATGAAGGCGAATACCCCGTTTGGGCAGTATTCCACGCAGCGGGGCTTTCCGAAAGGTGCACAGCCGTCGCATTTCTCCGGGAAAATTGTTGGATACCATGGGGTGCAAGCCCTAGCCATAGCCATGGGTTTTTCACACTTCCATTTTCAGTTTTTTGCGGCAGTCATAACAGTATTCCGTGTCAAAGTTTGTTAGGAAAGTTTTACCGCAGCCCTTGCACCGCACTTCTTTTAGCATGCCCTCTTTTATTGGCTGAATAGTCTTTAAGGCGGCCACCGCCTCTTGGGCGCATGGGCATGGACGCTTAATTCCGAAATCGTTTTCGCCTGTCATGGCCTACAGCGACCCGCTTAACACGCCGTACAGCAGTCCAAAGGCTACGCTTCCAGCCCAAGCTATAAACATGTATGTTAGAACAACTTTCCACTTGGCTATTCTTGAAACAGCCATGGCGTTGGCTACGTCGTAGGGCTGTCCCATAAGCCAGCTTAAAAGTGCACCTTTTGACATGCCTAAATCCCACATGGCTTTGCCCAAAACAACTTCAACAAGCGTTGGAGTGTAGAGCGGTCCGCCGAGCACCGAGGCAATTAGTATTCCGGTGACTCCCGTTAAGTATGTTCCGACAATGTCTTCTGGTAGGAATGCTTCAACATAGCTTACTGCAATCAAGCCAATTATGAAGAACGGGAGGATCTGTTTTGCCAAGTATCCCGCAAATTTCAGAGCAGCCCAAAGTCTCTCGTCCAATGGGGGTTTAACAATTTCCACTTTGGCTGAAGCTGCATTGGCTATTTGGTGTTCTTTTTCGACGGCTTTGCCCCACGGTGTCTTTGAAATTATTATGCCAGCAACCAGTGCGGTTGTTGCTGATGCTATTATGCGGATGCCGGCAACCTCCCAAGAAATCATCTCGCCAGTTAATAGAATTGTTAGAATGTTTGCCGCTGGCGCCATTAGAAGGAATGTTATTGCTGGACCAATTCCTGCTCCTGCGTATAGAACTCCGCCGAATAGGGGGACCATTGTGCATGAGCAAACTGTTAGGAAGGGTGCCATCCCAAGGGCTAGCGCATAGCCTACTGCTTTGCTGCTTCCCATGTATTTTGTGATAGCCTCTTTTGGCACAAACTCGTAGATTAGGCCTGCGACTGTGAAGGCGAAGAGTAGGCATATTGTTCCATGGCTGAAGTAGTCGATGAGGTAGACTATGGGAATCTCCCATAATGGGAGCGGGCGTAAATCAATGGGTTTTGATTGCGGCGCCATTGAATAAGCCACTATGCGGCTGTAGATTAAAAGCCCTATTACAACAGCTACGAAGGCTAGGATTACGCCAGCTCTGATAGCCCCCTTAGTTTTTTCCTCCATATGCTTTTTCGCCTTCTATTTGGCTTCTTCCATAATCAGCTTTTCAACTTCCTCTGGGCTTGGAACCCGCCCCATGATTTTGACCGTGTTGTTTATGGCTACGGCTGGCGAAACCAAAACGCCGTATTTTTGGACAACCTCCTTCGACATTATGTTCGCCTTTTCAATGTTCACCATGACACCAGCTTGCTTAAGCTTCACAGCAGCTTTTTCCACGGCTTTTCTTGTCGCTTGGCAACGCATGCAAGGCGGTTCGGTCCCAATAACCTCGACTTTTACTTCTTTCATGTGGTTTTCACCCTGGAGAATGTGAAGGAGTATAGCAATATTTAAATATTGTTATAGACTTTGCTTTAAACGTGCATCCAAAAATGAAAAACATGGAAAAGTTTAGGGCTAAAGTCTTTAATGCGCTAGCCGACCCGGTGAGGCTTAAAATTCTCGAATTTTTACGTGGTGGCGAAAGATGCGTCTGCGAAATCGTCCCCTATGTGGGGATAACCCAACCGCTGGTCTCTAGGCATCTTGCCATTCTTAAAAGATGTGGGCTTGTCAGAGACAGAAGGGAAGGGAACAGGCGCTTTTACTCTGTGACTAATCCAGCCGTTTTCAAGGTGATTGATGCTGTTGATGTCAATTTCGTGGATGCACTTGTAAAGCATGTTGTTGAGCAAATAGTTTAAGGTGTTGCTAAATGGTTGTGAAGGTTGAAACTTTTACGGCTGAGCCGCCGTGTGCCGGTTGCCTAAAACTCTTGGAGTACGCGGACCTGATTAAGGCGAAGTATGGCGACAGGGTGGAAGTGATTAAGCATGTTGGACCATGCGAAGAGTTTGGAAAGTATGGCATAACAGTGGTTCCAGCCATAGTCTTCAACGAAGGCAAAATAAAGATTATGGGCGTCTGCCCAAGCATGCAAACCATTGAAGCAGCGCTTAAAGAAATGAGGTTTAAACATGCCAGTAAAAGTTGAAGTTTTCACTTCGGAGCCGCCATGCTCGGGTGGAAGACTGCTGCTAAAATTGATAGAGAAGATAAGAGAGGAGTATAAGGACAAAATTGAAATTGAAATTTATCGTGGAGTGAACCAGAAGCTAAGCGAATATGGCATAAACGCAAGCCCCGCCGTCGTAATCGACAAGGACATCCGCATCATAGGCGTCTGCCCAAGCGAGGAAACCTTCAAAGAAGCCTTAAGGGAGGCAGGTGTGCAGTAGGAGGTGCTGAATGTTAATGTCTAGGGAGGGAGAATGGCAGGAAGGCATGCCGACCCATGAGAACATATTGTTCTCTTGTTTTGGCGGCTTATCTAACACCGGATTAACAAGCGCATTGGCATGTTTGGAAGTTGTCAGGGAGTTGGGCTTGGAGAAAGTGGCTATTGGCTGCTTGCCTTCGGTGCCTCTTGGTGTTAAGCCCGTCTTGGGCAAAGCTAAGGCTGCAAAGAAGATAATAACTGTGGATGGTTGCCCCTTTGAATGTGCCAGAAAAACCATAGAGGCTGCTGGCTTCAAGATATCAAAAAGCATAGTCCTTGCCAGGGACATAGGCATGAAGAAGATAGCGTTGCACACGGACATTGGAAAGGGCTTAGGCGTTGAAAAATACATTTCCCAAGAAGACATAAAGAAGGCTAAAGAACTGATTATAAAGGCGATTATGGAGAAATAAGCATGACAGTTCAGCCAAAAATTCTTCCATTATGCTATAAAGTTGCCGAACATGAAAATGTGGTCTGGGTTTGCGACGGAGCAGCCAACGTCGGCCAAATAGGACACGCCGTAGGCGTTTTGCTGACAAATCTTGATAAGGCGAGGATGTGCTGCACAACAGCTGTGGCGGCTAACTCAAAACCCCACTTAGAAATAGCAGAGAAAGCCATGAAAAACATTGTTATAAACGGGTGCGGTAACAGATGCGCGTCAAAAGTCTTGGAGAAGGCTGGGAAAAGGATAGATTATGAAATTGACATTTCAAAGTATTTGCAGAAGGTGCCAACCCTTGACATTTATGAGGCGGATGTTAAGAAAATAGCAGAAGTTGTCATCAAAGAAGCGAAACTGTAAGTGATTTGAGATTATGGCTTATGAAATCAGCATTACGGAAAAGACCCCTTGCCTATTAGAGCCTAGAAAGCTCCAGATAACAGCCCAAGCAGACAAGCCTCTAAGCGAGATTGTTCCCATACTTTTTCTGGCTATACCTCATTCGCAGTATGCTAAAGCCTTCGGCTCCGTCACATTCCTAATAGACGGTAAGCTTGTAACAGTTTACTCTGATGGAAAGATTAAGTTAGGCTGTGTTTTGAGGGAGGAAATAGCTCTAAGACTCTTAGAAAAGTTGAAGGTTGTACTGGACAAGGCTTATGAGTATTATGAGAGGCATGGTTCTCCAGACCCAAAGCTTTTAGAGGCTAAACAAAAGCTCAACCCCATTGAGATATACAGGCTTCTGCCTAAAATAAACTGCAAGGAATGCGGAGAACAGGGATGTTTCCCCTTCGCCGTAAAACTCGCAAACGGAGAGAAAACTCTACAGGAATGCACCCAAATCCAACAACCAAAATACACGGTTAACAGAGAACAATTAGAGAAAATGATACAGCCAATAAAGCTGGAGCTGGGAGCGTAAATGGATGAGTAGTGAATTTGAGGAACTTTTATTTGCAGATGCCATTGTTAAAAAGGTTGAGATTAAGGAGATTTCGCCTTGTACGGCTGATCCTGAAAGGATAAAGTTTTGGGCTCAAGCTGACAAGCCCTTGGGGGATGTTTTGCCAATCCTTTATTTGGCTATTCCAAACGCCAAATACTCTGAAAAGCTTGGCGCACTAAGCTACATGTACCAACAGCATTTGATAACAATTTTTGCTAACGGCAGAATCACCATGACCTATGTTAAAGACCGGAACGAGGCAAACCAGCTCGTGGAAGAGGCTAGGCGCCTTATAAACCGCGCCATAATATACCTTAAAACCCATGGAAAACCAAATCCCGAAGCTGTTCAAGCAAAGAAAGAGCTAACGGCAACAAAGATTTACGAGCTTCTGCCGAAAACGAACTGCAAAATGTGCGGTGAACAAAGCTGTTTCACTTTTGCGGCCAAACTCCTAAATGGCGAAAAAACATTGGGGGATTGCCCTCCACTAGATTCTAAGGAGTACAGCAATTATAAGTTTCAAATAGAAAGGATGATGAATCCTATTAAACTGAAGTAGCAGCTTCAAAATGTATTTAAATATTTTAATCTCACTATTACTAGGGGAAACCAAAATGTTTGAGTCTAAAATAGATAAGAGGCTTATGCGGCTGATAAGTTCCGGACTTTGCCCTCATGAAGATCCACAAAAGTATGCGGCGGAATTGAGGCAGCTCGCTGATGATGTGGCAAGGGTTAATGAGGCTGAGGAGCGATGTAAACTTTTTAAGGCGTTGGCTGATACGACGAGGCTTAGGATTTTGAAGCTTTTAGGCGTACGGGAAATGTGTGTCTGCGAAATTATGATAGCCCTTGACCTAACACAGCCAACAGCCTCTCATCATTTGAAAATACTGGAAAACGCTGGACTGGTGAAGGGCAGAAAAGAGGGCAGATGGGTATACTACAGCATTAAAAATCCAAAAATGATAGAAAGTATGCTTAAGTGGGATTTTGCCAAGCCTTAACCGTATCCGTATTTCTCCCGTAGTTCTCTAAGCATCTGTTTAAGTTCCTGCCTTGAAGGGAAACTTATAGCTCCCACTGGGCATCGCGGTCTGCATGATTCACAGCCCACCAGGCAATCGTAAGGTCTAGCAACAACTGCCTTGTCACCTTGCTTTTCGTAAACGTGTTCGTGGCAGAATTCCACACAAATTCCGCAGCCAGTGCAAAGTTCATGATTAATTGATGGATACCATTTAATCTCCTTTCTTGGTATTCCTAAATACGTCTTCTCCTCGCCCACGACTCTCATCTTCTAGTGTTTTTGCTTGCTACGGATTGGTTGTGACGTATCCATACTTCTTTCTTAACTCCCTAAGTTGGCGTTTTAACTCCTCTTGCGATGGGAAGCTTATGGCTCCCGTTGGGCATCTTGGGGCGCATGACTGGCTCGGCACATTACAGTTGTATGGGTCGTCGACAAAAACTTTGTCTCCTACACGTTTGTAAACTCTCATGTGGCAATAGTCAACGCAGAAGTAGTCGCATACTTTTGGGTCGCATTTGCTATAGTCAATTGTCGGGTACCATTTAATCTCCTTTCTAGGCAGTCCGAAGGGGTTCTGTGGAGCCATAACCTTAGGTCCGTAGTACCGCTCCTCAGCGAGGTACTTCTCCTTCTTTTCCTCGCCCATATTATGCGCCAACCACCTTACTTACAGCTTCCTCAACCTTCTTCATAGCCTCTGCAGTTTCCATATTCCTCAAATCCAAAGAAATTACTTGCTTATCAAAGTCCAAACCTTTCTCAGCAAAGGCATCCTTGAACATTTTCCTTTGCATCCTAGGGTCGCAACCGCCTATAATGTATATCTTATCCTTATCCGTTTCCTTCAAGTAATCCCTGAAAAAGTTGTCTCCATCTGTGACGCATAGTTGTGGATGAATTATGGCGTACTCCACGTCAAGCTCGTTCCTAACAAAGTTTATCAACTTCCACAAATCCAACTTTGCGAATCCAGGGCACTCACCAGTACAGAAACACATTATAAATCTTGGCAATTTCCTTTCACTCATATTCTTTCACCTTTAGGTGATATTTGCATATATTCAAAGATTTAAATTTATTGTTTCAGAAATCCTTTCTGAAAGAAAAATGCGTTAAATCTGACATAGCCTAATGTATTAAATGGTCCAGTATGAGCATATGATTAGGTCTTCGCGTTTAAACTGCTCCTTCAAGAATTTTATGACGTCTTCCTCCTCCAAGTAACGGTTTCCTTTCTCGTCTTTCCGCAGTGGTATGCCAGTCTCCTTAAGCCTTTCCTCGCCTCTCGGAGAATCTATCAAAACATAGTAGGCTGATCCAGCTGGCAGTATAAGCCTCAAATTTGTCAATTCTCTTTCTGGCGATAGGCCGTTCTGTTCTATGTTGTAGACTACGGCTTTTGGCTTTAGGCTTTCGGCTAGACGCTTAAACTCAGCCCAACTCCTAATTTTGACAACGCCTTCACCTGAACGTTCCTTTGACTGCATGGCTTCCTCATCCAATAGTTTCGTTTTTCCATTTAAGGCTTGCACACTTCAACGCTTCTTATGGAAACAGTTCAATCTCCTTTTTTGCGCCGCACTTCACACAGACAAGCTTAACATGGGACTTGTCTTCTGTTAGCCCTTCAGCCTTCCACTCATGATCGCATTCAATTTTACTCTGTTTTGTTTCGCTCATGCGTTTTCCTCAGCATTATCTTCATATTTAAGGATTTAAATTTATTGTTTCCTTTAAATGCGTAACACTTATATATGTAACATTGTTATCTAGCGATTAAAATGTGCGGACCAAGTAGGCATCACTGCGGATGCTGGCACGAATACCCAGAACGGGGATGGATACAATTCCTAATAATGCGAGTACTTTATGAAAAGCCAATGCACGGCTACCAACTCCTAGAAGAAATTGAGGAGCGAAGCTGCGGATGCCACAGGCTAGAGCCAGGTTCCATATACACGCTCCTAAGACGGATGGAAGAACGTGGCCTACTGGAGTCGCAATGGGAGAAGGTTGAAGGGGGCCCAGACAGGCGCGTCTATAGGCTTACTGGCAAAGGCGTTGAAGCCCTAAAAATGGGGCTGGCATCCATAGTCAAGCGGAAGAGGCTGTTTGAAGATCTTGTGAAATTTTATTATGAAAATTTTGAAAAAAGTGGGAAGGGAGGTGAAAAGCCAGATGTGTAGATGCTGCTGTTGTGGAATGGAAAGGCACCATCACCACCACGAGCATGAACACGAACATAAGCACTATATGGGCTTACCATGGCCAATAATGGACGTTGAAGAGGAAATAAAAATGCTGGAAGAATACAAGGAAGCCCTAACAAAAAGAATTGAGAAAATCAACAAGCGTCTAGAAGCCCTAAAACGCTAATACCACCAAAATCCCCCCTTTCCAATTTCGAAATCACAAAATAAGATGGAAGAGAAATGGATGTAATAGATTTGAGAAAGCTTGTAGGGTATTCGCAGGATAAAGGCTTATTGGATTCTATGGAGAAGCGTCGACGCGTCAAAAAAGACTTGTTAAAGACGAGAAATTTCAACCTTATGCTTCTCTCCCTTGACTTTGGGCAGGAAATTCCATCCAGACCCGAACCCTACGACGTGTGCTTCTATGTTGTTGAAGGCTCTGGAACTTTCACTGTTGGCAAGGAAAAAGCCGACTTATCCAGTGTTCAAATGGTCTTTGTCCCAGCAAACGTGGCTAGAGGTATAAGAAGCAAAGAACGCATGGTTGTGCTTGGCATACAAGAACCCCACTAGAGGTGGCGTAGACATGGAAAACGCAATAGCTGTTAAGGATTTAACGAAACATTTCGAGGATGTCACCGCTGTTGACCACGTAAGCTTCAAAGTTAAAAGGGGCGAAATTTTCGGATTTCTCGGACCAAACGGCGCTGGGAAAACAACAACCATTAGAATCTTAACAGGGCTTTTAAGGCCGGATGAAGGAGAAGCCTTCGTAGCCGGATTTGACGTCTTAAAGAACCCTGTAGAGGCGAAGCAGCGTATTGGTGTTGTCCCAGAAGTTTCCAACGCCTACGTAGACCTTTCAGCATGGGATAACCTAGTCCTAATAGGGAGGCTTTACGGTGTCCCAACGCAGAGGCTTCGGGAAAACGCTACAAGGCTTCTGAAAGAATTTGGGCTATATGAGGTTAGGGACAAGCTTGTCAGAGCCTTCTCAAAGGGGATGAAGCAGAGGCTTCTATTATGCATGGCTCTGGTTAACGACCCAGAAGTGCTATTCTTAGACGAGCCAACCTCCGGGCTGGACGTGGAAAGTGCAAGGCTTCTTAGGGAGAAAATAAACGAGTATAATAGGGATGGGAAAACCGTTTTTCTTTCAACTCATAACATGGATGAAGCCAACCAGCTCTGCCATAGAATAGCCATAATAAACCATGGAAGAATAGCAGCCATAGACACTCCAGAAAACCTCAGAGCGGAAAGCATGGAACTCCAATACATTGAAGTTGCATTCAGCAAACCAGTAAACCAGCAAGGGCTCTTGGAAAACCCAAACATTACAAGGGCCGTGACTGCAGGGAATAAAATGCGCATTTACACGGCTCAACCATCAGAGGTGATTGAGTTTCTAGTGGAATTTGCCAAAAGGAAACACCTAAAAATTTTAAGCCTAAACACCATGATGCCCTCGCTTGAAGACGTTTTCCTCAAACTCATAAAGGGAAAGGAGGCAGCAAAACAATGAGCCGCTTAACAGAACAGTTTAAGCGTTCCTTTGTCATAGCAGAAAAGAACATTAAAATCTACTATTCAAAGGGGCCCGTCTTAATTTTCGGTCTAGTTTTTCCACTGTTTTTGGCTTTAGCCTACATTATAGGGCGAAACATACCCTTAAGAGAGGTCTTGCCCGGATTAATTGGCATGACAACCTTTTTCACAGCAACTTCTGTTGGACCTTCCATTGTGCCTTGGGAAACCCGCTCAAAAACCCTTGAACGGCTTTTGTGCTGCCCAGTCGCCTTATGGACTATTATTGTTGGAGATATGCTTTCCTCCTTCCTTTTCGGGCTCATAATATCAATTATTCCCTTAGCATTGACGCTAGTGCTGGCAATTGAGCCATTAAACTTCGTAGTGCTGCTTTTCGGCTTAATCGTTGCAAACCTTTGCTTTGCAGCCCTAAGTGTTTTGCTTTCGGCTTACCCGCCAACAGACATACCAGCCACATCAATGATGCTCTCATCCTTGGTTAAGTTCCCACTTGTGTTTATAAGCGGAGTCTTCATACCAGTAGACCAGCTGCCGCCATGGGGAACAATCATAGCCTCCATTTCGCCATTAACATACTTCACAGACATGGTTAGGCAGCTGTTCCTAGGCAGGGGCTTTTATCCGCTGGCGCTAGACTTTATGGCTGTTATAGCCTTCGCTGTGGCATTTGCATTTGCAGCTATAAAACTGCATGAGGAAACCCTTGCGAAACGGTTAAGTTAATTAAAAACATAGAAACATTGATGAAAAGAGTCACGGTAATTATCCGCCAACGGGAAATAAACAAGCTTTTCCCTCAAGCGTTTCAACTAACCCTAAAAGACGAAGCCTCCGTAATGGACGTCATCAAAGCTGTGGATGAGGAAATAAGAAGTAGGGCGGGCGCTTTCCCCGTTAAGGATTATGAAAGCTTGCTCCAGATGGTTTATCACCCACATGAGAAGAGATTCTATAAACAAGTGGCGATACACGCTAACGTCGATTCTAAACCCATAAATGTTAGAGAAAATCCCGCAATGCAACTGCCTGACGGGGCAACAGTGATTTTAATCCCTGAAAACGGCTGCCAAACAGACTGGGAAAAACCAGTCTAAAGATGGAAAACACCCAGCATCAAAAATGAGGGAAATTTTGGATGGCTACAGTTTTTTATAGACTATATCCTTTTCCCTTACCCTTTGAACCACTTTCAAGCCTATGCTCTGTCCAGCCTCAGCCCTCTGCACATTTTTATGCTCAATCTGCATGGACTCCACAACCTGCTCAAAGTCTGTTGTTGGCCCCTTAATGGCTATGCGATCTCCAACAGCTAATGGCGCCTTAAGCTCAACAACAGCCACACCAATTTTAGTGAAGTAGTGGGTTACACGTCCAACCTCAACAAGGTTTTCCTCAACCAACACCTTCATCTCCAGAGATAATACGCTTTAATGGGATAAATAATTTAATCATAGGTATTTATTATTAGGCTTTTCTCCTTTAGGGTTGTTATTCTTCTTCGAAGAGTTCAGGCGGAATATAATCCATTCCAGATTTTTCCCTCGCCTCTACAAGGCGCTCCCGCTGCTGATTAAGTATTATGAAAAGTTCTTCTGGAGCGTCTGCAACCTTTTCCTTGTAAAACCTCTCAACCCGCTCAATTTTTGCAAGGTTTTCAGGCACTCGAATGGTAAACTGTTTCGTGTAGTCTGCTTGGCTGTATTCCTTGTTCAACACCTTCTTGAAGAGCAAACGCAAGTCTTCATATTTTGGAATAAGCCCTGTTGGTGCAACCCTTGCGCCAACGTCGTTGTGCACGCGTAGCTCCATCCACTTAACCCAAACATGCTTGTCCCTTGGCGAGTTTAGGTATTCCCCTGTTTTTAGGTCTCTCAAGAAGTAGTTTACCCCGAATATTAGGGGTGGTTTTTTGAGTTTTTTCCCAAAGTTTAGGTTGTTCCGGATGTTTTGCCCCATGGGTATGGAGATGAAGTCTTGTATGCTCATCATGTTTATTTCCGGTATGCCTTCTTTTCCAACTATTGCGAAGGTTGTTTCTGTTTCTAGGGCTGCGCCGTAACAGATTATTCCATGCTCCCAGTTGAAGCTTTGCTGGACGGGAACGTAGGCTTTGGAATCGCGGCCCCCATACATTATTCCGCCAAGCTCAACACCTATGGGATTGTCAAGCTCAGGGTCACAGTTCTCCAGCACCTTTAGGGAAACAGTGTAGCGGGCGTTTTTGTGGGCTGGAGGTATGGGCTCGCCATTTTCGTCCCTCTTCCCCTCCCACCAATAACCAGTATAATTTATTCCATCCTTTGGTAGTTCGCAGCCCATTCCAAGCCAGTAGGGCTTCCCATCCTTCACCAGAACGTTTGAAAAAATGACTTCACATGGGCTTGTGAGCACCTTGTAAAGCACTGGGTCGTCATGTGAATTTATGCCTTGAAGAATGCCGAAAATTCCGCACTCCGCATTTGCCGCCCTAGCCACAGAGCCTACGTTTCGGATGTAGGCAATATCATCGCCAAGTATTGTTTCTCCTGGAAGCATTGCAGTTGCTGTTTTGCCACACGCACTTGGAAAGGCTCCAGCAAAATAGGTTTTCCTACCGCCAGGTCCGTGCACCCCCATAATCATCATGTGCTCTGCAAGCCAACCCTCCTGATTTGCCTTCCTTATGGCAAGC
Organism: Bathyarchaeia archaeon; assembly: GCA_049970895.1. GTDB lineage: Archaea > Thermoproteota > Bathyarchaeia > Bathyarchaeales > Bathycorpusculaceae > JAGTQI01. The sequence goes on along the minus strand of JBMFMB010000015.1, from coordinate 24,963 downwards.
CTAAAGGCAAGCTTTTTAAAGCCCACAGAGTTGCCAGCATACTGAGTGTTAACGCTGTAGATTATGTCCTCAGAATAGTCTATGTAAACCCTCTTCTTGTCGTGGTCTACGCTAACCATGTTTTCGTTAAGCCTTCCGCTTGAATGAAGCACCCTCAGAAAGTGGGTGTCCGGATCAGCCTTAGTGAAAGTCTTATAACCCGGCCTGAAGAGGAGATACTCTGAGTGGGCAACATACCACGAGTCTGTACACTGCACACCGAGAATTGTGAAAACGGAGTTTGGTGGTCCAAGGCAAACGAAGCGAACAATCATGGTGCGTCCCTTCATCGAGTCCTTAAGCAACCCCTTTACTTCGGCTAACCCCTCATCTCTGTCAATTTGGTTTAACGCCTTGCTCAAGTAATCTCCCTTAGGCACAAGATATTTCGTGGCTTCACGATCCCTTCCTTGATCATAAGGTCCATCAAAGTGAACTGTGTGTCCAGGCATGGCAAGGGGTTTCTCTTCACCAGTTTCTATTGCCATCCGCCTAATGTAGGCTATATCTTCAGGCGAATCATCAGAGATAAAAATCCTTTCGGGGTTGCAGAGCTCCGCAGACTCAGCGATAAATTGGTGAACCCTTGGAACTTTTATTGCGGAGAGTTTCACGTAATCCTTTTCGCTAATCCTTGGGCGTATGGCTTTGAGGCACTTGCTTATTTCGTCAATGATTTGCTGCATTTCGAATTCCTTAACGCATTAAGGAAGGACGTATATAAATTTTCAGCTAACTCGACGGTAAGGAAGGCAAAAATTAATCATTCTAATGCTTTTTTGATGTAAAAATTACAAAATATTTTTCAATCTAATAATGCGCCTACAAGATGCGTTGGAAAAACGTCATAAATTTTAACACGCACAACTTTGCCCAGTAAGTTCTTCTTGCTTTTCAAAACTACTGGCTTGTAAGCAAAGTTTCTACCCACCCATGAACCAGCAACCTTCCCAGCCTCATCTACGAGGATTCCGCCCTCCCAACCGATCCACTCGCGATTCCTTTCTAAGGCAATTTTTGAAGCCAAACCACTCAGCATAGCACTTCGCCGTTTGATCTCTGAAAATGGAACAGTGTCTTTCATGGCTGCGGCTGGTGTTCGCGGTCTCGCAAAAAACTTTGATATGTTAACTATGTCGGGCTTAACATTCTCTATCAGCTTTAGGGTTTCTTCAAAGGCTTTTTCATCCTCTCCCGGAAAACCACAAATAACGTCTGTTGCTATTGTAATTTTTGGAAATGTAGCCCTAAAGGCTTCCACAATCTTTCTGAATTCGGAAACCGTGTAGAAGCGGCGCATCCTTTTAAGGACATTGTCGTCTCCGCTTTGGACAGGCAGGTGGAGAAACTTGAAAACCTTCTCGTCCTTATAGGCTTCAATTAGGTCTTCTAAAATGCCAAGAGCCATGTTAGGAGTCATCATGCCAACCCGCACTTTGAAATCACTTTCCATGGCGCATACTGCCTCAATAAGCTCAGCCAAGTTTGTGCCAATATCCCTTCCATAACAAGCGGTGTCCTGCGATGTAAGCCAAAACTCCCGCACCCCATCAACTAAATCGGCTTTGACACGCTCTACAATCTCGTTTATGCTATAGCTTCTTAGGCGTCCTCTGGCATAAACAACACAGCAATAGGCACATGAGCCCAAACATCCATAGCTTATTGGGATTATGCCCACAAAAGGGTTTAGGCGAACCCTTGGAAGGCTTAAGTCTGGTTTAGCCTTATTCGCACCTTCCAAAGCCACAACCTTCTTGCCCCCCAAAACGCCGTTAACTATATCAATTATTTTTCCGCCCAGTGCTGGACCTGCGACACCGTCAAAACGTACTTCTCGGCATAGCCTATCAAGGTTGATTAGTGGGAGGCACCCAACAACGAGGAGCCTCTTCCCCTTAGGAACCTTTTTCAATATGTCGATCATGCGGTTTTCCGTTGGTCCCTTAACAGCACAAGTGTTGTAAATGACTATGTCGGCTTCAGCCACACTGTCAACGAGTTTGAACCCAGCCTCCGCTAGGCAACCAGCCATGACTTCACCATCAGCTAAATTTGTTGAACACCCGAAGCTTCTAAGGAATATGCGTGCGGCTTCCATGGCAATACGTAAAATGCTTTAACAAGGAATAAAAACCTAGAGGTCAGCCTAAACCTGAATTTACAAGTTTCTGGAATGCAATAGGCATAAATCTTATAAGAAAAAGAACGAGCATATTTAAAACATGTTTAAATCATAATATGTAAAAGTATAGCTTCGAAATGTTTCTCTCTCGCTTACCGGAGGGGATTAAAATGAAGTTAATCACACTCTATCTTCCCGAGCCATATATTGAGGCTTTGGACCAGCTTGTTAATGAGAGGTTTTATCCTAACAGGGCTGAGGCGATTCGTGTAGCTATCCGTGATTTAATAAATAATGAGGTTTGGCGTAAGAAGAGGGTTGGTTAGATGCAGATGTATTCGGCTGGTCAGCAACAGACCTTCAAATATTCCTGGCAGAACACTTTTCCAGAGGAGATCCGCCCGCCAAGCTTCTGCCGCATGCTGGTTCTCGGCGTGGGCGGGGCTGGAAACAACACTGTTACAAGGCTCATGGAGATGGGCATTGTTGGAGCTGAATGCATAGCTATAAACACTGACGCCCTCCACCTAAACATTTCAAAAGCCCATAGAAAAATTCTGATTGGCGAAAAGCTTACGAAGGGTTTAGGCGTTGGAGGAGACCCACAGCTTGGAAGAGCAGCCATCGAAGAGTCGAGGAAAAAGATTGAAGAACTGCTGAATGGAGCGGACATAGTCTTCATAGCGGCTGGTTTAGGCGGCGGAACAGGAACAGGCGCGGCGCCAGTCATAGCCGAAATAGCCAAGAAAAAGGGCGCCCTAACCGTTGGCGTCGTAACAACGCCTTTCCGAATTGAGAAAGGACGTATAGAATATGCAGCCCAAGCCCTAACAGAAATGCGAAGGCACTGCGACACTGTCGTCGTGATTGACAATAATAAGCTCATTCATTTGGCTCCGAACATGCCTATAAATGAGGCTTTTAAGATTGCGGATCAGGTTTTGGCGAACATGATTAAGGGAATAGTGGAAACCATATCGGCTCCAAGCCTAATAAACTTGGACTTTGCAGACTTCAAAACCATTGTTAAGCGAGGCGGCTTAGCGGTAATAGGCGTTGGTGAGTCAGATGCGCCAAACAGAGCCGAGGAGGCTGTTCGAAATGCTTTGAGGAATCCGCTTTTGGACGTGGATTATGCTGGTGCAAAGGGCGCCCTAATCCATGTTTCAGGAGACGCCCAAATGACCATTGAGGAGGCAAACCGCGTCGGAGAAATAGTCACAGAAATGATGGACGACAATGCACTGGTGATTTGGGGTGCAAGGGTTAACCCAGAAATGGATGGAAAACTCAAAGTAACCCTAGTGCTAACCGGTGTAAACTCGCCATACATACCAAGTGGACTTGGAGTAATAGCACCACAACTCTTCAACCTAGAGCCTTACGCTGAACCAGAAAAGCCATTAGGTATAGAACTGGACTTATACCAGATGGAACAAGATCATCTATAAATCTACAATTTCTCTGCTTTATATTTCAGTAGCCTTTTTAGGCAAGCTCTTAAGCAGTTAGGATTTTTCTTGGCAAATGGTTTATGTAGGAAAACCTCCAGCATTCATATGAACAAGCATAAGAAGGTAAAACGTAAAATGCCGTTAGGTGTAGGACTTATTGGGTGTGGTGCTATTGGAACTGTTTTGGCGCAAGCCATAGATGAGGGACAAGCTGGAGACGCACGCCTACTTGTGGTTTTTGACAGAAACATTGAAAAAGCCGAAAGTTTGGCGAGGAAGCTGAAAAGCAAGCCAAAAGTTGCCAAAAGCTTTAAGGAACTTTTAAAACAAGAGGATGTTAGGTTTGTTGTTGAGGCTGCTTCTCAAGAGGCTGTTAGGGCTTATGCCGTCGAAGTTTTAAGGGCTGGAAAAGACCTCATAATTATGAGCGTTGGCGCCCTAGTCGATTCTAGGCTATTAAGCGAAATCAGCCAAGTTGCAAGGGAAAAAGGGAGGAAGGTTTACATCCCATCCGGAGCCATAGCTGGGCTGGACGCGGTTAAAGCCTCCGCAATGAGCAAGATTGAAAGTGTGATTTTGACAACGAGGAAACCTGTTGAGGGGTTGATGGATAACCCATATTTCATGGAGAAGACTGGTGGGAGGATTGAGAAGCCAACCCTCATATATGAAGGTTCAGCCTTAGAGGCTTGCAAGCTTTTTCCAGCCAATGTTAATGTGGCGGCAACCCTTGGCTTGGCTGGCATAGGCGTGGAAAAGACTGTTGTGCGGGTGGTGGCTGACCCAACCCTAAGCCGTAACATCCACGAAATTGAGGTTAGGGGAGAGTTTGGCGAGCTACGGGTTCACGTGGAAAATGTGCCTTCAAAGGAAAATCCGAAAACGAGTTTTTTGGCGGCACTATCCGCCATAGCAACACTAAAGAGGATGACAGAACCCCTAATAATTGGAACATGATTCGCTGTTTTTCCTAAAATATTTATTTTTTAAGGCTAGAAATTCCCTTTTCAGCCTAGTTCCCAATGGTATTGCTTTTCCAAAGGGTTCGCACAGTCCCTTGCTTATGGCTTTAACAATTTCTTCGCAGCTGAGTTCAGCGTCCACAAGCGTGTACGCCAAGCCTATTTCCGGAGCGTAATGAGCGTCGCTGCCACCAACCCGCGGGATTCCAAGCCTATTGGCTATTTCCAGTGCTTGCCTAGTGGAGCGTTTGAAGGGGAATGCCGAAGCGTTCACAACTTCTATAGCATCAAAATTCTTGCTGACTTTCCATCCCAAACTTGCTTTGAAAAGGGCTCTTGGGTGGCATGCTATGGCTAAACCGCCAAGGTTGTGGATTCTGTCTATCGTCTCCTCCGCCGTTAGGTTTTTAGGAACAACCTCTTGAATGTTTAACCCAACTACGTGACCTTCCAAGCTTGAGACTTCTATGCCGGGAATAATTAACAAGTCCGCCAAATTTTTTGCCAGTTTTAGGGCTCCGTCTATTCTGTCGTGGTCTGTTATGGCTATTCCATCCAAACCAACCCTCTTGGCGTAGGCGACAAGCTCTTTTGGCTTTATTAACCCATCATAAGAGTAGCATGTGTGAACATGGAGGTCTAACTTAACTCTCAAAGTTTTCACTAGCCATTAGGTTTTATTTGCAACTTATTTATGTTTGCGAAATAGAGGAATGGACAATCAACATGCATTAACAAACTTTTCAAAGCTCTAACTTTCCGCTCAACAGTTGAAGATTTCGGCATTCCTTCGTCAAGCAGATAACCTATAAAACCTTATTATGCTTTAAGGGAGGTATCGGAACTGTAGGTTCCAATAAAGTGCGGGGGGTGGGATTTGAACCCACGAACCCCTACGGGACAAGGTCCTAAGCCTTGCGCCTTTGACCAGGCTTGGCGACCCCCGCCCTTTCATAGTGGATGGTTGAGGTTCGAGATTATAAATTGTTTGTTGTGCGGTGCGCGAAATCCTTTAAAACGTTTATGTGCTATGTTGTTTGGTGGCGCTGGTGCTATGCCTCGGTAGCCTAGCCTGGTGGGGCACCGCCTTGGTAAAGCTGTAAGGCTACGGATAGGCGGTGGTCGCGGGTTCAAATCCCGCCCGAGGCTCTTCATAGGCATGGCTGGCATGTTTGGGTTAAAAGCCTAAATGTTAAGGTGGTGGCTGCTTGAGGGGGATTTATTACGGGTTATGCGTGAACTGTAAGGGCGCAATTTCTGATGAGCGTCTCCTACAATTTGGGATGTGTGAAAATTGTCTTGAAAGCGTTGAAGATGTGAAGTCGTGGAAACAAGCGTTAAAAGCCCTTGAGGAAAGAGGAAGACTGTACTTTGCCGGCGAAGTTTTCGATTTTTATAGGAAGTTCAGCCAATTTTCTATGTTTTTTAAGAGGGCTGTTGGGCAGAGGATGTGGTCCCTTCAGGAGACTTGGGCTAGGAGAATCCTCTTAAAACGGAACTTTTCTATAGTTGCGCCGACTGGTGTTGGGAAAACTGTTTTGGGAACTGTTGCGGCCCTCTATTTTGCTGTTTGTGGGAAGAAAAGCTACATAATAGTGCCCACAGCCCTCCTTGTTCAGCAGGTTTCAGAAAAATTAGATGCCTATTCGGAAAGGCTTGGAATAAAGCCTAGAAAAATATGTTATCACGTAGCCTTAAGCGATGAAGAACGAAAAACGGCCTTGGAAAGGGTGGCTAATGGCGATTTTGAAATTCTCGTGACAACCGAAAGGTTTTTGATGAGCCACTTTGACGCCCTAAAAGGCAAAAGTTTTGACTTCGTGTTTGTGGACGATGTTGACTCCTTCCTAAAATCTCCGAGGAACATTGATAGGATTTTGGCGATTTTGGGCTTTGACAATGCCACAATAACACTGGCTTTTCAGCTTATAGACCTCCGAAAAGAGGCGAACCGATTAAAGAGGATGGGTAAATCTTCGTTAGAAGTTCTAGAACAGATGGAGGCGATAAGGCGTAAGATTGAGGATTATAAAAGCCGAAACAACATCGGCTTGCTGATTGTTTCAGGAGCAACCGTGAAGGCAAAGAGGACGAAGAGGATAAAACTCTTCGAGGAACTTTTGAGGTTTCAGATAGGCTTTAAACCAGAATTTCTAAGAAACATCAAAGACTTTTACATTGAGGCAAACAATGGTGAAATCGATAGCCAAGTGCTATCCTTAATCAAGAGTTTTGGCTCCGGATGCCTAGTTTTTGTCCCATCAGTTTTTGGCAGAGACTACGCCATTAAGCTAAGCGATTTTTTGAACGCAAATGGTGTGAGGGCGAACGTCTACGTGAAAATGGATGAGGGGCTTCTGGGAAAGTTTGAGAAGGGCGAATATGACGCCTTGATAGGGGTTGCAAGCTTCAGAAGCCCCCTTGCTAGGGGGATAGACCTCCCAGAAAGGGTTCGCTACGTAATCTTCACAGGCGTGCCAAGGATGGAGATTAGGCTGAGCTGGGAAGAATACAACCCTTCCAAAATCCTCACGCTTCTTAAAAACATTAGGGAGTTTCTGGAGAAAGACCAGCAAGACAAGGCAAGCCAGATAATCAGCAGTCTTCGCAGAATAGTCCCCATAGACAAGCAGACGCTGGAAAAGGTTAAAACATCCATAGAGACCGGCGCCCCACTCAGCGGTTATGAAGATTATGTTAAAAGGCTTGTTTTGGAGGCTAGAGATTTTCTAAAAAGTGCCATAACGCCCAAAGTTATAGAGCATATAACGCAGAGTAAGGAGGTTTCCCTAAAGAAGAGGAATGGAGACTTTTACCTCATTGCGGCTGATCCCATAGCTTATGTTCAAGCTTCTGGAAGGGCCTCAAGAATGTTTGCTGGAGGCATAACACACGGTGCAAGCTTTCTCCTTGTGGATGATGAGAAGGCTTTCCACTCGCTTAGGCGTAAACTGGAGTTCATGCTTGGAGAAGCCACGTGGACGAGGTTCACCGCCAAAGCTGCTGAGAAATGGTTCAGGAAAATAGACGATGACAGAGCGATTATACGGGAGATTAGGGAGGGCAAAATCGTCAAGAGAGTAAAGGACTTCATTAAGGCGGCTCTATTGATTGTGGAGTCACCAACAAAGGCAAGAACCATATCGAGGTTTTTTGGAAAGCCCTATAAGAGGAAAATTGGAAACGTAACAGTTTTTGAGGTTAGCACCGGGGAATTTGTGCTTAACATTGTGGCAAGCATGGGACACATTTACGACTTGGTGGTTAATGAGGGATTTCACGGCGTAAAAGTTGAAGATGGAAATTTTGTGCCCATATACGATTTCATAAAGAAGTGCAAAAAATGCGGGGAGCAATTCACAGGTTTAGAGTTCTGTCCAAAATGCAAAAGTCAAGAGTTCTACTCCAAAAGCGAGCTTGTTGGAGCCATGAGGGAAATCGCCCTAGAAGTTAACAGCATCTTCATAGCCACAGACCCAGATATTGAGGGGGAGAAAATAGCCTACGACGTTTACTGTTCGCTTTACCCCATGAACCATAAAGTTGAAAGGCTGGAGTTTCACGAAATCACAAAGAAGGCTTTTCTGCAAGCGATAAAGAATAGGCGAGAAATCAATTTGAGGATGGTTGAAGCCCAACTGGTCAGACGCATAGAAGACCGTTGGATAGGCTTTGAGCTAAGCCAGAAACTTTGGCACAGATTCCAGAACTATAGACTTTCTGCTGGAAGGGTTCAAACTCCAGTGCTTGGATGGATAATAGAGAGGGTTAGCGAATCAAGAAAGAAGAAGAAAGTTTTGTCAGTAGTGCTTTCAAACGGCTTAAGGGTTTCAATTGAAAATCCAGTCATCCAATTCCCAGAACAGCAAATTGAAAAACATATTAGCGAGCTAAAAGCGAAAATAGTGGACTTAAAAACCGAAGAAAAAGGTGTGAATCCACCACCGCCATATACCACTGACACGCTGCTCCGTGATGCTTCGGCTAAGCTTGGTTTTTCAGCCACAAAAACTATGATGATCGCCCAAGACTTGTTTGAAATGGGGTTATGCACATACCACAGAACAGACTCAACAACAGTTTCCGCCACTGGAATAGGAATTGCCAAAAACTACATTCAAGAAAGGTATCCGTCGCTGTTTGTCCCGCGGAGATACTTCATGGAAGGAGCGCATGAGTGCATCAGACCAACGAGGGCTTTAGACGTGGAACAGTTGAAAAACTTGATTTCCACGGGAATTTTGAGGTTTCCGAAAAGACTTACAAATGATCATTTCCAGCTTTACGATTTAATATTTAAGCGTTTCATTGCAAGCCAGATGAGGGAGGCTAAAATCCTCTATCAACAATTTAAGGTTCTAATAAATGGAAACCAAGCGTCTGTCGAGAACCCAGTCAGCATTTTAAGCGAAGGATTTAACGCCATACTGCCAATAAAAACTGCAAGCATCGTTGAGGAGGGCGAATACAAGTTAAGGTTTGCGAGGCTTCTGTACTTGCCAGCGACTAGACCCTTCACTCAAGGAGAGATAATAGCCCTAATGAAAGATAGAGGCGTTGGAAGACCCAGCACCTACGCTAAAACTGTTGCAACAATATTGGAGAGGCACTATGCCATTGAAAAGGGGAATAGGCTCATCAGCACAAAATTGGGCTTCAAAGTCTACAAGCACCTAAGTTTAAGATTTGGGAAGTACACCTCCGAGGAGGCAACACGAAAACTCGAGTCAATAATGAATATGATAGAGCAAGGAAAAGTGGACTATAAGGAAATCCTCAAAGAGCTGTACAGGGAAATTTTGGAAATTAGGAAAGCTTAGCTTTCGGCAATAATTAAAGAAAGGTGAGGGCAAATAGCATGCGTGAATTCATCTTGTACTCGCGGCTAGGTCGAACAGACGCAAAATGGAAAAATTTGCATGATGCTGGACGCCTAGACATAGTTTACGAATGTGCAGTTGCAAGCCTTTTCTTATCCCATGCAATACGCAAGGACACAGTTTTCCATGCCATATTAAATGGTCCACCTCAACCGCCATTGCATTTAAGAATTGAGGGTTTAACACTGCATGATGTTAGAACCGACGTTGACACATGGACCCAAATATTGAAAAAGGTTTTGTCTGGGAAGCCCCATCCGGGGATAAGCCTCTCAAAGACTAGTTTTGAGGCTTTGATAAAGCAGAAGGCGGAACAGAGCAAAATCCACGTTCTGGAAGAAGGCGGAAAAGATGTATTCGAGGTTGATGTTGGGGAAAATCCGGTTTTTGTCTTGGGAGACCATGTGGGCTTGCCTAAGAAGGTTGAGGCTTTTACATTACGCTATGGAGAGAAAATATCCCTTGGGAAAAAGCCTTACCTGGCTGCTACGTGCATAACAGTTTTGAACTATTTGCTGGATAGAAGGGAACTGGGCAAGAAATGAGCGCTAAATTTTTATCCTTGTGATTTCTGGTTTAAATCTGTTGATTATAAAAGGCGATTTTAAACCTTTCAAGCTTGGGGTGGCGTTTATGGCGGCTATTAGGGAGCTGCCCACCGCACCCGTATCAAGATTTGAAAGGATAGGCGCCCACACCCACATTAAGGGTTTAGGCTTAGACGAGAATCTAAAGGCTGTGAAGATAAAGGATGGAATGGTTGGGCAGGAAAAGGCTAGGGAAGCTGCAGGCTTAGTTGTGAAAATGATTAAGGAAGGAAAACTCAGCGGAAAATGCATTATCCTGGCTGGTCCGCCTGGCACTGGAAAAACAGCTATAGCCGTGGCTATTTCTAAGGAACTTGGCGAAAATGTTCCATTCATACAGATGAGCGGAAGCGAAATCTACAGCACTGAAAGGAAGAAAACCGAAGTCCTCATAGAAGCCATAAGAAAATGCATAGGCGTTGAAATCCATGAAATGCGGAAGGTCTATGAGGGCGAAGTCACCATGGTTGACATTAGAACGGCACCGCACCCCTACAATCCCTACCAGAAGATTCCTGAAAGCGTTAGGCTCACGTTAAAAACTAAGGAAGAAGAGAAAACTATTGAGGCTGGCGCCTCCATAGCCCAGCAGATAATCGCTGAGGGCATATCTGAAGGGCATGTTATCCAGATAGATGCTGAAACCGGTAGGGTTGTTAACCTTGGATTATGCCTTGAAAGCCAGAAAGGGAAAACTTATGATGTTGACACAAGGAGGAAGATTCCCCGTCCAAACGGCAAGGTTTTGAAAGAGAAAGAGTTCGTATATATGCTTACTTTGGCGGATTTGGACGAATTAAACGCCAGGCAACGTTCAGGTGGGTTGTTCTCGTTGTTTTTCGGCGGTTCTGAGTCGAAGGAGATTGACACCGAGGTGCGGATGGCTGTTGACCAGCAAGTGAAGGAGTGGGTTGACAGTGGCAAAGCCTTCATCCATCCTGGTGTGCTCTTCATAGATGACGCTCACCTATTAGATTTGGAAGCGTTCAGCTTTCTTGGAAGAGCCATGGAAAGCGAACTCGTCCCAATAATAATTCTTGCCACAAACCGTGGAGTGGCAAGAATCCGCGGAACAGACATAAGGAGTCCGCTGGGCTTTCCAGTTGACCTCATAGACCGCTCAGTCATAATTGCAACACAACCATACGACCTTGAAAGCATAAAGGAAATCCTGAGGATTCGCGCCTCCGAGGAGAAGATTAAGCTGGATAAGGATGCACTTGAAAAGCTTGCCGAGGTTGGAGCGAAAAGCTCCATGCGGTACGCTGTACAACTGTTAAGCTTGGCAGCTCAAAATGCAAAGTCAGCCAATAGGGATAAAGTGACTGTCGAAGATGTACAGCGGGTGGACGACTTATTCATGGATGTTGGTGAGGCTGCCGAATACTTAAGGAAGTATGAAGAGAAGCTGTTGGTGCACTAAACTTTTACAAGCTGTAAAAACAATTCTTATTCTAGAATAGCAACACTTTAAATTCACTTAGGCTTTTCTTTAAGCGGTGGTTTAATGGCTGAAAAAAGGCATAAACGCGAAACCGCAAGCCCGATTAAACCGGATTTGGCTGAAGATTTGGGTTTCATTTTAGAACCAGCAAAAATTGAGATAGGCTCCGGATACGCTGTTTCGATAAGCTATGACGAGGATGGCAACCCTGTAGTTGACGTTAAAACTTATGGGGATGTGGACTTATCAAAAATTAGAAGGGATATTGAACGCTTATACCCAAACGCTCAAATTAGACAGCTGAACCAAGAACCAACAGTGACTGTTGTTAGGAAATGCAAAGGCAAGCGGAGGATTATAAGGAAGTAATTTTCTCACCCAGAAATCTGGCTTTGGAAATGAGATTGAAATAAAACCAAATTTTCCTTCATATAAATTTTCCCTTGAAAAATGGAAATTTCAACATAGTTACCTTAATTTTCAGAAATATGACGTGGCAAGCATGGAATGATTCTGAAAAGGGTTAGAGCGAACCGCTTAGCTTTTAAGCTTCTCCTAGAACATGATGAGACTTCAAAAGAAAGCGGAGCACTATGCTGGAAGGAAATGGTGGACTATCTAAGAGCAAGAGGAAGCTGAAAATCGTATATATTCGCTCGGTAGCGAACGCTCTAGGAACTGGCACGATAAACCCGTTTATCGGTCCCTATGCGGTTAAGGAGCTGGGTGCTTCTTCCTCTGATATGGGTTGGCTCCAGTCGATGAGCAATCTGTCAAACAATGTTATGCAGGTTTTTTGGGGAAGACTAAGCGACAGACTTGGAAAAAGAATCCCCTTCATTGTTTTGGGTGGATTAATTGTTGCTATACTTTGGCTTCCAATATTGTTTGTGAAGACTGCAAGCCAGCTGGTTGTATTAATCAGTTTGCAAGCACTTCTAGGCTCTATGGCTGTTCCAGCTTGGACCGCCCTGATAGGCGACATGGTTCCATCCTCACACCTGGGAAGAATCAACGCCATAATCAATCTTTGGGCTTCTGTAGGAAGTATTTCAGCCACCATGTTTTCCGGAGCCATCATGTCAGTCATCGGGGGTTCTGTGAGGAACCAGATCATAATTCCAATAGCGGTTGCGACGGCATGTGGACTGTTATCGTCATTTGCTATGTTTTATGTTAGAGTCGAAAAGCCCAGCAAAAACAGAGGTGAAGTGAAGAAAAACTTCGTGAAGGATTTATTCGACGTTGTTAAGGTTGCAAAGCACTCTCCAGACTTCATCCGATACTGCATGTGCAGTGCAGTTTTCAATTTCTTCATGTCAATTGCCTGGCCGCTGTTCGCGATAACACAGGTTAAGGTCTTGAAGGCTTCTATGCTGGAAATCGCGTTGTTCTCAGTTGTTCAAGGAATATTTACGATAATTTTTATTAGGTGGGCTGGAAGGCTTGCTGACACTGTTGGTAGAAAACCGCTGCTTATTCTTGTGAGATTCAGCTACGTTTCAGTTCCATTGGCTTACGCCTTTTCGCCTAACATTTATGTCCTAATAGCTATAGGTACTTTTTGGGGCACTGTTGCGGCTTTTGAGCAAGCAAGTGTGACCACCTATTTACTTGATGTTTCTCCAGAAATGCATAAAGGAAGCTTCATAGCCTTCTACAATCTGTTGATAGGAACTGTAACGTTTTTCGGCTCCCTTATTGGCGGCTACCTATCAGACTTGACGGTTAGCATATACGGCTTAGTTTTGGGCCTGCAAATAGTTTACATAGTCTCCGCTGTTGGAAGATTCATAGGAGCTGCCACATTTTTTAGGCTTAGGGAAACCCTTAAAGACAGAAAGCCCCTAAAAAGCCAGAGCATTCCATTTTCCTAAATATTGCCCAGTTATTGGGATTATGGTTCCACATTTTGGGCATTTCTTATCCTCTGTAACAGCGTATTTTAAAACATAGTATCCATAACGCTTAATGAGTAACTCCCCACACGTTGGACAGTATGTGTTCTCGTACCTGTGCCCGGCAACATTCCCAATGTATGGATATAAAACTCCAGCCTTTCTAGCCATCCCATAGGCTTTCTCCAAAGTTTCAACTTTGGTGGGCGGGTTATGAAACTTGTAGGCTGGAAAATATCTTGTGAAATGCAGTGGCGTTTCAGGCCCAACATGCTTTAAATGGCTTTCAATTATCCAACGTAGAGCATTTTCACCGTCATTTACGCCGCTAACAACAAGGTTCACAATTTCAACGTGAAGCCCTAAGCGTTTGGCATCCGCAGCGTTTCTCCAAACCTTCTCCACATCTGCGCCGCCACAATATTTCATGTAGACTTCACGGTTGCCCTTAACGTCTATTTTAAGTCCATCCATACCAGCCTTCCAAAGTGCCTTTAAAACTTCAAGGGTCATATAACCGTTCGAAACGTAACAGCAATATTTTATTCCTCTACTTTTGCCTAGGCTAAAAACCTGAATAGCCCATTCGGTTAAAAGTGTTGGCTCTTGGAAACTCGCACATAAGCCTGCATCTCCATAGGCAAGGGCTAATTCAACAATTTTATCTGGCTGGTAATGAACTGCTTTGGCTGGTTCTGGAGCAACCTTTGACAAGTGAAAGTTTTGACACCATGCGCAGTCAAAGTTGCATGACCATGTGGAGAAAGTTAGAGCTGTTGAACCAGGCCAATAGTGGAAGAAGGGTTTTATCTCTATTGGGCGGCTTTCGATGACGCTTATGTCGCCGTAAATAAGTGTGTAAAGCTTGCCGCTAAAATTCCTCCTAGTCTTGCAGAATCCCGCTTTGCCTTCTGCAATTTCGCATCTCCTTTCGCAGAGATGGCACCTAACCTTGTTATTAGCTAGCCTTTCATAAAATAGCGCCTCTTTAGCGGTTGGATAGGTGAAAAAAGTCTTCTTACTATTGTTTTTTGAAATGCTCCCAACCCCTAGGCTCAATAACTCGCCTTTCATCATCAACCTCAAGAACTATTTGCCTTTCAGCTGCCACTCTTCCTATTCTAATGAGATTTCCACCAACACTTTTAACGGCTTTTTCCGCCTCACCCCAAAGGCTGGGCTTTATGGTTAAAACGAGCTCGTATTCTTCGCCTCCATAAAGGGCTAAATCCAGCGGGTCTAAACCATTTATTTCAGCAAATTTGACGGCTTCGGTGGCCACTGGAACATTTTCTATTAGGAAGCCAACATTACTAGCCTTTGAAAGCTCATAAAGGCTCCAAGCCAAGCCGTCGCTTGAATCAATAGCAGATGTAACAGCCTTTGTGGTGCTTAAGGCTAAACCCTCCTTTAAACGTGCCTTCGGCATATAAACAGCCTCCAAAAGAGAGCTGCGAATATCTTTTGGCGCTTTACATTTTTCAAGAAGCATCTTCAATCCGGCTGATGTTTTCCCAAAGGAGCCGGTAACAGCCACTATGTCGTCTGGTTTTGCTCCACTCCGCAACATCACATGATCTCTTCTTGCCAAGCCAAAGACGGAAAGACTTATAACGAGGTCTGAAGCCTCGTTTGTATCCCCACCAATGATGTAGGCATCGTATTCGCGGGCTCCAGCATTTAAGCCCTTTGCAATTTCCCAAAGCTCTTTTCGCATGGTGTCTTTTGGCATTCCAAGAGAAACAAGCATCACAAGGGGTTTCACACCCTTCGCTGCAAAGTCACTTACGTTCATGACAACAGCCTTGCGGGCCGCCTGCCAAAAATTCATACCTTTCGGCACATCAGTTTCGGCGACCAACATGTCAGTCTTCAAAACGAAAAGCTGCTTCTTGCCTATGGGGTAGGCTGAAACATCATCACCGAAGGGGATGGGCATTTTTGGCATCTTATCCAACTGCTCTAAAATAAGCTCGATGGCTTTTCTCTCGCCAATGTCACTTAACGTTTCCAAGATTTGCACCTTCAAAATAACTGGTGTACACGGTCTTAAAAGTTCTTAACCCTTTTATTTTAGCAGCGACTGTTCCATCAGAAAGCTCGTCAGCTTTTGTTCACTTCTTTCACAAATTCTTCTCTCTTTACAAATTCTTTCCACTTCCTTTTTTGTCGGCTTTTTCCCAGCATGCTTTAAACCGTTTAAAGTAGTTTTCTTCCAGTATTCTGATACATCCTGCAAGCTTATGTCTCTATAACTGTTTTCGCACACTATAACCTATAACTCCATTTCTCTCTCCGTCTGAGTTTCTTTTTCAGGTGTTCAATGCACAAAATTGATAGGTCGTGTTCTGGCAGTTTCAAAAGCTTCTGCAACGATAACCATGTTCTCAAGGAATAAGGCGGCATCCAAAATCCCAAATGTGTATGGTAGAATCCCTCAAAATCGTAGTTGACACCAGTTAATTTTGCAGCTTTCAAATTTCTATGAAAATCGAGGCAAACAACAATCCAGACGGAGACTGCTTTCATAAACGCTTGATTCTCACATAGTTCATAAAGCGTCTTCTTAACCTTCTCATCCTTAACGACGATAAAGGTTCTTAGCTGAATGTTCCCCGCAGAAGGAGCCCTTACCCCAGCCAACAAAATCTTCTTCAAAACACTTCTGCCTTCTTCAAAGCTTCTCACGAAAGCCCTTTCCAAAATGGCATTTAATAAACCAGCCCTTGCCATAAGACACAACACCAATGCTTTATCATAGAGCCTAAAATAGACTTCCACTCCCCCAAATTCTTTTCCGAACATCTTAAAAATAGGCTAGCTCTCAAAATATTAATGAGCCAGGTGGGCCTCGGTAGCTCAGCTGGTAGAGCAGCGGCCTCGTAAGCCGCAGGTCCCGGGATCGAAGCCCGGCCGAGGCTCCACTCACTAATTTGTTGCAAAAAACATTTAGCTGGATGCAAATATACCCTTCTTACATGATAGCTCAAAGTTTAAAGCCAAAGCTTGCTTATCTAGTTCCAACATATTCTATAGTGGCATATGACTTTGAAACGCGTGAGCTTGGAGTTGCTGTGCAGTCAAGATACTTTTCAGTGGGCTCTGTCGTTCCATGGGCGGAGGCTGGTGTAGGCGCCATAGCCACCCAATCCTTCGTCAACATTTCTTATGGGCCGAAAGGCTTAGAATTACTGAAGAAGGGGCTTAAAGCCAATGAAGTTGTTGAAAGGCTTGTCAGCGAAGATGAGGGGAGAGATTACAGGCAGTTAGGGGTTGTGGACGCGAAGGGTAATGCCGCGGCATACACCGGGGCGAAATGCCTCGAATGGGCTGGAAGCAAAACTGGGAAGGGCTACTCTGCTCAGGGAAACATATTGGCAAGCGAGGAAGTTGTAGAGGCAATGGCGGAGGTCTATGAATCCACAAAAGAAGGCCTCGCTGAAAGACTTGTTGCGGCATTAGAAGCTGGCGAAAGGGCTGGTGGAGACGTAAGGGACATGCAGTCGTCGGCGCTGCTCGTTGTCAAGGAGGGCTGCGGAAGAGGAGGATATGGTGATAGGCTTATTGATTTGAGAGCTGAAGATCACCCGGACCCGGTGGGCGAACTTAAAAGGCTGTTAAGCCTCTATAAAGCCTATTACCTGATAGATGAGGCTGAATCAAGGTTCACTCAGGGAAAGCTGGGGGAGGCGGTCCAACGCATAGAAGAGGCTTTAAAAATTAACCCAAGATGCGACGACGCCTATTTAGATTTAGGGCTTATATATCTTAGAGCTAAGAGACTGGATAAGGCTGCTGAAGCCTTCAGAAAGGCTGTCGAAATAAACCCGAAGATAGTTTCTGTTATTAGACAGATTCCAAAGCTAGGCTTAGTTGACGTTCCAGAAGACTTCATGAAGCTGCTTGGGCTTATTTGATCTGTATTTATGTTGCGCATGTGAGCAGAAATGTTTATTAAATATCAATATTACAGATAAACTTGAAATTTCGCTGCTGGAGAGGAAAATTACATGCGCTTCCTTCATCACAAGGAAAAGCTCAAATGCCCCTATAAGGGATGCGGGAAAACTTTTGGCAAACCAGCGGTCTTAACAGACAACTCAACCATACCAAGGCAAACCTATTATGCTTGTCCTTATTGTATGTCAAAAATAGACATTCTTGTGGAGAACATGCGAATCGTTGGCGTGAGGGCTGCTGAATATCCAAAAGTTCTTGATTCTCCAGCCAAGTGCGCCCACTACTTTGGCTTCTTGAACTCTATTCCGAAGGATATGCCAATTCCAGACGAGTGCCTAGTGTGCCCAAAAGTCCTCCAATGCAGCATAAGAAAACGCTAATAATCGCTTTAAACAACATTCTCTAGGCAGAGAAACATTTTAAATCTCCTAATTTCAAAATTTTACCTATAGATACAATAATAAGCGGGGCTGTCGGCTAGCTTGGTCTAGGCTTGGAGACTTGGGCTCTCTAGACCCCGGTTCAAATCCGGGCAGCCCCACCAACACTCTTAAAACCTTCAAAACAGTGCATGTGCGAAAATCTTAATTCGTCAGCCAAATTTTGTTTGCCATGGCTTTTAAAATTAAGTGTGCCAATGAGAATTACGTTTTAAGGCTTATGCTGCTAGCAAGGGAGTTTATGCGTGAGCTGTCACCGATGAGGAGCGCTTCTCCATCCTAAAAAGTTCTCTTAAAATCCTGATTACGAGTTGTGGCTTCCGAGATAGATGGCGAAATTGTTGGGTTTATAGACTTATGGACTATACATGATTTTTGCATGGTGGAAAGTTAACTTACATACAGAACTTGTATGTTGCTCCTAAATATGGGAGCTTGGCATCGGAAGCATGCTTCTGCGTAAAATCGTTGAAAGAGCCGAGGAAAAGGGCGCTTAGAAATTCATGCGGTAACGGGTTTTGATAATGAGCCAGCCATTCGACTTTACAAAAAGCATGGATTAACAAAAAAGTCTTTACAGCTTGAAAAGGAATTGGGGTAGCTTAATTTAAGCCAACAGTGGCATTATGTCTTTATACTGATGGCCGGGAAGGTCTCTTGTCTAAAGTTATGGAAACCGTTGTTTGCTTCCATGAGTTGTCAATTTTTCGCCAAACTGTTACTTCTAGGCAGTCTCCTGGAAGAGTGTTTACCTCAAGGTAGCTTGCCAAATCGTCCCCGTTTCTTACGCGTGTGCCATTTAAGGCTACTATGATGTCAGATTTGTAAAGCCTATTATAAGAGGGACCATTCTCGACAACGTCCGTTACTAGCCAGCCATAAGTCACTGGAACCTTCATGCTTTGTGCTGTTTCATAGTCCATATCTCGTCCATAAATGCCCATATAAGAGTGTCCCGAGTAGTTTCCATACTTAACAAGTGCGTATATTTCTCTTCGCAGCGTGTCTGATGGAATTGCAAAGCCTAATCCTTGAGAGTCCGCAACTATAGCTGTTGTTATCCCCACAACATTGCCACAGTAGTTTAAGAGTGGACCACCGGAGTTTCCCGGGTTTATGGGTGCGCTTATTTGGATTATATTTGCTATTGCAAATCCTCCGGTGTACTCTTCTGTGATAGTTCTGTTGAGGGCGCTCACTATTCCTGTGGTCATTGAACCCATTAGGCCGTAGGGGTTTCCTATGGCTATAACCGGGTCGCCAACTTTTAATGTTGAGGAGCTAACAACTATAAGCGGCTTAAACTTGTCTTCTGGAACATCTATCACTTCAAGTACGGCTAAGTCTGCGTATGGATCTTTTCCCAAAACTTCAGCTTTGTAGGCTTCCCCGTCCGGGAATGTTACGCTGATGCTTATTGCATTGTGGATAACATGATAATTTGTTATGACAACCATTCTGCTGGTGGCGTTGTCGGTGAAGTTGTAGATAAAGCCTGACCCCTGAACTGTCCCGCTTTGTATTTTAACGCGAATTAGCACCACGGAATCCTTAACTTTCTCATATATGTGGGATAGTGTTGTCAAATTTTGATAAACAGTGACATTTTGGCATGGAACGTTTTTAAGACCCCACAAAACTGATACTTGAGCCCTTAGCCTTGAGTTCTCCTTTTTTAAACTGTTTATTTGTGAGATTGCTAGGTAGGAGGTTATTGCCCCACCAGCCATTAGTCCAACTACGAATATTAGTGCGAGGAAACCCGCTGAGAATCGCGGTGCAGAATATTCGCCCATCCTGTTCACCATGAGCATCCATGCATTTTATTCAGATAAAATTTCTGGACGCTTAAGCAGACGTGGCAACTTAAGCTGAGCTTTCTCGGTTTATTTTATCTCCTTTTAATAAATTGGAGGTCGTTTTAAGCGGAAACAAAGCTCTAAAGCGGAACCCTCTAACCAGTATATCGTCTAAAAACGCTTAAAGAAGTCTAAAACTGCCCAAGCCCCCAAAAGAGGAATTGTCACCATTTTGTCCACTTAAGTTGCCACGTCCTTAAGCCATTTTGGAGCTATGCTTTAAATTTTTGTGAGAGGCGAATGTTTATAATATTTTAAGCTTCGAGGAAAATGTCGAGAAGTCTTAAACACGGTTTTATGCGCAAGTATTTCGATTGATGTTAATGTTTTTAATAATCTCATCATTTATAAGTTTCTTTGCCACTTCACGTTTTGTGGTTAATGGTATGTGGAGACCTTTTTGTTTTTATCGATTATGAACACTTCATTAGTATTTGTTTCGAAGCCTACTCCCTGTCTACTGGCATATCGTTGGCAACGATTAGATCCGCGTTTATGGCTTTCAATATTTGATAAGCTTTTTCTATAATTTCATCATCTCGCACTGTAATACTTTTTTATAAATTAGTATTACCTTTCTATCCATGAAAGTTTATCCAAAACAGCTAAAAGAACTGGAATGCGCAATTCTCAGTCACGCAGATGAATTTGACACTTAAAATTTGCTGAGGGATATAAGAGGCTTGATGTTAAAGTTTTTTGACTATGTTGTCTAAGAGTTTCTCTGCAACTTCTCGTTTTGCGGTTAACGGTATATGAATAATGTTTCTGTCTTTATCAATTATGAATACTTCGTTTGTGTCCGCGCCAAAACCTGCGCCTCGCCTGCCAACATCGTTGGCAACAATTAAGTCTGCATTCGAAGCTTTCAACGTTTTATAGGCGCTTTCAATGATCTCCTCATTTGACATCCTGTACTCCGCCTTAAAAGCTACAAGAAAAGTGTTTGGGCTTATCTGTTTCACCGCTTCAATAATCTTTGGCGTCGACTTCAACTTTAAAGTTAGCTCAGGGGTAGTTAGGGTTGGTATTTTGGATTCAAAAGGCTTCTCAAGGGTGAAGTCAGCAGGCGCTCCACACGCTATAACTGCATCATATTTTTGCGTTTGCAGCTCCTCCACAACGGCGTCATACATTTCTTTAGTGGTCTCCACGTTAATCACCCTTACTCCAGCTGGTGGAGGAACTGTTCCTCTTCCATAAATGAGTGTTACCTCAGCACCCCTATACAGGGCCTCCTCAGCGATGGCTACCCCCATTTTTCCTGAACTCTTGTTTGTTAAAACCCTAACTGGGTCTATGTACTCCAATGTCGGCCCAGCGGTGATGAGGATCTTCTTTCCAAGCAAGTCCTTTAAATACGCTATTTTTCTGATTACGGCGCTTACAACATCCTCTACGTCGGCGATTTTTGCCTTACCCTCTTCAATCTTTGGACCCACAAACTCAACTCCAAACGATTTCAGCTTCTCAATGTTTGCAGCTACTATTGGGTGCCTATACATGGACTCATGCATTGCAGGAACAATTATTATCGGGATCTTTGATCCGAATGCTGCTGAGACAAAGGAGGTGACGGGCGTGTCGTCTATTCCGGAGGCGATTTTGCTTATTGTGTTTGCGGTGGCTGGCGCCACCAAAACTAAATCAGCTTTCTCCTGATGGTTGCCTGCCAAAGCTACATGCTCAATCTTCCCAGTTAACTCCGTTATCACAGGGTTACCTGTAGCCCATTCCATGAGGTTAGGGTGTATGATTTTCTGCGCGGCCTCCGTCATCACAGCATAGACTTCAGCGCCGTGACGCATCAGTTCCCTAGCAATTTCCGGCGATTTAACAGCGGCCACGCTTCCAGTTATACATAAAACAATTTTCCTTCCTTTCAGTTCGCTTCCCCTTCTACCGACAATATCTTTGGACGGGTGGCGGTTCAAAATGTGCCTCCCTTAAATTTTATCAAAACCTCACTTAAATCTTTAAGAAAACATTTTAAATGGGAAGGCTTAGTGTGCGGCATGATTACGACCCGCATATACCCGTTAAAAAGGGAGACGGCCCAACCCCTTTTTCTCAACTCTCCGGCTATAAATCTTATATCTGCAACGTCGGATTTCACTCCAACAATGTTCATTACTGGTTTAGTTACAGGCTTTAAACCATCAATTCGACAGACTTCCCCATAAAACTTCCATGTCAGATCCATGCATCTTTTAACTATGGCCATGTAACCTTCCTTTCCTAGGTGTTTCAGCAGGGCCCACACAGCTATCGCTGAAGCCCCCGACCTGGATCCAGTGAGGGTAGCCTGTTCCGCTTCTCCTCCAGCTAAATAAGGGACTCTTTTACTGATGGCTTCCACGGCACGTTTATCCCTGAATAGTATTCCCCCAGCCGGTATGGGGGCCAAGCCCATCTTATGGGGGTCTACAGTGATTGAGGAGACGCCTGGCAGCCTAAAGTCAAAGTCCGGGACTTTGAAACCCATTTCTTTAAGGAATGGAAGTACGAAACCCCCGAAGGCTGCGTCAACGTGGAGGTAAATCTCGTGGGCTTCAGCGATCTCTGAAAGCTCATGTATGGGATCCACAATCCCTAGGCCTGTTGTACCAGCTATTCCCACAATCGCCACAGTTTTCGCGGTAATAGCATTCTTAACCGCGTTGACGTCCACTTGAAAATGCTCGTTAAGCCTTACTTTAACCAATTTAAGGCCTAACATGTCAGCGGCTTTGTCAAACGATATGTGCGCTGAAATGGGAACTATTACTTCACGGCGTCTTCCACCAGCGAGGTTGCGGGCAGCCCAGAGGGCGAGGATGTTCGCCTCAGTTCCTCCTGAAACGATGTGCCCGTAAGCTTCAGGGTTTGACAGCAACGACCCCAACATTTTCACAGCCTCCCTCTCCAACTCTGAGGTTGCCGGAAACAGTCCCGGATCTCCAAGGTTCCTATCAAGATATCTTATGTAAACCCGCCTGGCCAGGCCGTAGGGTTTAGTGCACATTGAACCTAAAATTTTACCAGAATCATAAGTTAAGTCCCTTTTAAGCCTCGTTTCAAGCTCCTTCAGAACGGTGCTTTTAGGAAGCCCCTTTTCATCCAATTTTCAACAATTCCTCCAGCTTCTTCCCTGCCGCAGCAATCACAAGGGTTGAAATGAACATGTTGGCCGCAATAGACAAAGTTACAGCTGGCAAAATTGCAGCCCAAACGACTACCCCGTTGGCTATGGGATGTGGAAGTGAAGATGCTATTTGCACAAACCATGGGAACTTTTTAAGGAGGGCTTGAAAAACACTGGTTTCAGGTCCTTGGGAGCCGAAGGAGACGGCCAACCCGATATATAAGGCTATTATGCCTGAAGTGAAAAGGTATCGTGACAGCTGCCCACATATAGCAGCATATACGCTCTTTTTCCAGCGCCTTGCCAAGTAATTGGCGAAAGCCGCCATCAAAGCGTCTCCGACGCCTGCAGGGATCTCAATAAATGGCTGCCCAGTCCAAAGAGAAGCTCCTATCCCCTTAATTATCCCTACGACTATTCCAATGGGCATTGGGCACAGGACCCCTGCAACCGTCACAGGGGTGGAGCCCAAGTTTGGGTTGCCAAAAAACAGAGGAATCCAAAGCTGAGTGCAAAATATGGCTAAGGCTCCAAAAATCGCGGTTATAGCGACAACCTTAGACCTCTTAATCCTGGACTTCTGCATCATTTAACCCTCACCCACGGTGGATCTCAGCTGCCTCCGTAATGTTTACGCCTTTTTCCGCAAGTTCTGAAAGGCGTTTCAGGATGGTTCCGATAACCTCAGCTAAAACCTCTATGTTATTAAATTCAGAAACAATCCTTTGAAGGGTTTCATTTTTCTCATTCTTCAACTCTGCCACATTTTTTGCTAGGAGGGGAAGCGCCCTCACCACGTTGTCAACTATGGTGATTGAAGCCCGCTGGGCGGTTCGCGAAAGCGGGTTCAAATCAATTGCGATTACTGTTTTACCCATTTTCCGCAGAGCTTCTGTTCTATCGCCGTCTTCCAAGGGAACAAGCACAACGTCCGCAGCTAATATGCCCCTTGGATCAACATGCCTACGTTTGCTGCAAATTTCAGGTATCTGCGCGGATGCTGCCTCCCCGACCCCTAACACTTCATCAGCCCCAGCCTTCTCTAAAACCTGTTTAATTGCTAATTCCCTCTTCAGAGACCTATAGAAAAGGTTGACTTCAATCTTCGCCCCTGTTAGCTTCGCCAAATTCACAACATCCTCAGCTGCGAGGGCGGCCACATTACCGTTAACGGATATTACCGGATGCCTAGCTAAAAGCATGGTTGCAGCCGCCGCTCTAATAGCCTTCAACGCGCTATCAATAGTTTTTTCGCCCAACAGGTAGTCGAATGCCTCCCCCCTCCCATGAGCGATAAGACCCTCTAAGGCTACAACTCCCCGCCTATAATATTCCACAAGCTTCTCCCTTATTTGCAGGGATCTGGCCCTCGGGTGGTTAAATGGAATTTCAGCCCGCCTCACTCCATCACCCTCGCTCCTTCAAAATCAACTTCACTAATGATAATGCGACCTTGAGACTTGAATTTGCGGAATAATGCCAAAACATCTTCAAGTGAATCTCTATCGCATATTGTGAATGCGCCTTCGCCGAACATGGGCATGCTCACAACGATCCCGGCCTTATCTCCAGCTTCAAATATTTTCCTCACCCTACTGCTCACCAGCCCAACATGATCGGCGAAGTAACGTGAAAACTTCATGAGGTTCGAAACGGTTGGAGCCTTAACTATCTTATCCACAAGTTCTCCGCCGAAAACGTTTACGCGCTTGCGAACCTCATAATTTGACAAAAGGTCTCTGGTGGGCAATGCTCCAAAAGTTAAACACACAACAAAGATATCCCTTGCAACAGTGATTGGTATTATTTCGCCTATGCCGGGGGCGCCAGCCCTAACCCTTACCTCAACTCCGCCGAAAGCCTCAGCCGCCACAGTGCCAAGTCCAGTTTTACATTCAACCTCAGCCACATGCGCATATTGAGCTGCCTCCATATTGGACATGCCCAAATTAAAGGCTTCGTTTAAAGCCAAAGCAAGACTTAAGGCTGCAGCGCCACTCGTCCCAAAACCAGCGCCGATGGGAGCATCAACATAATGCTCCACAAGAATTTTGAAGCTCCCTAAATCTTTAAAACTTGACGTGAACATGTTCAGCAGATACCTTGAAACTTCAGCAGAGTTTGAAGGCACACCGTTTATGCTAACTTGAAGTGCCAACGACGAAGCTTTCTCAACCCTAACCACTGTAAG
>JBMFMB010000014.1:0-40507 GCA_049970895.1 Bathyarchaeia archaeon | reverse complement strand
CTAAAAATATGGAGCAAAATATGGGTCACACGTTTGCTGATGTTAAGTTAATTAACCCTTATAATCCATCTAAATGTTTAGAAATGAGGTTGCTTGTTGACACTGGCAGCGCGTATAGCTGGGTTAAGAAGAGCAGGCTTGAGGAGCTCGGCATAAAACCCATGACGCGATGGAGATTCAAAACCATTGATGGCAAAATAATAGAGCGGGAAATTGGAGAAGCCATTATTGAGTGTTTAAATGAAAGGGCTACCAGAATAGTTGTTTTTGCAAATGAAAGTGACGCAGAAGTTTTAGGAGTTGACGCCCTAGAAGGATTAAGACTTGAATTAGACCCTGTCACAAAGGTTCTAAAGAAAGTTGAGGCACTATTTGCGTTATAAAATTTTAAACTTTTACCACCCCTCAAGGCGCCAAAATTAAATCTTTAACTAAACCTAAGGTCAGAGCGTTTTAAAGTTAAAAATAAATAGTTAACGAAGCTTTCATAAACCTATATCTCTTCTTTAGCTGTTTCTGATACATTTCCAAAATCTCGCTTACAGTTGTTGCGTCTTCAGAGCCTTATCTATTCCGTAGACGCCAGTAAAGTGTGGGAAGCACTTGATGCGTGCGCACAAGATTAAGCCTTTTAAGAAGACAAACATAGTGTTAAAATGTTTAATGATGTTCAAGGCTGTCCAATCACAACCATCCTTTGCAATCAAGCAAAATTAAATAGGTTGCATGCTTTAAATTCATCGGAAAAGGCGGCTTTAACTATGCTGGAGTTTCATAGGCAAATATTAAAGCAGTTTGAGCCCGTAGGTAGAAATGCAAAAATCATCCTATTCGGCTCATTAGCCAAAGGCAACTATAGGCTTGATTCAGACATTGACTTAGCTATAGTAACAAAAGACAGGCGTGTAATGAGGTGGGCCTCAAAAATAGCCGACAAGATACTTGCCGAGCAAGGAAAACTTATAACCCTCAAATTCATAGCAGAGGAGGAGCTTGAAAAGGGGAAAAATCCAATTATCGAAGAAATCAGAAAAGGAATAGTGATATACAATGGAAGAAGGCGTTAAAATCCGAATAAAAGAAGAATTGGAGGTAGCCGAAAAAAGGCTGGACGCTGCAAAACTTCTCATTGAAAAGGGGATGCTGGAAGACGCTGTGAATAGAGCTTACTACGCATTTTTCCATGCGGCAAAAGCCGTGCTCAACGTGTTAGGATATGATGCAAAAACCCATTCAGGCCTAATATCAGAATTCGGATTAAGAATCATAAAAACAAACCTACTAGACAAAAAATTTGGGCAATACTTGAGGAGGGCTTTTGAAATGAGGGAAACCAGCGACTACGAAATAGGTGCAATATTCAGCCGAGAGGAAGTTCAGACGCTGGTAAATAATGCTGAGGAATTCATTAAAACAGCAAAGGACTTCGTAGCGAAAAGGCTTTAGCTTCAGTTATCTTCGGATTTATATTGGTGCATTTAAATTTACTTTATCCAATTATTAAACGCTGGAAGCGATGGTATAATTAAAATATAAATAGTTTGTAAAACCAAAATGATTGGTTGAAAAAGATGAAAAGAACTCACGATTGGCTTAGGCAGGCTAAAAAAGATTTGCAACACGCCAAAATAAGTATGGAAAACCGCGATTACGAGTGGAGCTGCTTCGCTGCTCAACAAGCAGCGGAAAAGGGAGTTAAGGCATTATATCAAGCCTTAAGAGCCGAAGCCATAGGACATTCGGTTTCCATGCTGCTCAAAAGGCTACCCAAAACAGTGAAGGCAAATGAAGAGTTGATTGACAAAGCGAAACTCCTTGATAGGCATTATATACCATCGAGATACCCAAACTTCCATCCTGAAGGTGCACCTCTAAACTATTATACAAAGGAAGACGCGGGGGAGGCTATTGAAATTGCAGAGGAAATTATCAAATTTTGTGAAGATAAAATACGCACCATCGAGAGAGAAAGCTGAATTAATAGCCAAAAAATACGTGAAAAGCATTGAAAAGAAGATAGGCTTAAAACTAGCTGTGATATTTGGATCATACGCAAAAAACACATATTCCTATGGAAGCGACATCGACATGCTTTTAGTGGCAGAAAAACTTCCAGAAAAACCCAAAGATAGACCGCGAATACTACTGGATCCAAACCTTGAAATATACGTAGAACCCTTCGCATATTCCGAGGAAGAATTTGACAAAATGATAAGGGAAAAACACCCAATCGCTAGAGAAGCCTTAAAAAACGGGAAAATAATCTACATGTCACCAGACTATAAGAAAATACTTACACAACTAAAACAAGCTACTTAGAACTTTTCAGTTTAACTTTCAGCAATCTTCTTTAGCTGTTTCTGATACATTTCCAAAATCTCGCTTACCGTCGTTGCGTCTTCAGCAGCCTTATCTATTCTGTAATTGCCTGTAAAACGCGGGAAGCGTATCGCCAATCCGCTTCCTTGGCGTATTGTGTTCATGGCGCATGTGTGGATGGGGCTTAGGGTTATTTCTGCCCCTAAAACTTCTATGACTATTTTTGGTTCAAACCATACATCCGCCTCTATAAGCGAGTTTACTCTTGGATGCTTATGGGAAATAACGTGTTTTTTCATCATTTCTGGCAGTTTTGCTAAGTCCTCATCTGTGAAGCCTGTTCCACATTTGCATACAGTTTCGAAGGCGTCTTTTTCAGGGTTGTATGCCGCCAATAGTAGTGCACCGTATGTTCCTGCACGTTTTCCTCTTCCATGGAAGGCGCCTACTACGACTAGGTCTACGGTGTCTGTCATTTCACTTTTGTAATCCCGCTTGTACTTTATCCATAACCAGCCCCGTGCACCCGCCTGGTAAACAGAGTCATCCATTATTGATTTGCAAACTAGACCTTCGCATCCATCTTCTATGGCTTCTAAGAAGAAGTTTTCAAGCTCCTTAACATCACCAGTAATAATGTGTTTTGCAAGCTTTACTCTATCGCCTTCTTTGACAACGTTTTCCAGCATCTTGCGCCTCAATGGATAGGGCTCGAGGGTTAGGTCTTTCCCATCAACATAGAGGGCGTCAAACATAAAGAGTGAGACTGGATACTCCTCCATGGCCTTTTCTATGCCGTATTTGCGTCTTCTGTGCATAAGCTCCTGGAAAGGCCTCATCTCGCCAGTGTCAGGGTCTATGGCTACGCATTCAGCCTCTAAAATGGCCTCTTTCGCCAATACATGCCCTCTTAAAAGTTCGATGGCGTCTGGATATTGGTCTGAAATGTCTTCGAGCCGCCTTGAAAAAAGCGTTATTTCGTCGCCCTTCTTATGGGCTTGGATTCTTTCGCCGTCATACTTGTATTCGGCTATACATTTCCCGCCAAGCTTTTCGAGGATTTCTTCGGGCGAAGAGAGCCTTTCAGCCAGCATGGGCCTAATAGGCTCGCCCACAATAACCTTGAACTTTTTAATTCCTTCAAGACCTTCTTCGGCGAGGACCCTGGCGACTCTTCCAAGGTCTGATGAAATATTGTAGGCGCGTTCCACAAGCTCTCGGGTTTCTTTGCCGCCTCCATAGGCTATTGCCAAAGCATCAAGCACAGTCATGTCCGCAATGCCAAGGCGAAGATTTCCAGTAACCGTTCGCATAATATATTTGGCTTCCTTAGGCGTGGCGTCAGCCAAAAGCCCAGCCAAAAGCGTAATCTTTGTATCAACAGCCCCAGAACCAGAAGCCCTAGCCATCTTATCAAAGGTTTCATAAACCCTCTGAACGGTTAAGGGCTTTTGGAAAAAGGTCAACTGCCTCTTCTGGCCTATAAACTTCTGGGCTGTCTCACCAATATCCCCAGTCTTCTTCAAATCCTCTTCGATTTCGCTTTCCCGCCGCCCAGAAGCGTGAGCCAAAGCCTTTATGGCAAGTCTCTCAGCCACACCTATCTCAAGTTTAACAAAGTCTGGGTAGATTTTGCCTTGAGTTAGATAAACAACTTTGTCAATTATTTCTTTAGGCGTCCTCTTTAAGAGGTCTACTAGCAGGCCTGTCATTTCAAGCCTTTTAGTTGTGGCCTCAATCTTCTCGTAGGTGTCGGCAATCTCGGAGTATAGCAAAACTAACTCCTCAAAGGATTAAGGGAGTATCCCCTCAATATTAAGTTTAGTGGCAACTGGCACGTTCGGACTTGTATAGGACTTTGCCCTTCTCCAAAACCTCTAAAATGAAGGGGTTTCCTCGGCGTTTCATTTCCTCAAACTCTTCAAGCGTATAACCAACAGGCTCAACTGGTATGCTAAAGGTGTTTAGCCTCATCAAAGTTCCTATTCTCTCCAGAAAATCTTCCTTAAAGTCTGCGACAACGAGAATGTCTATGTCTGAGCCTTCATTTATTTCGCCGGTTGCAAACGAGCCAAAAAGAATGACGAGGTATGGGTTAAGATGTTTGATAACTTTGTTTAAGTAGGCGTTTATTTTCTCAAAAACTTCTTCACTTCTTTCAATATCGACTCTGCGTAGTTTAAGCATCTGTTGGCTATTTCCTCCGTGTAATATTTATAGGCTGGTCCCTTCGGATAAAAGTTCGGGTACCTTGAACCAATGTAATGCCTGTCGAGCTCCCGCCCACAATCAACAAACCTTCCGAAACCCTTCTCGATTTTGGAGGCTTCTTCAAGTAGTTCGGTGACAGAATGCGTTATCAGGGCTCTGTAACCCTTTGAGTATAGGAAACCCTTCAACGCTTTTTCAGCCGACTGTTGGGCGAAAAAGGCACAAGCATAAAAATTTCCGTCTTTTAGGCAGTCTCTAGCCGTTTTGAAATCGGCTTCCGCCTGGTCCAGCCACCTCAAGCCCTCCTCTAAATTGCTCATAAGTTAACCCAGAAAGCAATTGTCAGATTGCAGATTAATCTTTTTCTTAAGCGCGCTGGGCTCACATGCTGTCAAGCTCTTTTAGGAGTTCAGCAAGTCTTTCTATGGCGAGTTTCCATGCTTTTTCGCCCTTCTCCTTTGAGGCTTTGGTTGGGTCTCCGATCACGCCTGTGCTGCTTATCTCCTTTGTCCTGAAAGCCCATGAAACTTTCGGCCCCGCCTCTTTAAGCCCAATCTTTATGTATTTTGATTTTGGAAGGGTTATCTGTGGTTTTGCAATTCGCTCTTTCACAACGTATTTTTCTCGGTTGGCTAGGCTTGTGGAGGTTTCAAACTCTCCGGCATGCGCGTCATAGGGCGTTTCTATAAACTGTTCTATGAAGTCTGGTATGAGGCTGACGGTGTCTATGGCTACAAAAGCGTCCGTCTCAGCCTTAATCCTCTGAGCTGCAGCTTCCAAGGCTGGAGTGTTTCCGCCATGGCCATTCTCGAAGAGTACCTTCTTAAATCCATGCTTTACTAGGCAGATGCCAACCTCGTAGGCTGTTTGCTCCAAAGTTTGAGGATTCAGCGTTATCGTTCCCGGAAAGTCCATATGATGGGAGGAGACACCATAATAGATTGGCGGTGCCACCAAAGCGCACCGGGCTTCTTCGGCTGCTTTAACGGAAAGCCAGAAGGCGTCGTAGGCGTCAGTGTCAAGTGGCAAATGGGGACCGTGCTGTTCGCAGCTTCCAAAAGGCACTATGACAGTTTTATGCCTTTTAAGAAATTCTTCAACGTCAACCCATGTTAACTCGCCAAGATAGTAACTTCGCATCTTCATAATGCTTCGCCCCTAAAACTTTTCGTAGTGAACTATCTGTTTTATTGGTCTCCTGCTCCGTGGCTGGGGCAACTCCGCCGGGTAGCCAACTGGGATTATGGCTACTGGTCTCACTCCTTCTGGAATGCCTAGAATTTTTCTTGCCTCGTCTTCTCTGAAGGCACCAACCCAGCATGTTCCTAAGCCTAGTGCGTAGGCTGCCAAATGAATGTTCTGTATGGCTGCAGCAGTATCCTGTATACAGTAAAGAGTTCTCCCACGTGTGCCATAGCCTCTTGCAGAACGCTCCTCATCCGCACACACAACAATAACCACTGGAGCCTCTTCGATGAAGGATTGGCCTAAGGCAGCCTCGGCCAGCCTCCTTTTGGTTTCTGGATTGCGGACAATAATAAATTCCCATGGCTGAATGTTTCCAGCGGAAGGTGCCCATCTGGCGGCTTCGATGAGTTTTTCGACGATTTCCGGTGAAACATCAGCGTCTTTGAAGGCTCTTATGCTTCGTCTTCCTTTTATGGCTTCGAAAACTTCCATAAAATCACACATCCATAATCAATGTTTTTTCTGCGCCTTGATAAAATTTTGCAGAACTAATAAATAGTTAGCCCTAACAAATTATCCAGTTCCCTCATGAAAGGTGAAAAGCTTTGAACACTGAAGAAATTATGGGGTTAGCCGTAAAACTTGCTGGTTTATCTGAGGTTCCAGAAGACAGTGCCATTTACGTTGAAGGTGAAAACATTCAACGAGTTCTATTCTGTATAGATGCTGGACCAGCGGAGCTTCTCCTCGCCAAGCAGCTAGGCTACGACGCCGTCATTGCTCATCATCATGCTGGTGGATCGGCGGTTCTTGGCTTTCCAAAAGTTTTTAGGAGGCATGTTCAGCTGATGGTGGAAGCTGGTGTCCCACGGGAAATGGCTGAGGCGGCTGTAAACAGAAAACTTGAACAGTTAAGTGTTGAGGCGCACGCCAAGAATTATGCGCATGCTGTGGATTTTGCAAGGCTTTTAGGGATGCCCTTCATGAATATACACATGCCGCTGGATGAAATTGGAAGAAAAAGGATGGTTGAGCAGATCAACAAAAAAGTTAAAGAAGAATCTACAGTCGGTGATGTGGTTTCCGCCCTAATGGAGTTTCCAGAATTTAAAAACGCCCTTACAAGGATTAATGTTTGCCTTGGAAAAGAGGAGAACAAGGCTGGAAAAGTTGTTGTTTCCCACGCAGCAGCCACCAACGGAGGCTATGAAATTGCAAAAACATATTTCAAGTACGATGCCGGCACGCTAATTTACATTCACATAAACCCCCAGACCTAGAAAAATTGAGGGTTGAGGGAAAAAGCAACCTTATAGTGACAGGGCATATTGCCAGCGATTCCTTAGGTATAAATCCATTCATTCACGAGTTGGAAAGAAGAGGATTATCAGTAACCAAAATTGGAGTTGTGGAAGGTTAGATGACAAAAGGTTATGGTTTACTCAAAGCTTAAGTTTTACAAAATCATTAAACTATGCGGTTTTCATGGAAGAAAAGGATGACAAACCTAGACGGTTTGAAGAGAAAAATCTGCCATGGTTTTATAGGTTAATTCTGAAAGTTCCCGGAACAGACTTCTTGGAAAGCGCTGGCGGAATCTTCTGGGGAATCTTAATACCGATATTTTTGATAGGGGAATTTTTCTTAAGCCTCTATCTCCTTATGACCTTTCCTTTCCCAGTAAACATCATTTTAACTTTCATCATCCCAGCCGTCACTTTTACGTTTTTTGTGAAGGTTTCCCTTAGAAGGTTCATTAACTGGTGGAATGCAACCTTCGGGGAGTCCGGCTTCAAATGGGACGTTGAAAAAGCAGTGGAAGAGTACGTCAACCTACTAAAGAGAAGAAAAGGCAAATACGAATAATTTTAAAACTTGCCTTTTCCCCATTTTGAATGCGCGGGAAGCTTTAAATTTGATGGTTTGATATCCCTATTTTGGATGATGAGTTAGAGAGTCAATAGAGCTGGCTTACGGCTGTGATATGACTCGACGGGCGAACTGACGCATTTTCTACGGAAAGCTTATCAGCAAATTTTGCGAATGAGAAAAGAAGCACGTTGGTTTGCTGAGTTGGATTTAGGCTGATAGGTTTGCCCAAAAAACTCGTTGAGAAGCTTGATAGGCTTTCCTCAAAGCCAGCGGTCAAATATGGGGTCTATTTATCTGCCGTTATACTTTTTTTCGCTTTGATTTTGGTTCCTCCAATTTTGGGCATAGTTATCAAGTGGGGTTCTATGAGGGAAGTTTTTGAAGAAAGCCAACTTTTGTCCCGCGCATTGGAGGCTGTGAAAAATTCCTTTGTTTTGGCTGTGCTGGTTTCAATTTTGGATGTGGCTGCTGGCATTCCGATGGCTTGGCTTATAGCCCGCAGCAAATCCAAATGGATAAACATTTTGGACACGCTTGCAGACATCCCGTTTATCGTGCCGACAGCCGTGCTTGGCTATTCGCTTCTACTTTTTTGGTATAAACCAGGAGAAATTTCGCCTCTTTTCGGCTATTCCCTCGTTTCGCCTGGGTTGCCTCTCGTGGCTTTGCTTCACTTCACATTTTCTTATCCCGTCGCGGTAAGGGTTATTGTTGGCGCACTGTTAGATTATAAGATTGAGTATGAGCAGGCGTCAAGAACTCTGGGCGCACCGCCATTCACGGCGGCTAGAACAGTCACTTTTGGAATTATAAAGCCTTCATTAATTGCAGCTTTTGTTTTGGCTTTTGCAAGGTCTATTTCAGAAACTGGAGCAACAATGATGGTTGCTGGAGCCTTTGAAAACGGACCAATATTTATCCAAAACACAAAGGATACTTATGTCGGCGCAACAGTTTTCGTTAGCCTAATTCTGATAGTTGTTTCATGCTTAATATTTGCGGTGGTTCGCATTCTAGGCGGTAAATTTAAACTACCGGTGAAAAGAGCGTGGCCCACACTTGAGAGGAAAGTGAGCTATTCTTCGGCAACATTCGCCAGAGACGGCATCACACTACTAATTTTTTTGGCTGTCGTTTTAATTCCGTCACTTTTCGCGGCACTTCCAGCTTTTGAAGCCATTACAACGGGCATATTGCCTAAAGCTTTGTCCCGCGACTCTCATTGGGGCGAGTATTGGCAGAGCCTTATCCGCTCCTATTCGCTTGGGGCTGCCGTCACTTTTTTGAATGTTCTTATAGGACTGCCAATGGCGATAATTGTCGCTCGAAAACGCCTTGGAAAAGCTTCATCAGCCATAAACGTTCTTGTTGACATTCCAATAATCGTGCCGTCGGTGGCTTTGGGGGTCTCCCTCCGCTTTTTCTGGAAAGAAACTTTGGCTTTTATTCCAGATATTTTACTTCTCGTCTTTGCACATT
The DNA here is from genome assembly GCA_049970895.1 of Bathyarchaeia archaeon. Taxonomy (GTDB): domain Archaea; phylum Thermoproteota; class Bathyarchaeia; order Bathyarchaeales; family Bathycorpusculaceae; genus JAGTQI01. Next base: position 31,438 of record JBMFMB010000014.1, on the reverse strand, counting down.
TGGCAATTACTTATCCATATTTTGTTAGGTCTATGGCGGCGGCTGTTGAGCGAATAAGCATAGAGCTTGAAGAAGCATCGAGAACTTTAGGAGCCAAGCCCTTCTGCGTTTTCAGAACAATTATATTTCCGTTGACTAAGTATTCGATGTTTTCTGGCGCCATAATGGTTTTCACAAGAAGCATAAGCGAAACCGGTGCCACTTTGGCTGTCACCCATCTTAAGACCGCCCCGGTGGTTCTTGTGGACTGGGTTAAGGGGAAAGTTGCAGCGACACCTTTGGAGATTGGTTTGGGCTGCGGTTTCTTAATATTAATCTCCTTCATAATCCTATTAGCCTTAAGGCTTATTGTTAGGGGTAAGGGGAGGTATTAACATGCCAGACGTACGCTTAGTTAACGTTACAAAAAGGTTTGGCAAAATTGTGGCGGTTGACAAAGTTAACCTGCACATTAGGAATAAGGAATATTTTTCTATTCTTGGACCGAGCGGATGTGGGAAAACAACTCTGCTCAGGCTTATTGCTGGGCTTATAGAGCCTGATGAGGGCGAAATATATATCGGCGATAGGCTTGTAAACAATGTTCCGCCAGAAGACCGCGATGTCGGCTTTGTCTTCCAAACGTTTGCACTTTTCCCCCACATGAACGCATGGGAAAACGTCACTTATGGTCCAAGGGTTAAAGGTTTTGACATGCAAAAAGCCGAAAGGATAGGACATGAAGTTTTGGAGATGGTAAGGCTTCATGAGCGCTTGGACGCCTTTCCAAGCGAGCTGAGCGGTGGGATGATGCAGAGAGTAGCCGTTGCAAGAGCCCTTGCCGCTGGTGCAAAGCTGCTACTTTTAGACGAGCCTTTGGGACATTTGGACGCTAAGGTTAGAAATGAGCTTAGATATGAGATTAGGCGCATGACAAAGGATTTGGAGTTAACAGCCATACACGTGACCCATGACCAGTCTGAGGCTATGGCAATATCGGATAGAATAGCCGTTATGAAGAAGGGAAAGATTCTGCAAGTGGGGACACCCCAGGAGCTTTACATGAATCCTCAAAGCATTTTTGTGGCGAACTTTATCGGAGGCTCAAACTTTCTTGAAGGTTTCATAGCTGAAATTAAGGGGCGAATGGCTGTTGTTGAGCTTCGAGGCGGCTTAAGAGTTCAAGCAGTCAACAAGGGCATTGGCAAAGGCGAAAGAGTAGTATTAGCCATCAGACCAGAAACCTTCACCATAAATAAGGGAAAAGGCACAGATGAAAACGCAATGTTAGGCATTGTTGAAAGAATGGCTTTTGAGGGAACAAATGTACGCTATGAGGTCAGGCTTGAAAATCAGGATTTGGTGGTGGTTGTTACGCCTTCGCTAGCGTGTGAATGGTTTAATATAGGGGATAAGGTTACTTTAAGCTTTCAGCCGGAAAACGCCCACTTGTTTGCCTATCCAGAGTTGGGCTTAAGGGAGGAGTTAGCCGTTGAGTGAACTAATAAAATGGTTTGAGAAGCGGAGGGAGACAAAAGCCCTAACAATGATACAACAGCATCTCGCCATAACAACGGGCATAGTTGAGGATTTAGAAAAAGCCGTTAAGGCGGCTGTGGACGGCAATCAAAAAGGGTTACAAAACTGTGTGGAAAGAATTGCCAGCGGCGAAAGGGAGGCAGATAGCCTCCGCAGAAAAGTGATGGATGAAGTTTCAAGAGGAGAGCTATCACCAACAGCCAGGGAGGACATCATGCACCTTATCAAGAGGGTGGACATGGTTGCAGACTGGAGCAGAGAGTCAACAAGGGTTTTGATGGCCACGCCTATGGAATATGTGCCAGCCTCCATCAAGAAAGAGTTTGTGGAGATGGCTAAAGGCGTAAAGGAATGTGCCATAATGCTTCAAAAGTGCATAAACAAGATACTAACAAAGCCGGAGGAAGCTCTCCAAGCGGCGGACGCTGTGGAAAGAGAGGAGGAGAAGGTTGACGACTTGCACGAGGAGGCGAGAACCTTGTTGGGGAGGGAGAACTTGCAGAGGGCTGGAGTCGCCGTCTTGGTTGGTCAGCTTTTCGAAGCCATGGAGATGATTGCAGACGCATGTGAGGACGCATGTGATCAAGTAAGAGTTATTATGGTTAGAAAGTAAAGAGGAGTGGAGGCGGAAAAATGGCGGAAATAAAAGTTGACATATCAGAGCTTAAGGCTGAAGGCGGAGACATCATAAAGGAGCTTGCAGAATTTTTGAAGGAAAAGACAAATGCTGAAGTGAAAACCTTGACAAACGAAATAGTTGTGAAAGGCGAAGAGAAAAGTTTCTCAAAACAGTATTTGAGGGTGCTCCTTAGAAAGTTCCTACATAAAAGCGAGCTTAAGGACTATTATAAGGTTATAAGTGGAGAAGGAGGCGCCTTAAAGGTTAAGGGACGGAAAATACCAGAAGAGGAGTAGCCTACCTCGCCTTCGATTGTTCACGCTTTTTCTTTGCAAGGTTCTCCTCAACAGCGAAAACGCAGTGCCTCGCCACATAAACGCTCTTGTATGCATCTAATACTTTGCCACCTGTCAAAAACTTTTTAGCGTTGTCCAACATGCCTTGAACTTCAGCCAAAACGTTGCGAATATTATCCTTTTTAACGTCTGGGTTTGGCTTCCATTTTGACTTGTCAACGCTTTCTTCCTGAACCATGAGGGAGAACATGAAGATGGCGTATTCCAGCTCTGCGGCAACATGCCAAAAATTTTCCGTAAAGGAGTTCTCGTTTCCACTTTTCAGCGCTGAAACCGATTTTTCCAAGTAGCTGGTTGCGGATTCCAAAGCCTTCAATATTTTGTCGTTAGACACCATGGAATTTCAACTCGCTTTCTGCACAATATATTGTGAAGCTTTTTATCTGTTTCGTAAAAGCCTTTCAGCTTTCCCTCTAGAAACGAAGACTATTCCAGCCAGCGTCAAAGCTGTTCCAACAACAAAAATTGGGATGGGCCACTCGTTAAATAGGATTATGCCCAAAACTGTTGCTCCTACAGGTTCGAGAAGCGCCATGGTCGCTGTTTCAAAAGACTTCAAGTTTGACAGAGACGAGAAGTAAAGTGTGTGGGCTACGGCTGTTGGCAGAACCCCCAAACCCAAAAGCGGAAGAATCAAAGAAATCTCCGTTGGAAACTGCGGTGTTTCGCCTCCGCCAAAGGGGCTTAACGCTGCTATGGTGATGGCGGCGAAAATGTATATGGAAAGCATTATGGGCAGTATGGCACTTTGCTCCCGCACTTTCTTGCCATAGCTTAGGTAAAGTGCCTCAAAGAAAGCTGCTAGAACGGCTTCTAAGTCGCCCTTTAAGCTTGAAGTCCCGCTTGTCGTGACGCTGATGGAGCCAGCAATGGCAGCTTCTGCATAAGCGATTATGCATACTCCGCCTATGGCTATGGCTATTCCCAAAACCGCAAGACGGGAAGGCTTCAAACCGAAGAGGAAGGACGAGAGGAACATAGAGAAAATAGGCGTAGTGTTAACTAGAACCGTGGCATTCAAAATCGTAGTGTCCTTCACAGCGGATATGAAAAATATGAAGTGCAAGCCTAGGAAAAACCCCAGAAAAACAAGCCTCTTCAAATTTTTCCAAGTATAACCCAAGCCACGCGACATTTTAAGAGCAAAAATTATCACGGCTAGAACTGCACATGCAATTATTAGGCGCCAAAAGGCTATTGAAAAAACGTCTAATGTTGGCAAGAACCTGATAAATATGGAGGCTGTTCCGAAGAAAATCCCGGCGGCTATGCCCTCCAACAATGTTAATTTTCTTGTTCTAGCACTTGTCAAGCTGGCATCTCCAAGCTGAAAGTTTATTTAATATCAAAAGTGTAGGGACTTAAATTTAAGCTAAAGAGGACTGCACCATGAAGCTTGTCCACTATTTTGACGGAGAAAAGGAAAGCTATGGCGTTTTATCCGACAATGAAAAGATTGTGACGTGTCTGCCAACCCTCGCTAAAAGCGTGCATAAGAGGCTTCCGAAAAGTTTAGAAGCTTTTATAAAAATGGGAGAAAAAGCCGTTCAAAATGCGGAAAGACTCTTTAAAAAAGCCACTAAAAAAGTCATCGAGAGCAACTCTGTTCCATTTAGCAAAATAAGGTTGCTTGCACCAATTGCCCACCCGCCAAAAATCATCTGTTTGGGGCTGAATTATAGGGATCATGCTGCAGAGCAAAATGCTCGGATACCGGACGAGCCAATAATCTTTCTGAAGCCTCACACAACAATAATTGGACCAAACGAAAACATTGTTAAGCCAAAATTTGTCAAGGAATTAGACTACGAGGCGGAGCTAGCCATAGTGATAGGGCGAAAAGGCAAAAACATTCCAGTTTCAGAAGCGAGAAAACACATTTTCGGATACACAATTTTAAATGACGTTTCAGCACGGGACATCCAGTTCAAGGACAAGCAGTGGACAAGGGGCAAAAGCTTTGACACCTTCGCACCCACTGGACCATGCATAACAACAGAAAACCAACTGCAGGACACTTCCAATCTTCACATCAGAACATTGGTGGATGGAGAACTTCGCCAAAACTCAACAACAAGAAATATGGTTTTCAACGTTTACGAAATAGTCCACCACCTAAGCAAGGTCATGACGCTGGAACCATGCGACATAATCGCCACTGGAACGCCTGCTGGTGTGGGCTTCGTCAGCAAGCCAGAACCAAAATTTCTGAAACCCGGAAGCGTTGTTAAGATAGAGATTGAGGGGATAGGTGTTTTAGAAAACAGGGTTGTTGAGGAAAGCTAGCCTAGGCTATTTTTCGACCGATATTTTGCTTTCACCAGCCTCCTTTTCCACCCTTATAACATGTTCGGCTTTTTCTGCGAAAGCCTCACTATGGGTTACGGCGATTATTTGTTCTACAGCTTTAAACCTTGAGATGGCTTCTGCCAGGCGGTCTATTGAGCCATCCTCCCTTCCAAGGCTTTCAGTTGGCTCATCAAGCAGTAGAAGGCTTAAGCCATGACCTGTTCTGGACTGCATTATTAGCTGACCGAGTCCTAGGCGGTATGCAAAGGCTATTAGGGTGCGCTCCCCACCAGAAAGGTTTGATACCTCTCTTTCGACGCCTGTTTCGCTTATCACGTATGGCGTGTAAGTCTCGTCTATGGTGATGTTTATGGGTGCTCCTTCCTCGCCCACTAGGCTGTCTAGAATTTGCTGGACAAAGCTTTTCAAGACTTTTATAAATTCGCTTCTTAGTTTTGGCTGTATACTCCTGTAAGCGTCGCGTATACTGCCTATAACGCCTAAAAGCTTGTCAAGCTTTTCCATTTCTTCCAGCTTTTTCTGGGCTTGGTCTATGCGTTCCTTGATTTCATCAAGCCTTTGCATCATGTCCTTTTTGTGGCTTTCCATGGTTCGCAGTTCTGCTTCAAGCCTGTAATACTGCTGGAAGGCTTGTTCCCTAAGCTTTCTGGCAGTTTCTAACTGAGATATGTCGAATCTGCTAATTTCCGCCCTTACGCTTTCAAGCTGTGCTCTTAAAGTGTTTTCCATTTTCTGCTTTTCCTCAAATTCCCTTGAAAGCTCGGCTGAAGCCTTAGCCTCCTCATTTAAGCGAATTTTCAAGTCTTCCATTCTTGGCAGCAAAGCCTGAAGGTTGGATATTGCGGAGTTGGCTTTCTCCCTTATCTGCTGCAGTTCCTCGATGTCCTTTTGAAGCTGGCTTATGGTCTTTTGCCTCTCGCTGTTTTCCTTCTGTATGCGCTCCATCAAACTGTTCTTGTAATCGGCGGTTAAGGGTTGGAGACAAAGTGGACAGCGGTTTTCGGTTGAAAGTGAAGATAGCCTCCTCTGGTCTGCTTGGAGGTTTCGGAGAATAGCCTCCTGTTCGGCTTTTAGGCTTGCGATTTGCTCGTCGAAAGCTGAAAGGTGCTGCCTTAGGGTTTCGATGGGCTGGTCTGCTGGAACTCCAACCTTTTTAAGTGTTTCCTTATAAGTGTTTGCCTGCGACTCCATAGCGTTTAGCCGCTGCTTCAAATTCTCAATTATTGCCTTTTTCCCCTCAACCTTCTCAGCCAGCGAAGCCAAAGAATCCTCAAGGCTTGTTAGGCTTGCTTGTATTTGGACTTCCTTCCGCTTGAGGTTTTCTACAGATGTTTTTAGCTCCTCAAGCCTCTTTAGTTTGAGATCTGCATCCTCCAAAGCCCTTTTAGCTTCACTCAACCTTCGCGTGTTTTCTTGGATTTCAACCTCTAATTGGGCGAATTCTCTGGCTAGTCTGTTGTAATCTTCATTTAGCTTTTTAATTCCAATAACGTCTGGGTCTCTTTCGTAGACTCTTTTTTCGCCTTCGTACTCCTTCTGGTAGCCAGCCATGTTGCTCCATGCTGTTTCGTATTCTGACAAGCCGAAAAGTTCGTCTAGGCGTTTTTGCCGCTCTCTTGGTGGAACGTCCAAAAGCTCTTTTAGGTGTTCTTGGCGGATCCAAACTATTTCGCGGAAAAGCTCCTTCTCCAAGCCTGTAATAGCCTTCAGCTGTTCTGTGACGGCGTCGCTTTTCACACTTGCAATTAGGGTTTCGCCCTCAAAGAGTTTAAGCTCGTCAAAGTCTTGGCTTATGCCCTTCCCACGTCTCTTCAAACCCCGTGAAATAGTGTAGCTCTTGCCGTTGTGAGTGAACTGGACAACAACTTTGCCGGTTTCGACACCATCCCGCAAGAGGTAGTCGTAGCTTCTTCCAAGGGGGTCTCCGAAGAGGGCGAAGTCTATGGCGTAAAGTATGCTGGATTTCCCGCAACCCAAGCCTCCGACAAGGCAGTTGAAACCCCTTGCAAAAGGGACTGTAGACTTCACATGGGAGCGGATATTCTCCAACTGGACAACTTCGATTTTCATTGGAGAAGCTCCTCCAAAATCTGCCGAACCTTTTCGTCTTGCTTTTTGGTTAGGGGCTCAATTAGGTTGACTGCAGCCCTTGCAATTTTTTCAGCCTCTTGCGGACTGTAGCGTTCAGAGAAGATTTGGAGGAAGTATTCGAAACTTTTCGTTTTCAAATCCTTGATTTCGCTTTCGAATATAGAGCGGACAACAGCCTCTGGAACTTCGCTCTCCCGCAGCAAAACAACCGGATGCACAAGCAAAGCCTTTTCAGCAGCACCACGGATTTGGGCGACGTCAACTTCTGCACGGCTAGCCTCAACGGGCAAGACACCCCGCAAAACTGGAATAAGAACGGCGCCTTCTTCGTCGGCGCCCTTCACAAGCTGGACTGCAAGCTCAGTAATCTTCGACGCAGTAACGCCAGTGAAATCCTGTTCTAAAACAACAAATTTGCGGGGGGACTCCAATTTTATAAACTGTGGGGAAGCCTCCCCCTTCTCGTTCACCTCCACATAGTAAAAGCCCTTCTCGTTTCCAGCCTCATCATAGTTTATCGTTTCAGTGCTTCCGGGATAAACCAGCAATCCTTTTTTGAACTTTCCCATGTATGGTTTGTGGACGTGCCCAGCAGCATAATAATTGAAACCTTCTGGTATAAGCTCAACTGGGGCTTCAGCCTCTATGTATGGCGGATTAACCTCCGGAATATCCAATGCCATGTGGAAGACGAAAATGTTGAAAAGCGATGGGTCTGGTGTTGGCTTGTTCTGCTCCATGAAAACTGGAAGCATCTCCTCGGTTTTTCGCCTAGTTCGATAGTTTGGCACTCCATAAACGTAGCAGCTTTCGGGTTTCCGCCAACAAGCCCCTTCATGCCTTGGCAGATAGTAGATGAGTCCAGCACTGTCCAACGGGTTGAGAATCGTGCTTGTTACAACGTTCGGCGCCGAGTCATGGGAGCCGTCAACAACCAGCACCGGTATGCCAGCCTCACGGAGCCTACTAAAGTTTTTTATCGCGTTCTCCAGTGTGATGTTGGATGGTCTAGCATTGTGGAAAAGATCACCAGCGATTATGAGGAATGACGGTTTTAGCTCAAGGGTTTTGTCAACAAGTTCCTTAAACGCTTTGTCAAAGTCTTCGCGTCTCACCTCTAAGCCGTATTGTGAATAGCCCAGATGCAAGTCTGCGGCGTGGACAAAGCTGAAAGCCTTCACGCCCTCTCCACCCTTCCAAGTTAACTGGATGCGTACTCCTATTAACGTTTTAAGCCTAACGCAAACAGAAACATATAAAGAGCAAAAGCCACTTTAAGCGGTTAAAAGGCGCACCTAAAATGCGATGCCAAAAATGCGGTGAAGAAACATTCCTCCCCTTCAGATGCCCCTACTGTGGAGGCTATTTCTGCGCGGAGCACCGCCTACCAGAAAACCACGAATGCCCAAAAATCGAAATGGCACGAACACCCACAAGAGAGGAGCAAACACGGGCATCTCAAGCATGGAAACCAATTGAATACACGATCACATACATCCCAGTAGAAAACACCAGCACAAAAATTCACTTCAGCACCAAAGAGGCCATGCATTTGGCAGTGGCAGCACTCGTTGTTTTTGGCATAGGGCTTTCCCTAGGAATTTCGTCTAAAACAATCAAAAATATTGGAGGTGTTCCCATGCTGTTAGCATTTGGAGCTATAGTAACAGCCTCCTTCCTAATTCACGAGTTAGCCCACAAATTCACAGCTCAAAAAAGCGGTTTATGGGCAGAATTCAGAATAATGCTTTTCGGCCTAATACTAACAGCCATATCCATTGTTTCACCGCTCTTCAAAATAGTATCACCAGGAGCGGTAGTTGTTTCAGGATTAACAAGCAAGAGAAGCTTTGGAAAAATCTCCATGGCCGGTCCACTAACAAACATTTTATTATCTACGGGATTTCTGGCGGCGCATTTCGCCTTTGCAGGCAACCTTTCATACCTTTTTCTACTAAGTTTTGCAATAAACGCCTGGATAGCCTTCATCAACCTAATCCCCTTCGGAATGCTTGATGGCTACAAAATCTTTTTATGGGACAAGTTGGTTTGGGCTTTAGCCTTCACAATAAGCCTAGCTCTAACAGTGGCATCCTTCATACTCTTGTAAAAGGCACGGGGATGGCAAAACTAGAGAAGCTCTATTGTTACATGCACTTCTTCTGGGACACGGATACGCATAATCCGCCTCATGGCACGCTCTTCGGCATCAATGTCCACGAGGCGTTTGTGGATTCGCAGTTCCCACTTGTCCCATGTGGATGTCCCCTCGCCGCATGGAGACTTCAAAACTGGAACCCTAAGCCTTTTGGTTGGCAACGGAATAGGCCCTGTCATTTTCACCCCTGTCTTTTCGGCTATAGCCTTAAGCTCTTGGCACACTTCTTCAAGTTTTTTGTAGTCTGTGCTTGTTAGGCGTATCCGCGCCTTCCTAACCATAGGCTAATACTCCAAACCTTCAACCTTTTATATCTTTTAGTGGGTATCCTTTTAGACAATAAACCATAGATAAAAACTTATCGAAACAAAACCCAAGTAACCAAGCGAAAAGGGGCGGAAGGATGAAGCTTAAAGTTAAGGGGATAATCATGGACTTAGACGGCACGCTCACAGACTCCAAAGAAGCCTACCGTGATGCATTAGTAAAAGCCCTAGAAACCTTTGGCGTTAAAAATTTTGACCAAAATTTGGCTTTGGAAATACCGAGAAGATTGGAGCAGAACTTATCAATAGAGGATTTATTGCCAAAGATAAGCATTGAGAAGTTCTTGAAAGCCTACCTTGAAGCCTATTATAGGCTTGCTGAGGATAGGGCAAAACCCTTGCCAAACGTGCAAAAAACACTTGAAAAGCTTTCTGGGAAGGCTAGGTTGGCTTTGCTGACAATGCGTTATGTTCCATGTGAGAAAATTGGAAATTGGCTTGAGAGGGCTGGCTTAGCAAAATATTTCCAATGTGTTGTTACAGCGCTGAATACGCGTTTTCCGAAGCCTTCTCCCAAGGCGTTAGCGGAATGCGCTAAACGGTTAGGCGTTGAAGTAGGCGAATGTGCCATTGTGGGAGATTCCATCGCAGACGTTAGGGCTGGAAAGAACGCCGGAGCCAAAACAGTTGCAGTTTTGTCTGGAATATTCACGAGGGAAGAGTTGGAGAGGGAAAAGCCGGACCTGATCATCAATGACATTAATGAACTGCCAAGTTTTCTTGAGTGAAGAATATTATGGGGCATACAATATGGTTGAAAATTACTTAAGAATGTTATAGAAGCAACCATAAATAAAGCTTAATTAAAACCTTAAACTTAGTATTAGAGCGGAGAGGGCTTCGAAAACAATGAATTTCATTGAGACGTTGCTGTCTGAAAAGCTTAAAAGCAAAAACCCGATGCTGGACATTTTTGGCGCTGACCGAAAGGTTCTGCAGATAGCATGCCAAGACTTCACAAACTACCTGAAGGTTTACTGGAACCTTGTGGGCAAAGAGGCAAACGAGTTTGAGCTTGCAGACAAAATTGAAGAATTTTATCAGAAAGAGCCAGAAGAGTTTGAAGAGTTCGTGGACTTGTGGACTGGGATATGGCTGAAAAAGTGGGGGGAGAGGGTAAAACTCCTAATAGGCAACGAGGAAGCCCACAGATGGAACAAGGTGACGAAAATACTGAGTAACGCAGAGCCCATATGGAGGAGACTGGCTAACAGCAGGGAAATGCAGGAAGTCGTCATATCAACGCTTATCAAGAACGGGGAAATATGCGGCACATCAATACTGGCTGAAAACCTCCTGAAAATGGAGTTGGGCGAAAACAAAAGGAAGTATACAAGCGACCAAGAACAAGTGCTAAACGTTGTAAACAACACTTTGCGCAAGGCTAGAGAACTAACAAGAAGCAAGGGACCGCTTATATTCGTCAGAATTGATAAGGGCTACTACAACAATAACGAGTTTTAGCGGATTCTTTCTCTGTTAAGGTTTTTAGTCTGCCAAGAATAACGCCTAATGGTTGTTGAAGCCCCATAGCCACACGCGGCACAACGCTTTTTAGAAACGTTATAGGCTCGCCTTCCACAACGCCTACAACGTATATGAAGCGTTTTTCCAGCACGTTTTCCAAAGGATGGCGTTCCTTTTCCCAAAATTTTCACCTAGGTGGTGGCGATATTAGGACAACATTGTCTCCACGGACTATTATTAAGCCAAGCTTCTTTGTGTTTTCAGCGTCCGTTGTGTCTTCTGTCTCTTCCAATACAAGGTTTAGGTGCTGGTCAAAGCCCTTAAGCCTACCCCTAAGGCTTTTTCCACCCTTCAACCTTACAAGCACTATTTTCCCAAGGTTCTGCTCGAGGATTTCGGTTGTCATCTCGCTCATTAGGCAGACCTCAAATTAGACATTTACCCTTTTTATACTTAAACTTATACCATTTAAACCTATCTAAATGAGAAGCGAAAAACCATGTCCAAACAGTACAAGAGGCACTTTCTAAAGAGTAAAGAGGCTAAAAGGCTTTTAGAAAACGCCTCAAAAAAGCTAAAAATAGCTTTGGAAAAATGCTTCGCTAGTATGCCAAAAGTGGAGTTAGTCGAAGCGGATTTTGGCGAGGTCTACCTCCTAAACAGCGAACTGGCACTCTTCAAAAGCGGAGAAAACGTTTACCCAACCCTACTTTTCAAGGAGGTTTTCGGCTTTTTGCCAAAAGTTGTTGTGGACATGGGGGCTGTCCCTCACGTTTGCAACGGCGCGGATGTGATGGCCCCTGGAATTTTACGCTTTAAAGGAGAATTTGTAAAAGGCGACGTGGTTTTGGTTTTGGACGAGAAACATGGGAAGGCTATTGCCGTTGGCGAAATCCTATACAGCGCAGATGAAGTGGCTGGGGTTAAGCATGGCACTGTGGTTAAGAACATTCACTATGTCGGAGACAAAATCTGGAAAACCATAAGGGAGTTGGCGGGCACATAGTCGAAAATAGCCTAAATCTATATTTTGGATTCATAAACCTATTAATAACAATCTGTATTTTAGGTTCAGAGCAGTGCTCAGAAGGAAATGTTTAAACTCTTAAAAGGGTAAATAGGGTATAAGTGGTGAATAGAGAGGAGAAGTTTGCCGGGTTTAGGTGAACTCTTCCGCAAATACAAGAAAGAGGAGAAGGGTGAAACTCCAAAAGCGGAGGCTGAGGAGAAGCCCGGCAAAACCTTTTTGAAGGCTATGCCCCTCCGAAACTTATCTGACTTGGATGTCGTAAAAAAGGAGGTGCGCTCCGGAAACATCCTTATCCTCAGAATAACTCCCCTCGCAAATAAGAGTATAGAGGATGTTAAGCGGGCTGTCAACGAGTTATGCGAGTTTGTTGAGTCTGTTGGCGGGGACATCGCCCGCCTAGGCGAAGAACGCGTTGTTATTTGCCCACCTAACGTGAAGATCTGGAGAGAGAAAACGCCCGTGGCAAGTGAGCCTATAACTACAGCAGCCTAATGGTTTCCATAACCGCTGGCGCGAAGGTTTGGATTCCACACTTTTTCTCTATGAAATTGGATATGCTGGCTATTTTTGCTCTTTCGCCGTGGCAAACTATAACCCTTTCTGGTCTAGGCTTTAAGTGTGTCAAATAGTTTATTATTTGCCGCCTGTCAGAGTGTCCCGAAAAGCCTTCTATGGATTCCACACGCATACGCACTTTAACAACGCTCATTTTGCCCTCGCTGTCAATCATTGCCACTTCGTTTATGCCCTTTTGCACTCTTCTTCCCAAGGTGCCCTCAATCTGGTAGCTTACGAAGATTATGGAGTTTCTCTCGTCTTCTGCTAGGCTTTTGAAGTACTCTATTACTGGTCCGCCTTCAAGCATTCCAGAAGTAGCCATAATTATGCATGGTTCCCCGTCGATTACATTTTGCCTAACGCTTGGATGCTCAACAACAGTGAAGTAGTCTGACTCGAAGGGGTTTATTCCATCGTGGAGGATGCTGTTCCGTACTTCCCTGCCCAAATACTCTGGGTAAGCAGTGTGGATTGCCGTAGCCTCTGAAATCATGCCTTCAATGAAGACTGGAGCCTCCTTCATTAATCCACGTTTCATGTAACCGTCTAAGACAAGCATTATTTCTTGTGCTCTGCCCACCGCTGGCACTGGGATTAGGACTTTGCCCCTCTTCTCTAGGGTTTCGTTCACTATTTTTGTTAGGCGTTCTTCAGCTTCAACCCTTGATGGCATAATGTCCTCTGGACCGCCATAAGTGCTTTCGGTTATGACTGTTTCAACCCTTGGAAATTCAGCTGTCGCCGCCTCCAAAAGCATGGTTCGCGCATACTTATAATCGCCCGTGTAAACAATGTTGTGTAAGCCTTCGCCTATGTGCAAATGAATTATCGAAGAGCCTAAAATGTGTCCAGCATTATGCAGTGTCAGCCGAACGTCTGGGGCTATGTCAGTTACAACACCGTAACGTAGCGGAATTGTGTGGAGGACGCATTCCCGGACATCCTTCTGGTCGTAGGGTGGGATTATGCCTTGTTTGCTGGCTACATCCAAATAGTCCAGTTGGAGCAGCGTCATGAGGTTGGATGTTGGAGCTGAACAGTAAACTGGACCTTCATAGCCATACTTGTAGAGGAACGGCACCAAGCCGCAGTGGTCCAGGTGGGCGTGGCTTATAACAACAGCGTCCAGCGAATCTATTTCGAAGGCTGAATGGTCAAACCTTGGAAAAGCCTCAAAAGGCTTTGAAGAGCCAGGATTTATGCCACAGTCCAAGAGGATGTTGCTTTCTCTTGTCTGAACGAGGAAGGCTGAACGCCCAACCTCCTGGACGCCGCCTAAAGCAGTAATCCTGATATCGCCAACCTCGAAGACTTTTGGTCTAAAGATTCTCTCGCCGAAGAGGCGGAGGTTCCGCTCCCTCTCCTTACTTTCGGAGTGAAGGTAGTGGCGCATGTGCGCAATAATCTTAGAACGCAACGGCGGGCTTCTTAAAACGTGGGGGCGCCACTTTGTCCTCTTTATGATTTCCTGAAGAACGGTGCCATTTTTCCCTATGACGAGTCCGGGCTTTTTTGCTTCAATAATTATTTCGCCTAGGGTTGGGTCGAAGTATATGTCTGTAACCTCAGCCTCCGCGGGAATTATTTCGCGGGCTAATTTTTCAGCTTCCTTTTCCGGAAGCCTCACAGAGGGGTCGGAGCGGACGACAATTCTTTTTCTTATGACGTTGACTATGTCTGCGATTAGGCTGCTCTGCTCCACGAGGATTTCTGGTCTTTTGGCATAAACAGCCAGCATTGGACCCTCATATTCCACTCTTGTGACTTCCGCCTCTTTGGGGACATGCTCGAGTATGTATTTGCTTATTTCGATTTTCTCCCTTTCAGTGTTGGGCGCCAACTCTAAACTTCCCTTTTAATTTGCCTCCAAAAGTTTCTTCTTCTCCTCTTCAGTTAGTTCTCTGTAACCCTTAGCGTCCACAACAGCCACATTGAAGCTGTCTCCGCTGGCTGCATCCCTCTTCATGGCTGAATCGACAGCCCTAACAACAATTGGTAAAGCCTCAGCCACAGTCATGCCCTCGCGGAATTTGTCCTCCAAAACGCCATAAGCCACTGGAGAACCAGAACCGGTGGCAACGCACTTCTCCTCTGTTAGGCTTCCGAAGGGATCTATGGAAAACACGTGAGGGCCAGTATCGTCAACGCCCCCAATTAGGACTTGAGTTGCCAATGGTATATATCTAGCGGAGAATAGGAGGTTTGCCATAAGCCTTGCCGCTGAGCTTATTGGCATAGGCCTTCCCATGTTTATTTTGTAAAGTTGGGCGTTAGCCGTTAAGATGTCAACTGTTCTTTGGGCGTCTGCCACGGTCCCGGCTATGGTCATTGCCATGTGGTCGTCTATCTTGTAAATCTTTTTCCCATGTTTGTGGGCTACATAGAATCCCATGGTTACGCGGGTGTCTGAGGCGAGGATTACCCCGTCTTTGCAGACAACCCCTATGGTTGTCGTCCCCTTTAACGTCAACTTGTCAATTACGTTGCTGTTTGACATTTACGCATTTCTCCCAAAACCTAAACATATCGGCCAAATTACTTCGCTAGGAAGTAGCATCATGTAATCACGTCATGAGACTTATTAATATTACGCTTAAAAACCGCTAATCCATCCACAAACGCCATGGCCTAAAGCCCAAACTATGCCCTTGCCCTCCGTCAGCCCTTGCAGCACCTTTCACAGTGATATTGCATTTCCGCTCATCAACCGATGATTTGCCAAATTGAAGATGTGCGAAAAGGGTTTTAAGCGTTAACGCCACTACTTTGACAGTTGGATAAGCCTTTAACAGTGGTTGATTTGCCTTTAAAGCACCATTGGATGCAGCTTCCAAGGGAGGTTATTGTTGGAGAAGGTGTAATAGAGCGGGTTGCAGAAATATCCAGAAGATTGGGCTTCACGGAATCAGCACTAATAATTACTGGGCGGAAAACCCATGACGTCGCTGGTAAAATTGTCGAGGAAATCCTTGAAAAGGAAGGTGTAGAAGCCAAAACCTACATTGTGGAGTTGGCAACGATAAAGGACGTGGAAGCCGTTGAGGAGAGGATTAGAACCCTAAAGCCTCAAGTAGTTTTCGGCGTGGGCGGAGGAACAAAAATTGACGTGGCGAAGCTAAGCTCAGCACGGCAAAAAGTGCCCTTCATAAGCGTCCCAACAACGGCTTCCCACGACGGTATTGCAAGCCCGCTTTCGTCTGTTAAGGGTCTTGAAAAGCCCTTTTCTATTATGGCTCAAGCCCCAATAGCCATAATAGCCGACACAAAAATTATTGCACAGACGCCCCACCGTTTCATTGCGAGTGGCTGCGGCGACGTCATCGCCAAGTTCACAGCCGTAAGGGACTGGAAACTGGCGCACATGGATAGGAACGAGTATTATGGGGAGTACGCCGCCAGCCTAGCCCTAATGAGTGCCAGGCTTGTGATGCGAAACGCCAATCTCATAAAACCGCAGAACGATGAGGGCTTGCGAGTGCTTCTGGAAGCCTTGATAAGCTGTGGTGTAGCCATGAGCATTGCTGGTAGCAGCCGACCATGCAGTGGCTCGGAACACTTGTTTAGCCATGCCTTAGATTTGATTAAGCCTAATAATGCTTTGCACGGTGAGCAGTGTGGTGTGGGAACAATTGTTATGGCTTATCTGCATGGCGAAAATTGGAGGCGCATAAAGGAGACTTTGAGAATTGTTGGGGCGCCGACAAACGCCTACGAGCTGGGATTATCTAAGGAGGATGTTGTCAAAGCCTTGTTGATGGCTCCTTCTATAAGACCTGAACGCTACACGATCCTTAACAAGCTGGAACTGAGCCCAGAAGAATGCGAGAGAATCGCGAAAATAACTGGGGTTATTTAGGCTTTTGCTTTAGGCTCTGCCTTAAAAGTTTCTATAAATTTAACTGCGGTTATTTCTGGGAAGAACTTCTGTATGTCTAGGGCTACGCCACGTTTTGCCACCTGAATCCCTTCCAGGTAGAAGGCTTCTTCAGGCATCTCTATGCTGACATTTTTCGCCTTAATGGTGAATTTGAACTTTTCAGCTTCAACAGTTGGTATTCTGCGGTGGATTAGGGCTGCTATCTTCTCTTCTGGTGTTTCAAGCTTCTTTTTGACAGTAACCTCGTAAACCAGTGTTTTTCCAGCTAATGGCGGATTGAAGTCTAAGAGGACACGTCCAGCCCCAATAGCCCTAACAACCGCCATTTTACCATCATATTCTAGGCGCATTCCAAGGGTTGGGGTTATACCCTTAGCCGTAAGATGCCGTAGGGGAACACGTCTAACCTTCTCGGGATCTCTTGCGCCGAAGGCTTTTTCTGGTGAGATTTCAACGGTTTCGGTTTTCCCAACATCCATGTTTGTTAAGCTTTCATCCAAAGCCTTGAGAACCCAGCCTTCGCCTATAACGACAAGTTTCGGCTCGTAGATTTCGCCCTCCTTGTATAAGCGTTCTTTTTTGGCTACTTCCTCAATTGTGGTGTCGAAAACTTCGCCTGTCTCTTTCACTTTGGCGATGTAATCCAACAGTATGAAGTCGCCCTTCTGCAAAGCCATTTTCACATCATCTTCCAAAGCATTTGCCAAACTAAGCTTAAAGCATTAATAAAAGCTTTATCTAAATTAATCCGCTTTGGACCCGTACACATTCATTAGTTGATGAGAGGCGTTTAAATGTTTGAAATCTTTACAGAGCACCCTTACCTAACTACCGTTGTTTGGCTAATTGTTGTGGCGGTGGCTGCAACAATTCTGGAGCGGCTAACCACAAGATGGCTGAAGAAGTTTATGAAGAGAGCCCAGATTCCGCCAGATGTTGGAAACGGGCTGATAGTAACGGCGAGACTGCTTATTCTTGTTGGAGCTGTCGTCGCAGTCCTACATATAGGCGGAGTTCCATCAGACATAATAGTTAGCTTTTCAGCCTTAGGCGGCGCCGCTGTGGGTTTTGCCTCCCAAAGAACCATTGGAAACCTCATTGCTGGAATATATTTGCTGGTTGCAAGACCCTTCCGCGTTGGAGACTACATCCGCCTAGACAACATTGAGGGCATAGTGCAAGAAATAACAATAAACTATGCCAAGATTTTAACCCCCAACAACACCGTCGTGTCCATAAGCACCCAGAGAATTTTGGACAAGGAAGTCACAAACTACCGCTTTATGGGGGAAGAATCGAAGCTTTACTGTTATAGTTTTGAGCTGAACTTTGATCACTCCCTTCCAACCGAAAAGTTAGAGAGGCTTCTTGACAAGGTTATAGAGCAGAATGCCGAGATGCTCCCAAGGAAACCGGAATATCATATTTCTAAGCTGACAAGCGTTGAAAGAAACTACATGTTCTACATCTATGTTGAAGACCCAAAGGACATTTTTAGACTATACCCGAAAATTTTAAGGGAAATCACACAAGAATGGGACAAAGCCAGAGCCCCAACCCAATAACTTGCCGTTTTCCCAAATTTTATAACATTTGAAACACATAGATAAGTGGAAAAGGAGAAGGTGGCAAATGTTAAGGGAGGCACAGGAAGCCGTTAGAAAGATTTCCTACGAGGCTCATAAGAAGGAAGTTTTTACATCAAGCTTTTTCATAACACTGCTGGCGGAGCAGGCGGGGCAGGTGGCTGAAAAATACATGGAGGGGGGAGAAACGCCAAGGACATAGAGGTGGACATTGCAGACGTTATTGTTGTTAGCCTAGCCTACCTAAACTGGCTTGAGAAAGACGCAACAGAAGCCTTCAAAAAAGCCCTTGAAAAGCATGAAAGGACAATTAGGAAGTTTGTTGAAAAAGGAAAGAAGTGAAAACTACCATGGAAAACAACGAAAAAGATAGGATGTATAGCGAAAGCTTTAAAACAATTAAGGAAAGCTTGAAGCTGAGAGAATGGCTATCGTATGCGATGTTTTGAAGGCTAAAATCCCATACTACTTCTGGGTTGGATTCTATATCCCAAAAGAGGAGTGGTTGGAACTTGGACCATCAAGAGGTCCACCAGCATGCTCGAGAATCGCTACACTGGTGTTTGTGGGAAATGCGCTAAAAACGGAAAAACCATTATTGTGCCAAATGTTCACGAATTTCCTGGACACATAATGTGCGATCCAAGGTCTAAATCTGAAATAGCCGTCCCAGTCTTTGATGAAAAGGGCGAGGTTATGGCTGTTCTCGACGTTGACAGCGACGAGTATGATAGCTTCGACGAGAAGGATAAGGAGTGGCTTGAGAAAATAGCGAAACTCTTAACTTCGGCTAACATGGAATAAGAGGCTGTTTTAGCAGCAGGAAACAGTAATGGGACATGGCTTAGTGAACGCGAAAAACGCCTACGTGGCTATTCTCCTCCTCGGAATAGTGAGCCTATTAGGAGACGTTGTATATGAAGGCTCGCGGGGCATTGTTACACCATACCTGGAATTTTTATTGACCCCGGCTTTCGCCATAATTTTTGTCGGCAGATTTGGTGAGTTTTTAGGGTACGCCTTAAGGCTTGTAAGCGGGAGACTTGCAGACACAACGAGGGCTTACTGGCTCTTCATCTTCTTAGGATATGGGCTTATTGTTTCAATTCCATTGTTGGGAATCGTGAGGATGTGGCAAATAGCGGTAATTTTGGTGCTTCTTGAAAGAATTGGAAAAGCAGTAAGGTCGCCCTCAAGGGACGCCGTACTATCAATTGTAAGCCGCGGGGTTGGGGCTGGTAAAGCCTTCGGAATTCATGAGCTCCTAGATCAGGTAGGCGCAATTCTAGGTCCCCTCATAGTGGCGGGTCTAATGTTTTACACCAGCAACAATTACAATTTAACCTTCAGCCTCCTATCATTGCCTTTCATCATGCTTTTGGCATTCCTAGCCTACACTTATAGGAGAATTGGATGGAGAAAAGCCGCTGAGCCGTCGGAAGCTAAGCCAGTCAAGGCTGATGAAAAACTTGGGAAAGCCTTCTACGTTTATACTTTTGCTGTTTTGCTGAACACTGTTGGGCTTATACCCTTCGAGCTTATACTCTTAAAGGCTACAAAGATTCTAGAGCCGACAAACCAGTTGTGGATTGTCCCCCTAATTTATACGCTTATACAGGGGGTGGATGCGCCAACAGCACTTTTCGCGGGATTCGCCTACGACAAGTTCAAGATTAGAGTTTTAATATTGCCATTCATTTTGTCAATTGTTCCAACATTTTTCGCCATGACAAACGCGGACTTAATAATGCTCATCGTTGCCGCAGCCTTTTTCGGTCTAGTCTTGGGAATGCAAGAGTCCATTTATCGGGCGGCTGTTTCTGGTTTCGCTTCAATCTCTTTGCGGGGAACAGCCTACGGCATATTTAACACGGCTTACGGTGTTGGCATGTTGATCGGCGGGGCTGTGTACGGCTTAATGGTAGAGCTGAACATTCCATACTTGGCGGTGATAGCCTATGTTCTTGTGACCCAAGCCTCTGCGGTGGTTCTGCTCCTTAACGCCCACTCAAAAACTCAAACGCAAAGGTGAAGAAAAAGTTAAAACTTATTAGACAATTTTAACGTGGCGGTCGGATTGGCTTCCAATGAAGAATCAAGGGTTTTGGACGTGCTTGAGAGGGTTAGCAAATGTGTTGTTAACATCAGCACGATTAGGCTTATTCAAGACGTATTCTACCAAGTTTTCCCAGTTAAGGGCATGGGTTCGGGAACAATAATAGACAGCGAAGGTCACATATTGACCAACAACCATGTTGTTCAAGGTGCTGAACGCATAGCTGTTACGCTTTGGAACGGTGAGGTTTTGAATGGGCGGTTGCTTGGAACGTGCACAATCCATGATATAGCCGTTGTAAAAGTTGATAGGAAGGGCTTGCCCTATGCTGAGCTTGGAGACTCTGACAAGCTTAGGATTGGGCAGCGTGTTTACGCCATAGGCAATCCTTTCGGGTTAGCGGGTGGACCAACAATAACTTCTGGGGTTATAAGCGCCTTAAACCGCACAATAGAATCTAAAAATGAGCTTTTGGAAAATCTTGTTCAGACGGATGCCGCCATAAACCCAGGAAACAGCGGCGGACCACTAGTGGATGTTAATGGAAAAGTCGTTGCCATAAGCACGGCGATAATACCCTTCGCCCACGGTATAGGCTTTGCCATCCCAATAAACTCAGCTAAGAAGTGCGCATCAGAAATCATAACGAAAGGTGTGCACACTCGCCCATGGCTTGGAATAATGGGTTTAAGCCTAACAAAGGAGATTTCCAGCTATTACGGGATACCAGTAGACGAAGGCGTTTTGGTAACGAGAGTTGTTGATGGAAGTCCAGCACATGAGGCTGGAATAGTGGCAGGCGACATAATCCTCGCCTTAGACGACGTGCCCGTAATGCGGATAGAGAAGCTTCTTGGCGAGATCCACAAGAAAAGGGCTGGCGAAAAAGTAAACCTAACAGTTTACAGAGACGGGTTTGAATATTCCATAGAAGTGGTTTTGGCTAAAGCACCATAACAGTTGACGGCTAGACACTAAAATATTTGTCTGCCAAGTGTTCGGTTTTCGAGCGGAAATTATAAATTGGGAAGGAAATAATAAAATGTAGACGCTTTGGAATTTAACTAGTCCATGTGTATGAGGGAGGCTCATGAGCACACACGCAGAAGAACTGAAACTGCGATTGATGACCATAGAGCTTCTCAGAACAGCCAAATACAAGCGGAATATCACATATCGAGAGTTGTCGGCGAAAACCGGCTTGCCAGTAACAGTTCTAAGCCGATATGCAAAAGGGCACGTTTTGCCCAACACAGCCAGAGCAAAGCAGCTCTGGAAAGTCCTTTCAAAATTTGTCGGCTTGGAGAACGAACTTCGTAACAGGATAAGGTTTAATGAGGATGGCTATTTTGATAATACTGAGATTATTGGCGATTTTAACATTCTTCAGCAGGCGGCTAATCACGCGCTTGCAAATTTTGCTGGAAAACGAGTCACAAAAGTGTTCACGGCGGCCGTGGATGGCATTCCCTTGGCAACTATGGTGGCAAACGCTCTAGGCGTAAACCTAGTCATAGCAAAAAGGAGTAAGGAAGTTGGCGTGAAAGAGTTTCTTGAAGAAACCTATGTGCTCAGGGATTCGGGCGTGACAATAACGCTTTATGTTCCAAAAGACGCCATCAAAAAGAGGGACAGCGTCCTAATAGTGGACGACATGATTAAGACTGGCGAAACACAGGCAGCCCTCGTCAATCTTGTGCGTAAAGCGAAAGCTGAAATTTCAGGGGTTTTCTCCCTAATAGCCGTGGGCGACGAGTGGCGGAAAAGGCTGAAACTGCCAGAAGAGTGTCCAATAGAGGTTGTAACCTACATTAAGCCCCCAACAGCATGACGCTTGCAGTCAGCCTTAACTGGGCAAATGTTGCACTTTTCCCTTCTACAATAGTCCTTGCCCAAGCGTAGCAGTGCAGTTTCAAAGTTTATGAAGGACTTGTCCGCAACCGCGTTTTCGCTCCAAAACTCTTCGAGTTGCCGCAAAACTTCTTTCGGCGCTTTTTCATCAATTATTCCAAGGTTTTTGGCCGCCATCACCACAAGGCTTGTTAGTTTTGGTTTGGCTTTATCCCATAAATCGCGGAGCTCTCGTAAGAATATGCTAACTGTTACGTCGCCGACGCCCTTCCCCAAACTTTTAAGCTTCGCTTCCAAATCCGCATGGTCGCGAGCCTCTTCACAGATTTTGGTTAGTTTGCCCCCATAATTCGCCATCAAGTTTCGCGTTACTTCGAGGAGCTTGTCAGCCGTTTTGAAGTCGTAACGCGTGTAGCTTCCCTCATCAAGAATCCTCACTAAAACGTCCCAGCCAGCCTCCAAAATCCTTTGGGGTGTTAAGACGCCATACCTTTCAAAACACTTGTAGGTTTTTATGACTGAGGTTTCGGTTATTGGCGCTCCGAAAAGTATGGAAGCCAAAAACCATTTGAAAATCTCCTCCTCCCTTCGGCTTTTTAGGTCTATGCCCAAAATTTCCGGATAACGCGTCCCAAACTTTTCAATAAGGGTTTGGAGGCTTCCCCTCTTCAAAATTCTAATTCACCACCTTCTTGCGTTTGTCAACAAGATTTATACTATTACTGGCATAAACGGTTAGCGGATGCAAAAGGTGGAGGAGAAAAGCGGAAATGCGGACCCTACTGTGGCGCAACGGCATGGTCATAACAATTGACCAGATGAAGCTTCCCCACAAAACAGAGTTTCTAGAACTGAAAAGCTGCAGTGAGGTGGCTGAAGCAATAAAAACAATGAAGATTAGGGGGGCGCCCCTAATCGGAGTTGCTGCAGCCTACGCCTTAGCGCTAACAGCCCACCATTCAAAGGCTAGGCGAAAAGAGGAGCTTATCAGCGAACTGGAAAGGGCTGCGGAAACCCTGCGAAAAACCAGACCTACTGGTGTTAACCTATTCTGGGCTGTTGACAGAATCCTAAGCAAGGCACGTGCCTTCCAAGGAAGCGTCGAAGAGTTAGCCGCCTTCGTCGTTGAAGAGGCAGACAAGATAGCCGATGAGGATGTTGAGGCAAACCGTTCAATGGGAAGGCATGGAGCCACCCTCATCAATGATGGCGACACCGTGCTGACACATTGTAATGCTGGGGCACTAGCTACAGTTGATTATGGAACAGCCTTAGGTGTAATTAGGGCGGCTGTTGAGCAAGGCAAAAGGGTTAGGGTTATCGCCACAGAAACAAGACCGAAGCTGCAGGGTGCCCGCCTAACAGCCTATGAGCTTAAGCGGGATGGCATACCAGTCACTTTGATAAGCGACACCATGGTGGGATACGTCATGTATAGGCGTATGGTGGACAAGGTTATTGTTGGAGCAGACAGAATAGTGCGGGACGCCGTCATAAACAAGATTGGAACCTACCAAATAGCAGTCTTAGCCAAGGAACATGGCATACCCTTCTACGTGGCGGCTCCAAAATCCACCTTCGACCTAGCCCACACGGCCGCAGACATAACAATAGAGGAGCGAAGCCCAGAAGAAGTAACCCACATAGGCTCCGAGCGAATAGCCCCAGAAAACGTGCCAGTCATAAACCCAGCCTTTGATATTACGCCGATAAAATATGTGTCAGCAATTATCTGCGAGGAAGGCATCCTATATAAGGATGATTTAGCACGGTTAAGCCTATGAGCAAAGGTAAAGAACAGCCGCAGAAACAGCCAATCCGCCAAGAAAAAATCGAGGGCACACTAACAGATAATGGAGTAAAAATAGCGAACAAGCAGAGGATAGAGGAGCTAAAAGCCAAAGGCTATGGCATAGAGGAAAACGGTGGGCTGCTCCTAAACTTTTACGAGGCGCTACACCTGCTGGACAAGGGCTTAGTTTTAGTTAAAGACACGGAAGGTGAGGAAATAGGCTTCCAGAGGCTTTTGCAAGTGGCGGAAAAAACAGACGAGAATGCTTGGGCTAAGTATTTGGTTTATAGAGACCTAAGAAGCCGCGGGTATGTTGTCCGCGAAGGCTTCGGCATGGGCGTTGACTTCAGAGTTTATGAGAGAGGTGAGTATGGGAGGGATACAGCTAAATACTTAATCCTAAGCCTTCAAGAGGGCAAGCCAATAAAAATGGAGGAGCTAACTCAAATAATGAGGCAGTGCCAGAGCCTTAAAAAGGAGCTTATTTTGGCTGTTATGAGCAGAAGAGGCGAAATAGTTTACTATTCCGTCTCACAATTAACCCTACCATAAAAAAGCATAAGCCTAAAACGTGAACAGTTATGAGCGCCTTCAAAACAGTTCGTGGAATGAGGGACTTTCTGCCAGAAGAGGCAAAATTAATGCGTTTTATCGAGGAAAAAGCCAGAATAACCGCCAAACTGTACGGGTATAGGGAGATAATAACGCCTGTTGTTGAGTCTTATGAGCTTGTTGCGGCGAAGGCAGGCGAAGAAGTCCGCGCAAGAATGTACGCCTTTGAAGATTTAGGTGGAAGAAAAGTTGCTTTGAGACCGGAGTTCACAGCTTCTGTTGCAAGGCTTGTGGCAACAACAATGCGAAACGATCCTAAGCCACTGCGGCTATTCTGTGTTGGAAGCCTCTACAGATATGACGAACCACAAAAGGGACGTTTTAGAGAGTTTTGGCAATCAAACTTCGAGCTTATGGGTTCAGAAAAGCCAGAAGCCGACGCCGAAGTGCTACTACTAACAAACAATTTGATGAGATCTGTAGGGCTGAGGAATTACGCCTTCAAAGTTGGGCATGTCGGCGTTTTGCGAGGAATTTTAAGCCAAGAAGGCATAGAGGAGGAAACCCAAAACCGCATCATGCAGCTCATGGACAAAAAACAGTACGAAGAAGCACTAAGCATCGTAAAAGAAGCAAAAGCCTCGGAAAAATGCCTAAAAACCCTTCAGAAGCTCGTCGCCCTAAAAGGAGGCAACACCACAAACATTCTAGAGGAAATGGCAAAACTCGTGAAGGATTATGGAACAGCCTCCAACGCAGTGAAAAATCTTGGAGAAATCCTCAAACTGGTAAAGAAAACGGCAAAAGAACCGGACATAACGGTGGATGCCGGTTTCGCCCGTGGACTAGAATACTATACTGGAATGATTTTCGAGGTTTACGTTCCAGAATTGGACATAGCATTGGCTGGAGGGGGAAGATACGACAAACTTGTGGAACTTTTTGGAGGTGAACCAACACCCGCCGTGGGGGTTGCCCACGGAATAGACAGAATAATGCTCGCCATGCAGGAGCAGAAAACCAGCGTAACAGCAGAAGAGGAGAAAAGAGTCATGGTCATTCCAGTGAGCGAGAGCTTAAATAATGAGGCTTTAAGAATTTCTGAAATGCTAAGAGACGAAGGAATAGCCGTTGAAACCGAAGTTATGAGACGAAGGGTTACAAAGGCTTTGGAGGACGCGGACAGAAGGGGCATAAGCCACGTAATAATAATTGGCGAAAGAGAGCTAAACCAAGGAGCAGTGGTCTTAAGAGACATGCAGAGAAAAGAACAAGCCATGGTCAAAATTGGAGAGCTAGCTGAAAAAATAAAATCGGGCTGAATTTAAGTTTCTGAAATCCTTTCGCCTCGCTCCCTTCTAAGAAAGTCTCCAACATCCAAAATGTTTTTGACAACAACACCTCCCCTCGCCTTTTCCAAGTCTTTTGCTATTACGCCGAAGCCTAGGCACTCTCCATAACGGTTAAAAACCAGCGTGTAGGCGCCTTTACGCCTTGAACCTTTAACCTCCAATATGCCTTCCTTGAATATGTCTCTGCCACAAACGAAAAGCCAAGCCGCCTTATCGTCAACAACCACCCTGTTTTGGGCTTGTTCCGCAATCATGAAAAGCAGGGGAAAACTTGGATGGAACCTGCCACCCTCAATTTTGCCAAGGTATGTGCCAGCAAAAAGCCATTCTCCGCTCTTCTCAGCCAAAATCTTCAAACTAGGATTAAGCATGAAAAACTTATTCCCCTTTCTAACAACCGAACTTCCGTCCAAGCTCAGTTCTGCACCAAAAAGTCTGGCAAAATCTTCAATAGGCTTCAGCATTATCTGGATCACCCACGCTTTTTGAGTTTACAGACAAAAAAGCCTTGAGTTTTGTCTGGCCATATGCGGCGGCAATTCCTTATAGAGTCGTCTAGCCTTTTGCCGAAAATTTCCGTTGGCGCCTCCTCCCCATAACATTCAACTTCCACAGTTTCAAGGCCTAAATTCTTCACAGCCCAGTCAATGTTTAACTCGTCTTCTTCGGGTTCTAGAGAGCATGTGGCATAAACTATTTCGCCATCATCCTTTAAGGCCTTAACAGATTCTGCAAGAATCTCCCTTTGAAGTTTGGCGTTTCTTTCAACATCAGCCAATGTCCTCCGCCTAAACCAGTCTTTATCTGTAGCGAAGTTGCCAGAACATGGAACATCCAGCAATATCCTGTCAAATTTTAAGTCCAGCTTCGAGATTTTTCTGGCATCCAACTTATAAACAATAGTATTTTTCACGCGGCAACGCTCCAGCTGATTCATTAATGCTTTAAGCCTCCGCTCATTAACGTCCAAAGCCACAACGACGCCAGTGTTCCCCATCAAATCGGCCAACTGAACAGTCTTGCCGCCCGGAGCCGCACAAGCATCCAGAACGGTCTTACCCCTCAAATCTGTGAAAAGGGTTGCCGGAATCTGGGCTGCAGCCTCCTGAATGGAATAATAGCCCAAAAGATACTCAACAGCGGCGCCGACGGAAAACTCCGAACGTAAAACCCAGTAGCCACCACGCACAAAGGGGATTTCCTCAAGCTCAACACCCAAACCCCTAAGCCTCTCCACAATTTTGACGCCCTTAACGTTCATGGCGTTAACCCTAATGGCCTGTCTTGGTGTAACATCCCTAAACTCCCAGCCCAACAACCGATAACGATTAACAAAAAACTCCCTGCCAAACATCAAACATCAAAAAGCCAACAAACAAATAAAAACTTGACGAAAACCATAAAAGGGGAGGAAATCGAAAATAACGCCAGAACAACACATTTTCCAGCTTGCCCATTGCCGAAAATCAGAGGGCTATCAATTTTGCAGAAACCAAAACTAGGCAAAATTGACGCGACGTGAAACAGAAACATAATGCTTTTTAGGAAAATAAAGATAAGAGGATAACCGAAAATATTGGCGGCCGTAGTCTAGCCTGGACTAGGACATCAGCCTGCCACGCTGACGACCCGGGTTCAAATCCCGGCGGCCGCACCAAAAACTGTTTGCTTTGGCGGAAATAAGCCTGAAATGGGCTGGTTTGGATATCAGTCTTTGGGACCGTCCTGGGACCGTCCCAGCCCCGGCTTGGGGGTTGTCCCATGTCGGAGAGGATTGAGGAGATTAAGAAAAGCGTCGAGGAGCAGTGTAGGAAGTTAGAGTGTTTAAGGGCTGTTATGGAGGGCGAGGGCGATATCGGCGAGTTGAGGAAGCGGGTGAATATGCAGTGCAAAGTTTTAGGTTCTTTGGAGGTGGGATTGAGGGGTGAAGGCTTTGCTTTAAGCTGGCCTGAAACGAGGCAAATGTTTCTGCAATACATCGAGTTTAAGAAGTATAACCAGAGAAATGCGAGGTGCATGGTAAGCTACATAGACAGGTTCGTTAAGGAGCCAATAAGGGCTCCGTTAGGGTTTACATTTTCCCGTGTCTTATGTTCTATTCGTGCATGTTGGCATACTCTTTATAAACTGTATTTGAGTTTTTGTTTTAGTGGGGTGGTGGTTTGCCTCATCATTGGCATTATTTCCGTATAGGTCCCTTTGGTTTGGGTTTTTGGGGTCCAGAATGGTGGATGCCGGGCTGGATTGACGTTGAGAGGACGGCTGACGAGATCATCTTTACCCTGAAGGTTCCGAGGGATGTTAAGAAAGAAGAAGTCAAAGTAGAGTTTAGGGAGGGTCGGATCAGAATAAGAATTCCGAGAAAACGTGGAACATGGGAAACAATACCAATCGAATAAAATAATGCTTAACCTACACTCACCATATGTATTTGTCTAATGGTCCTTTAATTTGTGGCTTGTATTTTTCGCATATGCTGTCTTCTGGGTTCACGTAGCGTTTGTTTTGGTGGCACCAGTATCGATTTTCGCTTGTGAAGTAGTCTATGAAGCGGCATTCTCGGCATTTAGGCATTAACCCTTCCCAGCTTTCCGCTCCTTCTTCAGCTCCTCCCTTTCCATTATGGCGCATGTCACGCATACGTATTTATTTGGCATTTTCAGGCTTCTGAACATCTCTGCTCCTTCATAGACTGTCATTCCACAACGTGGGCATACAGCCCTCTTCCTAACAGTTACAATGTCAGCCTCCGACAAAACCCATCAAATTGAGAATGCGTGTAAAACAAATTATCCGTTATGAATCTCAAGTATGAATTTTATTTCCACACACCTTTCTTTAAACGAAAGTTTAAGCAAATTAAACCGAATATTGTGTGTTGGAAGCTATTTTATTGTTCTAATGCGTAGACTTTTTAAGCTGTGTAAAATTGGAGTTTTGGGGTTTTGGTTGAGGTTGATTGTGCTGCGTTTACTAATTACTTTCGCATTGGTTCTTTTTTCACTTTCTTTTATTAACCCTTTTCTTTCGCAACCTCCGTTTTCAATTGCCATCCCGGAGAAGAGACCTGTTAGACCACTTCTTTTCTGGTCTTTTAAGGGCTCTCAAGAGTTTTGGGGCATTGTTGTTGAGGAGTTTTGGTTTGCGGATTGGTGGAGACGGGCGGAATGGTATGCTTATAGAAATCACCTGACTGTGTGGGTGGAACCCGCATTAATTTTAATGTTTGAAGCCCAAATCCTCACTTTCGTCTTTTCAGCCCTTGCAATGTTGCGAATGAAACGCACATACATGCTTCCACCATTAATACTAAACATCTTCATAGTCTTCAACATGTGGCTCATCGCCCAAGCAACCACAAACCATGCCATTACAGAGTTTAAAGCCGGGTTCTGGCTGACTATACCCTCAACAGCAGCCTACCTCACCGCCATCACACTTTCCTCAAAGCGTAACAAACTAACAACCGTTGAAACGAAACGCAAAGTATGCGGATTCCTGCTACAAACAAAAGTTTACCTATACTGGTCCAATTCCCTTAACAGCGACTAAACGAAGTTTTGTGCTTATTGGTTTGTTGTTTGTTTTTGAGCATGTTGATTGCTATTCCAATGAATATTATTGTTAGCAGGAGTATTAATAGGTTGGGAATTTCTGGGATAACTTGCATTAGTGGCATGTTGTCTTTTGCGTTTGCGCTTCCCGCGATTGCGTATGGCGTGTCTCCGTATCCGTCTTTGTTTGCGTCCACGCCATTATAGTCGCTCCAGTAGTTTTTATCCCAGTTGTTTTGTTGTCCACCGTTACCGTATCTATCGTCTTGTGCGTTACCGTATATATTGATGAAGTTGTTGTAGTGGATTTCACAGTTGAAGGCTGGGTTAAGCCATATGCCCAGCGAGCTGTTTCTCACGTCGCAGTATTCTATTGTTATGTGGTCTGACATGTCCAGGTATATTCCATGATCTTCGTTGAAGTGTATTAGGCAGTTTGAAACGATGCTGTTACCGGTTACATAAAAGTGTACGCCGTCTCCATTATTGTGGATGTTGCAGTTGTTTATGGAAAAGTTTGTTGAAGATTCAGCGTAGACGCCGTAATGGCTATCGTAGATTTCGCAGTTCTCGACGGTTGTGTTGTTTACATGTTGCATGTAGAGGCTATAGTATAGGCCGTTTCCTATTTTGCAATTATCCACTTTAACGTTGGTTGATGAATATAGCAGGACAACGGGGCCGCCTATGGGGCCTATGTCACTCGTGGAAATGGTGACGCATTTTGAGTCATAGACATATAAGCCCTGATGCCCGCCTCTAACGGTAACATTCTCAATCGCAACATTTGCCACATGTTCAAGCCTTATGCCAGTATCTGGGGGTATAACAAAGCAGTTCCTAATAACGACGTAAGCGTCAGTATTTTCAAGCCAAATTCCATAATCAGCGCCCACCACCGCTTCAGTTATCGCCCACCCCTCGATAATATATGGATCGGCTGCTGTTCCAGAACCCCCAGTTACTCCGTTGGCTGCGGTAAAGTCCGCGTTGCTACTTATGTGAATTGGGTTGTGGGGGGTCAAAGAAGCCCTGGACAACTGGACGGGGAGAAAGCCTAAAAAGGCTAAAACCATTAAAAATCCAATATGTTTAAGACTCATCTCTTACCCGCCATAATTAATTAATGATGCCCAAAGGTTCTCCGTCAAACCTTTAACTTCAATTTTACCAGCAAGCTTTTCTCTAATGGGCTTCGCATTCTCCCATTCCTCTTCATTTAAGGGCGAAACCCCAACTGTCTCCACTATTTTCATGATCAACTCTTTTGCATCCTCAGCGCCAGCCTCCGTTTTTGGCACGACAAGCCAGACATCGTAAAAAAGAGAGGGTCTAAACGCTCTCGGTATTTCCGCCAGAAACTCAAACATCACGTAATTATCAGTTTCAACTCCAGAACGGTAAAGCACCTTTTTTAATGCGGCCAAAAATACCCCTGTTGGAAGAAAGAAAGCCAAAGCTAAGGTCTTAACAAGCTGGCTAGTAGAAACAGTTATGCCCTTTGACTCGCCAATCCTTTCAAGAGCCAACTTAGCCCCATCCCTGTCAAGCTCCTCAAACCTCACACCCATCTTCTTCAGAATTTCCACCAAAGGCTTTCTAACGAGGAAACCCAAACCAAAAGTTTTAGAAGCCTTATCAACAAACCTCTTACTCACATACAAAGCAAACGGCTCAACCGAGTCCATGCAAAACGTTTACAAAGTGCAATCTTAAAAACTTTACTCCTTTAATTCCCTAACCATAAGTTTGATATTTCTATTAGCAATGATAACAATTATGTATGTGAGCCAGCTCTTCAAATGTTCAACGGGAAGGTTTTAGTGAAAATTACGATTTTTTAGATTTTATGAGAAAAAGGGGATGATTCCCCCCTTAGAGGGATTATGCGATTTTACTTCGCAGTGATGGACCTACATGTCTATGACATCTTTAAGTTTACCCTAATAAGTCAGAAAGTAATCAGCCTAGTTAGAATGAACTTCACGGGAAATTTAAGCAATATGGAATGCTAATGTTCGTGCATTTTATCTTTTGAACTTAGTATTTTAGGAAAATCTTTGGCTTCGGTTATGCGCGCTAGGGTGTTGCTAATTTCAGACTGAAATGGAAAAATGGTTTGATGCGCTTGCTATAGTTGTTGGTCTCGCCTGTAAACTCTTAAATTTTTGGGGAGGGAGATAAAAATAAGGCTTCAAATTTGCATATTAAACTACATAATAGTGGAATAAAATCTATTTTGTCCGAATTTAGCAACGGGCTAGCGTGCTGGTAAAGTTTAATTCCATTCGACGGTTTTATAGGTTGTAGTCGTCTGATGGATGTGAAGATATGGTGTCATCTGAGAAAATTAAAACAGCAATAATTTTGTGTCTAACAGTTGCC
>JBMFMB010000013.1:0-45723 GCA_049970895.1 Bathyarchaeia archaeon | reverse complement strand
CCATGTCCATTGCAACCATGCACTCTGGCTTAGATTCTGGATCAACACCCTTCTCTCTAGCTTTTGCGGCTATGCTGTACAACTGTTCAAGCTGCCTCTCCAGAGCCTCAACGTATTTCTCATAGGACTTGCACATTTGAACGCTCAATCAACCAACGCTCGGTACACATTTTAAAGGCGGCGGCATATTTTTGTTTTCTAACACATAAAAAGCAAAGCCTCATTACCTTAAACCATTAAACTACCAATTTTTGTACAAGAATATGCAACATTAGATGGTGCTGAGGGTTACGTTTTACAGCTCTTTAAGCCCTCCACAATCTCCGAAACTTTGTCCTTAACTTGCCCGTTCTCAACAACATTGCCAGTAACGATGATATCCGCGCCAGCCGACGCCGCCGCCAGCGCTTGCGCTCGTGTTCTTATTCCTCCGCCAACAATTAGTGGAATATCTATACTTTTCTTCACAGCGTGGATCATCTCTTTTGGAACTGGCTTTTTAGCGCCGGAGCCAGCCTCGAGATAGATGAAGCGCATGCCCAAATACTGCCCTGCCAAGGCGTGGGCAACAGCTAATTCTGGCTTGTCATAGGGTATTGGAACAGCCTTCCCAACAATGCCAGCGGTTCCACCCTCACCAACAATAATATAGCCTAATGGGATTGGTTCAAGACGATATCGCTTGATTAAAGGTGCACCTAAAACCTGCGCGCCAATTATAAAGTACGGATCGACAGAGTTTAGGAGGGACATGAACCATATGGCATCTGCATAGCGGCTTATGCTCGTAACATTATTTGGAAATAGAATTACTGGGACATCTACAGCCCGCTTAATGGTTTTAACAACATCATCCAAATGTTTAGTCGAAATAAAAGTGGAGCCTCCAATCATTATTGCCGACGTCCCACTTGCCCTAGCCTTTCTGGCAATGGTCAACGCTTGGGAAGGCGTAACCTTTTCAGGATCTATGAGGGTTATGTGAATTGACCCTTCCGAGCTGATTCTATCAAGCAAATATTTTTCAACAGCACCTATCAAGGCGCTAACCATCCTTCTATTGAGATCCCTTAACTTCCGGGGCGGGCAGTCTCTTTATTCCGCCGTAGATTTTGTCAGTGAACATGCAGTAAACATCTATCTCGCCGAGGGCACCCTTAACTGGAAACTCTTCCTTTGCGCCACAGTTGCCGCAACTTACAATAGCTCTCCCTTCATCCCTAAACATTTCAACACGAACTGACGCCTTTCCACAAATGGGGCAAGAGAAAAATTTTGGCAAACGTTTCTTTGGAATGCGGATAACTTTCCGCCTTCTACGCCCCATACACCAATCCTTCATGCATAGTGTTCAAGGCACATCTATTCATTATTCCATCTTCGTCCTTAAATACTTGCCTAATCCCATAAGCATTGAGGATGAAACCCCTTGAAACTGACACCATCAGTTTTAGAACTGGACTGGATGGAAGTAGAGGCGAAAATAACACGCTTCATAAGGGATTATGTGGAAAAGGCGAAGGCAAAAGGCATAGTGCTAGGGCTTTCCGGTGGGATAGACAGCAGCACAGTGGCAGCGCTCTCCGCAAAAGCCATCGGAGGAAATAAAGTTTTGGGACTTATCCTCCCA
Organism: Bathyarchaeia archaeon; assembly: GCA_049970895.1. Classification (GTDB taxonomy): domain Archaea; phylum Thermoproteota; class Bathyarchaeia; order Bathyarchaeales; family Bathycorpusculaceae; genus JAGTQI01. The sequence goes on along the minus strand of JBMFMB010000013.1, from coordinate 44,093 downwards.
GAGAAGGAAACATACAACCCAAAAGACATAAAACACGCAAAACTCGTGGCAGAAAAGTTCGAACTGAAAACGGAAATCATAGACATCACACCAGCATTAGAGGCGATTAAGAAGACAATATTTGTCTTTGATGATCAAGATAAGCTCTCCAAGGGCAACTTAAAAGCGCGAACACGAATGCTCTATCTCTACTATTACGCCAACAAGCTAAACTTAATAGTGTGTGGAAGCTCTGACAAGTCGGAAACAATGATGGGTTACTTCACAAAATGGGGAGATGCGGCGGCAGACATATCCCCAATAATGGACCTATACAAAACCCAAGTGCAAAAGCTTGCAAGGCACATGGGCATACCAAGAGAAATTGTGGAAAAACCGCCGTCTCCAGCACTTTGGCCTGGACAAACAGCAGAAGAAGAGTTAGGGATAAAATATGAAACATTAGACCTCATTCTATACGGGCTGGAGCATTTCATGAAAACAGAAGAGATAGCGGAACAGTTGGGCTTGCAAAAAGTCTTGGTGGAAAGGGTAAAAGAGCGTTGGCAGAAAATGGAGCATAAGAGGAGAATGCCCTTAACAACAAAACTTCAATATAGGACCGTCGGATTTGATTTTAGGATACCATTCACATATTAAGGAAGGAAACTTGTGAAAGAGAAATTCTTAGTCGCCCTAGCCCAAATAAGCTGCAAAAGAGGAGACAAAAAGGCAAACATACAAAAAATGGAGGAGTACACTGACAAAGCAAAACAGCGAGGAGCAGACCTCGTTATTTTCCCTGAACTCTCGCTAACGGGATACATAATAAGGGACGAACTTTTCGATTTAGCAGAAAAAATTCCCGGTTCATCAACAAGTGCCATGGAAAAAATCGCAAAAAAGCATGAAACCTATATCGTTTTTGGAATGCCAGAAATCAGCCAAAAAACACAAGCAACAATTTACAACACCGCAGTCCTCGTTGGACCAGAAGGCTATATCGGAAAGTATAGGAAAATGCATCTCCCAACTCACAGCGTTTTCGAGGAAAAGAGGTATTTTAGGCCAGGCTATCAGGCTGAAGCATTTGAAACGGACATTGGAAGGATTGGGCTAATTATATGCTATGACATATTCTTTCCAGAAGTTTGCAGGCTAACACGCTTAGAAGGCGCACAAATGATTGTTTGTATATCAGCCTCACCAGCCGTCCGCAGAGCATTTTTCGAAACACTAACTGTTGCAAGAGCCATCGAAAATGCAGCATTTCTAGCTTATGTCAATCTTGTAGGCATAGAAGACGGGTTGCAGTTCTGGGGTGGAAGCAGGCTAATAGCCCCCAACGGAAAAATCACTGTAAAGGCAAAATATGATGAGGAAGACCTCGTGGTGGGCGAAGTGGACTATGCGGACATTAAGCCAGTGGAAACATTTGTCCCAACTTTGAAAGACTTACGCCCAGAACTCTTTGATAAGCTGAAGGAAAAGGCGGAAGAACTTTAAATAGAGCCCTTAAGTTTTTCCACGGCTTTCTCTATGCGGTTTAAAGCTTCTTCCAACTGTTCATAAGCTGCGGCATAAGAAATTCTAATGTAGCCTTCACCGTAAGAACCAAAAGCAGAGCCCGGAACGGTGGCAACGCATGCCTCTTTAAGCAAGAATTGGGCAAACTCCTCTGAAGACATTCCAAAAGCCTTTATGCTAGGGAACATGTAAAAAGCACCTTTTGGAAGAACGCAGCCAAATCCGCCAATCTCATTAAGCCTTTTGAAAACAAAACGCCTCCGTCTATCAAACTCAGCCACCATATCTTTAACAAAGTCTTGGGGCCCTTTTAGGGCTGCTAAAGCGGCATATTGCGCAAAAGTATCCACACAAGCAACAAAGTACTGGTGGCAAAGCCAAAGTGGGGCTATAAGCTGTTTGGGCCCATAAACATAGCCGATCCTCAATCCAGTCATGGCATAAGTTTTAGAAAACGAATTCACTATGAGGGTGCGCTCCCTCATTTCCGGAAACGTTGCCAAACATTGATGCTTCTCTTCATCATAGATTATTTTTTCGTAAACTTCGTCGGAAATCACAATTAAGTCATGCTCAACAGCAATTTTTGCTAACTCCGCAAGTTCATCACGGGAGAGAACAACTCCCGTTGGATTGTTTGGATAGTTCAGAATAATCACGCGTGATTTTCTGGTGATAAGTGACGTCACATTGTCAATGGAGGGCTTAAATTTGTTCTTCTCGAGACATGGAATTGATATGGGAACACCGCCTGCCAATCTAACGCTGGGCTCATAGCATACAAAACCAGGATTAGGGATCAGCACCTCATCACCGGGGTTTACGAGTGCTATTAAGGCGAGGGAAATCGCCTCTGTCGCGCCAACTGTCACCAATATCTCAGAGTTTGGGTCATACTCAAGGCCATATTCTTTATAGACCTTCTCCGCTAAAGCCTCTCGAAGTTCCGGAATGCCGTTAGTCGGAGCATAGTGCGTTTTACCCGTCAGTGTAGCCTTCCAGCCTCCTTCTAAAGCATGCATTGGTGGGGTAAAATCCGGCTCTCCAACACTTAAATTAATAATGCCTGGAATTTCTTGGGCCGCAGCAAAAAATCGGCGAATTCCAGAGGGCTTTATGCCTTTTAGGCGTTCAGCCGCCTTAAAGGACAATTTCAAACGCTCTCCTTATTACGTGCTACACAGCTCAGCATATAATAGTTGCGACCCGAAGGGTGTCGTTTTAACGTCAAAAACAAAACTCTTTTTAACGCTAGTATACAAAAGTGTATTCGATGAGCATGAGCCAAGAGTGTAAAGCAGAAATGTTGAAGAACAGCGTTCAATTATGGTTAAAAAAGTCTCTAGAAGACCCCATAGTCAAAATACTGGCAAAAAACAGCCACTTAACAAAAACGCAACTAGAAACACTTTTAATAGACATTTTAGCCGAAAATATTGCGGGAAAACCACTAAAGTACGATGAAAAAGCCAGATTACGGCTAACAAAGGCAAAAATAAGCCGCGGAGCCTTCAACAGAACATTAAGACAAGCCCAAGAAAACGTGGTAAAGGCTATCTACACTGTGCTGCTTTTAGGGTACTTGGGAATATTTGAAAGCACAGCTCTTGATCAATATATTGAAATTGCAAACAAACTGCAGGAATACATAGAAGCCCACAAAGAATTACCAAATAAGACGGAGCAACCAGAAGAACAAGTAAAATTACTAAAAACGCTAAGAGAGGAGCTCGAAAATAGCCTAAAAATACTTTCAAGGCCTTCGGAAGGCCTTGCGTGACATCACAAATCACACAACACTAGAAGCATACGCGCACTTTAGCATTAAACAGGGTTGGTAGCCAAAAAAGGGGCGGAAAATAAGCGTTTTTCTTTCGCCACAATCACAGCCCGAGCATATGCTTGTGACTTGTGATGTCATACTTTCATAAAACCGCAATACTTAAATGTTCTTTGCGTGCTAAAACTGTGATGTGTGATGTAACATGATTGGGCCGTCACAACGCGTTACAGGAGAGTCACGAGGTGCATTACATGATTGACCTTTTGATCTTTGTCGCTTGTATTTTTTTAGCTGTGGCTGTCGGTGCTGCCATTGAGTATTACAGAAGCCTTGTTAAAATCAGGAGGGAGTATGAGAAGGCTAAGGAAGCGTTTAACGATATAATCTTGAGTTTTAGTAGGGAACTTAAACGGGCAGCAGAGAACTTGCAGACTGTTTCTTATAAGGTTGAGGCCGCTTCTTCGAGGAGCAGCGACGCATTAAGGGTTGTTAAAGAACTGGAGAATCGTTTAAAACTCTTGGAGAACAAAGCGGAGAAGCTACTTGAAGATAGGGAGCAAATGCTGAAAAGATTAAGTGACGTGGAAAAGCAAACGCGTGACATCACTGAGTCGCATAAGGAGATCCTCAAAAAAGTTTCAGTCATTGAGGAGAAAACTCAAAAAGTGTCGGCTTCCCCTGAACTGTGGGTTGAAACGGCCATACCCATAAAGAGGGAAAAAGCATTAGCTCAACTGACAGAAACGGAGCTGGCAGTGCTAGAGATGCTGGCCGCTGAAGGCCCTAAAACAGCCCCTGAAATTAAGGAAAGAATCAAGTTGAGCCGGGAACACACGGCTAGGCTCATGAAGAAGCTTTACGAGGAAGGATATTTGGAAAGGGATGCAAGCAAAATTCCCTTCAAATATAGCTTAAAGAGAGAGATGGAAAGAATTTTGAAAAGAGCTGAAACAGAAGCTGCCTAAAACACGTTAACCCTCGTTTGGCATATGATGCCTCACTATAACTTGCGACGGGCTGGGTGCAATTCTATATTTGAGGCGGTTGGAGGCCCCAGCCTTTATGAGCATTCCCTTATTAGCCATTCTGGAAAGGTAAGTGGCTACGGTGCTAAGGCTTATTGGTTCATTAAACTCTTGTTCATAAGCCATTTGAACGTCCTTTGACGTGAACCAAACAATTGGAAAGTGCTTCTGAAGGACTGCTAACATTTTGTCATATTTGGACTTCTCAACAACCGCCGTAACACTGCCCCCAGGGTTTGATACACTTGATGAAACCCCACCTAACAACTCCACCAAGTCTAATAAACGAAGGGCTTTATCGCGTGTGATCTGCCCCTCAAAGGCTATACTATATTTGTTGCCTTCGCTGTCGAATACTTCGATCCGCATTTTCCTCGCTGGCACTATTAATGGCACCCGTTAGGTCGTTTCACAAGTTTGCACTTCACAAAATATAGGTATTACGGTGAAAATAGAAATATAGAAAAGGTCATTAAACCTTTGAAATTGTATAATAAGGTTAATTTGCAAAGATTTTGAATCACAAACTTCACAGAAAAACTCTCAAGGCAAACGGAGGGAAAACGATTTTAATTTGCAATTTCCAATAGAAAATGGAGGGTGGCATTTTCACGAAGGAGAGACACAAAAATGGTAATATTGATGAAATTAAAGATGGAAAAACAACAAAACCGACTAAACTTCACAATGTTTTCACTAACAGTGAAGGAAACTAAGAAATGATTTAATGCAATTCAGTGTAGTTGATGATTGAGGAATTGATGATTGAGCTGTTTAGGGTGAAAGGCGCTGCGGGGATACCCCATAATTTCTACTGGAAATCAAGTTAAAAAAGGGGTTTTAGCTGAGGTTTTGGACCATTAAACATTTTTAACTTAGGTATAAAAACTTCTACGAGAGCTCTTTTTAACTTTAAGAAAGCTTAACCTTTTAGAGTATTTTCTTTTTTAAAAGAAACGAGAGTTAATAACTAGCAATTTAAGATTTTTCCAGAAGAAACTGAGGGGTGTCCCTTCTTTCTGGTTTGAGATTTTTCATAAACTTTTAGGATTTTTCTGTTGCTTGTTCACTTTTCTGTATGACAGACCTTATCTTAACACTTAATGCAGAGGGTGTACGCACTTTGCAGTTAAAGCTGAATTCATGAGGAAGGGTAAGTTCATGAACGATTTAGGTATACTTGACGAGGTATTCAATAGAATTTGCAGTGCAACGGGCGTGTTTAAGGACAGAGAGGTTCTTCGCCATGATTACTTGCCTGAAAGGCTTCCCCATCGTGAAGATCAGATTCGGAGGCTTGGGGAGGCTATAGCACCTGTTTTAAAAGGTGCACGCTGTTCCAACATTTTTGTTTATGGGAAGACTGGGACTGGTAAAACGGCTGTAACAAAGTATGTTTTGAGCCGTTTAGAGGCAAAAGCAAAAGAGATCGGGGCGCCTGTGAGTTTCTGCTATGTAAACTGTCGTTTGGCTGGGACAGAGTATCGAGTTGTTGCAAGCTTATGCCACAGTATTAACCTAACAGTTCCATTTACCGGGCTTTCTTTGGGCGAGGTTTTTGACAGGTTTAAGCATGGTTTGGACGTGACTAAAAGAATCTTGCTTATAGCCCTCGACGAGGTGGACGCTTTAGTAAAGGCCCGAAGCGACATCCTCCTCTACGAGCTTACAAGAATAAACGAAACATTGGTCCGCAGCAAAGTCTCTTTAATAGGCATATCCAACGACTTACGCCTAAAAGAGTTCTTGGACCCGCGGGTTTTAAGCTCGCTAAGTGAGGAAGAAATAGTTTTTAGACCCTACAATGCGACTGAACTGCGGAACATTTTGGCTGAGCGGGCGCGGATGGCCTTCCTTGAAGGTGCCCTTAGCGAAGGAGCCCTTAGCCTCTGTGCAGCTTTGGCTGCTGCTGAGCATGGTGATGCTAGAAGGGCCTTGGACTTGCTTAGGGTTGCTGGTGAAGTTGCTGAACGTAAAGGTGCTAACACTGTTACAGAGGAGCATGTGCGCGAGGCTGAAAGGCTTATAGAGCATAATCGTGTTGTTGATGCCTTGGCAAATTTGACCCTGCATTCAAAACTTGTAATGTTAAGTGTCTACCACCTTGTTAGGGCGAACGGTTACCGCGCAGTCACTGGTGAAATATATGAGGTGTACAATGAGCTTTGCAGCGAATTGGCTGTGACGCCCCTAACTCAGAGGCGGGTAAGCACTTTGGTTAATGAACTTGATGCTTTAGGGCTGTTGAATGCGCAAGTTGTTAGCATGGGGCGTTATGGACGGACAAAGAAGATCCGCATGGAGGTAACGCGCACCCTTATTAGAGAAGCCTTCTCTAATGACAGTAGGCTTGGACGCCTGATTGATTATGAGCCCAAATGCCTTTCAAAGGTTGCGGGTGGTAGGAATTGAAGATGGAAGCTTTGTAAAAGGCTTTACGAAAAAGGCTCTCTTGGCAGCGGTTCTTTTAAAGGATTTGAAAATTGAGGATGCAGCCTTCCAAAGGATAACTGTTGACGGTTTAGATGCGACGGAAAAGGCTGTCAGTGTCCTAAGGCGGTGGGATTTTGAGGTGGTTATGCTTGCGGGGGTGTCTTTTGCTGGCTTTAATGTCATAGACCCCGTAGTTCTTCACGACGAGTTTCACAAACCCGTTGTTGTTGTGTCGAGGGTGAAACCCGACAATAGGGCGGTAAAACAGGCGCTAATTCGGCACTTTAGGGATTGGAAGAGACGTTGGGAGGTTTTTGAAAGATTAGGGCCAATCCATGAAGTGAGGGTATTCGCTGAAGAGCCTCCACTATATGTTGAGGTTGTCGACGCAGAAGTAGAGTGGGCTAGCCGCCTTATAACAAGTTTTGCCGTTTGCGGCCGAGTGCCAGAACCCCTTCGCGTTGCTAGGCTTATTGCCCGCGGCCTATCTTAGGCAAATGAGATGATGCGAACGTCTAATGCTTGGAGATTTACTACAGGAACGAGGCCTGGCATGGGTGTGAACCCTTGCCTTCGCATGTATTCTGTCTGTTCTTGCCAGCAACCGGAGTTAATGATGGTGACGCCCCTGTAATTGGTGTGTCCGACGGTGTGTATGTGGCCTGCGTGGAAGATGTTTGGCACCCGCTCTATGACAAGGCAGTCTCTGCTTTCTGGCGCTATGGGCGTTTTTCCACCATAGACTGGCGCTAAATGGCGGCACTGCAAAAGTAGTGTCATTGCTTTTTCAGGTTGAGCATAGTTTATTCCAGGGACTGTGGATATTATGTCATCGAGGCTTCGACCGTGGTACATGAGCACTTCGACGTTGTGGAGGCTTATGAGGCATGGGTTTCCGAAGGAGTGGACATTACCTACATCTTGTATGAGTTCGAGGAAAGCATCAGATATTGGTGGTTGGGGTAGAGCCTTCCTTGGGGCGTCGTGGTTTCCGGGAATAATTATCACTTCGATATGGTCTGGGATTTGTTTGATGAGTTTTGTAGCTAACCTATACTGTCCATAAATGTCTTTTATTGCGAGTTCCTTGGCTTGGTTAGGGTAGACACCTATTCCATCAACAATATCGCCAGCAATCAGGACATATTTCACGTGGCTGGCTATTTCCCGCATTTGCCCATTCCCATATTCGCCCTTAAGCCACGAAACAAACCTGCTGAAAAGGGGTTCCTGAAATTTTGTGCTGCCCACATGCATGTCTGAAGTGAGGACGGCATAAACTGGAACTTGAGCCCTGTTTTGATTTTTGGGAGGGATGTCTGGCAGAATAATGTCTTCAGCTATCAAAAGTTTTCCTCGGGTTTTGACCACACTAACGCAAATGACTTGATCCAGCAAAAGTGTTCTAGCCTTAGCCAAAAGGTCGGGTGGAGCGTTCTGAGGTACTAAAACGGTGGCATTTGCACTGAAATCTTCTATCGTCAGTAGAACTTTTTGTTTTGCTTCCCATTTCTCCGTTATCATCCCAATTACTTTAAGCCTTGTGTCGGGAGCGGCGTTTAATGCGTCGGCAATTGAAACTGCACCTTTCACATCCATCCTTTGCCTAAGCAACTTTTCAATTCGCTTAAACCGGTCCCGAAAATATTCAAGGTAATCCTCCATTGTTCCGCTTGAACTGAGTTTACTGCCAGCATCCTCAATTACTTTGATTTCAGCTTCCACGTCTTTCGCGTAAGGACGGAAAACCTTCTTTCCCTCAAGGATTAACTGCGACTGTATTATTCGCTCTTGAGAAGGCATTGGTGAGGCCAAGGTGTACTTTATCTCGGGCTCTACCATAGGGGCTTCTATATGCTCAGGCTTTTTTACAAGTTCCTCTAGAAAGCTTCGCTCGATAAAGAGCGGCTTGTCCTTTAGCGTTTCTATTTTTGCTAAGGCTTTGCTTACAATTTCCACGGGGTCCTCGGTTATGGAAACATCATTTAGAAATTCGAAGGCTTCTTTGTTGAGCTGATATCCCGCTGCTATGGTGAGTTCCACAGCTTTTTGAAGCTTTTCTGAGAAGATCAAAGCCTTATCTTCCTCCAATTCTGTTTTATTGGGACTACAACATAGCCTTCCTCATGGTCGCCTACAAATTCCGTTAAGCCTTCCATGTAGAGATAGCCCGTTAGGGCTGCGGTTACAGCGTCTATCTCATGCGGCGTTAACATATGCTTGCTTAGAGAACCAGCTAAACCTATGCTTTTTAGGATGCTTTGAATGGTTTTCCAGTCTTTTGTTGGCATGTCTAGAGCCTTTCTCGTTGATGCAGGATGCACTTCTATTGTTTGTATGCCCCTTTCTGTTATTAACCTATTTAGCTCAATTGCCCGAAGGGTGAGCTTTTTCATGGCAGGCAAGCCCGGTGGAAAAACGCGGTAACCCTTTTTGATGAGCTCCTTATCCGCTTTTCTAAAAATTCCGCTTTTTGGAAGTTTTAGCGGAGCGTCTATTGCCACGATTTTTGGGTTTGTGCTAAAAACTTTTTCTAAAATTTCATTGTTTGTGTAAATTAGGCATGTTTCCACATTTTTGTTTTGCCAGAGTGCCAAACCTGTAGGGTTTTCCTCTTTGCCCGCTAAATCTATACCAATTATAACTTTGTCTTCCAATTTCAACACTTACGTTTAAGTTTATATATTAAAGTTTTGTTTAAATCTGTTAATACTTGCAGTAACGTACATGCATTATGGTGTGATGTAAATTGGGCACAATTCGCAAGATCCAACAGACGCCAAGCGGCACATTCTTTGTTTGCATACCTAAGGATTGGGCTGAAAGGTACGGATTGAAACGTGGATCTGTTGTGGCGGTAAACGAAACCAGTGATGGCAAGCTTCTTATAGACCCGGAGTATGGGGCTACTCCCTCCCCCCGCACTATTGTTTTAAAGCCCGGCCCGTATTTAAGCCGAGAAATCATTGGTAAATATTTGCTTGGATTTGACATTATCCGTGTGGAGGGTAAGGAGCCTATAAGCTTTGAAATCCGTGAAAGCGTTAAGAAAGCGGCCAGTCGCTTAGTGGGCCTTGAAATAGTTGAGGAGGACTATTTAAAAATTGTTTTGCAGTGCCTGCTTGAGCCTTCCAGTTTTCCGCCTGAAAAGATCCTGAAAAGGGGCTATTCAATTGTTGCTGGTATGCATAGAGATGTTGTAAACGCGCTTGTTGATGGCGATTTGTCTATGGCAAAGAGTGTGATGGCCCGCGACGAGGAGGTTAACAGGCTTTACTTCCTCCTTGTTAGGATTCTGCGAACAATTATTCAAAATCCGAGCCTGAGCGAAAAGCTTGGGGTTCAGCCCATCGAGTGCCTCGACTACCGTTTAGCGGCAAGCCTTGTGGAAACCATTGGAGACGAGTGCGTACGTACGGCCTTTAAAGTGTCTGAGTTGAAGGGTGCAAAGCTGGATGAGGCCTTGAAGAGGCTTATTGTTGAGTTTCATTCCCTCTGCTTTGAGGCACACGAGAATGCATTAAAGGCTTTCTTTGCTGGGGACGCTGGTTTGGCGGAAGATGTGCGGAACATGAGGGAGAATGTAGAAAAAGCTTTAGCCGCCATTGAAAAAAGTGCCAAGGCGCAAAGCCGTGAGATTATGCCCTATCTTCTGGCTGCGGTTTCGACACTTCATCAAATATACGAGCATAGTGTTGACATAGCGGACTTAGTCATGCCTAAGAAGCTGCAAATTGAGAGGTAACCTTATGCACCAGGCCAAAACAAGCGACAAGCAGTACCATATAGCGTGTGGAAAGGGTGATTTGGCGGGGTATCTGCTGGTTCCCGGCGACCCAGATCGTGTTCCAAAAATAGCCAAGTTCTGGGATTCAGCAAAGGAAGTTTCATGCCACAGAGAGTTTCGAAGCTTCACAGGCACTTATAAAGGTGTTCCAATATCTGCCATTTCCAGTGGCATTGGGCCGGCGTGTATGGCTATAGTTGTTAATGAGGCTTCAGCCATTGGAGTCCACACGTTCATCCGTGTTGGAAGTTCCGGTGCCATTCAAAAGGACGTAAAATGCAGTGACATTGTTATTTCTTCGGCTGCTGTTCGCCTCGACGGCACAAGCAACTGTTACATAATGCCAGAATACCCCGCAACCGCCAGTTACGAAGTTTTGCTGGCGCTGATTGAGGCGGCTGAAAGCCTTGGCATAGGCAATTATCATGTGGGCGTTACAGCCACAACGTCTGACTTCTACGCTGGACAGAACCGCCCAACCAAAACCGGAACAGCCAACATCATCCCAGTTTTGCAGAAGGCTGGCGTCCTAAACTTTGAAATGGAAACAGCCGCTCTCTACACGCTTGCAAACCTTTACGGATTAAGGGCTGGAGCAGTCTGCGCGGTTTACGCCAACCGATGCACTGGCGAATTCAAGCCGGGCGAGGGTGAGGAAGACGCCATAAAAGTCGCCAACGAGGCGGTGAAAATTCTACATGAATGGGATAAAAGGAAGCAAGTTAAAGGTAAGAAGTGGCTTTATCCGTCGCTTTTGAGGACATAAACCCTTTTTAGAATAAACACGCTTCTTAACCTTTTGAAGGCCGGGGTGGCGGAGTGGTTAACGCGCTGGCCTCGAGATCCACTAAAACGTCTAAAATGGGGCTTTGACAAGGAAGCCAGTGGGCCTTCGGGCTCGCAGGGGTTCGAATCCCCTCCCCGGCGCCAATCTGCCAGTAAAAGTCATATTTGTGCTTGTTTTTGCTTTGCAAATACACTACCCCCCTCTAGGTTTTTGCAGTAAATTTATATGCTTGGGTTTTCATTTCAAACGCTTTGTAAAGAGGGCTGCTAATAGGGGTTCAGTGTATGGAGTGGTTTTATATTACGCCCATAGCTGGTTTGGCTGCTGTTGGTTTGGCTAGCTACCTATACAAGTATGTTACAAGCCAAGATAGCGGCACTGAGCGCATGCGGGAGATTGCCAACGCCATAAAGGAGGGCGCCAAAGCCTATCTTAGAAGGCAGAACATGACATTGGCAGTTTTCGTCGTTGTAATGGCGGTGGTTCTCGGGGTGCTTTACACGTTTTATGAGGGATTTCCGCAAGGGCTTCCGTTTGGGTTAAGCATGGCTGTTGCCTACATTTTTGGCTCTGTATGCACAACTGTTGCTGCCTATGTTGGTATGATGGCGGCAGTTGAGGCCAATGTTAGAACAGCTAACGCTGCAAAACAAGGAATGAAAAAAGCCTTTCCAGTGGCCTTTTACGGCGGCGCAGTGATGGGCTTATTCATTGTTGGTTTAGCCCTTTTAGGAATAAGCCTACTTTACTATGTCTTTAACATAATTTTTGGGTGGAGTGCTGTTAAAGCTGCAAATGTGGTTTTGGGCTTTAGTTTTGGAGCCAGCTCTTTAGCGCTTTTTGCAAAGGCTGGTGGAGGCATATACACTAAAACGGCAGACATTAGTGCGGACCTTGTTGGGAAGGTTGAGCTTGGAATTCCGGAGGATGACCCTCGAAACCCCGCTGTTATTGCAGACAACGTTGGGGATAACGTGGGCGACGTCGCTGGGATGGGCGCTGACCTAATTGACTCATACATTGCCAGCATTGTAGCTGCAATGATAATTGGCGCCACGATGGGTGTAAGTAGTCTGGTGGCATTGCCTCTTTTGGTTTCCGCTGTTGGACTTTTCGCTTCAATAATAGGCGCTTTTGTTGTTAAGCTGAGTATAAGGGGTAACCCCGGGGCGGCGCTTAACAGAGGTTCCTTTGCTACATGGATAATCTTTGCTATCTTCCTATTCATTGTCACCCGCTTTTCGGGGTTGCCAGATGACCAGTGGCTTGGAGTTTTTCTGCCAACGGTTGCTGGATTAGTTGCTGGAGTGATAATTGGAATAACATCTGATTATTTCACGTCTATAGATAGGTCACCGGCGCAGAAAGTGGCAGAGGCTTCAACAACTGGTGCAGCAATCAACATACTTACAGGCTTTTCCTATGGAATTGTTAGCATAGTTCCGCCAGTGATTGGTATTTGTGCGGCGACTATTGCTGCTTGGTATTTGGCTCAAGCATTTAACATTGACGCTGTTTACGGGATTGCCATAGCAGCTGTGGGGATGCTTGCGACTGTTGGAATGACAATATCGGCTGATGCTTATGGGCCTGTGTCTGACAATGCTAAGGGTATAGCTGAACAGTCGGGTTTAGGTGAGGAGGTTATCGAGGTTGCCGACAGGTTGGATGCTGCTGGTAATACAACAAAGGCCATAACAAAAGGCTTTGCCATAGGTGCTGCAGCCCTAACGGTTTTGGCGCTTTTTGGCGCTTATAAAGAACTGGTTGAGCACTTACTTGACACAGAGTTAACGCTCAATCTAATGGACCCAAAAATTGTTGCGGGAATTTTCTTAGGTGGCATGATGCCTCCGCTTCTTTCAGCGCTGCTAATTCTGGCTGTTGGAAGAAACGCCGAGAGGATGGTTGAGGAGGTTAGGCGCCAATTTAAGGAGATTCCTGGGCTTATGGAGGGTAAGGCCAAGCCTGACTATGCCAGATGTGTGGACATAGCCACTAAGGGGGCCATCAAAGAGCTTATGCTGCCATGCTCACTCGCCATAATCGTCCCACTAATAACGCTGATTGTGCTTGGAAAAGAGGCTTTGGCTGGCTTTCTGGCAGGTAGCATTGTTACGGGCATAATCTTCGCCTTGTTTATGGCTAATGCTGGCGGCCTTTGGGACAACGCCAAAAAATACATAGAGTCTGGGGCGCATGGTGGAAAAGGCTCAGAAGCCCATAAGGCTGCTGTGACTGGCGACACTGTTGGAGACCCATTCAAGGACACAGCTGGGCCATCACTGAACACTATGATTACTGTGATGTCGCTGGTGGCCGAAGTCTTTGCTCCACTAATCCTTCTGCTGATTGCCTAACATCTCCTTTCCTTTTTATGACCCGGTGTTTTGAAGGTTTGTAAACAGAGAATTTTATAAGCAGGTTGCTGCATGTCTCATTTAACATTAAAATCAGAAGGGTGCCGTATGTCAAAGCCTTGGCATGCCATGGAAGTTGACGAAGTTTTAAAAGAGTTAGGAGTTAGCCGCGAAGGTTTATCTTCACAGGAGGCCCTTGAGAGGCTTAAGAAGTATGGGCCTAACGAGATTAAGAAGGTGAAGAGGCGCACGGCCCTCCACATGTTTTTGGACGAGTTTAAAGATATATTCATCTTGTTGCTGATTGCGGCAACTATATTTTCTGCGATTGTTGGCTACTATGAAATGTTGCAGGGCGGGGAGTTCCTAGAGGCTTATGCAGACTCAATAACAATAGGCGCCATTGTCCTCTTATGCGCAATAACGGGCTTCGTCCAAGAATATAGGGCTGAAAAAGCTGTTGAGGCCCTTAAAAAATTGGCTGCTCCTAAAGCGCGTATAATAAGGGATGGAAAGGAGATTATTATTCCGGCAAGCGAGGTGGTTCCGGGCGACATACTTGCGTTAGAGGAGGGCGACCATGTTCCAGCTGATGCTCGCCTCATAGAGGTTGTGGAGCTTAAGGCTAATGAGGCTGTTTTAACTGGGGAGTCCACGCCAGTTAATAAGGAGTTAACAGTTCTACCAGAGAACACCCCAATTTCCGAGAGGCGGAATATGGTTTTCTCCGCCACCCACATAGTTTATGGTAGGGGTAAAGCGGTTGTAACCGCCACTGGGATGAGCACGGAATTTGGGAAAATTGCCGAGATGGTGCAAACAGCCGAGGAGGAGGAAACACCACTTCAAAGGAAGCTGGACAGATTCGCAAGCAAAATAGCCAAGGTTGTAATTGCCGTCTGTGTGCTAATCTTTGCCCTTGAAGCCTTTGAGGTAATAATGAAGATGCACTTTGAAGTTGAGGGCTTCATCCAAGCCTTCATGTCATCAATTTCTCTGGCAATATCAGCTGTTCCAGAAGGGCTTCCAGCAATAGTCACCATAGCGCTGGCTTTAGGCGCAAGAGAATTTGCCAAACGCAACGCCATCGTGAGGCGACTTTCCTCTGCTGAGAGTCTTGGTGCTGTCACGGTTATATGCTCTGACAAAACTGGGACGATAACAAAAGGGGAGATGACTGTCCGCCAAATATATGTTGACGGAAAACTTGTCGAGGTAACAGGTGTTGGCTACGAGCCAAAAGGAGAGTTCCGCATAGGGGAAGATGCGATTAATCCCGAAGGAAGCCTTGAACTTGTGTTGCGAATAGGAGCCTTATGCAACAACGCCAGCTTAAGGAAAAATGACCAAAACAATAGTTGGGAAATTTTCGGAGACCCAACAGAAGGCGCCCTAATCGTTGCGGCTGCCAAGGCCGGACTTGAAAAAGAAGCTTTAGAGAAAAGTTTTCCAAGAGTTGGTGAAATCCCATTCACCTCTGAAAGGAAGCGCATGACCACCATCCACAAAACTCCCGAGGGCGAAGTGCACGCCTACATGAAGGGCGCTCCAGAAGTTGTTCTTGAAAGATGCACCCACATATTTGAAGAGGGCAAGGAGAAAAGGCTAACAGAGGATAAGCGAAAGAAAATTTTAGAAGTAAACGAGCAATTGGCTGGAAATGCACTGCGGGTTCTCGGAATGGCTTATAGGCGTTTACCAGAAACCACGACAAAGTATGAGGCTGAAGCTGTTGAGAAGGGAATGGTTTTCGTAGGCCTCCAAGGGATGATAGACCCGCCGAGAGAGGAAGCCATAGAAGCTAACAAAAAATGCCAAAAGGCGGGCATAAAGACTGTCATGATTACTGGCGACCACAAGCTAACAGCCATAGCTGTTGCCAAAGAGGTTGGAATATACAAGGAAGGCGATTTGGTTTTAACTGGCGCCGAGATGGACCAGCTTAGCGATAAAGAATTTGAAGAAATAGTGGAAAAGGTGACGGTTTACGCCCGCGTTTCGCCAGAGCACAAGCTGAAAATAGTCAATGCATTGAAGAAGAAAGGCCACATAGTGGCAATGACAGGCGACGGTGTCAATGATGCACCAGCGGTTAAGGCTGCAGATGTCGGTGTGGCCATGGGCATAAGCGGAACCGACGTTACAAGAGAAGCCTCAGACCTCGTTCTGACAGACGACAATTTCGCAACAATTGTTAAGGCTGTGGAACAAGGAAGAGTTATCTATGACAATATACGGAAGTATGCGCGATTTCTCATTTCATGCAACTTTGATGAACTGTTAGTTATAGGCACGTTTGCCATTCTAGGCGGAATTTTCTCGCCAGAGCTGTTTCCGCTCCCTCTCTTGCCAGCAATGATATTGTGGATTAACCTTGTTACGGATGGCGCTCCGGCAGTAGCCCTAGCAACAGACCCGCCAGACGTCGATGTGATGGATAGGCCGCCACGCAAACCTGAAGAAGGCATCCTTCACGGAATGGGAGCGTTTATAATAACCTCGTTTATACTTCAAGCCACTGGAACCATTCTCGTCTTCTGTCTAGAATATTATGTTTGGCCGTCTCACCCGTGGTTTGGTTCACAGGCACCTTTAGACCCTGTTGCAAGGGAAGCTGCAAGGCAGCTTACCTACAGAGAAGCCACCACAACAGCCTTCGTGCAAGCAGCGCTGTTTGAGCTCTTTGTTGTTTGGAACTGCCGCTCAGAAAAGCGAAGCGTCTGGAGAATGGGAAGAAAAGCCTTTGAAAACAAGTTCTTCGTCATAGCCGACTTAGCATCTGTGGCATTAACCATTGGAATAACCTACATACCAATAACACAGCAACTATTCCATCTAACAGGCCTAAGCCTAACAGACCTCGCATACGTTGCAGGAGTGGCCAGCTGGGGACTTTTAATATTACCAGAAATTTTCATGGGAAGAAAAGTTTGGAAGTGGGAGTAGCAGAGGCTAAAACCTTTACGGGTATATGCGCGTTAACGTTCTTGGGAAGGGTATTGTTTCTCGGATATGCTTTAGCTTGCAAATCCACATGACTGTGCGCTCTATTCCCAACCCAAAGCCGGAGTGCGGCACTGAACCGTACCTTCGCAGATCCAGATACCATTCATAGGCTTTTTTTGGCAAACCAAACTCTTCAATGCGCTTTTCCAGCAGTTTAAGGTCGTGGATACGTTGGCTTCCACCAATTATTTCGCCATAACCCTCCGGCGCCATCAAATCAGCGCAGAGTACTACTCCTGGGTTTTCTGGATCCGGTTGCATGTAGAAGGCTTTAGCCTTTGCTGGGTATCTGTGGACGAAGACAGGTTTTTCAAACTGGAGGGAAATGTACCTTTCGTGGGGTGCTCCTAGGTCTTCACCCCATTGTATTGGGAAGCCAGCCTTCTGCAGCATATCAACAGCCTCCGTGTAACTTATCCTTTCAAAAGGCGGCTCCACCTTCATTAAAGGCGCGATGTCCCGCTTCAAAGTCTCAAGTTCCCTACGGCGCTTCTCCAAAACAGTTTTGACAATGTAGGTTACCATTTCCTCTTGAATTTTCAAGTTCTCCTCAAATTCGCAGAAAGCCATTTCGGGCTCAACCATCCAAAACTCTGTCAAATGCCTTGGCGTTTTCGACTTCTCAGCCCTAAACGTTGGACCGAAACAGTAGACTTTTCCGAAGGCGGCTATTGTGGCTTCGACGTAAAGCTGTCCGCTTTGGGTTAGGTAGGCTTTTTCACCAAAGTATGGGACTTCAAAAAGGGTTGTTGTTCCTTCGACTGCGGCTGGCGTGAAGATTGGGGCGTCTGTTAAAACGAAGCCTCGGCTGTCGAGGAAATCTCTGCAAGCCTTTATGACCTCAGCCCTAATCCTTAGTATGGCTGTCTGCCTAGGACTTCTAATCCACAACTGCCTATAATTCATTAAAAAGTCTATGCCATGCTCCTTTTTCGCTAATGGATATTCGCGTTCCGCCAAGTGCACAATTTGCAGATCCTTAACCCTTATCTCGTAGCCTCCAGGCGCCCTCTTATCCTCCTTAACAACACCCCTCAATGTTATAGAGGATTCCTGCGTTAGCCTTTCAGCATCCTCAAAAACTTTTGCTGGAACCTCGTCTTTGTGAATTGTCGCCTGTATAAAGCCTGTCCCATCTCTGACTATTAGGAATTGGACTCCGCCGCTTGAGCGTTTGTTTAAGAGCCAGCCTTTTATTTCAACCTCATTTTCTGTTAGTTTCCCGTCTAAAATGTCGCTTACGCTCATTTTTTGATGCCTCCATAAAAAGACACGCGAAAAACCAGTCTAGTGTGTTGGGTGAAAATTTTGTTGGGTTTATGTTGCTGGGTTAAAGCGTTCACCTTGCACTTTAATACCCACATAATCATGCACAGCTATTATTTTAAATGTTTTGCTAAACGCTTCACAATCCTTAAATCCCGAGTGTTGGGCTGTCTATTTGATGGAATAATGCCATTAAAAGAGACTGGGCTTAGAAGCCTAAAAATTTCAGCGTGCGCCATATCTAGTGTCGCAATTGTAGAAGTTGTTTTAGGTTTGGCTGTTGGCAGCCTAGCCATCCTAAGCGACGGCATGCACGCATTACTAGATGCCGTAAGCATGTTTATTCTTTTAGTGGCAGCGAGGGCTTCCATTAAACCGCCAGACGAGGAGCACATGTATGGACACGAGAAAATCGCGCCTCTTGGCGGGCTTATCGGCGGAGTTATACTCTTCGGCACGGCGATATTCCTAACCATTAGGGCTGTCCAAAGGCTGTTACATGGCGAACCCATAAATCAAGAGTGGGAGCTGGCGGGTTATGCGGCAATAGGCTACACATTCTGCATAGACATTTTAAGGATTAAAGTATTACACACTGTGGAAACGGAAAGCGTCACTGTTAAAGCTGGCTTTTACCATGCCCTAGCGGATTTTGGCTCAACAATTGTCGCCCTTTTAGGATTTGGACTTGCAACAATAGGCCTGCCAGCCTCGGATGCAGTTGTCTCTCTGGTTCTGAGCGCTGCTATAGGCTACCTAAGCATTAGGCTAGTTAGAGCAAGTGGAATGGAGTTAAGCGACGCAATCTCAAGAGACGTTGCAGAAAAAGTGCGGAAGGAAATAGCCTCAATAATGGGCGTTTCCAATGTTAAAGGGTTGAGAGTTAGAAGGGCTGGAGATAAAACCTTCGTTGAAGCCACAATACAAGTTCCAGACTACATGGGGCTGGAGGAAGCTCACGCGCTTGCATCACAAGTGGAGGATAAGCTAAAGATAGTCTTGGGAAACGCTGAAGTCTTAATTCACGTGGAACCACCAGAAAAGGAAATGTTAACCCCTCAACTTGTGGAAAAGTTAGCTGGAGAAGTTGAGGGCGTCAAAGAGGTTCATGATGTAAATGTTGTTTATTCTCATGGCAAACTTTACGTTACATTGCACGCTTATGTTGATCCTTCTTTGTCTGTGAGCGAAGCCCACGAGCTTGCTGAGAAAATAGAGAGTAAGCTAAGCGAAAAACTGGAAAACATCGGCAACGTAACAGTCCACATCGAACCATTTGACGCGAAACAGCGGGGACCAGCCGTAGATGAAAGGGAAATTCAGCAGGTAATCTACAGAACGGCTGAAAGCCTACAAAAAGTGTTCACGGTTAAGCGGATAGTCACATATGTTGTTGGTGGAAAACGCTACATAAACATTGACTGCTGTTTCGCAAGCCAAATAACAATAGAGGAAGCCCACAAAGTCGCATCAAAAATCGAGAACGGGGTTAAGCGGAGATTTACAGAAACCATAGTCACCGTCCACATGGAGCCAAAAAAGGGAGAATAAAGGATTTTAAGAGAAGATTATTTCGCCTTTTGGCGCGAGCGGATACATGCCTAACGTAGGCTTCCAACCACAAAGGCTATCAGCCCCACGAGAAACCACACTAAAACTTGGTTTTTCATTTTTCTGGCATTCTCCCTTGAATAATCCAATAAAAGCATTATTGAAGACGCAGCCAATCCTGTGTCCGTTATAGCCACCAACGGAATGAACCAAAAAGTGACAAGATGTAATATTGGCGGCAATGGAGTTAGTGCCACCGCAACTAGGTAAAAAACCGCCGACGCAATTGCAGCTTTTCGCGGTCCAAAACGTACAGCCAAAGTCTTAATGTTCCGAGTTTTGTCGCCCTCGACGTCCACAATTCCTTTGGTTATCTCCCTCCCGGTGTTTGAAAGGAAAACCATGGAGGCAAAAATCAAAATGTTTAGTTTAATGGTGCCAGTTACTGTTAAGCTTCCGTAAATAAATGGGGCAGAAACACAAGCGCTGACTAAAAAGTTTCCCAAAAGCCCGGTCTTTTTGCCGACAGTGGCGTACACCACTGAGATGAGCCAAAAGATCAGGGCTGTTATGAAACAGTAGATAGATGCTGTAAAGGCTACGGACACAAAACCAAACGTCGTAAGCGAAAAGGCAAAAACCAGAGCCTCATTTGGTTTAATTGTTCCACTCGGGATAGGCCTAGAGGGCTCGTTTATGGCATCTATTTCCCTATCATAATAGTCGTTTATGGCCATGGCTGCCGCTGTTAAAAGAAAACCGGTAAAAAAGCCGTAGATAAGGCTGTCCAGCGAATCCGCCAGCATCCTCGAATTTGCGATTGCAGCCCCCACTATGACTGCGAAGCCCATCATTAAACAGTTTATGGGGCGCATTAGACGAATGAAGCCAGGGATTTTGTTCATGCTGTTCCAAGCCCTTTGCACTTAAAATAAATTGGCTTTGGTTATAAAATTCGCGTTTTCTCTAGAAAGTTTAATACGCTTAACAATATTATGCATTGTAAAAGCTGGTGGAGCTTTTGCGCTACAACTATGAACCAGAAAGACTGCGGGTAATAATTCCGGTGGGGGGCAAAGCCACTAGGCTTTTGCCCTTAACGGCTGAGACCAGCAAGGCGTGCATCCGCCTCCTAAACAGACCTCTCATTGAGTTTTCGCTTCTGTCCCTTGCCCGTCAGGGCATTAGAAACTTCATTTTTGGGGTTAAGGGCTACACGAATTATAGAGATTTGCACGACTACTTTGAGTCTGGGTATGGATTTTCAGCCCGTTATGGGATAACTCCCCGCGTGCACATTAAATACCAGCCCAATGTGGACGATTTGGGAAGCGCTGACTCAGCGAGAATAAACATAGAATACTATAACGTGAGGGATCCTGTTTTTGCAGTGCAAGGCGACAACATATTTGATGTCAATTTAAAAGAGCTCATTGAGTTTCACCGCGAGAAAGAGGCTGTTATAACAATTGCCCTTCGAGAGGTTGAAAATGTTGAGGGCTATGGAATAGCCGACATAGATAAAGACATGAGAATTCGAAAGTTTGTGGAAAAGCCGACGCCAAAGGAAGCACCATCAAAATTGGCAAATACAGGCTTGTACATGGTTTCACCTGAAATAAGGAAGATCTTCAAAGAAAAGGGGGTTAAAGGGCTAATGAAAGAGCGGAAACGCTTGGACTTTGGCTACGACTTTATCCCATACGTTATTGAAACTGGCAGACCAGTTTATGGTTATGTTCTGAAAGGAAGCTGGTATGATGTTGGCACCCCAAAACGTTATCTGGAAGCCATGCGGGACATGCTTGAAGGACATTTCTCCTCGCTAACAGATTTTGGCGGGAGAATAGACGAGAAAGCAAGAGTTTGGGTTCAAGGTGAAAGCCCAGAAGCCCTAAGGCGAAGAAAAGAGATTATAAGGAAGATTAAAGAGGGAAAAATCCAAGTTGAAGGTTCAGTTTTGATTGGGAGGCATTGTGAGATAGGCGACGGAGTGCGCATTGCAAACGCGTGCATCGATAACTACACCAAGATAGAGAACGGCGTAACCATAGAAAACTCTGCAATAATGGACCGAGCTATAATAGGAGAAAAAGCCGAGATAAAAGGCAGCATTATAGGACGACACGTAACAATGCGCTCTAGTGCAAGAAAACCAACAAAGATAAGCGAAATCTCGGTGATAGCCGACGACGTCATAATAGCTGAAGGATGCATTCTTAAGGCGGCAAAAATTTATCCCCACCAGTATGTTAGGGGCGAGTTTATAAACCAGACAATAATGCCGGGCTAAAAATGGAAATCAACTTAGAAGAAGTCAGACGTAAAACGGTGCCCGTAAACCTGTATATCGACAGCATCCGTGAACCCTTCCGCCAACGTTTTCTAGAACGGAAAATAACGTACCAGCTGAACAGCAAGGTTGTTGAAAGGTTAAAGAATTTTGTAAGTGGCATAGTGGTGGTCGCGTTCTCCGCGGAATGGTGTAAAGACTGCGCCGCAAACATTCCAGTGCTTGCATTGATATCAGAAGCCACAGGGTTAGAGGTTAGAATTTTCGGAGGGTTAAAGAGGGACCCGTTGAATCCTAGCCGAAAGTGGAGTATTCCGCCATCACCCTCAGAGGTTGAAAAATTTCATGTGGACAAGATTCCTCTAATTCTAATTTTGAACAGGGAAGGAGTGGAATTGGGGAGAATAGTTGAGAATCCAAGGAGAGGATTAACTCTAGAAGAAGAAATTCTTCAATTAGCTCTGGAAAACGCTGGCAAAGCGTAGGGGTTATGCCTTAAACCATTTGAATATCATGTACCTTATTTTCCCCTGTTCTAGGTCTGGCACTGCAATTATGAACCGTTTCCGCACAGTTGTCGCCAATCTTCCGGCTTTCACTATTTCTGTGGCCGTCAGCTCGGATGTAGCCTTCTTAACCGAAACCATGTAGGGTGCATGTTCCAATCCTGGTCCATGCTTATAAACGGCAAAGTCGCACCCAAACTTTATTCCGGGCGTGACAACCATCCCGCTGTCCCGTAGGTCACGGTAAACAGCATATTTTTCGTCAAACTCCTCATACAATGTTCTGGCCTTTTGCCGCAGTTTTTTGAGGCTGACACGAGTTTTTTCTGGTCCCTCGTAAACTATTATTATTCCCTTTTCTGCAAGGTATAAGCCCTCCATCAAATCAAGAATCAATGGGACATTGAACTCTGGGATTTTGGGTTTTGGTATTCCGAGTGGTTTACCGTAAAAGCCCATTTTGTAAAGCTCGGAACCGTCGCTAGGGTTCCAAACCACAAGAAAGTTTTCGATAAACTCTACTGGTATTTTTCTTGGCATACCACTATCCTTCGCTTTGCAATTACATTATGAAGGATAAGACCCTTGCGGCGTCCGCGGCATCTTCAGCCTTATCTGCAGAGTCCTCCAAAAGCTGTAAAATATCCCTTAGAAGTATAAGTGCTGGGATTTCCAGCTTACTGTTTAGGAGTTTTATTTCGAGGGTTCGGTAGAGCTCATCTACGACTCGTTCGGCTGACTCGACTTCGCTGGCTTTTTCCATAGCTTTCTCAGAACCAAACGCCAAAACCATCATTGTTTCCCTAAGCTTGAGCACTGTTTCCAAAGTGGCTTCTGAAAGCTTCAAAAGGTCCTTTTTTATTTCCGTTGGCACGTTCCAGTTGTGCTCCATTATTTCGAGGATGCGGAAGGCTATTCCCTCTGAGAAGTCAGCTATTTCCCCAGCCAAGTTTGTGAATCTTAAGAAGTCTTCGCGGCTTAGGAGTATGGCGCCTATCTCTGCAAGCTCGCGGGAGACAAGGCGCCTAGCATTGTCCACGTCTTCTTCGCCCATTCTGATCTCGTTGTAGATTTGCTTTGCCCTTGCCCTGTCATTTTTTATGAAGCATTCAATCATCTGAGGGACTTTCCGCGTTAGGTCTAACACTTTTCTTAAGTGTTCTTGGCAAACGCTTAACGCTCTGCGTTTAACGCGTTCCTCTGTTTCTGCTGGAAGCACCAAGTTTCTTCCCGCCGCAAAACCGGGAGTGAAGCTTCTAGCAATAATATTGTGGAAGTATTAAAAAAGGTAACGAATGCTACTCCTTGACAAGAATGCCTAAATCTTCGAAATCTAACTTATACCTAAAATATTTGTGCAAAAGTTCTGGTAAGACGTCTATGCGGTTTCTAACTTGTCTCCAGGTGTCGCGGTCCCGAATGGTTACGGTATCATCCTTCAAAGTTTCATAGTCGATGGTTATTCCCAACGGTATGCCAACCTCGTCAGCTCTTGCATAGCGCCTTCCAATGGAGCCAGCCTCATCATACTCCACGGAAAAGCCCTCATCGACCAATATTTTGTAAACTTGCAATGCTTTTTCTGGCAAACCATTCTTGCTAACCAACGGGTAAACTCCAACTTGTATTGGGGCTATATCCCTTGGAAAGCTTAACATCACCCTGTCATCTTTCACTCGGTATGCATACTCAAGGGTCACATAAACAAGCCGGTCTGAGCCGAAACTGGGCTCAACAACGTGTGGTATGAAGCGTCTTCCTCTTTCCTCAACTTTGCATGTTGTAATTTCCACATGTTCTGGCAAAATCTTGTACTTGCCAAGCATGAAATAGCCTTTCTCCTTAAATGAGGCTTCAACCTCCTCGGGGTTAGCCTCAGAAAGCATTTCAGCGATTTTTTGGGCCTCTTCCTTGAAAGTAGGTCCAAGCTTCGCCATCAAAGGCTTAACAGCTTTTTTCTCTTTCACTAACGGCTTTTCATATTCCTTAAACACTCTCGTGTCTGCTCCGCTGAACTGCATGTGCTGCTTTAAATCATAATCCGTTCTGTATGCGTGTCCGGAAACTTCAATCCATCCCCAACGGTCAACATAAACTTCTTGGTCAAAACTTTGGAGGGAGTAATGCGCTCGTTCCCATGGAAGTTTCTCGATAAACCTTTGTTTTTCAGCTGGCACGCCCAACTCCATCAGCAAACGTTTAGCCAGTGCCATAAAAGCCGCTTGCCAAGGAACCTTGATGAAGCCTTTTTCAAGCGCCTCCTTAATCGAGACTTCCACTATTTCTTCTGAACCGCGAAGCTTGCTTTCGGCTAAAACAAGCCTTAAGGGCTCATTCCCAACTTCTTCCAGAAGAAAGCAGTTAGGGTCTTCGGGGTCGAAGAAGAACTCTATGTCCACTATGGTGAACTCCCTAAGTCTTATCAGGCCTTGCCTCGGCGAAATTTCATTCCTTAATGCATGGCCTATCTGCATCACGCCAAAGGGCAACTTTTCCCGTGCCATCTCATATAGGCGTCTAAACTCAACGAATATGCCTTGGGCAGCCTCTGGGCGACCATAACCAACAGCCTCAGAATATGGGCCTATGGTTGTCTTAAACATTGTTAGAAAGTGTTTTGGTTCGCCAAATTCGCCTCCGCATTCAGGGCAGTGTACACCATGCCTTTCTATGGCCTCCTTCAGCTCTTCTAAGCTTAGTTTTTCGACTTCCGCCTCGCTAAGTTTCGCCATTTCTTGAAGCAGGTGGTCTGCGCGGAAACGTCTCTTGCATTTTTGGCATTCAACCATTGGCTCTTTAAAGTGGTCAACGTGGCCTGAAGCCTCAAAAACCTTGCTTGGCGCTATTATTGGGGATTCTATCTCCATTATTCCAAGCTTTTTAACGAAGATTTCCCTAAGCTTGTTTTCAATGTTTTGCTTCAGCTTTGCCCCCAAGAAACCGTAGGTTACAAAGCCGCTTACCCCTCCATATATTTCATAGGATTGCCAGAAGAAACCTCTGCGGCGAGCCAACTCGTTTATTGTAGTGAACTTGTCTTGTGCTTGGCTGTTCACGGTTTTCTGCCACCCGTTTTAAGCTAGGCTGGTTAAAGCCTTTAAAGGCTTCCTTAATAATAAATTTTCAAAATAAAGTGTTTGTGGCGTGGTAAAACTTGAAGAATTTAGACTATCAAGATTTAATGGATTTGGTTGATGGAGCTGCAATATTTTCAGCCGGGGGCGGGGGAGACCCGGAGGTTGGATATAAGATAGTTGAGGCTCTTGCTTCGCATAAAATCCCAGTTAAAATGGTTGATCCTCAAAAGGTTCCCGACGACGCAAAAGTTGTAAATTTTGCCTGTGTTGGAGCCACCACCTCCATTGAATATGATTCTGAAGCTGCGGTAAAAACTTTAAAAGCGTTGGAGGAATATGTTGGCTTTCACGCTTTTGCCACAATCCCGGTGGAATTGGGCGGGTTTAACACTTTAGCGGCTGTTGATGTTGCCGCAAGACGGGGCATTCCTGTTGTGGATGCTGATGGGGCTGGGAGGTCTGTTCCAGAGGTTCACCTAAAAGTTTACACAATTGATGATATTCCGCTTACTCCAATGGTTGTTGCTGACGTGCACGCTAAAAACATGGTTATAGTGAAAGAGACTGTCGACGCAAGGGCTGCTGAAAGAATTGCTCGTGCACTCACCGCCGAGTGGGAACACTCAGCATATACTGCTAGGCGAATACTGACTGGTGTGCAAGTAAAAACTTCTCCCGTACAACGGAGCTTGTCAAAGGCTATAAAAATTGGGAGAATTTTAAGGGAGGCTAAAAACCCCATTAGAGATGTGCTGAAGGAAACTGGAGGTTACAAACTTTTTGAGGGAATTGTGAATGTTGCCGAAAGAGAAACAAGAGGTGGCTTCACCTTTGTTGATGTGAAGCTTAAGGGAGTCGGCGAATTTGCTGGAAGCACTTTTGAATTTAAAGCCAAAAATGAGGTTTTGGTCGCTTACAAAAATGGACGGCTTGCTGCTATATCGCCAGATATAATTACACCTGTTCATCCAGAAACTGGCAAGTGCATAACAGCTGAAAAAATTGCGGAGGGAGATAGACTGGCAGTTTTGGGTTTGCCTGCTCCAGAGAAATGGTTAACCAGTAAAGGGCTTGAATTGTGGCGCGATGTGCTCGTGAGGTCTGGAATTTTTGAGGCGTATGTTCCAATCGGTCGATTGGCAACTTAAATGTCTTCATTTGCTTTTTTCTATGCGTAAATGTTTGGCGATGTCCACTTTCTGGAGTTTTCCATCTTCGCCTATATCAAATTCTAGGAGAACCCTGTCTAGCGCATTTTTCTTGCTGTTAAACTCTTTTCCGCATTCACCGCATTCTATGTCCGCCTCCATTTCAACCACATACCAAGAAGCCTCAACATAGTGGCGGCCGCAGTTTGGGCATCGTAGAACTGAAACATCTAACCATGTCCTCATTTTTATCACACTTAACCGCTACAGAGTTGGCATAGAGCTTTATAAACCCGTATGCAATATGAAAAGGGACAAAATGGTGGCTTAGGCTTGCCAAGCATTAAAGTAGCCTTGGTTGGAGTTGGAAACTGCGCATCAGCCCTCGTTCAAGGATTGCAATACTACAAGAACTTCAATAGCGATGATGAATGCGTAGGTTTGCGCAACCTTTTCCTTGGAGGCTTTCACCCAAGGGACATACAAATTGTTGCAGCTTTCGATATTGATAGTCGAAAGGTAGGCCGGGACCTTTCAGAGGCTATATTTGCCCCTCCAAATAATGCCCCCAAAATTGTGGATGTGCCACCATCTGGCGTTATAGTCCAGAAGGGACCGATTTTAGACGGTATAGGCGAATACGCGAAAGAGATTATCCAATTAAGCGATTTTAAAGAAGTTAAGGTTGCAGAAGCGCTAAAGGAAAGCGGCGCAGAAATCGTGCTTAACTTACTTCCAAGTGGCGCTGTGAAAGCTTCTGAGTGGTATGCAAGCGAGTCATTAGAGGCTGGATGCGCCTTTGTAAACGCCACACCAACCTTCATAGCGAGTGACTCTGATTGGGCGAGACGTTTTGAAGAGGCTGAACTGCCACTTGTTGGCGATGACCTCATAGACCAGATTGGCGCCACAACAATACATAAAACATTGCTCCGCCTTCTCTCTAGGCATGGTGTGCGCATAACCGAAACTTATCAGCTCGACGTGGGCGGAGGAACGGAATCCCTTGACACTTTGGATAGGACACGCGAGCTGAAAAGGACTATTAAGACTGAAACTGTTAAGGCTACACTGCCATACAAGGCGGAGGTGGTTGCGGGCTCAACGGACTATGTTGACTTCTTAGAGAATAGACGTGACAGCTACTTCTGGATTAGGGGACTATACTTCTGCGGAACGCCCGTGCAAATCGACATGCGCCTCTCAACGGTGGACGCGCCAAACGCCGGTTCAGTGCTATTTGACGTTATAAGGGCTGTTAAAATCGCGTTAAACAGAAAATTGAAGGGAGCTATTCTCCCAATATGCGCGTATGCCTTTAAACACCCGCCACAATTTCTGTCTTTGGAAGTTGCCGAGAAAATGTTTGAAGAGTTCATCGCCCAGAGACTTTAATTCTAGTATCTTTTGCCGCTTTTAACAAGGCTTTGCAGCTCGCCAACGATTCTCTCTTTTAACCCGGTTTCGGCTATTTTATCCTTTAGCATAGAAATAGTCTTTACTGGTGTTGGATCAACACCTCGCAGAATTGCAAGGTAAACGCTTGTGAAGTCGCCAATGATGACTGTGGATAACATTTTAGCCAGTCTCCCCTCACCTCTGCTCCAGACCTCGTGAGTTCCCGCCACTTTTCCGTTTAACAACTCCTTAGTTGCCTCTATTCTGTATTTAATATGTTCTGGCTCATTTTTATCTCGTATAATTATCGCTGAAAAATATTTTGTCATTTCCTCAGCTTCCTCCCAACCAACAATCTCGTTATGGTTTAGCTCTGGGAAAACCTCCCATTTTGATGGAACTTTACTGTTCTCGTTAAATTGTTGCTTGAAACGCTGCGCCACGGAACTGTAAAATCCAAAACCATAAATAACAGGGACTGTTCCGCAAATATCGACGGCAAGCCTTTTTGAAAAGTTTTCCTTTAATGGATTTTCTGGCGAGTTTTCACCGCAAACATGCTCTAGCACTGTGAGGGCTTCATAAATGTCATTTTCAACTCTTTTAACTAAGCCAATTTTTTCCAAAATCATTAGCATTGGAATGAAAAGGTATGGAAGGGCTACCCTCGGCGGAATTCCCCTTGGAACGCGAACGCTCGGGATAATCTGTTTTTCCGCAAACTCAAGAAGAGTGCCTCCAGAGCTTATGCAGACGACCATGCAGTTTCGCTTTATTGCATCCAGAAAAACGCTTAGAGTTTCCTCGGTTTCTCCGGAATAGCTTACAACAAATGTTAAGGTGCTTCTGTTGGCGTGGGCTGGTAGCGTGTATTCTCTGCAGACTTCTATCGGAATTGTCAGGGTGTCCCTAGCCCAGTCTTTTAGGAATTCTCCGCCTATTGCTGAACCGCCCATGCCCGCTACAATTATTGATTTTGGTTTGGGATAATCAACAGCGACTTTTTCGGCTATTCGAGCAGCATTTTCATAATGTTTTGCAGCATCAACATAAAAGGAAAGCATGCCACTCTTATCTATCCTTTTAATCTCGTTGAGGTTGTCTAAGATTGATGCTTTTGGCATTTTCATCGGTATGCAGTTAGTGGCTTTTGTTTTTAGCTTTTAAGCAAAACCATCATATAACACAAATGGTGCGGAAGAGTTGAAGAGAAAAAGGATTGCGATAGCGATTCCAGCGTCCGTTGTCTCCGACACTCCACACTTGCGGGAGAAGACCTCTAAAATAGGCTTAATTGGGAGGGCAGCCGCCATCTTCGGGGTTGAAGAGATAATAATTTACAAAGACGAGTTGAGGCTAAATCAAAAGGTTGAAATGGATTTAGTTGCCACACTGCTGAGTTATATGGAGACTCCGCAATATCTGCGGAAGAAATTGTTTAAGCTCAAACCAGAGTTGCGTTATGCTGGCATCCTACCACCCCTAAGAACACCCCATCATCCACTAGGCAAAAGTGCAACAGACCTAAAAGTTGGCGAATATCGAGAAGGCGTAACAATATCAAAGTCGGAGAAAGGCATACTCATAGATATAGGCGTGGACAAACTTGCACTAATCCCAGAAGCAAAATTACCTCTCGGAAAACGGGTAACCGTAAAAATAATTGACTTGGATAGGCATGTTGTGGTATGCCTTGCAAACCGCAGCGAAATCCCCTACTACTGGGGATACACCGTAACCACATGGGAAAATTCGATTGGAGAACTGGTGAAACATAGGCATTTTGACATGAAAATAGCCACATCAAAATATGGTTCTCCCTTCCCAGAAGTCAAGGATAAAATCGCTGAAAAGTGGAAAAGTGCAGAAAAAATACTGATTGCCTTTGGAGCACCGACAAAGGGGCTGTATGAAATTGTCCAGCAGGAGGGGCTAAAACTAGATCAAATCTTTGATTTTGTTGTGAATGCTGTTCCTGGACAGTGGACGGAGACTGTGCGGACTGAAGAGGCTCTTATTGCCTCTTTGGCAGTTTTTAACTGTGCATTTAGGGTTTAAGGTTTAAATGTTTGTTTAGCTTATGTGCGCTTATGTACTTTGACATTGCCATGCCCCTAACCCTTTTTGCAGTCACAATAGCAGCCACTTTCCTAAATGATAAAGTTGAGGGAAAGCTAAAAATGACCTTCGAAGAAAGGGAATTTGAAGTTAAAGACGCTGTTATGCTTGTGGCATCAATAAGCATAGTCGTTTCGCTTATGGTTTTTGTCCCACAGATGGCTGTTATGATAATATTCCTGTTCGCTTATTCAGCTCTTCTTTTTATGTTCACATATATCTTTTCGGATTTTCAAAAAACTAAAAGCCAGTTTTTCTGCACGATCTTTCTAATAATCAGTTTTATGGCGGCAACCATCAGCCTCTTCAACATAGCGTTTTTAAGGGGGCTATCCGCATATGGTGCTGCGGCATTTTACTGCTTGTTCGGCTTTTCTTTCATAGCCCTGATCTATGAAGAGACGAGAAAGTGTATTGGGCGGCGATGGTATTTGGCTGTTTTGCCATCCGCCCTATTCATAATTCTCTACGCTTTTTACAGCAGAAGCCCAATTTGGTTTCCATACCTTCTTAACATGTATGGCATAATTTTCGCTGTTCTGGTAGTTCTATATCTTGCGGCTTTTTTCACATGGAAAACAACACTAATCTTCGCCGGGCTCTTGACAGCAGCCGACATAATCCTAGTGCTTGTAACGGGAACTATGGTTTCGGCGGCAACACATGTTTCCGCTTTAAGGCTTCCAGTGCTTGTCACCATGCCAACAATTCCTGAAATAAGGACAAATTGGGGCACGCTTTACATGTCGCTTGGCTTAGGGGATTTCTTCTTTGCCGGTCTCATAGCGGTACAAACTTACAAAAAATATGGAAAAAATCTTGCTATTCTATCAGCATTGGGAATGGCTGCCTCCTTCTTTATCTTTGAAGCCTTAATATTAACCTTCAGGATGAGGGCTTTTCCAGGAACCCTAATGATTGTTTGTGGGTGGCTGCCTTTGCTGTTGCCAAAACTTTTGAAAGGCAAATAAAAAAGAGTGTGGCACATGCCAAAATTTATAGGTCTTCTTCTGTTATCACTTTTATCCCATGTCTTTTAAGTAGGGCTACGGTGACCCCATCGCCTTCTACAATTTTGCCGGAGAATGTGCCATCATAGATGCGCCCGCAACCGCACGAGGGGCTTCCCTGCTTTAATACGGCTTCCTTTATCCCAAACATCTTTGCAATCTTTAAAACTTCTTCCGCTCCCCGCTTGAAGTTCTCAGTTACATCCTTTCCAGATTTCGTTATTACTCTTCCTTCCCTAATTTCTGCTGGTTCCCTTGGTGTTGGCAAGCCACCGAGCTGTTCTGGGCATACTGGTATTAGGGTTTCCGTTTTCAGAAGCATTATTACCTTCTCGTTACGGGCGTCTTCTCCATTATATCTGCATCTTATTCCTAACAAGCAGGCACTGCAGAGTTTCATGATACCAATAATTTAGAACTGGACTTATATCCGTTGCTAAGCTTCTCTCTAACTAAGAAGCTTTTAAACTGTTTCAAAATAAGAGGGTGTTTAGCCGAAGAGTGCTCCAAGCCCCTCAAGTGCTGCTTCTTCTCTGGCTTTTTCCTCTTCTTCCTTCTTTTTCTTTTCTTCCTCTTTTGGTTTGGCTTCTGATGCTGGTGCTGCTGTTACGGCAACTGGTGCTGCCATCATTGTTGGAGCCGACTTTATAACCTCGTCTATATTAACCTCTGCTAGTGAAGCTACTAGAGCCTTAACTCTGACGGCATCGACGTTTATTCCAGCAGCTGTTAAAACTTGTGTTAGGTTTTCTTCGTTTATTTGTTTTCCAGCCTTGTGGAGGAGCATTGCAGCATATATATATTCCATACATCTTTCACCTCTGCTCAAACTATTTTAACTTTGCTTGGTTTCCCCTTCCAAATTGGGAATTCTCATACTTAAGCTTAACATTTCGGCATGAGCCTTTCTAATAAGGTCTTTTATTGTTTCCTTGGTTGGTATAGCTGCACCTAATGAGAGGGCGTATGCCTCTTGATGGGCAATTTGGATTAAGACTTGTATGTTTTCTTTTGTTGGGTAAGCCACGCCTAAAGACAACTTGAAGGCTTCAGCGTGGGCAGCCTCAAATTGCTTCTTTGTTTCTTCCAAATCTATTTTGAGCTGCTCGCCCTCTATTATTAAGCCTTCATCATACACGACTTTCATTATGAGTCCAGCTTCAACAGCTTTTATTCCAAGCTTTGACAAAACACTTGCAAGCCTTTCAGAAATTACCTCACCCTTACGCGCTACTAAGGTGTCCTTTGTTATCCAAACGCTTCCAGCCTCGACCCTTGTTGGCAAACCCACAGCGTTCAGCTGACTAATTATCGGTCCGGGCGGCTGTCCAGTGTTTCCAGCTGGAACTATGATGTCGAATGATGCTATGTCACCAGCCTTTGCTGTTAGGCGAACCTTCCCTTTTTCAAGGAGCAGTGCTAATTTGAATGGGTTAAGGTTTGTGAAGAGGAAAACGTTTGGTCCTGTTAGGTATTTTTCAAGTTTTTCTAACCCCTGTTTTTCATCTTTGCAGTTCTCAATAGCCCTTTTCATCGATGTGTTTTTTATTACTCGCATGTAAACGTCTGCCGCCAGCTTTTTCTTAAACTCTTGAAGCTGGGAAGCCCTAACCTTTTGTAGGCTTGCTATGCCCACCACTTTATACTGCCTAAGAATTTTTGCTATTTCCTCAACCTCTTCAATTTTTTCTTTCAAAACTTGTTGGGACGGCAGACGCTTCCCCTCTTTAAAGCTTAATCTTTACCGGAGCGCCCATGGTTGTCTTTATGCATACAGATTTAATGTTTTTCATTCCCCTTTTCAATTTTCCTTCAACAACCCTTAATACGGCCTGTATGTTTTCTGCTAGTTCCTCCTCTTTCATGTTTTCGGTCCCAATTCGGCATTGGATTACTGGTTGATTGCGCATTCTAACGACCACCGTTCTGCGGTACTTGTTTAGCAAGCTTTCAATATCTGCTGTCGGTGGAACCGGTATGGGCATTTTCCCTCTTGGTCCAAGCGCGGGACCTAAAACCTTGCCCACCAGTGGCATTAAGGGGGCTTCAGCTATGAAGAAGTCGTATTCGTTGGCTAGTTTCCGCAATTCCTTTTTCTTTCCAGCCAATCCTTCAAGCTCAGCCCTATCCAGCACCAAGTCCGCGTTAGCCCTTTTCGCTTTAAGGGCTAGCTCACCAGTGGCAATCACGCAAATCTTGTTTGTCTTCTCTGGTGGTGGATAGGGTAGCTCCACATTTTCTTGAAGCCTTCCCTCCGGAGATTTCATGTCGATGTCTTGCAAGTTTAAGATAAGCTCAATTGACTGAGTGAAGTTTCTTTTTCCGCTTTTTTCCTTAGCCTCTTTAAGAGCTGAAAGCAGTGTTTTCTGTTCTATTGGCATTTTCGCTAGCTCCGCGCCATTGATGGATTATAAAGCAGTTATAAAAATGTTCCCTTAAGCCTCACTTTCTGCGAATATTTTATCATACTTTCCTTCGTCGATTTCTCGTATGACCTCTTTGGGGTCTTTTCCCTCTACAGTTACACCCATGCTTACGCATGTTCCAAGGATTTCCTTGGCTGCTGACTTCAATGTCTTCGAAAGCAGTTCTGGACGCTTTATCTTCGCAATTCGAATAAGCTGCTCCATTGTCAGGTTTCCAACCTTCTGCGCCTTCGGGTTTCCCGAACCCTTCTCGATTTTAAGCTCACTGACGATCAGAGCGGAGGCTGTCGGCGTTCCAACAGTGACCTCAAAAGTTTTGTTTTCAGGGTCAACGGTAACTTTCACTGGAACCTTCATTCCAGCATAATCTTTCGTAAGCTCATTTATCTTGTTCACAACAGCCATAACATTTACGCCAAGAGGTCCCAGAGCGGGACCCAATGGCGGACCAGCTGTCGCTTGCCCTCCGCTAACAAGTAATTCCACAACCTTTTTCTCACCCATTTATGTGCCTCCTTCAGCCTTCGTTTTTTCAACAAGTTTAACATAGTCAGAATGAACAGTTATGGGCAAAGTGAAAGTGGCTTCGAGAAGCTCCAAGGTTACTTCTTCCTTCGTCTTGTCAATGCGAGTGATTTTAGCACGCATTCCCTTGAAGGGACCATCTGTGACTTCCACTATATCGTTTTCATGCAGCTCCTCTATGATGGGCTTTCTAACCACATACTTCTCAATTTCAGAAAAGTTAACAAAGTCTGGAACCCTTGACCTTACATGCTTTATGCCCGCTATGGCTTGCTCAACATAGTGGGGGCCTTCCGCTTCTACGAAGATATAGCCCCTCAATGTGTCTGGGACCAGGATGGCTTTTATTGGTATTTTGTTCATTTCTATCCTTGCTGCAACAAGCTTAGCAACGTTTCTCTCTTGACCCGTTGTGGTTCTTACGGCGAAAATTTTTGTGGGTAATTTTTCCAAGTTTCCTCTCGCTCCGTTTAATTTAAAATGGTATTAGCCTCGTTAACATGGCTATTATGAACCCTATAAGTCCAACGGCGCCTATGCCTAAGAAGCAGATTTTTATTGATAGCCATAGCTCGCTTCTTCCGGGCTTAACAGCAAGTTTTAATGTTCTCGCGCATTGTGATAGGAAAGACCTTAAACCCATTCTTGCCAACCAGCAAGTTGCGCCTTTGATAAGATAAACAAGCATTTCTATTAACTTTTCTATCTAAACATCACGGTAAACTGGGCACAGTTGTTAAACTTTCTGGAATTTCAGCCCAATGTTGTTAAGCAGATTAACAATGTTTGGTTTATCTTCGCCCTTTATCCCCTTCCAGTCTAAAATTGCAAATTCGACTCTTTCCAAAGTTCTTTCAACACAATGCCTCAAAATAGCCTCATCAATTTTAGCAGTGGCATATTTTGGTATCATGTGCCCGAAGGCTATGTCGCTTTCTAAAGCCATTTTAGTGAATTTTTCGTTGTAATGAGGTCCCCCGACGCCAAGCACTGCTATGCTTTCTTGTTGGCTGAAATTTTCAACAGCTTTCATTGTGGCATGTGCAACAGCCTCTGCTGCCTCTAAATCTTCCCACTCTCTTGGGGTGCTTCCCAGCTCGGCAAACATTACTGGTGTATCAAGTGATGGACCATGATGGGTACACTCGTAAGAAACTTTGTAATTCAAATTTTTCTCTTCAACAAGACTAGCCATAGTGCATAATGCAGTTTTCATGGCGTTCGCTGGTGCAATAGACACCTTTCTTGGAATTCCACCCAGATCTGCCTCGCCAAGGTTTCCGGGAGTGTGCACCGACAGTGTTGGGGTTCCGCTTAGGCTGCTGTGTCTTGAAATGAAAATGATGAGGTCAAGTGTAGGATAAAGCTTGACTATGTCTTGTGCATAAACCAGCTCTTCGTCTAATATCCTAAGTTCAACTTTTTGACCAGAAATCTCCGCTGTGTACGCTTTTTCGCTTGCTTGGCTGAATGGGTAGTTGCTTAGAATTTTTCTTGAAATATTTATGCTTGCAGGGTCTTTCGTTGATGCGGCTATTAGTATCATTTTGTTCACGATAGCAATGTGCCTAGTTTAAGGATAAAGGTTTCCATAAAACTTATAATGCCTGAAACTGTTGAAGCTTTAGGTTCAATTTGGCTGGAGAAGATGGAAAATGCACTTAATTAACTTTAAGAACATGTCTGGTCAGCAGCTTTTAGAGATCATCGATAAGGCTATTGATGCGAAGCAAAATCCGGAAAAGTATCGTAAGGCTTTGGACGGCAAATCCTTAGCCATGATATTCCAAAAAACCTCTACAAGGACTCGTGTCTCTTTTGAGGTGGCTATGACCCAGCTTGGGGGTCACGCGCTTTACATTGATTGGAGGACAACAAACTTTACAATAGCCGACATATATGACGAAACTCAATACTTGTCGCGGAATGTTGACTGCATAATGGCGAGACTATTGCGAAACGCTGACTTGCAAGTTATGGCTAAAGCCTCGCGGGTTCCTGTGATTAATGGTTGCGATGAAAAATACCACCCAAGTCAGGCAATAGCTGACTTGATGACCATGAAGGAGAAGAAGGGCAAACTGAAGGGCTTAAAACTGGTCTACATTGGGGTTCACAATAACGTTTGCAATTCCCTTATTGAGGGTTGCACAAAAACTGGTGTGAAGATAACCACCGTAACACCGATATTCAATGAGCCTTCGAGGGATGATGAGCTTCTTGAAGAGGCTAGGAAAACCGGACTGTACGAGACAACGTTGGACGTTAAGGAAGCCTTGAAGGACGCAGATTTTGTCTATACCGACACATGGGTTGACATGGAATTCTTCACAGACCCAAAATTTGCCGCTGAAAAGGAAAAGCGCATCAAACTTATGATGCCCTACCAGATAAATAAGGAATTACTGCGAGGAAGCAATGCCTACATTATGCATGACATGCCAATCCACAGAGGCTACGAGATAAGCGAAGACGTTATTGAAAGCCCAAACTCGATTATTTATGAGCAAAGCGAGAACCGCCTCTACTCGGCGAAGGCTGTATTGCTCAAGCTGCTTGGGAAATTCTAGGAGACGGCGAATTATTGTGGCTAAAAATTTGAAAGCAAACATTTGGAATCTTGTTGCTCCTTGTGGTCTTTACTGTGGTGAATGTACCGGCTTCCTCAGTGGCGAGTGTGGAGGTTGCAGAAGCAATAAAGGCTTAAGCATAGAATACCAGAAACACTGCAAATTCTACAAGTGTGCTACCGGCAAAAACCTTGATATATGCTTGAATTGCGAAAGCTTCCCATGCAAGTTTTTCGATTTTTTCAAGGCGAAAACATTGGAGTCAAGCGCATGGTTTTTAGACGTTTTATGCAACATGAAGCAAGTCAAAGATTATGGCATTTCAAAGTTTCTTAAAGCTAAAGAAAAATGGTTGGAGAAAAGGAAGGCTTGCGCCGCGAAAAGGGGAATTAGATACTGTGATGAATGCAAGCAGCGGCCTTGTGAGTTGTTGAAGAGGGAGGTTCTAATTCCAATGGATTTTAAAAAGTTTGAGGAATACATGTCTAAATTTGAGGAAGATTCCGGATAACCTCGTGATTTACCGTTTTGCTCAAAGCGGTGCGGATTCCTAAGTCATGTATCTTTAATGTTGAGTTTCTGGAGCTGGAGCAAAAAATTTATAAAAGGAAAATTTTTCGGGAAAATTCAGAGGACAGAAAACGTATGCGTAGTTCGCCTCAAATAGTATGTGGGACATGCTTCCGAAGTTCGACGATAATGTTGGGTGTTCGATATGGGCATCCACATTATCGCCGAATTTCGGGGTGTGGATCCCCGGAAAATTTCAAGAGTGGAAGATCTGCGGGTGGTTTTGGATAGGGTAGTTGCTAAATCTGGTTTGCATGTTGTTTCTTCAAGTTTTCACCAGTTTGAGCCTCACGGGGTTTCTGCCATATACCTTCTAAGCGAGTCGCACTTGAGTGTTCACACATGGCCGGAGTATGGCTATATGGCTTTAGACATTTTCACATGTGGGGATGATGGTCCAGCCTTGAAGGCTTTTGATTTGCTGGTGGAGGAGTTTCAGCCTAAAAGCGTCGAGAAGCGTGTTATAAGGAGGGATGTCCTTGGAAAGGTTGAAAGCCAAAATACTCCGTGAACTTG
This sequence comes from Bathyarchaeia archaeon, assembly GCA_049970895.1. Taxonomy (GTDB): domain Archaea; phylum Thermoproteota; class Bathyarchaeia; order Bathyarchaeales; family Bathycorpusculaceae; genus JAGTQI01. Next base: position 6,432 of record JBMFMB010000013.1, on the reverse strand, counting down.
CCACCTCGAGGAAAACTTTCTGGGAGCTTCTTGATAAAATCAACAGTCCATTAAAAGATTTTGTAGTTGCCCTTAAAAGGCTTGATGAAGAGGGGCTTATAACTTCTGATGAGAGCGGCTTCCACATAACTGAGAAGGGCAAAGAAAAAATTAACCCAAGAAGCCTAGATTTTGAAGGGAAAATCTGCCCATCATGTCTTGGCAAGCGAATAATTCCGGAAGCGAAGTTTAAAGAAATTCTTGAAGAGTTTAAACGGATTGCCGAAAAAAGACCAAGTCCATCCCCAGACTTTTTCCAGGGTTATATGCTTGAGCGGGATGTGGTTGCGCGGGCAGCCTTAATGCATTATTATGGGGACTTGGATGGAAAAAACATCGTTCTGATCGGCGACGACGACTTGTTGAGTGTTGCCCTAGCCCTAACTGGTTTGCCCTCCCGCATAACAGTTCTGGACATTGATAGGCGGCTGGGCGATTTCCTAGTAACAGTTAGCAAGGATTATGGTTTTAACATAGAGTTTTTCCAATACAATGTGGCTGAGCCATTGCCTAGGGAGCTTCGAGGGAAGTTCGATGTGTTTTCCTCGGAGCCGCTTGAAACTGTTTCTGGCTTAAAGGCTTTCATCGTTAGGGGCGTTTCATGCCTTAAAGAGAACGGTGTTGGATATTTTGGCTTAACCCATTACGAGGCTTCGCTGAAGAAGTGGTTGGCTGTTCAGAAACTGCTTGCTAACATGAACTGTGTCATCACAGATGTTATTCAAGGCTTCTCTGCCTATCCGATGAATTATGACACCGCGGACTACGAGGAATTCGCCTATAATCTAGGCTTTAAAGTGGGCAAAAACCCTGGAATCAACTGGTATAAATCAACCCTCTTCAGATTTGAAGTGCTTGGCACAGCAAAACTGCTAGTCAGTGCAGACAGAAAATTGCGGATAAAGTTTATCGACCCCGACGAGGATTTAACTCATCCAGAACTCTCATGAAATTCTTAAGAAATTAAATGTTGGTGATGTGCAGCATTAGCCTAAGTTTGGAAGTGAGTTTTGTGTCGCCTATTAAAGCGAAACAGTCAGACACTGCTCTTGTTAATGTGAAGATTCGCCATGCAAATGAAAAGGATTTAGAGGAGATTGTTAGGCTTTCGAAGAAGCTTGGAAGGGACGAGAGCGCTATGGACTCTATGATTTCGCCTTTGCCCAGCGAGTTCCAAAGCCCAAGATGGATTCTCAAAAACATAAAGGGTGAGAACACTGTGGTTTTTGTTGCCGAAGTTGAAGGTAAAATTGTGGGCTACTCGCTCGGTTGGGTCAGTCAGCCATGGGCTTATAAGGGTAAGAGAGGCTACATATGCGACTGCTTCGTCGAAAAACCTTATAGAAGACGTGGCATTGGCAAGGCGTTGGTAAAGGCTATGCTTGAATGGTTCATAGATAAGGGCGTGGAATGTGTAGAAGCTGACGTTTACTCCAATAACGTTCCATCCTTGAAACTGTTTAAAAAATTAGGTTTTGAAGAAATTTTCAAGAGGTTGCGTTTGACAGTAGACAAGCATAAGCAGTGATAATGGCTTATTTCAGTATCATGTCCACAAATTTTTCAGGCTGAAACTCCTCTAAATCGTCATACTTTTGCCCAGTTCCAGCAAACAATATGGGTTTTTGCGTTACATATGTTACGCTTAAGGCTGAGCCGCCTTTAATGTCAGCATCCACTTTCGTCAGTATTGTTGCGTCTATGCCAACACTTTTGTGGAATTCTTCTGCCTGCATTACCGCATCATTGCCTGTTAAGGAGTCAACCGTTAAAATGGTTAGGTCTGGGTTTACAACACGCTTGATTTTTGCAAGTTCGCTCATTAGGTTGCGGTTTGTCTGCATCCTACCAGCCGTATCAATCAAGACAGCGTGTATTCCATGGGCCTTTGCATGGTTTATTGCGTCGTAGGCTACGGCTGCTGGGTCTGCACCATACTTATGCTTTATCATTTTTATGCCCAAACGCTTTGCATGGGTTTCCAACTGTTCAATTGAGCCTGCCCGGTAGGTGTCGCTGCAAGCCAGCACAACAGTATAACCTTTATCGTTCAAGAGTTTTGCAACTTTTGCTATTGTTGTTGTTTTCCCAGTGCCATTTATCCCAACAAAAACTATGACAAAGGGTTCCTTCCTTCTTCTTTTCTCCTCAATAGCCCTAAACAAATCTATTTCGCTGTTTGTTCGCATAACCTCCAATAACACTTCGCGGAGGTGTTGCTCCACAATCTTCTTTTTATCCTCTAACCTTTTTACTTGGACCCCGTTTAGGCGTTTTTCCATCTCTTCGCATATTCGTTCAGCAACTGGGACTGCAACGTCATTTTCTATTAGGTTTAGCTTAAAATCTGAAAGGATTGGGCGGAGGTTTTCTGGTTTAAGTTCCGTTGTCGTGATCTTGCTTACGAGGTTGCTTAAGCCTGACTTAAGCTTCTCAAACATTCCTTTGTAGTGACTCCTTTCTTAATTGGGCTGCCAACTCCTCAAAGCGTTCCCTATCCTCATTAATTCTGTCAATAACTTGTGAAAACTGCTGTTGGAGGGACGCCCTGCTCTTCTCTAGGTCTTCAAGCCTTTTTCTAATGATTTCCTTAGCTTCCTGCAATGTTTTCTCAATAGAGACTCCTGCCCCGATTCCGACGGTCACCTTGTCTGGGGCTTCAAGTCTCGCTTTTATATAGGAGTTTCCCCCTATTGGAACAAGGAGTTCCACGTTTTCCTTCTGTTTTTCCAAACCTTCCAGCGTCATGTTTGCGTAGGTTAGGTCTGTTATTACGGCGTTTATCATGCTTATTCGAGATTGTAGGGCTTCTGCTGTCTGCTCCAGAATGCGCATTTCGACGCTTAACCTTCTAAGCTCCTCTTCAGCTTTTGCTGCCAAATCCCTCTTCCCCTGCAACCATTTTTCTTATCAGCGGGTCCTCAATTTCCTGCGGCGAGATTTCGTCAACGCTGGTTATTTTTATGTGGAAGCGTTTAACGCGGTGTTTGCTGCCCAGTTCTGTGTAGACTTTCTCTATGGCATGTTCTGGCTTAACTGCTATGACCTCCTTTCTAAAGTGGGTTTTAAGGTTTGGTTTTCTGATTTCTCCGATAACTCTGAAAACTTTCACTTCACTCATCTTCCTTTACTACACCCAAGGCATGTCCAATTATAAACATTTCTGGACCAGTTGTTAGCGAACCAGCAACAGCAGCGTGACTATTGCCTATAAGTCCAGTGCCCACATATGGTATACCACAGTTAATTGTGCCAACATCCACAGGCACTTTAAGAACGTCTTGCAGAAGTTTACGCTCATCTTCTTTTAGGAGTGGGTGGGCAAGTACCCCCTTGTTGGTTGCAACTGCCAAAGAGCCTACATAGGGGAGCTGGGCTATTTCCCCTGGAACGGCTTCAACACCGAGGGTGTCAGAAATTTTCCTAATCTCAGATAACTTAAGCCTCGGGTCTACGATTGCGCCGTAATCGTTTGCCAAAACCATGTTTCCATATGCCGTCTTCTTGGTTTCCATCACAGTTATGTTTCCGTCAAATACAGCCTTTATCGCTTCAATTTCTTCGTCTCTTACAAAGTGGGGCAACAAAATCCCATTCGAGTTAGCACATGCTAGGGCGCCTACCAGTATTGAGCCACCTATGTTGGTGTGTACAAGTTTGACTTTAAGCCAGTTTCCAATCCTCTCAGCCTTTTTGAGGGGGACAAATTTTGGGATTATGAGCATTTTCTCGGTGGCTAGTGAATATACCCCTATGCTGGCGCTTCCAAAAAGGCTTGTTAGGTAAATTGCCAAGCTCAGTCTCCTTCAGCCAAATAAACAGTAACGTTTCCATCCTTGTCTTTGGCGGCTCTAACACGTATTTTCCGCGGAGGCTTTTCTATGCCTCTGCTCCAAACCCTCTCATTCACCTCATTACTTATAATAAGCCTTTTAGGCTCGGCTTCTTCCTCTTCTTCACCTTCTTTTCTGGCTTCAAGTTTCATGTGCCTTTTAATAAAATCTCGTATTATCCTAATGGCTTTGGGCGCCCTCTTGTTCGGGGGCACAAGCCAAGCCCTACCAAGCGGAATAGTGTAAAACCTTTCCTCAACAATTTCCTCCTCAACCTCCACTTTCGGCGGCTTAACCTCCTCTTCCTTTATCTCTTCAGCGACCTCCTCCTCTGACGGCTTTTCAGCCTCGGCCTCTTCAGGCTTTTCCTCTAAAGGTTCCTCTGTAATCTTTTCTTCTGCTGCTTCTTCGATTTCTTCTTTCTTTTCAGCTTTTTCTTCGGCGGTTTCTTCTTCGCCAGCCCTTTCTTCTGCTTCTTCCGTCTTCATGCCACTTCACCATTACGCCTTTATCTTTCTGGTTCTCCAGTGTCTCCTTTTTGGATGAGTTCTAAATTTTCCGGCTGTTTTGGCTATAACCCATGTTGGAACAGCCTTTTTCTGTTTTCCAGCTTTTGCCAGTCTCCTCTTTTTGGCTGGAGGCTTGAATCTAGCCATATTAAACCCTTCTTATCTTTATTTCCCGCTTTTGGGTTTGAAGTTGAATTAGTATTTGTTTAAGCTGCTCGTCGGTTAGGGGCACTGGCAGCTTTCCCATCTGGGCTAGCTGGATTAGCTGAAGCTCTAGCTGAGCCGTAAATTCTGGCTTAACAAGTTTTAGGTTTGCCAGCCTTTGCCTCGCTTCTGGTGTTAGGATGGTTTTTAAAATGGCTTGTTTTTGCATTTCGAGCTGTTGTTCCATTTGGGCTCTTCGTTGTTCTTCGGCTATCCTCCTTTGCAGTGCCAAAAGTTTTTTCTGGCGGAGTTCCTCAAGCTCTTCTTCATCCGACATCTTACTCACTCTTCTGGTATTTTTCTAGTTCTGGGATTTCCTTCAACAAGTCCTTCTTTACCTCTTCAGCTATTTCCTCCAGAAGCTTTCTCCCCTCCTTTGTTATCCGTCTCCCCTTATTCTGGAACTTTTCCACAAGCCCAGCATCTTCAAGCTGCTGCAAAGCCTTTCTTATAATTGCGCCGCCAGCCTTTACGGCGTGTTCTGGTCTGACACCGAAGTCCTTTCTACCACCGTATTCTACGCGAAGCCTCTCTATCCCTATAGGTCCATGAATGTATATTTTCCGCAACAGCGAGGCGCATCTAACATACCACCAATCCGGATTATCCGGCGGTCTCTGCGTGTGGGCACCCGTTTTAACTATGCTCGCCCATGCTGGAGGTGTTATCTCGTCAACATTTTCCTTTAAATAATTGGCTAGTTTTTGGATGAATTCTGGTGCTGGTACATCGTTTGGTGTTGGCAATTCCAGTTTTCCCCAGGTTGTTTCCTTCAGTAATTCGCTAAGCCCAATATAAAGGCTTTCACTTTTCTAGTGCTTTTCTTCGTCGTTTGTAAAGGATGAATGTGTGTCCACTAACCTCCACCAGGTCGGCTTCTATCCGCTTAGAAATTGCTGTGGCTATTTCGTTGACTTTTGCCTCTTGTAGGGCGCTTTTTAAAATTTTGACTTTAACGATTTCCCTTTTCTCAAGTTGCTTCTCAATCTCTTTTACGAGTTCGTTGGAAATCTGCTTTTTCCCAATCCAAATGGTGGGTTTTTCTTCGCCGAACTCGCTTTTTATTCGACGTTTCATTCTAGGGGTGAGTCTACTCATCCTTCTTCTTCCTTTTTAAGGGTATGCGCATGTGCCTCCCACATTTTAGACACGTTATGACCACGTGGGGCTCTCTCCGCTGTTTTATGCGGACACGACAACTAACACCGGGCAAAATAAAGCTTTTGCAGTGGCGACAAACCATGCGCCTATACTCTGTTGGTAGGCGAATTTTAGCCGCCATTGCTATTCTGCGGGCAATATCAACATAGCGCTGAGCCAGAAGCGGATCATCATGGTAGGTTTCCCTAGCCAAGGTGAAAAGGGTTTGAATTCGCTGTCTGGCTATACGCCTAGTTGCCTCATCCATTCTTAAACCAACGCTGTTGTCTTTGCTTAGAGCCTGGTAGGATTATTGGTGCGGGGGGTGGGATTTGAACCCACGAAGGCCTACGCCAGAGGATCTTAAGTCCTCCCCCATATCTTAGGCTGGTCCAGCCCCAACAGCCTATTTAGACCTGGCTCGGGTACCCCCGCCCAAACAGTCCAAATACTTTCATGTTCTAGCTTTGGTTTAAGTTTTCTCTTACGGAATATTTAAGTTGAAATTTTGTTTACTTTTGTCTTGGGCGGGTAGCCTAGCAAGGATAGGGCGCAAGCCTCCTAAGCTTGTGATCGTGGGTTCAAATCCCACCCCGCCCGTTTCAGGATGAACCCTACCCGCGTCACTTGCGTTTCCTAAAAAGCATGACGCCATCCGGGGATGTGCAAACATAGTCAAACCCCGCCTCTACAAGCTGTTTCGCCTC
>JBMFMB010000012.1:0-48777 GCA_049970895.1 Bathyarchaeia archaeon | reverse complement strand
CCAACTATTCCTTTTCTTGCAGTAGTACTCCCACACGTGGGTTTTTCCTATGTTTTCTCCAAAAATGTACTTGTTGGTGCAGAAGCTGCATGGACTTTTTGTGCCGTGAATAACCTCATAACATTTTCTGCCAACAACCTCGCCGCCGAGCACTTCTTTAAACTTGTCGTTGGCGAAAAATATCTCGTATGTTTCAGGGTCAGCCACATAAACAAGGTCTCCTAAACCGTCAAATAAGGCGTGGAGCATTTCCAAAACATGGGTTAAATCTTCACTTCTTTCCATGTCTTAGGCATCACCCGAAAAAATGCGCTTTCTGAGGCTTTCCACACATTATTAGGTTTGGCTGTTGTTTTTTCATCTCGAATTTGAGGAGATGAAACTTGTCATAAAGCTTTTTTAATATTTGCTTTTCAAGGTATGGTGCTCCTGGTCTGAAGATTTTTTCTAGGGCTTTCTGGAACTCTGTTAGGTTCTGTGGGATTTCTTCCCGTTTTATCTTGAAAGTTTTTTCTAGGTGAAATAGAATGGCTTGTTTTGGCGAGTCGCCGAGGGTTGATAGTCCATCTTCAACGGCTTCTAGGAATGTTTTTTGGAAGTCTTTTGGGGGCACTTCTGTTCGCCTTAGCAGTATATTAAATCTTAAGATGCATTAAACCTTTTCCCAAAACAAAATTAAAATCCTTATGAATCCAAAATCAATAACAACCCTTAACGTTCATGTTTAACCCTAACTCCCTTCCCAAAGCTCCGCTTCGCAGCCTCAACATAATTCACAAAAACGAACTCCTTACTCTCATCCCACTCAAGGGGCTTGCCAATGCGATCATAAAGCCTCTTCATTATTAGGATTTCGAGGAAGCGGGCGCCTATGCCAAAAATTTTCTCAAGACCTTCCACAAAATCCTCTATGCGCTTTGGAATTTCCTCTCGGGGTATCTTAAACTTCTCCTCAAGGTGATAATAAATCGACTGTTTAGCTGAATCTCCAAGCGAAGCAAAAGCCTCATCAACAGCCTCCAGCAGAACTTCATCGAAGCTTTTACCGGTCAAGTTTTGTTCCTCCTTCCTTTTCAAAGTGTCCCTTTTCAAGTGTTGATTAACGGTTTAATAGTTTCCCGTTATAAAATTTGTGCGGCGTTTCAATTTTAAATTGTTGATTGAGCCGAATCCGAATCGGATTTTAGCCCTTTTAGTGTTTGCTTTCGCACTCGCTCCGTCATTGGGCTTAGCTCCTTTGCATAGTCCATCAAAGCCATTCTCAGTGTTTCGCTCTCACTTGTGCCAAGCCTTTTCGACAGTTCCTCTAAGATTTCCTTTTGCTCGGCGCTTAGGACAACTTTCACTATGCGTTTTCTCGGCATCATTTGAGCCTTCAGTATATTCTGTATATTTAGAGTATATTAGAAACATTTACCCCGCAAAATATCAACAAGTGAAAACCGAAAATGAAAACACTACGCATATCAGACTACATCCACCAGAAACTCACAGCCCTACTAGGCGAGCTTGTAGCCCAAACAAGCAAAATGCAAACCTACCAGGACGCCATAGAAGCCATGCTATACCAGTTAGTAATACTGCCACCCGAGCTTCTAAGCGAGATGGAACGCTTCATCCAAACCCAATGGGGAGGGGCTGCACCACTAAAGGGGAGTTCATCCGCCAAGCCATACGCTTCTTCCCCAAATGGGAATTCGCCGACTACGAATACATAGAAATCCCAAAGGAAAAATACGAAAAACTAAACAAAGCCCTAAAGGACATGGGAATACCCTACTACAACGCCGCGGGATTCATAGAAGACCAAATAGACAAAGCCCTCCAACAATACGAAAAATTCCAAGAAGAAGCGGAAAAGGCTGGAAAGATGGAAGAGCGAAGAAAATTGTCAGCCAGAAGCGTTGCAAGTATTGTGAAGCTTCAGACCTTTGGAAATGTCAATGGAGAATTAGTGAAGAGGCTGATGAACACCCTTGTTGAGTGTTATGAGAGGCTAGGCCCACCCATGACTTATTCGGTGAACCTAAACATCTTTGAAACTTCAGGCGGCCAAGGATTTTTCGCCTCCCACGACGCTCTGCAAGGAAAACCAACAATAAACATCTATTTGGATAGAATATCGTGCATTCCATTCAACATTGTTGAGGCTGGTATTAGACGTCAAGCAGCCCACTCCATCCTTCACGGCTCACCAGAATTCTACAAAATCAAGTTTCCAGAAGAGCTAAAGCAAGCCATATACGATTATGGTCTGCCCGAAAACTTTGCAACAGAAATTCTCTACGGGGCTGCCATGGCCGCAAAAGAGTACAGCGTAACAAAATTTCTTGTTGAAGGCGGATTCATAGAGGATCAGGCGGCCTACGCCAAATACATGCTAAAACCCACAGCTGAGGAGCTACAAGCATGGGATATGGCAAAATCAAACTCCTTAGCCAGAATAATCTACCTCACAATGACTATTCGGGATGTCTCCTGCGCCATACCACTGCTTGAAGATTCGAGGTTCAGCTATGAAATTAGGAAGTGCCTGAAAGAAAGAATAGGCCACCTGCCAGAAAACTACAAGTCGGCGATACAGAAGATAATAGGCGAAATGTTCCGAAAATTTTCAGAAGACATCTTCAAAAACGTAAACATGCTAGTGAAGGCTTTTGTGGAGGACATTATCCGAAAAGAGTTAACAACCTTATAAGAGAGTGTGGAACATTAAGGAGAATTAGAGGAGACGATGAGCAGGGCTGTGTTGGATGCCATCCTCAATGCGATGCAGGTTTTGCTAAGCGATATTGAACGGGAACAGCTTTACCATGAGCTTCTAGCCTATTTTGGGCTTGTCGGCGCTTTAAACGAGTGTCAAGCCCTGGAAAGTGCTTGGCAAGACCCATATAATAAGCGAGAGATAGAGGAATTCATAAGGGCATGGCTCAGGCGAAAACAAAGGCGGAGAGAAGAAACAATAACATGGGTGGTCTAGCCCAAAATGACCTTCGACGTCACGCTCATCACAAGCATCATCATAATACTAGTACTAGTACTCTTCCTCCTAGTCTTCGCCTTCACCATAATATCCTTCCTAAAATGGATGAAAGCATCAATCTATTACGAGAGACCGCCAACCATAGGAGTTGAGGATTACGCATGTCCAAAGTGCGGCTCAAAAGACCTAGAACTCGTGGGGAGGCGAACATTAAGGTGCAAGAAGTGCGGCACAATCTTCACGATAAGGACGCATGTTGCTGAAGAGTATTGGATTGTCTGGCCCTTCTTCTGGTTCTTCCCCCTCATATGGTGGAAACCAAAAGACTAGCCTTCTGTTTTGAAAATTTTGTTAGGACCAATGTGTTGGCTCTTGTGTGGTACAATTCGACTTTTCATTTTCTTTGTTGTATTTTTCTTTTGCTGGAAAGTGGTTGGAGGCTGGTGTTCCGGGTTTGCCTTGGGAGGTGTCTGCCAACTATATTCGCAGTGGTCATCAAAATCCTCAGGATTTTGAGCCTGATAGTTTTCGCACGGTTGTGCTTTCTGGGGCTGAGGGCATAAAAGCCATAATTAGGAGGTTAAAGATTGAAGTTGGCAGTCCAGCCCACTAGCTTTTCCACATCCTTTCTTGCTGTTTCTTCTAGGGGTAGGGCTGGCATGCGGGGGTAACCTGCTGGCAAGCCTAACATTCGCATGGCTTCTTTTTAGCTGAAAGCTGGTTGAAACGTTTAACCAGCACCTCATTTATGTGGTTTATTGCCCTTTGCAGTGCCGTCGCCTTCTGATATTCGCCGTTTTTGAAGGCTTTGTACAGGTTTGCGCACAGCCTTGGGAAGGGGTTGGCTACAGCTATTACTGCGCCTTTTCCGCCCAGCATTAGGGTTGGGAGCACCACGTCGGCTGTTCCAGCCAGGACGACTATTTTTTCGCCCACTAAGCGTATGGTTTCTGTTATTGTTGCGATGTTTCCGCTGTCTTTCACGCCCATCACATGCGAGTATTGGCTGGCTAGTTCCGCAATGACGGCTGGTTCTAATGTGTAGCCTGTGAACTTGGGACGCTGTATAGGATTATTGGCAAATCAACAGCCTCCAGGACGGCTTTGTAGTGGGCTGTTAATTCGCGGTTTGAAACCTTAAAATAGTATGGCGTAACCACAACATCCACACCATTTTCAATCCAGAAGCGGGCGCACACGCGTAAAGCCTCAAAGTCTATTTCGCCCTTCTTCGTGAAAGGCGTAATATGCGGGACGATTATGCCCTCAAACTTGTTATGGCTTTTCAAGGCTTTTTCCGCCTCTTATGCCTCTTTTTGGTGGTGAACTTGTTTAAGGGTTTTATGCTTATTAAATGATACAGCCTATTCTATGTGTGGTTTTGTTATGCGGATGCGGGATTGGCGCAGGCTCAAACCCGAGGGGAGGGTGGATTTAGCTGTTAACATGAGTGATGTTTGAGAAGAATCTGCGGAGGAGAAGCCTAAACCTTGGATAGCCTTGAAAGTCTTTTGAGGCGAATTGTTGAAAGCTTTAATGCCTCTGGTTTAGATCGTATACTTAGTGGTGGTTTATGGGATTTCACCTATCCATAAGGTTTGGCTTAGGCCTTTAAAGTGTTCGTCTCCTATTATGAGTTTTGCGTTTAGGGTTTTTGCTGTTGCTAGAATTATGGCGTCGAAGAGACTTGGAATTTTAAGTTTTTCCTTTTTTGCTTTTTGTGATAGTTCCATGTAGCATTTCGCGGATTCTATGGCTGTTTCCTGTCTATATAGGCTATTTCTGAGGTTTCTTCTATTGTTTTCAGGCGTTCGCTTATGGCTTGTTCTTTTGCGCCTTCGCGTATGTATTTGCGGGCTATTTTAGCTAGGACTATGTCGGGTGTGTAGGCTTCTTCGGTTTTTTGAAGGATTTCCTTTGCTTTTTCGCCTTGAGGGCTTCCTATGAAAATTTCAATCCAAGCGTAAGTATCAATTACGGTCTTCACCGCGGTCTTCCTCTCTGAATGGCTTTATTTTTCCCTTGTCTATTCCGAAAACTTCGGTGAGCCTTTGTTTGCGTTGTTGCGTAATAAAAAGTTTTATGGTTTCGTCCAGGGTTTGTGTTCCCAATTTTCTGCGCAGTCTCTCCAGCATTTTTAACGTGCTTTTCGAAACCCTGATGGTTGTTGCTTCACCCAAGTGTTACCACATATACAAGAATATAAATATGTGGAAAACATTGCTATATTATGTTTGAACTCTTGATAGTTCTTTAATATGGAAATCAAAGATTACTAAATTTTGTTCCTTGCTTATTCTATCAACTTTCCCAACATTTCAGTTTCGGTTGGACGTTGCCATTTCGCGGACACCGTAGTTTAGTGAAGTTCAATAAGTTCTTGCCTGCACTTACCTATTTTTAATGTGGTAGTCTTTCCGGTGAATCTATTTCGTCTCGTAATTATCTTTCCGTGTTGTTCCATATCAATGGTTTCAATCTTATTTTCATAGATAAACGATAGAGCACCTTCTTCATGCTTTATTTTTAAATTTTTTGCGCGCGCAGAACTTATCGCGGAACTAAACACAGAACGCTACCAACTAACAAAGGAAGGCAAAATACGCCTAACCCGCCCAGAAGCACAAAAGAAAACCGCTTCTGGAGCCTCGCACTGGCGGCGTACGCAGCAAAAACAATACCACAACCGCCAAACCTATGGATAGTAACAAAATGAAAAGATAAAAGGAAATCTTACAAATCCAAGTATAAAACGAAGATACGACCAAAAATTCGGCAAAGAAATAACAATCCAATACTACCCAAACACGCCTGCAAAGGAATGCAGCCTAAACCGCAAAATACACATAGAAAGGGGCACAACAACTGACTGCAAGGTTTTAAGCCAATTCCACTACCGCTCAAGCCACCTACCACCCCAAAGAAAAATATTCACCATGAAACGCGGAGAAGAAACATGCGGAGTAATTGTCTGCAGCCACCCAACCACCAACAATTTTCGGCAGAAGCCAAGTCTGAAAAGGAAGCCACAAACAAACAATTCCAAAACGAAATTAGCACAATAACCCGCGTAATAATCCATCCAAAATATAGGGCCATAGGCCTGGGCATAAGACTTGTCAGGGAAAAACTTCCATTGGCTGGAACCCTACGTGGAGACTTTGGCTGTTATGGCAAAATATAGCCCGTCCTTTGAAAAAGCAGGAATGCGAAAAATAGCAGAAAGCAAACCAAACCAGCACCAACAAAAAGCCATAGAAAAGCTTAAAAACCCTAGGCTTTAAGCCATACGCACTCCTAGACCAGAAACAAACTATGGAAAGGCTAAAAAGATTGGCAAAAAGGAAATCGTAAAAATCCTCATAGAACTTTCATAAAAAGGGGCAATCCCTGAAAAGAGAATGTTATCAGCAAGCAAAGCCACCCAAACCACGCAGATTTCTGGAAAAATAGAAGGTTAAATGATGAGGAGCTAGCAAAAATACTGAAAAGGCTAAGCTTCCTAACACAAACAAAAATCTACCTGTTCTGGCAAAAGACTTGAATAGCATCCCCCCAAGCCACCCACCACTAGAACATGATGCCAGCCACATTTAGGCCGCTGTTTAGTTTCTATTTGAATTTTTGATTCATAAAGCCTTTTTGAACTTAACCCATTTTAGCACGAAGTGGGCATGGTGCACCATAATTGAGGGCGGAGTCTGCAATAGTTATTGCTGCTTCAGTCTGCCTTTTCCTGACCTTCTACTTCTCATACTTATCCCTCCAGGTCTTTGATGACGCCCTAAAAAAGCAGTTTATTCTACTTGCCATGTCATCTCTCCTAATTGGAGCAACAATATTTGGCTGCTTCGTCGTCTACCTTGGAATAAGGAAGATTTTCATAAAAGCCAAGTTAAGCGAAATCAAGGAAGCATCAGCAAGTGAAAATTAACTAAGTTTTAATGCCAAATTTTTTATTCCAGAGTCTATGAACTATGCTGTTGGTGAAAATTGTGGCTGTGGAGGTTTTGAAGGAAAGCCTCCCAAAACGCCTAGAAGGCTATGTTGAATTACGCTACCACAAAAGGCAAACCTTCAACGTTTCCGTTAAGGATGGAAAAATCGACACGTTAAACAGTGGGACCGTAGAAGGTGTATGTGCAAGAGTTCTTATAGATGGAAGCTGGGGCTTCGCCTCCACAACAACGCTTGAAAAAGTTGACGAAATGTTGAAGGATGCGTCTTCCCTTGCCAAGTCCTCAAAGCCCAAAAAGAAGCGCGTCGTGAAGCTGGCAAGTCTTAAACCACATGTGGATAAGTATGAAACTCCAATGAAGGAGGACCCAAGAAAGGCGGGGAAAGAGGAGCTCGTCAGCCTAGTCATAGACGTTGACAAAGCCGTTAGGGGCTTCTCAAAAACAATAGTCTCGGACACGGTAACCTTCAACATCGTTGACGATGACTTAGTCTTCATAAGCTCTGAAGGCTCTGAAATCCACCAGAGAATAGTACGGTGCTTCGGAAGTGTCACAGTTGTTGCAAGAGAAAATGGAAACATTGCCTCCGCCTATGAGAGCATAGGCGGACAATCCGGCCTTGAGGTCTTAGAGAAGACACCCCTAATGAATGCTGGTTTAACGGCTGCTGAAAGGGCGAGCAAACTTGTTTCGGCAAAAGTGGCGCCAGCAGGATACCATCAAGTAATCCTTGAAAACCGCATTGTAGGATTACTGGCACATGAGGCTGTCGGACACTGTGCTGAGGCAGATCTCGTTTTCGGCGGAAGCTTCTTAGCCAACAAAATTGGCGGGAAAGTGGCTTCCGAAAAAGTAACCCTCGTTGACGATGGATTTTTTCCAAATGGTTTTGGAACAATGAAATATGACGATGAGGGGGTTCCAACACAAAAGACGGTTATAATTGAGAAAGGGATCTGCAAAGGCTTCTTACACTCCCGCGAAACAGCCCAACACTTCGGCGTTAACCCCACAGGAAACGCTAGGGCATGGAACTTCGAATTTGACCCAATAATAAGAATGAGAAACACCTACATTGAGGCTGGAGACTACACGCTGGAAGAGCTTGCAGAAGACATAAAGGAGGGCTTCTTCCTAAAGGGTGGACTTGGAGGCCAAGCTGACTTCAACGGCGAATTTATGTTTGGTACACAAGAAGCCATAAAAATAAAGAATGGCGAATTCGCTGAATCCATGCGCGGAGTTACAATAAGCGGAAACGCCTTCGAAGTTCTGAAAAATGTGGACGCCGTTGGAAAAGACTTCATAATGCGTGTGGGCTTATGTGGTAAAGAGCAGGTAAACTATGTTGGCATGGGAGGGGCAAGTCTAAGAACAAGAGTTTTGATGGGAGGAGCAAAATGAATCTCCTAGATTTTGCAGAATTAGCCGTTAAAACATGCCAAAAACTCGGAGCAGATGAGTGTGAAGCTTTCATTCAAAGCCAGCAAACAGTGGAGGTTGTCCTAGAAAGGGCTGAAATCCAAAATGAACGCTTCAAAACCCAAAGTGGCATAGGCATACGCGTCATAAAAGACAAAAAGTTAGGCTTTGCCTATACATCAAAACTCTCGGAAGAGAGCATAGAGGAAACTTGCAGAGCAGCCCTAAGCCTAGCAAAGGTTTCTGCACCAAACCCTGAATGGGTTTCCCTCCCATCAAAAGAAAAGCTTCCAAAAACCCCGGATGGCATATTCGACCCAGAAATCGCCAACATAAACGGAGATAAAATGCTAAACATCGTCATCAATGCTTATGATGCAGCGAAAGGTTATGACAAACGCGTAGACATTGACGATGGAAAGTTCTCAGCGGTCCTAAACGAAATAGTAGTCGCCAACTCCCATGGTGTTGAAGCGCAAGAAAAGACAACCCGCATAGAGGGGTATCTGGTCTGCGTGGCAAAGGAACACGGCGAAACATCAAGCATGGCATACGAGTATGATGCTTCTACAATGCTTAAGGAATTTTTACCAGAAAAAATTGGAAGATCAGCGGCAGGAAAAGCCTTATCCTCCCTCCACCCAAAAAAGGTTGAATCCTTCACTGGAAAGGTCATCCTAGACTCAGACCCAGCCTCCTTCATACTGTTCTATCCAGTTATAAGCAGCGTAAACGCCGACAACGTGCAAAGGGGAAGAAGCCTATGGGCAGGAAAAATAGGTGAAAAAGTGGCAACTCCAAAACTCACAGTCTTCGATGATGGTTTGATGCCAAAGGGAATAGGCTCCCTAAACTTCGATTTTGAGGGTGTCCCGAGACAAAAAACGCCAATAATAATTCGTGGCAAGCTTGAAGGCTTCATCCACAACTCCTATACGGCAAATAAGGAGGGGAGAAAATCGACTGGAAATGCCTACAGAGAAAGCTACAACATGCTCCCTATAGTGGCAGCCTCAAATTTTGTGGTAAAAGCTGGAAGGAGGAGGCTGGCTGAACTCATAGAAGAAGTTGACAAAGGAATAATCGTCCGCCGTTTCAGCGGAAACGTCCGTCCGGAAAGTGGGGAATTCTCGGGAATAGCTAAACAGGCAAGCTACATAGAAAACGGGCAAATTAAATATGCGTTGGGAGAGACGATGATTTCTGGCAACGCTTTCCAAGCATTAAGAAACATTATTGATGTTGGATGCGAAATTCGCCCTACAGAAATCCGCGCCTATACGCCACCAATCCTTGTGGACAACATTCACATAATCTCAAAACAATAACCACCTCGCCTTTTAACAATGTCCAAAATTAAAATCTGCAACTTCGCAGAGGAGCAAATCCAAGAACTAAATTTCTGAAAAACTTTGCGAAACAGAATTAGGCTGAGGGGGCTTCCATAAGAGTATTTAGATGAGTGGTTAAGACGCCACTTCTTAGTGAAAAGACTCTAAAGCGACAAGAGCCAGGGTGCAAAAACCTTTGCTAAAACCAGTATTAGGAAAGAGGAGAGCGGCACAGTAACATTATCGTCTATTGGGTTTGACTCAAAATGTTCGATAAAAGAGGCTATGGCGCCGGCTATCATTCCAGCCCCGCCTAAAATAGCACCCATAGGTATGGAAAAGGAAGCCATGGCCAAGTTGCCCCACCAAGACTTTGTCCTCTTCTTATAAAGTATGTTCCGCACAATGCCGGTTATGGCATCTCCAACAGACATGAAAACAACTGGAAGCACTCCAAACCAGAAGCTCTCCCCGCCGGAAATGAGCCAGCCAAGGGTTATCACAACACCCCACATGATGCAGAAAGAAACTTCGTAGGCGTTCTCCCCCGTCTGGAACCAGTACATGAGCTTCCCCCGCCTATGCGGTACATAGAGGAAAACCGCTAGTAGCATAGCCATGACAAATGGAAAAATAGGAGTCTTAAAAATGAAAGGCACGAGGAAAGCCACCAAACCACCAGTCAAGATGTGGATAATCTTCCGGTTATAGTAGACTGCAACGTAGTGCTGAACACTCCGCCCAGCCAAATAGCCAAAAAGCCCCCTCGTTAAAACTTCAGCTACAAAAATAACCCAAACAAAAAGCACAACAGTGGCAGCGGCTTCCCCAACAGACATCATATAATTGTTAATTTTTCCTTAGGCAGTATAAAAAATTGATGCTTAAAAACGTAAAAATGGGCCGGGCCGGATTTGAACCGGCGACCTTTCGGTTATCAGCCGAACGCTCCAACCAAGCTGAGCTACCGGCCCACCAAACACTAACAGTTAATAACAAACCAGCATTTTTAAGGTTTTCAGAACCCTTTTAATCCTTTAAAAGCATACTTCACACAGAGAGAAGAGGGCCCGTGGCCAAGAATGGATTAAGGCGCCGGCCTTCGGAGCCGGAGAACGTGGGTTCAAATCCCACCGGGCCCGCCAAACCTTCTTTTCCAAAGCTTCGATTATTTTCTGTGTTTTCCTTACTTTAACACATTTTTCTTTACGCCATCTAACAAAACCGAAAACGACAAACATCAAAAATATCAAGGATAATGAAAGCCAAATTAAGAAACTCGTTAAAGCATCGAAGAAAGGATTATCAACAATATAAGTGTTAAGGTAAAAAAGTTGTGCGTCAACTTGTGCATTAACTGTTTCAACATAGAAATTAACCCATTTCAAAGTCGCCCTTTGCACCGGGAAAAATTCAAACCATCTATCAACCCACGAATATTTTAACAAGGGATATAAATCCACAACATAATTTTGAACAGCCTCAGCACAAAGCGGAATAGAGGGACTAACATATTCTTTGAAATTCCCATAAGGCACAAAAATGTTGTGAACATCATTATCCTCATCCCCCCTTTCCGTAGAGCAAACAAAGAAGTCATCAAAAAGGGGAATTTCTTTTTGTCCATCCCATCTTATTCTGCAAAACTGAATTTCAAATTGGAGTGTGCGGCTGTGATTAACATCCGCCATATAATCATAATTTTCCGTTTCAAAAGCAAACATTAAACCAATAGCTATTTGACCCTTTCCCCCTTGATCTTTCAACCATGATGGAACAGAGGATTCGTTAACGTTTAACCATGTTATCGCATTCCGCTTTAACGTGATATTCAAAATCCATTTAACGGGTTTATCTCTATCAAAAACGTATTCTGCACGTAAAGGTTTGTTTTCGCTTGAACCCCATGAATGAAGCTGGATCCCTTGATGCAGATAACCCCATGAAAGTTTAGCATCGCTAACATTATCTATGACGTGGAAATTGTAAAGGGATTTTTCCGCATCATGTTTAACATAGCTTGAAGCGTCTGTGCGGTAAACCCCATAACTCCAATTCGATGTTGAAGTTAAATCAGGATCAAAAATAATGTCATAGCGCTCTAAAGCGTAAGCCATAGGCATAAGGTATAAAACGGAAACCACCACTAACGGCACGACAGCCTTTTCCAATGGACTATCACCTAATCAGGTTATAAGAGGATTCAAAGATTTTGGTTTTACTTGCCGAATTTTGACAAAAACAAGAAGAGATCTATGCAAGTGAGAGACGCTGTTTCTCGTGTGTTTCAACAAAAATTTAGAAGCCTAACATTTCACCAGTGCAAAAACCACTTTATATTGGGTAGGCCCACATACTCTGCAGAAACTTGTTTGGTCTCCTTACTTAAGCAACCATTTTAAATGTTATGGCATACTTTGAAAAGGTGAGAACAATATGAAAAAGAAGTTCTGAAAGCCTTTAATCCACCATTACTTAAATACTTAGAGGATAAAGGAATTAACTCTGCAAGATATGATAGAAACGGCTTTAGAGCTTTTTGTTCTGGGGCTAACTGTTGAAAGGTTCAGTGGGGCGACTTGGACTAGTTATAGACGAACTCTAAGGAATGACCATAGCCAATTACATCGCCAGGCTCGAGGAATTTTCGAGTTCATAAGGTTTGACCAAAATAAGCCAGGAATTCTAAAAAAGCTTGGACCCATAACCAACGATGTTATTGGAGGATTGATCGCCGGGGTTTCCTCAAACATGTACACTAAAGCCTTGGAAAGGATAAGTCGCGCCAATAGAACTTGAAAATAGTTAAATTTCGATTTCAGTCTAAAGTGGCTAGGTCGAATTCACTTAATATGGCTTGTCGCTTTTATCTCCCTTAGTATGCTTTTTGCAGATTCTGTTATTGCTTGTTTGCTGTTCATTTTGGGGCTCCAGCCAAGCGTCTTGAGCTTCCCGATATCAAGGGCTATTTTTTTGACGTCTCCAAGCCATCCCACGCCATGAAGTATAGGTTTGTATGTGCGCTTAAGGCTGCTTATGTCCATAACCTTAGCTACTGCATCCGCGATTTCGTTTACGCTTATCCAGTCAAGGTTTCCAACGTTGTAGGCTTCAAAGCTGCCTTGCGCCTTTCTCCATGCTGTAAGAGTCGCCTCAACCGCGTCGTCCACATGTATGTAACTTCTTATCTGTGTTCCGTCGCCGAGTATTTCAAGCTCTTCTGGGCGCTTAAGCAGTTTAAGGATGAAGTCGTAAATTACTCCATGCCTAAGCCTTGGCCCGACCACATTGGCGTATCGAAGTACTATGCTCCTTATCCCATATAGATTACTGTAAGCATGTATGAGGCTCTCGCAGGAGGCCTTGCTTGCTCCATAAACCGAAACAGGCTTTATGGGC
Organism: Bathyarchaeia archaeon; assembly: GCA_049970895.1. Taxonomy (GTDB): domain Archaea; phylum Thermoproteota; class Bathyarchaeia; order Bathyarchaeales; family Bathycorpusculaceae; genus JAGTQI01. Next base: position 35,683 of record JBMFMB010000012.1, on the reverse strand, counting down.
GCATCCTCCTTCACAGGTATTGATTCAGGCTCGCCATAGACGCTGCTGGAAGAGGCGAAGACAAGGTCCTCCACGTCGAGGCTTCTCATAGCCTCAAGAAGGTTGAAGGTTGCGACAATGTTTTCATCGAAGTGGGTCTCTGGATTAGTTGTGCTCACTCGGACTTCAGGGTTGGCAGCGAAATGGAAAACCGTACACACGCCCCTAACAGCCTCCACGGCTTTAATTGGGTCCTTCAAGTCAGCCTCTAAAAACTCAAATTTTGAGCCACTCATATGGTGCCTAACGTTGTTGAGGTTTCCGCTGCTGAGATTGTCAGCCACCCTAACCCACCAACCCTCTGAGACCAGCCTGTCAACCAAGTGGCTTCCCATAAACCCCGCTCCGCCAGTGACAAGAACAAGCTTGTCTTTGGAAACTCTCAATATCCATGCCTCTTTATGCTATCTTATGCACATTTTTGCTTCTTCTAGCCTTCTATCAGTCAGATCCGACCTATGTTCTGTTGGGGAGTGCTCCGGGCGGGATTTGAACCTCTAGTTCCGGCGTTCTCACCTTTGTTTTTAGGTTTGTTTTTCATGTTGGGACACCAGCAACTGTAGGGGTTAAAGGATCAATAATATGGTTTATTCCCAGGAAAAGTATGACGAGAGTGTATGGAATTGGGAAGGCTATAGAAGCTGAACCCAGCAGGCTTATGAGGAAAACCCCTAAAAACTGGTATTTGACAGCCAAGTTTTGAAGGTAACCCCTTAACCAGTCGTAAACCGTCAACGTGGAGCACCATTTCAAAAATGAAGCTTACTAGGATTTAAGAATTAATAGTCAACCTTAAATCATGGAAAAGCCTTGTTGAAGGCCGCTGAAAGTGATATGATAATCCTAACAGTTATCCTTGCATCCGTAACTGTAGTGAGTTTGATCTCTTTAATTGGAATCTTATTTATTGATTTGAGGGAGGCTTTCCCACCAAATAATGTTCAGCAACGAAAACACGCTTATATCTGTTACCTTTCACGTCGTTTAAATTTGATAAATAACGGGTTATATGATGAGCAGTATAGGTGCGATTAAAAGCGCGGTTATGCTTGTAGTTTCATGAATATGTTTAGGGATGGTTCTGCAACATCTTTCAGCGGATCGCCGACAACGTCGGGTAAATTTTTAGGCACGCCGTCCAGCGCAATTTTAGAGGAGTCCTTATGCTCAAATAGGGGAAAAAGAAGACTGAAGAAAAACTCAGGAAAAGAAATTGAAGAAAGCAAAACTACATGTTGATAAACACTTTTAAACACGCTTAAACAACAATTATCCCGCTTTTCTTTATTTCCATTGGTAATGTGTAACCGAAAATAGTCCGGTTTTAGGTTTGGGGGGCGAAGGTTTATATGGCTGTCTTTCTGTTTTTCTGTAGAGGTGGAAAAATGGCTGAAAAGGTTGTTGAGAAAACCGTTAAGACTGTTAAGACAACCATTAAGTTGGCGGATGAGTTGTGGAGGGATGTTAAAGTTTACGCTGCGAGGAAGGGTTTAAAGTTAACGCAAGTTGTTGAGGCGGCTCTGCGGGAGTACCTGAAGGAGGAAGAGCCTAAAACTGGAAAGGCGGAGAAAGGATGACTCTTTCAAGGCTTTTCTGGCTGTTCATTGGTGTTTTAATAGGGCTTCTTTTGATGCCAGTCTTAGTTGTCGGCGGTTTTCTACTTTTGCTGGCAATTATTATAATGCCTTATCTCATTCCGTTAGTATTAATAGTCTTTGGTGGGCTTCTAATTCTAGCGGGACTAGCCGTGATACTTTAATATTGCCTTTAGTGATCGGGAGAGTGCCTGTTCGAAACATTTGGTCTTGGAGCCTGGAGAACGCATAGTCACAGAAGAAATCATGGAGAAGCTGAAGTGTAAAGTGTGTTTCCCAGTGCGTGATGTTGGCTTAGGCCTGCTTGTCGTCAAGGGCGGTAAGCACGCGGGAATATGCATGCATGAGTGGCAAAATTCGTTTTGTTTTAATTTTGGGTTTATCTCTGCCTTTTTAATGAGTTGGGTGGTTGAGTGTGGGCTCTGCTGAAAATTTTTGATTTTTTTGATTGCCTTGACTTTTCGCCTTTAATGGGCTTGCTTCTTGAGCCATACCACGATTCAGCACCAGGAAGACTCCGATGCCTCCCGAGGTTTCGTGGTTCAGCGTCCACGACAACAAAAAGGATTCAGGGTTAAGCCTGAATCGCCCTTACCATCGGGATGTTAAGCGTATGATTAACGCGGCTGAGAACAAAAGGGACAGGGTGCTCATCTCGGCACTTTTCGAGAAGGTGCTACGCCCAGGCGAGCTCCTAACGATGAAAGTGGGAAGCGTGACTTCAAGGACAACTACAGCCTCATAAGCGTCAACGGCGAAGCTTCTCAGAGTAAACGCCCAAAATCATCCTGCAGAAGAAGCTTTGATGGGTGACGCAGAGGTTCGAGCTTTACGAGGCGGCTTCGCGTAGTGACAGCGTTGATGTCCATATTAATATTAACCATAGCAGTTCAGTTTATAATCAAGGAGCGGCTGAAACCTTTTCACAAATTTTCGGTAAATAATTAACTAATTAAGACGGTTATATCTGTCGTGTCCAAATACGCTATGCTTTAAAGTTGTAGCCTTTTGAAAACTAGATATTTAAATGGGTCTATAATTCCGACGGTGAATAGTGCTGAAAACCCTAGAGCAAAGAGAACATAATATGGTTGGAGCGATGGAATGATTATGCCGTATATGCCTAACAATGTAAATCCGCTTAGAGTGGCGATGATGGAGATGGTGAGTCCTTTGCCCGGTTTTGAAGACCAGAAATGCCTTCTTTCTCTGACGATGTATACTCTGAATTGGCTGTAGAAAACAAGGGTCAGCATCGTGAAGGTCTGGAGTTTTTCTTCTTCTAAATGAAAATAAATTTTTCCTATCGCGATTGTTAGGGTGCCTCCGATGACCATTAAGGAACCGACTACAAGAGATGCTAAAGTGATATTTTTGATGTTCCACTTGTTCGGGTTGCTTGTATGTTTCACGTTGTCGGTGGCTAATGATATTGTTACGAAATCATTTACGAAGATAAGAAGTGTCATGCCTAAGAGGCTGAGGATAATGTCGTGTAACCAGAAAAAGCCTATTGTTAGTAAAGCAACAAACTGTATCACTTTAGTAATCTTGTTTATGACCCATGTGAGCATCCGCTGGTATATTTGCCTACTAATTTTTATTGCACTCACTATTACCTTCACGCCTTGTTCAGTCAAAACCACACTGGCGGCTGCTTTCGCAACATCAGTTGAATTGCTTACAGCTATTCCCATCTCCGCTTGTTTTAGGGCTGGCGCGTCATTGACGCCGTCGCCGGTCATTCCAACCATATGCCCTTTAGACTGTAAAAGTTTCACAATTTCATACTTGTCCTCGGGATACACCTCGGCAAAACCATCATAGGTCTCAACAACTTTGGCTTTGTCTACTTCGTTTAATGCCTTAAGTTCTGATATGGGAATAATTTTCTCACCAATGGAGGCTTGACGGGCTATTTCTTTAGCAATGCGAACATTATCGCCTGTAAGCATTATGGGCTTTATTCCAAGCTTTTTAATCTCCTCTATCATGGCTTTTGAGTCTGGCCTTATAGGATCAGCTAAAGCTAAAAGCCCCACAAACTGCATGCTGTCGAAATCCTCGTTTTCAGATTTGGCAACAGCCAAAGTCCTATATCCTTTCTCTGATAACTTATCCAACATTGCGTTTGCTTCTTGACAGACGGCGCTGGCGTTTTTGCATAGGTTTACAATTATTTGCGGTGCGCCCTTAACAGCCTTAAAGCGCTTTCCGTTGCTCTCAACTATGGATTCTGATCTTTTGATAGATGGATTAAATGGTGTGAAGGAAACCCTCTTATACGGATCTAAATTAATCCCTAAAGATTTTGCATAATTTATGACTGTTGAATCTATTATGTCCTTGCTTTCCTCTTCAGAAGCCAATGCGGCAATCAGCGCTACGTCCTCTTTCTTATATGAGGAAAATGGAATTACCTCAACAACGGATAACTTATTTTGAGTTATTGTGCCCGTTTTATCCAAACAGGCTATGTCTATGGAAGCCGCGTCTTCAATGGAGTCAAGCCTCGTCACGAGAACTCCTTCTTTTGCAAGTTCCATAGCGCCTACAGCTTGAACTATGGTAAGCACCGCTGGCAACGCAACTGGAATAGCTCCCATGAGGAAAATAACGGCAAACGTTAATATTGACAAAACACCCATATTCAATAACAGTGCATAAGCCGAAGTCAATATCAATGCTGCCAAACCAAAATACATCATATACTTGGTTACAACCATCATTATTTCTTCTTGATGAGATTTCGGTTTAGCCTTCTTAACCAATTGGGCAGTTCGCCCAAAATACGTGTTCATTCCAGTGTTAACAACGACGCATTTAGCTTCTCCACGCGTAACAATTGAGCTTGAATAGACGATGTCGGATGGATGCAAATTCACTGGCAGCGACTCTCCTGTTAAGGCTGACTGGTCAACAGAAAGCTCTCCGCTGATTATCTTTGCGTCTGCAGGTACCAAGTCGCCTAGGCCTACGAGTATAATGTCTCCCGGAACAATCTCCCTAGCGTCTTTCACCGTCCATTTTCCTTCGCGCAGAACCTTCGCCTTTACAGCAAGCCGTTTTTTCAAAAAGTTAAGCACTTGTTGTGAGCGGCTGGAATGTGCAAAGCCTATGACAACGTTTATTGTTAGCAACACAAAAATTATGGCAGCTTCAATGTAATGCCCTAGCACGCATGAGAGCACAATTGCTAGTTCCAGCAGCCAAGGCATAGGCCCCCAATAGCGTGAGAAAAGCTCAATTAAGGGATTTTTCCTTTCTTCTTTTATTTCGTTGTATCCAAACTTTTCTATCCGGTTTTTTGCTTCAGAATCTGTAAGCCCAAGCATGGAAGTTTCTAAAATTTTGAATGTTTCTTCTATGGAAAGCTGCTTAAAGTCAGCTGTACTCTTCAATTTTGCAGACATATTTCATGAACTCACTAAGTTAGCGTAGCATTATAAACATTTGATGCTCTCATCTATGAAAGATTATTCCTTCGTGACTCAACAGTTTATAGAAATGGACCTTAAGAAACTATCATAAGCGGAGTGATGGGACTATTGTCCTTGCCGTGTCCAATATGGTTACTGATGCTTGGAAAATAAGACTTAGAGCCTATGACCAAACGAGTATTGGACGCTTATTCAATTGCACAATCTTCTTTCATAATGGTAGCGGAGTCTCCCGCCAAATCACCATATACAATGGAACATACAAGCAAATGTTTGTAAACTGGTATGGCCTAAACGGCTTAAGCACAGTTTACATCGCCGTGACGGTTTCGGCGACGGCCGATGGGGTCTCTCGTTTATGCTTATTTGGAGGTTTTTGTCCCAGGAACATCGGTATACAACCTTATGGTTGTCACATTCGAAGTCTCTTGAACGATACAGGTTTTCTTCGCTTGGGGGACGCGTTTATTGGAAGGTGGATCAATATTTTTGGTTCATAATTCTTTTAGGTGTGTAGGGTTGTCTGAAATCTGTTTTAACATGGTGGTTTGCATGGAGGACAGCGTCCACCAGCTTTTCAGTGACCCCTCTTTTAGGAAGGCTTTTAGCTTGGCGGCTGATAAGGCTATGCTTCTCCTCGGGGATTCTGGAAGGCGGGCTGTGTACTATCACGTTGAGAAGTCCTTCGGCTTGAGGAGGGGTGAGTGGCATGAAAAACCGGAACTTTTTGAAGAGGTTTTAAGGCGGATTTTCGGCGTTGGAGCTGAGCTTCTTTTTAGGGCAATAGCCTTTGAGCTTTACTCCAACCTTGGATTGGAATTTGATTTGAAGGGGAAAATCGATTTCTCATATATTATACGTCAGGCTGAAAGGCGGGCTAAAAAGGGGAGAAAACCCTTTAAGGTTAGGGAATCAGGTGGACGGAAGCGCACTAAAACAACCGTTCGCATTAAAGTGAATGTTAAAGGTGTTATGGATAATGTTCGGTTATAGGGAGATTTTGCATTTTTGCCCTTCGGGAATCCTTGCAGTTGATGAAGGTTTCCGCATCATCTATGAAAACCCGAAAATGCGGGAAATCCTCGGGGTTCCAGCAGGTGAAGAGTCAAAAGCCATGGGAGTTGACATTAGAGATTTGGAGCCCGTCAAGAAAGCTGGGCTTGTTGAGAAGCTTAACAACCTTTTAGCGGGGAAAACATTTGACGTGGAAACTCCCTACACTTCACTTTATGGAAAGAAATCCTATCTCAAGGTTACGGGTGTTCCAGTTTTTGAGGATGGCAAGTTTGCCGGTGCGGTTCTCCTCGTAACGGATTTAAGCAAATTCAGGGAGGTCGAGGAGAAGCTTAGGTTTTCCGAAAAGAGGTACCGTGAACTTTTCGAGTTTGCATCCGACGCCATGTTAATCCTTGACAGAAATGGGCGTGTCCTGGCGGTTAACAGGGCTGCTTTGGAGGCAAGCGGCTACGGGGAAGATGAGCTTGTCGGAAGGAACATGCTTGAGTTTATCCCAAAGAAGTATTGGCCAACGGTTTTGAAGCATAGATTGGAAGTTTTACAAGGCAAAATTGTGCAGGGAGAGGTTGAAGTCTCCACTAAGAGAGGCCTAGGGCTTGTGGAGTATAGGGTGGCCCCCATCAGAGAGAATGGAAAAGTTGTTGGAGCCCATCTTATATTAAGGGACATTGGTGAGCGTAGAAGCTTCGAGGAGAAAATATCCCTTCTGGCTCTTTATGGACGCGAGCTGAATAGAGCTGAAAGCGTTGATGAGGTTTACCAGCTGACACTTGACGCTATGGAGAAGATACTTGGCTATGAATACGCCTCAATATTTATGGTTGAGGGCAAAAACATTCGCCTTGTCGCCCACCGCAAATATCCGGAACAGCTTAAGCTTGTTCTTCCAATACACGGAGAGAAGGGTGTAACAGCGAAGGCTGCGAGGCTTGGCAAGCCCATCATTGTTCCAGATGTTAGAAGGGAGAAAGCCTACATTGAAGGCAGGCCTGGCATGCTTTCGGAGCTTGCCGTTCCAATTAAAATGGCGGATGAAGTTTTAGGGGTCCTTAATGTTGAAAGTGAAAGGTTGAACGCTTTCAATGAGAGGGACTTAAAGCTTTTGGAAGTTTTAGCCTCTCACGTTGCAGCAACCATATCCAACCTTAGGAAACTTGAAAGGTTAATGTCGCTGTTGAAGAGGCAGAACCTTCTGATGGAATCTTCGGCGAAAATAATGCACGCTAAAAGCATGCGCGAAAGACTACTGATCATAGCTAAGGCAATCCAGGATTTCGGATGGCGAAGGGTTGTAATCTCCCTCAGAGACGAAAACCTCGAGGCAAAAGAGCTTATCACAGTCGGCTTAACAGAAGATGAAGTGAGGCTTTTAGAGGAAAGGAAGGCTCCAGGCCACGTTTGGAGGGAACGTTTGGGACCTAAATTTGAAAGGTATAGGATAGGCGAGTTTTACTATCTTCCATGGAGCGACCCTTGGATTCGCGAATACGTTCACGGTGTTTCTCCAAATGCGCCGCCGGATGAGGTGACAACTTATGCGGGTGTTCCAAGCAGGCTTAAGCTTGAAGAAATGGTTGACTGGCACCCTCAGGACATGCTTTATGCCCCACTACGAACACCAGAAGGTAGGATCGTTGGCATCATAAGCGTAGATGACCCAGTTGATGGACGTAGGCCCACAAGGGATTCCCTGTCCCCTATGGAGATATTCCTCCATCAAGCCGCATTAACAATCGAAAATGCTCAGCTCCTCGAAAAACTCGAAGACTACGCCAAGCAACTTGAAAGGAAAGTGGAGGAAAGAACCAGGGAGCTTAAAGAATCGCAGGAGAAGCTTCTAAGGGCTCAGAGGCTTGCGGTTATAGGCGAACTTGCAGGAATGGTTGGACATGACCTTCGAAATCCACTGGCAAGCATGGCTGGAGCGATATACTACCTAAAAAAGAGGCTTGCGCCGAAAATGGATAAAAAATGCCTTGAAATGATGGAGCTTTTAGAAAGGGACATAGCCCACGCAAACAACATTATAAACGACCTCCTCGAATATTCGAGAGAGATTGAGCTTACACCGTCGGAAACCAATCCAAAAGCCCTGGTGAAGGATGCATTATCCGTATTGAACATTCCAAAAAACGTGACAATTGTTGACCTAACTGAGAAAACCCCCAAAATAACCGTAGACGCTGAAAAGATCAAAAGAGCTCTAGTTAACATAATAAAGAACGCTCTTGAAGCTATGCCGAAAGGTGGAACACTAACATTGAAGAGCAGGAAAATTGGCGAATTTGCCGAAATAGTTGTAAGCGATACCGGCGTTGGCATGTCAGAAGAAACATTGAAGAAGCTTTTCCAGCCCCTCTTCACTACAAAATCGAAGGGCATGGGGTTCGGCTTATCCATTTGTAAGCGTTTAGTTGAAGCACATGGCGGAAAAATCAGTATAAAAAGCAAACTTGGAAAGGGCACCACAGTCACAGTTACCCTTCCAACAACCCCGAAAAAATTGGAGGGAGGTGAAAAAGTTTGGATGGAAACGCCCGAATCCTCATTGTTGACGACGATGAAAACATAAGGAAAGTGTTAAAAACAATATTGGAGGAAGAGGGCTACATTGTTGACGAGGCTGGAAATGCAAAGAAAGCCGTAGAGAAGTCTAGGAGGTATGTTTACAACCTAGCCTTAATAGACATCCGTTTGCCGGACATGGAGGGCATAGAGCTCCTAACAAGGATGAAGGACACTGTTCCGAAAATGCGGAAAATAATCATAACGGGTTATCCAACACTGCAGAACGCCATAGAAGCCGTAAACCGCGGTGCAGACGCCTACATACTGAAACCCTTCGACATGGAAAAGGTTCTGGCAACAATACGTGAACAACTCAAAAAGTATGAAGAGGAAAAGCGCTACAGCCAAGAAAAAGTCGCAGAATTTATTCACACACGCGTAAAAGAGTTAGAAACAGAAAAGCGAAAAAGTACCTAAAGTCCCCAACATATCCTGCTCCAAGCTAAGTAATCAGCTTTTTGTATCGTTCACGCTTTTCCGATGTGAGCCATTTGATCCTCTCATTCCTTTCTTTCTGTCTGTTGATGGAGTTATTGCAAACAATTCGGATAAGGTAGCCTGGGCAAAATAAACTAACCCAACATTAATCAATAATGAAACAATATTGATGAGGCAAACAACCACCTCCACCAATACAAAAACTCAAATACAGTTTAAGAGTATGCCAATGCATGCATAGGCATATGTTAAAATAAGCAACAAAAAGCTAAAAGAAAAGGGGGAAAGTTGGGCTGTTATTATTCCAGCCTTCCGCCTCAACTCTGTAACGTGTTCAGCATATCTTGGATAGAACTGGTCAGCCTTCCGCTTCAATTGCATATAATGTTTAACCCCTATGCTTTTTGGAACCCTGCCTTGGATGAAGTCTGCAACAATTTCTGGAATGTTCAGCTTCTCGCTTGTCATAGTGTCGTTGGCGAACTTTCTTAGGTATTTTGCCCTCGTGTATTTGTGGAGTTGATGCCGCCTTTTCAGTCTCGCGCGCGATAGCGAGTCCATCGGCCATTGTTACAGGTGTGGCGAACCATACCAAAACATTCCATGCTTGTTTATACCCAATTATATCATCCCAGCTGACAACTCGAAACACCACCGTAAGACTTACTGCTAACACTGCAGTAGTAGCAGTTGCGTCAATGAAATCTGTGCCTTTTATCCATAACGCAAGTGCTAGTACAACCAAACCACACAGGGTTATTTCCTTCTTACTTATTTTGCCCATGGTTTTCAACTGTTCCGAACCCCAGGTTGGTGCGTCAGGTGCCTGCTTTATCTCTAGTGAATAAATCTTGTATAGAAGAAAGGGAACCAACAGAAACAGTATCGCGCCTATTGGCAGAAAACCAATGAACCAAGTGCTCGCGCGCACTAACTCTTTAAACCAGTTCGTTGGATTGACCGAGCTAAGCTTTGCTTTAATGTATGATCTGAGCCTTGATTTTATATAGTGATTCACAAATTTCTCGATAACTTTTTATTGAATCCCTAGGTTCTTTAATGTCCGCCGAAAGAAGCATTATGGCTTTTGAGCATTCATATATAATCTCCTTATTATTCGCTAATTCTCTTGTTTTCTCATAGGTTTTGATAGCTCTCCTTATATCGTCGACAGTATAGTTGTAGAAGGTAAATGGTTCTCTTAACAGAGGAGGAGAAAGAATTACTAACAAAGGCTGCCAGTTTAATGGATGAACTATTGGAAACCCTTGAGGTTATACAGGATAAGAAACTTGTTAAAGATTTGAAGATTGCTTTGCGAGAGGTTGAAGAAGGCAAGGCTAGACCGCTTGATGAGCTTATAAGAGAGTTAAGCCTTGAAGGCGAAATTTGAAATTCGTTTTACGCCTCGTTTCTTAAAGAACATTAAAGCTTTAGATAGAGATGTTCAAGTGCGAATACTCCGAGAGATCGACATATTAAAGACTAACCCTTACGTAGGAAAGCCCTTACGCGGTGAATGGAAAGGCGTTTACTTTTAAAAGTAGGTGATTACAGAGTTCTTTATCAAGTTAAGAAAAATGAAGTATTTTTATTGGTTGTGGGTCATCGCAAACGTGTCTACCGACAAACTTAACTGATATCGAAACTCAAAGTAAATGGTTTTTTGCCAGTAAATTCGTTTCTAATTTACGCCCGCTTTTAAAATAACTAAATAGTCTTTTTTAGTTGAAATAAGCCCAAAACGAACTTAAAATTAAATGCTCCGGGCGGGATTTGAACCCGCGTCTCCGGCTCGAAAGGCCGGAATACTTGACCGGGCTATACTACCGGAGCACTTAAGCCTCTCTTGCTTGTTGGCATCATGCAAATATTTTCGGGTTTCGTTTAAACCTTATTCTTTTAGGGCTGTTTTTAAGCATTCTCTAAGCGGCGCCAAGATGGTTTCCACCTTGTTAAGGGTTGGCGCGTAGTGGGCCGTTTTGGCCGAGTTTGTCATTATCGTTTTTATCCCAAGCTTGTCTGTCCATGTGACCACGGCGCATGTGTCTGTGAGGATTTTTGCGCCACTTGCCTCAATTTTATGCACATAAGCTTTTGCCTTTTCTTTTACTAGGCGGGAGGTGCATATCCAAAATTCAATTTTATCTCTAACTTTTCGGTTACCAATGGTGTTCGCAATTTCTTTAATTTCATGAAGGGAGCAGTGGGGACAGCCAACAAACACCAAATCTGGTTTTTGTGTAGGGACTGTTGTGAGTTCCCCAACGGTTTCTTTAATGTCTTTGGGTTCAACAACTATTTTTTCAAGTCTCTCCTCGGTTTTAACTTCGTCCTTATAATGGAACATGTTCACCATTCCAGCGGAGGCAAGCGCAGCGCCCAACTGTTTTAAGTGTTCCATCGACGGGTTTTTTAAGCCCTTGATAAGCGGTATTTTGTCCTCAAGAATTTTCCCTAAGAATATTCCCAATGCCCCATAATCAACGTCGTTTTCCAAAGAACTTCTAACTTCGGCAATAACTTTTGGCTTGCGGTTCACAGCTCTATGTATTCCACAGTCTGGTGTTTTGCCAATAATTGCCGCTGCCAAAGCACTTGGACCACCCTCACGGTTTGTCCAAGCCCCCAAAACAGAGTTGGCGTAAACAACGGCTGAGGATTCAGCCCATGCCAAGTGGGCACCTTTTCTTGGCTTTTTAATGTAGTAGGGGGTGCATGTGAAGGAACCTTCGAAGCCGAGTCTTTCAAAAATTTTGCATAGCTTTAGTTGCATTTCAATAAGGTGTTTCGGCAACCGCACTGCTAAGTATTTTGGATCCAAACTTTGAGGGTTGAGGGTGGCTTCAACATTGACTTTTTCGCCAGCGTTCGCCAAAGCCTCCAGAAAGTCGGTGGGCGCCTCGCCGAGGGTTTTATAGGAAACGCCGGAAACGTGGGCGGATTCTATTGGTATAAGCCTAGAAGCATCGAAAAGCTCACCAAGTTTGACGAGTATTTTCATGCAAACTTGCTTTGCCCAGCCAAATTCGCCGTCGTAAATGTGCTCTTCCTCTTTTGTTAAATACGTGCTCTTCAACCCTCCTCTGTTTTCAAGACTTTGACTATTCCTTTGTAGGCATCAACTTCTACCATGTCACCGGTGTCAATCTTGCTGATGTCTATTTTTTCTATCATTGGGATGTTGGCTATGACCGCGCCGACAACTATGACCGGGTCTGCTTTGTGGTTGATTATGGCTTTTGGCGCCAAACCCTTTTTAGCTAAAGAGTATAGGACGTAGCTGCCGACTGTTGAGCCGTGGCCGTGGGGAAAGCATAGAACCTTATCTTTTATGGATATGCCGTACAAGTCATGCTTTTTTTCAATAATTATTCCAGTTTCCGAGTCGACGTCCCCGAGGAAGCTTATGGGTTTTGTGGAAACAAGTGCTTGTGCTTTGCAGTATCCTTCGACTATTCCACGTCCGTGTAGAATTATGCATTTTGCCATTTAGATGCCTTCAATAGGATATTTTGGCTGATGATGGGATTTCGCCGAGAATTTTTGAGGCGGCTTCCGCAACCTTTCCACGATTTTTTTCGTCTGTGTAAACCCTTAAAATGTTTATGAAACCCTTTAAAACTTCGAATATTCCTGAGATTTCGCTTAACCTTTTAACTTCTTTTCTTCCATCGCGGGTTTTGCTGAAAACTGGGATTTCCATAGGCTCCATGAACATGGAATGGTGGTATGGAACAGAGGGCACTGTTGGCACATCGATTATTATGGCTTCTGGGTCTACTTTGGCGTCTTTCGCAATCTTGTTCCTTATTTGGTTGCGGAATTCCTCAGCGCTGAAAATGTTTGAAACAGTCTTATCCTTAACGTAAAAGGTTTGCTCATAGGCGCATTTCAGCATTTTCCGCCTCTCAAGATTCTTTATTATTGGGCTGGATTTCTTACAGTTTTTGAGCATAGCCCAAACCGTGTAGTCGTCCATAGCCAAATACTCTTCTGGCGTTTTAAAGGCTGATAAGCCTAGCTCTTCATCCGCCTTTTCAAGGGCTGTTGCCAGCATTATTTGGGCTGCTCTTCCAACTCTGTGGAAGTATATGCTTTTGAAGGATTCTATTCTAGCTATTATGAAGGATTCAAGGGTTGAGAGGGCTCCGATGTCAACGGCTAAATTTCCATCCAAAACGTCGAAGGTGTGGATTAGGCGGAAAACGTCCACAAAACCGTACTCAGCACCGGTGTGATAGGTGTCCCGGACAACAAAATCCAACTTGTCAACATCTATGGAGCTCCTAATTATCTGGTTTAGGAAGGCTTTCCCTCGTATTGACAGGGAGCCAACTGCAAGCTCAGCAATATCCTCGGCTTTATATCCAAAACTGCCAAGAGCATCTTTTAACTCGCTGTGCTTTATTATCCACACCGTTATGTCCTCATGAGTTTTATTAAGCTTCTTTGTTAGCAAATGCTCAAAAACATGGGAAAAGGGGCCATGCCCAACATCGTGGAGCAAGCCGGCAATTCGTACAGCTTCAACCTCTTCTTCGCCAATAATTTGAGAAATGTTTGGGTTTTCGGCCACCTTGCCAGCCAAGTACATGACACCCACAGAATGTTCAAAGCGTGTGTGATTTGCTCCTGGATAAACGTATTCAGCACCAGCCAGCTGCCTCAGTCTACGAAGCCTCTGAACGGGATAGGAGTCGATAATTTCCTTCTCCTCTTCTGTTATGTAGACGTATCCATGCACAGGGTCTTTTATTTCGCCCCAATAGCTTTTCGGCATCGCCAATTCTCCACTAGTTGCGGCTTAACAATTATTAATGCATGCTCTTCTTATAATGTCTAATGCTGGCTGGAGGACTTAACATTGGAAAAACGGGGGTTCTTTATATGTGTCGAAGGCTTGGACGGCTGCGGAAAAACAACCCAAGCCAAAATCCTTGTGAGGAGACTGCAGAAAATTGGCTACAACGCAATTTACACGGCTGAACCTAGCCGTGGAAAAATTGGAAGGTTCATAAAGAGGTACTGCCTACACGGCAAAAAACGCGTCTCCGGCATTGTTGAAGCCTTGCTTTTTGCGGCTGACCGCTACGAGCACGTGGAAACAGAGATAATCCCCGCTTTGAAGGATGGAAAAGTGGTGGTTTCAGACCGCTATATGTATTCTTCTCTGGCTTATCAAGGGGCGGCTGGGCTTAACCTAGACTGGATTAGGAGGATAAATGAGCATGCAGTGTCACCAAACTTGGCGATTTTCATAGACGTCGAGCCAGATACGGTCATAAAGAGATTGAAGCCTAAAAAATCTGTCATGGAAAACCTTGAAACCCAGCGTAAGGTTCGAGAAGTTTATTTGAAATTTGTCGAGAATGGGGAACTCGTGAGAGTGGATGGGAACAAATCAAAAAGTGAGGTTGCCGAGGAAATATTTTCCATTGTTCTGGATTGCTTAAAAGGTGGTTAGAAAGCCTTCAAAACTTTTCTTGAGAAGAGCCCATTAACCCTTCCAACAATTAGGTTGATGAGATCTTCGGGCGATACGTGTCTCGGCCCCCTTTCATGAAAAATGAGCACTTCCATCAAACCGGTGTCAAATACTAGGCGTAGCATGTAATAGTCAAACTTTAACGGTGATTTCTTTTCGCCATGCTCTTTGTAATATCGTATGGCACAGAAAAAGTCCATAATATGTAGTGAAGTTTTGCGAATTTCTTCCAAAATTTTCTGTGTTTCCTCAGTATCCAAATAGTTAAATGTGTCGCCATCGGCTATCCCAAACTCGAAGACAACCGAACAATTGAGCGCTGAGGGGCTTGTAACCTCTTCTAGGCGCAGTTTTTCGCTGTTAAGTTTTCCTAAACACTGAACTAGGGCTTTTTGAAGTGTCCTATTGGAAGCCGCCGTAGCGAAACGCATTACCTTCTGCACGTTAACTGGAAAATTCTCATAAATACCAAGCATTTTCCATCCCTTGTTTGAATGCTAGAGCCTTTTGGCTTTCCTTACCTTCTCCAGGTTTTCCAAAAGTCCAGAAAGTGCTGAGCCAAGCTTTTGGAGCTCTTCAACATCTGTCTCGTGTTGCATCTTTTCTTGGATTTCCTGTATTTTCGCGAGCAGTGTGGCCTCAAGGGCTTCAAGGCTTAAAGCACTTGTGACTTTTGCCAACTCTGTTTCCTCTTTAACAACTATTACTTTTTTCTCGCACCTTGCACACCATAAATCTCCGCTCTTAAGTCGGAACAACGGAGAAGCACAAACCGGACAAGCCAGTTCAGTTAAGGTTTGACCTTGACGAAGTAGGTCAGCCATACGCTTAATATACTGTTCCTCAGCTTCTTTGGAATTTTGCAACATTTCATTAGACCCTCGAAAATAGATAGGCATAAAAGCCTATATAACTTGATTATCTGAAATTGTTGTGGTGGCAGCCTATGGTTAGGAAGAAGAAGCTTGAGGAGTATGAGGAGAGAATTAAGCAAGCCATGGCTGTGCTCGCCGAAGTTTCAGAAGATACGACAACTCCACGTAACATTAGGAGGGCGGCTAAAGACTCAATGGATGCTCTGCAGACAACCGAATTTACGCCTGCTGTTAGGGCTTCAAACGCCATATCTATATTAGATGAAATCCTGCAAGACCCGAACATGCCGCCCTACACACGTGTTAAGCTCTGGAATGTGATGAGCATACTTGAAGCCATAAAAGATTAAGTTTGATGCTAAATCACGCTTGTTGTAATGGATGATGTGTGCCATGAAGATTTTCCATTATAGCGAGGTTAAAGCCGAAGAAGCCAACGAAAAGGGAGCCTTAAAGCTGAAGGTTAGATGGCTTATAACACGGGACATGGGTGCCCCAAACTTTGCAATGCGACTTTTTGAGATGGCGCCCGGAGGACATAGCCCGCTGCACACCCACCCGTGGGAGCACGAAGTCTTCATTTTGGATGGTGAGGGCATCGTTGTCGGCGCCAATGAGGAAAGAAGGTTTAAGCCCGGCGATGTGATTTTTATTCCACCCAATGAGAAGCATCAGTTTAAAAACGATGGAAATAAAATAGTAAAGTTTCTATGCCTTGTGCCCCACCATGATAAAACAAAATAATGCTCTAATTTAACTTAAAGAACGTTGTGGTTTGGGATTCGCTAAAAATATATGCTTGTTGTTACATCTAGTTTTGGGCTTCAAGAGGTATAGGGCTTTGAAATACGATGTAATAATTGTTGGTGCCGGTCCAGCCGGAATATTCTCAGCCCTTGAAATTATTGAGAAAGCAGACCTTCGCATATTAATGCTTGATAAGGGTCCGGATTTAGAGCGGAGAAAATGTCCAGCAAGCAGAGGTTTTGGATGTGTAAACTGTGAGCCTTGTGGACTTTTGTGTGGGTGGGGTGGGGCTGGAGCCTTCAGCGACGGCAAACTGACAATATCAACGGAGGTGGGCGGCTGGCTAAACCAGTACGTTTCGGAGAAAGAGTTGAAAGAGCTGATAAACTACGTTGACAGCATTTACATAAAATTCGGCGCCCCGAATCGCGTTTATGGCGAAGATATAGAAAAGGTTGAGGAGATTGAGAAGAAGGCTTCCATGGCTGGACTAAAGCTTGTCCACCAAAAGATTAGGCACATGGGAACTGAACGCTGCGCCCAAACACTGCGAAGGATGCGCCAAGAACTCAACGGAAAAGTTGACATCAAAATGGGAAAAGATGTTAAAGGGCTCATTGTGAAAAATGGAGCCGTTGAAGGCGTTGAAACAGTTGACGGAGAAAAGTTCTTTGGAAAATATGTGATTGTAGCTCCGGGAAGGGGTGGAGCGGAATGGCTTCAAACAGAAGCCCAAGCACTCGGCTTAAAAACTCTCAACAATCCGGTGGACGTTGGCATCAGAGTGGAAGTTTTAGCCGCAGTTATGGAGGAGTTAACAAATGTTCTTTATGAGCCTAAGTTCATTTACTATTCGAAGTTTTTTGACGACCATGTTAGGACTTTTTGTGTGGCACCTTATGGTGAGGTCATATCTGAATCATACAATGGGGTATTAACCGTTAATGGGCAAAGCTACGCTGAACGCAAAACGGAAAACACAAACTTCGCCATCCTTGTTAGCACTTCATTTACAGAGCCTTTCAAGGAACCAATAGCCTATGGAAAATATTTGGCGAGGCTTTCAAACCTTCTCAGCGGTGGTATCCTAATACAGCGGTTAGGTGACTTGGAAGCTGGAAGACGCTCAACACCAGAAAGAATTGCGAGAAGTGTTGTAGCGCCAACATTGAAAAACGCCACGCCAGGCGACTTGAGCTTTGTCTTGCCATATCGCTATCTTGCTGATATAAGGGAGATGCTTGAAGCCCTAGACAAAATTGCCCCCGGAATACATTCACGAGACACGCTTTTGTATGGTGTTGAGGTGAAATTCTACTCTTCAAGGCTGGAGTTAAGCAGCTCCCTTGAAACAAAGATAAAAAACCTGTTCACAATAGGGGATGGCGCCGGGGTAACCAGAGGACTTATACAGGCATCAGCGTCAGGCGTTATTGTAGCGAGGGAAATTCTAAAACGCGAAAAACAGAGGGTTAGGGAAAATGTCAATAGTTAAGGAGCTACGCTGCTCCTACTGTGGTGCACCAATCTCCTTCGAACCGGGCGAAATAATAGCCACATGCAAGTACTGCGGCTATACTATGGTAATTGAAACTGGAAAAGCTTTCACCTTTGAACATTCAATGCTGCTAAACAAGTATGACCCAACAAGAATAGAAGAGCCAGTTAAAGAGTGGATGGGTTCTGGTTTCCTAAAGCCAGCAGACCTAGCCAAAAAGTCAAAGATAACTGAGAAGACGTTGATGTACATCCCTTTCTGGATTATATCAGTGGAGGCTGAAAGCGCCTATAAAGGGATTTTTGAAAGGATCAGCCCGCCACTCGTGAAGGAGGGCAAAATAACCAAGAAATATGATTGGCTTATCATTGCAAGAAAAGCTACTCAATTCCCAACAAAAGAGTATGATGTGCCGTTGGAAGGGAAGGTTCCATACGATTTTAGGAAAATTGAGGATTTCGCCAAGGTGTTAAACAGCGAAATTGACAGAGATGAGGCTGTTGAAATAGCTAAACAACAAATTGTGGAGCATCACCGTTATCTTGCGCAGCAAGATGTTGACAGAATAATTGAAATGAAAAACGAGATAAAGGTTGGTCAAACGGTTTACCTCCACTCGCCAATATGGTTCATAAAATACGAATATAAAGGCGAAAGCTATAGTTTGTGGCTGGATGGAGCAACGGGCACGGTCGTAAAAGGAGACATACCGACAACTAAATTTGGAATATTTTAAACGCGAACCACAGCCCTTTCTAAACATTTTTTATCCACATAATGCAAAATGAATAGCGTCCCAGAGGCTTGAAAACACTATGGGCAGCGAAATCATCGGTCGGGGAACATGGTACGATAAAATGGCTCTAAAAATAATTGAGAGGGAGCGGAAGCTGGGCAGAAGCTTAGACGTGATAAGAACTGAGATGGGGCTTGGGGCTTCTGGTTTTCCCCACATTGGAAGTTTGGGGGATGCTGCCCGCGCTTATGCTGTCACGTTAGCCATTAGGGAGCAAGGCTACCGTTCAGAGCTTATAGCCTTCTGCGACGACAAAGATGGACTGCGTAAAGTCCCAGCGGGATTGCCAAAAGCTCTGGAGAAATATTTGGGTTTTCCAGTCACAGATATTCCTGATCCATTTAGGTGCCATGACAGTTATGGCAGACACATGAGTCATCTTCTGCTTGAAGCTTTAGACAAGTGTGGTATAGAATATTGTTATATGTCGGCTAAAGAAGTCTACAAAAATGGCTTGCTAAACAACGAAATCAAGACCTTGCTTTTAAATGCTAAAAAAGTCGGAGAAATAGTCAAAGAAGAGGTGGGACAAGAAAGGTACATTGAAGTCTTGCCATACTTTCCAGTTTGCGGAAACTGTGGTAGAATATACACAACAAAGGCGCTGGAATACCTCCCAGAAGAGAACAAAGTGCTCTACGTCTGCGAGGGCATGGAAATTAAGGGCAGATGGATTGAGGGATGCGGATACAAAGGCGAAGTTGACGTAACAAAGGGTGAGGGAAAACTAAGCTGGAAAGGCGAATTTGCAGCTAGATGGAAAGCCCTTGACATAAGGTTCGAGGCTTACGGCAAGGATATAGCCGACTCAGTCCGCGTAAACGACAGAATATGCCGCGAAGTGCTGGGCTACGAACCGCCAGCCCACGCAAAATACGAAATGTTCCTCGACAAAAGCGGAAGAAAAATTTCAAAGTCAACGGGCAACGTTTTCACGCCTCAAGTCTGGTTTAGGTATGGCTCACCCCAGTCACTAATGCTGCTTATGCTGAAGAGGTTTGTTGGAACCCGCACCCTAGACGTGACGGACATACCCGCCTATATGAACGAGCTAGACTATTTAGAAGACGTATACTTTGGAAGGAAGACTATTCCAGATAAAAAAGAACTGGCAAAGCTTAAGGGCTTATACGAGTACTGCTGGGTTCTAAAGCCGCCTAAACAACCAAGCATACATGTGCCATACAACATGTTAACCTTTCTGGCAAAAATCGCACCAAAGGGCAAAGAAACAGAATTCATAACAGAAAAACTCCAAAGCTATGGCTACCTAAAGAATGGGCAACAGCCAGACCAAGAACTAAGAAGGCGAATGGAATACGCGCTCAACTGGGTTAAGGACTTCGAAGAAATCCGCGAAACAACAATAACCCTAAAACCAGAAGAGAAAAACGCCATAAAAGAACTCATCGAAACCCTAAAAACGGAAGAAGAACCAGAAAAAATACAAAACGCCATATTCAACACAGCAAAAAAACATGGTATACCACCACCAGAATTCTTCAAAACCCTATACACCATACTGATAGGCGCACCACAAGGACCGAGACTCGGCCCATACATAACCGCCATGGGCAGACAAAACGTGATAAACGCATTGCAAAGAGCCTTAGGCCAAAGCCCGAGCTAATCTTTTAGTTGTCATCTTTTGCCAGATGACAAGCCACAAAGTGATTTGCTGTTACGATTCTTAATTCCGGCTCCTCTTTTGTGC
Organism: Bathyarchaeia archaeon; assembly: GCA_049970895.1. Classification (GTDB taxonomy): domain Archaea; phylum Thermoproteota; class Bathyarchaeia; order Bathyarchaeales; family Bathycorpusculaceae; genus JAGTQI01. Next base: position 15,468 of record JBMFMB010000012.1, on the reverse strand, counting down.
ATATATTTTTAGTGAATGGGCATCTTGGGTGAAAACGACAACCAGTAGGAATTTTTATGGCTGATGGCACTTCGCCCTTCACATGGCTTCTTCTCGCACGCGATATTCTTTAAGAAGGTATTCGCCTAATGGGGTAAGTTTAGCCCCGCCGCCTGTTTTCCCACATTTGAACGTCTCAACTATAGGTTCGCCAATCGTGTTCCTTATTCTGGCAAGATAGTTCCAAACATATCAGTATGACATTCCAAGTTTCTGGGCTGCTTTCGAGATGGATTTCTCTTCTTTAATGGCTTTTAGGATTGTAACACCTCCACCGCCGAGAATTGGCTTTCCCTCGTATTCAAGCCACACCTTTGCAGTGGGGTTTTTGTCTTTTCTTGGACGAGCATATGTGTATTTGTTAAGCGTTATGCTTATAAATGATAGTTATCGATATGTATGGCAAAACATAACGGTGATGAAATGAAGAAGCCTTCAAAAATCTTGATGGGAATAATATTGGCGGTAGCGATCATAGGCGTATTTGCCTATGAGCAGTATCTGAGTAGCCAAAAGTCCATTATTGTTTTGGCGACGACCACAAGCACTTATGATTCTGGACTGCTGGATTATTTAATGCCTAAATTTGAAGCCAAATATAACGCTGAGGTCCACATAATCTCTGTGGGCACAGGCCAAGCCATAGAAATAGCCAAACGCGGCGATGCAGACCTCGTGCTCGTGCATTCAAGGAAGCTTGAGCTTGAGTTTGTAAACAGCACTTATGGCATTCACAGAGTCGGCGTAATGTATAACGACTTCATAATAATAGGTCCTGAAAGCGACCCGGCAGGAATATACGGTTTAACAAACGCTACAGAAGCCTTCAGAAAAATTGCAGAAGCAGGCGCTAAAGGCAACGCCACATTCATTTCGCGTGCTGACAGGTCTGGAACGAACATGTTGGAGCTTAGCATATGGCAAAGGCTGGGAATGGCCCCTTCAAACAAGACTCAAAGGTGGTATTGGGAGGCGGGAGCTGGAATGGGAACAGTGTTGCGCATGGCCAACGAGAAAAAAGCGTATACGCTTACGGATAGGGCTACATGGCTGTCCTTCAAAAACCAGCTAACAAACTTGAAGGTTCTAGTTGAAGGCGATTTGATTCTGCTAAACCCATATGCTATAATTCTCGTCAACCCGGAGAAGTATCCCAAAAGAAACTATAAGGGAGCGCTTCAGCTGGCTAAGTGGATGATTTCCGAGGAGGGCCAAAACCTTATAGCAAGCTTCAAGAAAGAGGGTGAAACCTTATTCAAGCCTATTGCGCGAGTTTTTAATGAAGCCCATAAACTCGGCTTTCCAGAACAAGAGAAGGAAATAGCATGGTATGACGCCCAAAATCCCTAAAACCTCTACTTTCCCATTTCTTTTCAATCTTAAAAGGTGAAACAGCATGGTTGAGAGCACTTTTTGGGAGGAAATCTTGAACATAACATTGCTGTCTTTGAGGGTTTCAGGAACCGCTGTGTTAATAGGAGCCTTAATAGGAGTTCCTATTGGAACATTTTTGGGTTTTCTACAGTTTAGGGGGAAGCGAACGTTGATACGTCTTGTGGATGTCATGTTGAAAAGCGTGATAAACACTTTTATGGGTTTGCCTCCTGTCGTGGTGGGGCTTGTGGTTTACCTGTTATTTACGGCGTCAGGGCCGCTGGGCTGGTTGGGACTGTTATACACGCCAACGGCCATGATTATAACGCAGCTCATAATGGTTGTGCCCATAATCATCGGAGTAACAATGTCCGCTGTTGGAAGCGTTGAAAAGGCGGTTAGGGAGAGGGCTTTATCGCTTGGCGCCACCGAAACTCAGGCGGCTTGGCTGGTGCTGAGGGAGGCACGAATAGGCGTCCTAACATCAATAATTGTAGCGTTTGGCGCAGCCATCTCAGAGGTCGGGGGTATAATGATTACTGGTGGCAATGTTAGGTGGTGGACGCGAACGCTGACAACAGCCATAGTTGTTGAAACCGAGCTTGGCAATTTTTCAATGGCTTTAACGCTTGGAGCCATTCTGTTGTCAATGGCCTTCATAATAAATTTGGCGTTAACGATTGTTCAGCTTAAGGGGGCGAGAAGATAGTTGCCCATCATAGAAGTGCAAAACCTCTGTAAGGAATATTCTGGAAGACCAGTTCTAAGGGATGTGAGTTTCACAGTTAAAAACGGAGAAATCTTTGTCCTTGTCGGTCCAAACGGGGCGGGAAAAACAACGCTTCTCAGGATTCTTGATTTACTCGAGGAACCCACAAGCGGCAAAGTATTTTTCAACGGACGGCCTGTAGACTATTCTGCAAGGGACAAGGCGGCTTTGCGTAGAAGGATTGGAATGGTTTTCCAGCAGACTGTTCTCTTCAACATGAGCGTCTACGATAATGTGGCTTACCCCCTGAAAATCAGAGGAGAAGATGAACGCAAAATTAGGCAAAAGGTTAAGGAGAAGCTTGAATTGGTGCAGCTGAGCGGTTTTGAACGCAAAAACGCTTTGGCTTTGTCAGGTGGAGAAGCCCAACGGGTAGCTATAGCCCAAGCTTTGGTGATAGAGCCTGAACTCTTGCTTCTTGATGAGCCGACGGCGAACCTTGACCCGAGAAACGTCTCCATAATTGAAGAGGTCATATCCCACGTTAATAGAGAAAATGAAACAACAGTGATTATGACGACGCATAACATGCATCAGGCTGAAAATTTGGCGCATAGAATAGCAGTTCTCAATGAGGGAAAAATAGAGGCTATAGGCACGTTTCAGGAGGTTTTTGGAAAACCAACACAACCCATAAAAAGCTTCGCTAGACTGGAGAACGTATTCCATGGTTACTCAAGAATCACAGCGGAGGGCACCTCTGTTGTTGACATAGGAGAAGACCTAAAAATTGAAGCAACATTCAAAAAAGTGGGAAACGTAGTGTTGCATATACCCCCAGAAGACATCATCATATCAACTCAGCCCATTTTTTCAAGCGCAAGAAACACATTTGAAGGCAGAATAGTGCAAATATCAGACATGGGACACATCGTAAAGCTAAAAATAAAAGCTGGAGCAACAAAAACATTCACTGCCCAAATAACTAAAAAATCGCTTAACGAAATGCAACTTAACATAGACTCAAAAGTCTTCATAGCGTTCAAAGCATCATCAGTTCAAACGAGCTGAAAACCTTCAAAAATTTGTAGGCAACAGCCAATATTGAGTGTTATGTTAACCCTTGAAACTCGCCCATAAACTGTAACAGTCCAATCGAATCGCTTATATCATGAGAAGCAGAGGTGCTATTAGCAGAGCTGTCATGTTTGTCAGTTTCATGAAAATGTTAAGGGATGGCCCTGCAACATCTTTCAATGGGTCGCCTACAGTGTCACCTACAACTGCAGCTTCATGGGCTTGTGTTCCTCTCATCCAAAACTTTCTTTCAACATGTTTTTTGGCATTATCCAATATGCCTCCTCCGAAGGTGAATGTTGAAGAGAGCAGAACTGAAGTTGCCAGTCCGCCCAGCAGCATGGCGCCTAAAGCGTGTTTACCCAACACTAATCCAACAATTACTGGTGAGGCAACCGCTAAAAATCCAGGCATCATCATCCTTTTAAGGGCGTGTTTTGTGGCCATGTCAACGCATCGGGCGTAGTTAGGCTTGACTTTGCCCTCAATAATGTTAGGATACTCTTTGAACTGTCTCCTAACCTCGTCAACCATTTGATAAGCCGTTTTCGCAGCGGCTCCAATGGCAAGAGAAGAGAAAACGAATGGTAGGGTTGCACCAAGAAGGAGGCTTGCCATAAATATTGGATTTAAAACTCCTTGGCTTACTTGATAAAGCTTCACCATTTCGCCGTATGTGGCGAAAATAACGATTGATGAAACCGTCCCGGAGGCTGTGGCAAAGGCTTTAGTGTAAGCCTTCGTCGTGTTGCCCAAACTGTCAAGCCCTTCAAGGCTTTCACTAGAACTTTCATTTTTGGACATTTTGGCTATGCCTAAAGCATTATCGCATATTGGCCCAAAAGTATCGCTTGACATTATGAAGCCTATAGCCAAGTCTGTTCCAAGGTTTGCCCCCAACACTCCGTAAAGGGAACCGCCTGTAATTAAATAAGCGAAGATGATGGCGCCTAAAATAAACAGAATTGGCATAAATGGACTCTGAAAAGCGTAAGATAAGCCTGTTAGAATATTTATGGCGGCTCCCCGTTCGGAGGACTCAGCCACTTTCCCGACAACCCAACCATTAATCCCAGTATAATATTGCACGGCAACCCCAACAGCTAGACTTGACACTAAACCAAGGGTTACAGCGTAAAAGACTCTGATGTCACCTATTGTTAGCAGGCAAGAAATTAAAGCGCCAAAGGCACAGCAGAGCGCGGTTATAAGAAGACCTAGATTAAAGGTTATTATAGGCTTCGTCCCCCTCCATGTTCTCATAAAGAAAACGCCGACAATCGTTGCTAAAATTCCAGTGGCTCCAAGTAGTAATGGAAATGCTGCGGCTTTTATGCCAAGATGGCCGAGCAACAGCGTGCCAAGTATAATGGCAGTAATATAATCGTCACTTATGGATTCAAACAGGTCTGAGCCTCTGCCAGCGCAGTCGCCTACGTTGTCTCCAACCAAGTCAGCAATAACAGCTGGGTTACGCGGGTCATCTTCAGGTATGCGCTGCTCTATCTTTCCCACAAGGTCTGCTCCTATGTCTGCTGCCTTCGTGAATATTCCCCCTCCAAGCTGTGCGAATAACGCTGCTAGGCTTGCCCCAAACCCAAAACCAACAATTAACGTTGGATTGCGGCAAAGCAGATAAAGGGTTCCAACGCCTAAAAGGCTTAAGCCTACAACTGAAAGCCCCATAACACCCCCGCCACTAAACGCTAAAGCAAAAGCTTCAGCAGGCGACGATTCAGCGGCAACAGCTGTCCGCACATTTGCCTCCACAGCTACACGCAACCCTATAAAAGCCGCCAAAAGAGAAAGTGTTGCGCCGAAAACAAAGGAAACTGCAACGATCCACCCGAAAAAAGACAACGGAATAAGCATTAACGTAATGAAAATTGCGATTGTTCCATATTGCCTTTTAATAAAGGCTTTCGTTCCCTCTTTAATGTAGCCTGCAACCTCAACCATGCAAGGGTTTCCGGGTTCTCTTCGACATATGCTCCAAGCTAAGTAACCAACAATCACCATGGCAAAGCTTCCAACAGCAAGCGCCGTAAATATCAAGATCATCCGTCACACATTCCTTACTCCGCAATCCTCATCTCCACTTAGGCCCTAATAAATAAACATCCAGCCTAAAAAGGCTACCTCTAAAACACTACATTAACTTCACATCTTCAAATAAACCTTCCAGAGAAACTCGGCTTTACAGCAAAGTTTTTAGGCATGTGGTGTGTAGCGCGATTTTGGGGTCCTAACACCCTAGGCTCCGTTCAAGATAAGGAGGATGATGTGTATGCCTAAGAAGGGAAAGAAGAAGGCTGAAGAGAAAGCTGAGGAAAAGAAAGCTGAAGAAAGCAAAACAACATGCCAATAACTTTTGACAAATCAACCAATTACTATTCCCCCATTTTATTTACTGAACAGCGCGTTCCTCTGTTAGTAATGTGTAACCGAACACTTCGCACTTTGATGTTTTTGTCTCAAGTGGTTCGTAAGTTATTCATTTTTACTGATCTCTCCGAGGTGAGGATAATATTGCTCGTGTAAATGTTTAACTACCCTTTTTAAGTCTTTATTTCTTACCAGCGGTTGGTTGTTTGGGCTTGTCTGTTTTGTCGGCTGAAGGGGTTAGGCGTCTTTCTCTCGCATCGGTGGAGTGAACTATGTATTTCCGGGTTTTGAGGCTGGAGATTTTGGAGTGCTTTGTGGGGGGTGAAGCCTCCACAATTGGTTTTGTGTTGTGCGTCCGCGGTGTTATGCCTACTGAAAAGGGCGGTTTAGGTTCGCACGTTGTTTTCGTGGATGGCGGAAACTCTTTTAATCCGTACTTGGCAGCTGAGGTCGCTGTGGCTTTGGTTTGGACCCGCGTTATGTTTTAGAAAGGATTTATGTTTCAGGGCCTTTAAAGCATACCAGCTATCCGCTTTGATTTTAGAGAAGCTTGATGGCTTTTTAGATAAATGTGATGCAGTCTAGTTTTTGTTCCCTGAAATATCTCAGCTTTTCTTGGATAAGGGATATTCCGAAAACTGAGGCTCAGGATTTATTCGTCAAGGTTTGTTTATGTCTTTCAGCGTTTGCTTCAAAGCGTGGAAAAATTGTTTTGGCAACCTACGCGCCAGACAAAAGCTGCGCACATAAATCTATAGGGAAAGCCGCGATAGTGCCATTCGGCTTACTTTTACCTCCACGTATGCTGTATTGCTTACAGCACAACAGAGGCTGAAGGTAAGCCTATAATTCTAATTACAAATGAATGGCACGTTAAAGTTAGAGATTTATTAGCGATGCTCATCTATGCTTTTAACGATTTTAAGAGGAGGCTTTAAAGGATATGTACGCCAAAAGGAATGTTGCTCCTGATAGGATGAACGCATATATGAAATTGAAGGTTTGGGCTATGAAAGGCCCTAGGTAAGCTCCTGCGGCGCTACCTAAACCTATAAGGGCGTCGAATAAGCCTGCTTTTCCCGGCGGGATAAGCTCCATTGATAGAGAAAGGACGCAAACATGGTATAAGGCGTATGCAAAACCCATTAAAACTAAAACCGAAGCAAACATTGTCACTGTTTGAATGCTTAGAATAGTAAATATCGCTAAGAGAAAGGCTAGAATGCTCCTAATCATAACAATCTTTTGCAGATGCATCTTCTCTTCATGAACTTCAATTCTATTGCTTGCCAGAAAATAGCCTATTACTCCTGCGCCTGAGTTTAAAACGTAAAGGGCGTAAACCATGCTTGTGGTTAGCTGTAAGTTTTGGGCCAAAAATATTGGTAACGGTGTGAACAGTGTGCTTGTGGCAAACACGAAAAGCACTAAGCCTCCACAGAAAAGTGTGAGGTTTTCTTCCGCTAGGCTTCCAGAAACATGTAATCCATCCAAAACTTTTGAAGCAACCGTTAGACCTCTGAAAGTGAAGTCTATACTCCTTTCTATACGCACTAGTCCCCTTTCAAAAATTAGCGGTGGATCGGAAACTAAAAATAGGGATAGGGCGAAGGCTAAAAAGTTTAAGCCACTACACAGTAATAACGTTGTGCTTGAATTGAAACCGATTAAAGAAATAAACATTCCTAAAACCAGCCCTATAAGCCAGCCTATTTCGGTGAATCCTTCATAAAAAGCAAATGATTTCTCCCACTCATTACGCGAATAAAGTTCAGCTATCAACACGTTTTTAGGCGGCTCATGTGCAACGTGAAAAACGGCCATAACCCCATAAAGAATTATAAACAAGCCTATGTTCCTTGTAAACGTGAAAAAATACAGTAGAGTTGAAGATGCAAGAAACGAGATTAAGATGTAACGCTTATACTTGCCTCTTTTATCGCAAACATAACCCCAGAAAAGGGACGCCGGAATAGCCAAAAGAATAGCAACTGAGGCCATCAAACCCACATCAAGCAGAGAACCGCCAACACTAACAATATATAGTGGAAGGAAAATGGAAAGTAAGCCAAAAGACATCTCATGAAAGAAGAACCCAACGCGCCACATAGCTGGGAACCACCGTAAAACTCAACAAAATTTCTTCATTATGTACTCATACAACTACGGCTATCATGGTCTGCAACGCTCTGATTATGTTAGGCTTCTGTTGGTTTTGTGGCATAAGCCCATATAGCCACTAGGATTAGTGCTAGAACTGCTCCAACTAACCCCGAAAGGATATATCTCACCCTAAAAATTTCGGGCAATATCTCTAAGAGTTTTGGAAGCACGTACTCAGCTGTTAAGTCGGCTATGATGCCTGCTATAAACCCTAGAAAAGCTACAAACGCCAAGACTTTAAACCTTTCAGCCATTTCGAACCCTCCTTAAGCAAGGCTTGTCAAAGCTCTCTTTTTAGGCTTAACCTACAAGTTCATGCCTATTATCAATAAAATTTAGATTTATCTTTCAATGGAAAATTAAACATTAAAAAAGGCGTCTAATACGCTTGTATAGCCATGCATGTTTTGTGCATGTTAGCAATGCATAAGAGTTGACGCGTTGAACTAGTCATTCGAGGATGATAATATGTCTGAACGTTTTGTTAAAAGATGGGAAGGGAAGCATGCTGATCAACCCTTAACAACACGCATTAAGGAGACTGTTAGGCCGCCGCCACCATTGAAGCCACGGCTTGACATGGCTGTCCGCCGCATAGAACTACAAATCCATAAGCTAGATCAAGCGAGCGAGAGGTTCAGCCAAAGGGACAAGTCAATATTCGCCAAGATTGTGGATGCCTATACAAAGCATGACATGGAACACGCAAAAGTCTTCGCAAACGAATTGGCTGAAATACGGAAAATGGAAAAAATAATAATGAACGCTAGGCTTGCCCTTGAACAGGTAGCGCTTAGGCTACGGACAGTAACCGAACTTGGGGACGTCATAACAACACTAGCACCTGCAGTAGGCGTTCTAAAATCCGTAAGAGCTGGACTTTCAAGCTTCATGCCAGAGGCTGACTCTGAACTAGGCGAGATAGGCGACATGCTAAGCGGAATAATAATGGAGGCTGGACAAACAACAGGTTTAACCATAAACTTTGAAACAGCCAATGAAGACGCCCAAAAAATCCTAACAGAAGCAGCCGCAGTAGCCGAACAAAAAATCAAAGAGAAACTTCCAGAACTTCCAGCAATACTTCCAACACCACCATCACCAGAAAAAATTCAAACATAGACATCTAGCAAAATCTTCTTTCAGCTAAAACCTTTTTCTCATTTTTATCATAACATTTTAACCACTGAAGGCTAAAGCGCAGTATCCAACAGCCAATCTCATTTAAACCCGGTTCTGCTAGATTCTGGCATTTTTGATGGGAGAATCCCCTCGTAAACCTTAAGGCAAAGTATAGGTAATGACAGCTACCATGTAAACGACTATCAAGCTTGACTTAGCAATACAGATTACCGCTTTAGCAAAGATACAAAAGCCACAATTAAAAATGCAACTCCGGCCCAGAAAAGGCTTCCCGTTAGGAACCAAACTACTACAGCAATTATTGCGGCTGGCAAAATAAAAAGCAAAATTTTAACAACCAAAATAATTATGAGAATTCCCAGAACAAGCAGCATCAAAAGAAGTGCCAATTCATACACCGAAGGAAGTTGCACAAACAGATACAACAAAACCACACCTTACCAATTCTTTAGCCTTTAAAATATTAAACTTTTCTTTCGTTTAGACTATAATGCGTCTGTCAGACATGAATGTTTAACGATTTTTGAACATGTGTAATTATGCGTTTTCAATTTTTAATGTTAGTTTTTCGCCATTATGGTTGTATACTGCGATGTTCTTGTCTGTGTATGGATAGGCTACAAGCATTAATATGCTTCCCAAAAAGTTGTTCAAATCTACGGGTGAGGGTGACAGATTTCCTGAAGGATGTGAATGCCCGGTTCCAATTAAGGAGAAATCTATTGGCAGCATGCGGGTTGGAATGTTTGCAAATCCATGCCCATAAATGGCCAGAGGTGGGACTATAAGCTCAGATATCTCGATCTGATTCCCCCCTTCTTTTTCCGCGGAGGAGAAAAATGGTTTCTCTTGGATGTAGCCTTTTTGCGTGAGTTAGAACGGCTTCTAAGAGTTTTTGGTTTATGGAAACAGTTATGTCTGCTCTCATGTTCTAACACTTTTATGTCTTTATTTTGATGCTCAGTTGTTTGTTATGTAAAGTTTTTAAGCTGGTGTTTGTAGGCTTATTGGTTATTTAAAGGTGACCAGATATGGACTTTGCTGTTCAGGTTAACGGCCTTGTAAAGGTTTATGATGGAAAGGTTAGGGCTTTAGATGGCGTAGATTTAACTGTTGAGGCTGGAAAGGCTTTTGCACTCTTGGGTCCGAATGGTGCCGGAAAAACCACGCTTATGCGTATTTTGACAACTCAGATTAGACCTACTTCTGGGGAGGCGTATGTTTTCGGATTGGACGTTGTTCGCCATGGCAACAAAGTTCGGAGGCTAATAAGTTATGTTCCCCAAGAGATGAGTGTTTGGATAGATATTAGCGGATATGGATATGAAAACCTTTTAATTTATTCTAAAATCTTCGGTTTACCATCCAGTGAGGAGGGAAAATTATTGATGATGTGTTGGAACATATGGGCTTAACCAACGTGAAGGATGATTTGGTGAAAACGTATTCCGGCGGGATGATAAGGAGGCTTGAAATAGCCTGTGCCATGCTTATAAAGCCTAAAATAATGTTTCTGGATGAACCAACTATTGGTTTTTAAAGAGTGAGGAAATATCAGTTGATAAGATTTCTATAACTAAGCCAACTCTCGATGATGTTTTCCTTAAATATGCTGGAATAAGACTTGAAGAGAAAGGCAGAATTAGTGATGTTAGGCATATGCGTTACATGATTAGGAAGGGATGAAACATTATGGAAGGCTTTAAAAACATGCTGGTTATGATTGAGGAGACTTCGCCATGACAGGACGGAAATCTACTTTAGGGCTGTTCAGCCAATCTTGTGGATAGTCATATATGGGCCTGTTATGAGCAGTGTTAAGGCTATACCTACCAGCGGTGTGCCGTACACAGACTTCATAACTCCTGGTGTAATGATTCAGACAACAACTTTCGTAAGCATATTTTACGGGTTGATGATGGTTTGGGAGCGGGATTCCGGCATTTTGAAGAAACTGCTTGTGACACCGGCCTCACGCTATTCTATGGTTATAGGCCGCTCTATGGCTTCAGGCGTTAGGGCACTATTCCAAGCCCTAATAATTCTGCCCATAGCCCTATTAATTGGAGTGCGTTTTATACCAAACCCAGCATACTTCATCCTAGCCTTCACAATAATCTTCTTCGCCTCAGGCGGGTTTGCAGCCATATCAATACCTGTCGCATCCTTCATGAAAACACGTGAAAGGTTTATGGGCATAGGCCAAGCCATAATAATGCCGCTTTTCTTTGCAAGCAACGCCCTATACCCAATTCAAATGATGCCCCCAATACTACGAGAATTTTCAACATTCAACCCACTAAGCTACGTTGTCGACGCAGTAAGAGGCCTACTAATCACCGGAGATATTTCAAACCTCCTATTGGATTTGGCGGCAATAGCAATCTTTGACGCTGTAATGTTTGTCATAGCATCAATAAGCTTTAAAAGAATTATAGAATAGGATGCTCCAGACTTGAGAGAACAGAACATGAGCAAAACTTTCCATGAATTTTTGAAAATGTTCAAGCGAATTTTGAACTAATAACATCTTTGGTTATATCGTTTTTCAGATTGAGGAGTCTTTGATGGAGCGGGTATCCATACATATTTACCTCAAGCAACCTCAGGAAACTAAGACTGCGTTTCTTAATCTTCTTAAGAAGCCGGAAGAAATTAATTATGTAGCTGTACTGCGGAGAGTTGATAACCGTTTAGTTTTGAAGGTTGTTCCTCAACCTTCTGTTAAAGGAAGTAACGTCATGATGAATTTGTTTTTATTTTTGGCTACTGTTGGAACAACTTTTGCTGTAGGATGCCTTCTTTCAGAGGGCTTAACTGATCCGTTGTTGGCGGAGCAGCATTTACTCTCGCAATCATGGCAGTTATAGGGGTTCACGAGATGGGCCACAGACCGGCTGCTATGAAAAGAGGGGTGAAGGGACATTTCCATACTTCATTCCAGGGCCACCTCCTTTCGGGACTTTTGGGGCTGTGATTGTTCAAAGGGAGTTGCCAGCAAATAGGGATGCATTATTTGATATCGGGTCAAGCGGTCCAATAGCAGGATTTCTTGTCGCAACCTTGGTTATGGCTGTTGGCATGGCTATGGCGATTCCAGCGAAGCCTCCACCTGGAGGCTACACAATTCTACCTTCACCATTAATTTCTGTAATCTTAGGGAACTTTTTGCAGATGCTTAATCTTCTGCCTCCTCCACCTCCGCCGTCTTCAGGCCAGCTTCTTTTCATGTAAAAGGTTTTAATCATAGCTGTAGCGTTCCCTTTTGCTATGTATCACCGCAATCGCCAGTATTGCGATGAGAACCAAGCTTAACGTTAAAGATAAAAGTGTATTTTGCCTAAATTTCATAATAAGTGGTGCAAAAATGAGACTTACTAGGTTTATAACTTTAATCATTGGGTTCAGAGCTGGTCCTGCCGTGTCTTTTAATGGATCCCCAACAGTGTCTCCTATAACTGAAGCCTTATGTTGTTCAGAGCCTTTTCCGCCGTAAAGCCCTTCTTCAATTCTTTTTTTCGCATTGTCCCATGCAGCCCCAGCGTTGGCCATAAACACGGCTAGAAGCTGTCCAACAAGTATAACTCCTGCTAGGAAGGCTCCTAAGGCTAATTCGCCTAAAATTAGACCGGTAATTATTGGAGCCAGCACTCCAACTAGAGCCAATACAAGGAGCTCTTTTTGCGCTGCCATCGTTACAATTGAAACAACTTTGGCATAGTCTGGATTTGTTTTTCCTTCCATTACGCCTGGAACCTTAAACTGTTCCCTAACTTCTTCAATAACCTTTGATGCTGCACGTTCAACGGCGTCTATGGACAAAGAACTGAAAAGGAAGGGTACGGCTCCACCAAGTAGCAAGCCTGCAAATACCTCAGGTTCAGATATGTCTAGAACCACTGTTCCACCGGTGCCTAACGATTGAGCGTAGGATGCAAAAAGTGAAATTGCCGCCAAAACAGCAGAAGCGATAGCTATAGCTTTTGTCACGGCCTTGGTTGTGTTGCCTGCTTCATCAAGCTTCGCCAAGATCTTTCTCTGTTCTTCATCTTCAACCCTCGCTAGTTCCGCTATACCTGAGGCATTATCGGCTATTGGGCCGAATGAGTCCATTGAAACGTTGTTTCCGGTATGTGTGAGCATGCCAATTCCAGCCAAGGCAACACTATACATGGCAAATAATGGACTCATACCTGTAAATAACACAACGGAGACAACGATTGTCGCAACGATCAATATTAAAACGTAAACTGTGCTTTCAAAACCCAACGCGATTCCTTTCAGCAACAATAATGCAGCGCCTTTTTTAGAGGATTCTGCAACTTGCTCAACTGGTTTTCTATTTGGGCTCGTAAAGTACTCTGCAAGCTTGTTAAAGCTCATTGCAAGTAGTACTCCCATAACTACCGCCAAAAACACTCTTAAATCATGAACATAGAAATAAGCCAAAAAGAACGTGCTAATCATAGTGATCACCGATGATAAATCATAAGAAAGATCCATAGCCCTAAAGGCGTCGCCCTTCGTCAATTTTTCAGGCCAAAATGAAACCATGTATGTTCCAACAATAGTGCTTAGCACGCCAATGGCTCTAACTAAAAGTGGAAAAACAACCCACTTATAATCGAAAGGCTTAATTGCCAGTGCAAGCAACATTGCAGAAACCATGGTAACCTCATAAGATTCAAAGATGTCTGCCGCCATGCCTGCGCAGTCGCCAACATTATCTCCTACAAGATCAGCTATCACAGCAGCGTTTCTGGGGTCATCCTCCGGAATACCCTTTTCAACTTTACCCACAAGATCTGCCCCCACGTCTGCAGCCTTAGTGTAGATTCCACCACCAACCCTCATAAACAAGGCTAGAAGAGTTCCGCCGAAACCGAAACCAAGCAAAACCTCGGGAGCATTCTTAAGAAAAGTCATGAAAATTAATGTGCCACCCAACAGGCCTAGCCCGTCTGTTAACATTCCGGTGACCGTACCAGATCTATATGCAACCTTTAGGGCCTCCCTAAAACCTTTACTTGCAGCGTACGCTGTCCTTATATTGCCATGTACGGCCATGTTCATTCCAATATAGCCGACTAGAGCTGAAAAAGAGGCGCCCATAAGGAAGGCTGCAGCCCGACCAACACAAATTGATATTTGCTCACTTACAAAGACAGCTGAAGCATATAAAACAACAGCTAAAAAGCCAACAATTAGCATCACTGACTTAAACTGCCTTCTCAAATAGGCATTCGCACCTCGCATTATTCCATTCCAAACATCAACAACTTTTCCATGGCCCTTAGGCTCCCTCAAGACACGTCTGGACAGAAAGGCGGCATATAATAAGGCAAGTAAAGCAACACAAATTATGCCATAGAAGGCTGTTTGCTCAAATGGCGTTAACTCATACATGTCTTACCAACTTCACTTTAACAGCCAATATAAAGCGGGATTTCCAAGCAAATATTTAAGCATTTCACAAACACTTAAATGAAGTTTAACGCAAAGATTAACATTTAAATATCCAAAAATTTTCGAATACACAAAATTTTCGGTGTGCTTGTATTGCTATGAGTAGTTGTGACTAGTTTCTGACTGGTTGCAAGGTTATGGACGTGCCCCAAGAGTTAACGCAACCGTTAATGGTTGGCTTCCTCTAACTATCGTCAGATTTACTGTTTGTCCAGGTGTTGTTTCTTCTTCTAGGTATGTTGAAAGAGCGTCTCCATTGATTATTTTTGTTCCGTTTATGGCTACGATAATATCGCCACCAATGAGCACGTATTGCCCGGCAATTGGCACTTGTTTCGCACCCCCTCTTAAACCTGCCTTGGCTGCTGGGCTTTCGCTTATAACTTGGGTTATTAGCCATCCATAGGTGATGTTGACACCCATGGCTTTTGCTATTTCATAGGTCATGTCAACTCCTATAGCACCAAGCCATGGATGCTTATCATAATAGCCTACCGTTACAAGCGAAGCAACTTCTCTTAAAATAGTGCTTGATGGAATCGCAAAGCCCAGTCCTTGCGAATCGCTTATGATAGCCGTTGTTATGCCCACCACTTGCCCCTGAAGATTGAGAAGAGGTCCTCCGGAATTTCCGGGGTTTAAGGGAGCGGTTGTTTGGATGACGTTGGCAATAGGGTACCCGTGAGTCTGCTCTTCAGTTATTGTTCTGCCCAGTGCACTTACTATGCCAATGCTCATTGATCCTGCCAGTCCATATGGGTTGCCTACAGCCACAACGATGTCGCCAACTTTAAGCGTTGAGGAGCTAGCGATTTCAAGGGGTTTAAACTCGTACAAAGGGGCGTTTACAGAAAGCACAGCTAAGTCCGCGTAAGGGTCTGAACCCATAACTCTCGCTGCGTATCCGTTTCCATTAATAAATGTAACTGTCAAATTAATCGTGTTTTGGGTTACGTGATAATTTGTAATAGTCACCATTTGCCCGGAAAAGTTGTAGATGAATCCTGAACCTAGCACTTGAGTATAGTGTGGATTGCCGAAAATGTCGTATTGCACAGTTACTCCGCGAACTACAACAACGGAGTCCTTAACCCTTTCATACAAATCTGAAA
>JBMFMB010000011.1:0-48949 GCA_049970895.1 Bathyarchaeia archaeon | reverse complement strand
CTCCAAGCGTTCACCAGTCTGGCGATAGAACTGTTTATGGGAGGGTTGGCAGAGGCGGTAATAGGCTTGTGCGTTGGGTTTTGGTTGAGGCTGCCCAGGCTGCCATACGAAGTGATGAAAGGTTCAGAACGTTCTATGAAAGATATGCCAGTAGGAAGGGTCATCAGAAGGCTGTTGTTGCTGTGGCTCATGAAATGCTTCGCATTGTCTATTACATGTTGAAGAGGAATGAGCCTTACAGAGGGGAAAGGCGTTGTCTTTCTGTGAGAAAGTTTAAGAGGTTGGAGCGTAAGGCTTTATTTGGCTTGCAGGAGTGATGTTTGGCTGCTGCCTTGCATCTGCAATGCTTTCCCTGGGCGTTTTCCATAGGAGCGCGCACTATTAGGGTTGTCACCGGAGCCTTTGAAAACTTTGTGAAGAGCATATCGTGTCCAACGCATAAGCTTACTATAATGTTTATTTCTGTTTCAGCCTCGTTAAGTATTCGGGCTTGAACTATGGGCTGCCAATCTTGTATTCCTTGGCTACGCCAAGTTCCGTCTTACTGATGGCACCGCATTTGCATCTTACAGAGGCCACCGTGAAGCATGCTCTTCGAGAAAAGTCACCGTTTTGGATGCATGTCTTGAAGCCTAGCGCAGAAGGCTATCCCAAGTGTTTTTGGCATGGATGAGCTTGGCAAATTCTATAATCTCCTTAATTCTTGGGCGGACAGCCATAAAGGCGCCCCTAACGTTTTCGTAGGCTTCTTTCTCTGTTATGGGTGGCTGGAACGTAAATTCTCTTTACATGCTCTTCTTCATACATTGTAACGGCTGATTTTATGATTTCTCTGCTGGTTTTCATGGGCAAAAGCTTGGAAGCAACTTGTCATTAACCTCTTCCAATGGCATACGACTGCAGTAGAAGCTTGAACACTTGACACATTGAGGATAAACCATAACAGTCGCACCTCGTGGAAATCGTAAAGTAGATTTCGCTTTTTATAACGCTTGCCTACTCAATTCCCCATTTTTTGGTTATCTTAACTATCAAGAAGACTACGAAGGCTATTATGAGAAATGTTATCAGGGCGCCTACGAAGTGGCCTATGCGGAAAGGTCCAAGCACAGAGGCTTCCCACTCCACACCTGGCAGTGCCGGCGTTATTATTGGCATGATTAGGTCGTTTACAAGTGCCTGGACCAATGTGCCCAGGTATAAGCCGAGGATGAAGGCTACAGCCATTCCCATAACCTTGTATTTTGATATGAAGTCTATAAACTCGTTCCATAAGCCCCTCTTTGGTGGCGAAGGTGGCGGGGCTGGTTTAGGTTCTAAAAGGGCCTTTATCTCTTTCAAGACTTGCAGTATTTCCTCATCTTTATCTTTTGGTTTGGACATTCATCCACAGCTCTGGGGTCTTGTTCGGACACGATTTAAGGTTTGCCATAAGTTTCATGGCGAGTGGCTTGTTTCGGGCTAATCTTAATTCAGCCTTCACAATCCAGAAATGGTCCTTCCCAATAACAAGTGAATATTCCGAATCTGAATAAGAAGGTTAAAATCGTGGTTAAGACCAAGACCAAGGCAATTCTGGGAATAACAGTGGCACTTGTCGCTGTGCTATTTGCTGCCTATTTTGCGCTTACATGCCCACGGGTTTTGGTCAGCTTCACTGTTTCCTTCACTATAGGCGCGATGTTAGGAGTGAAGAATTTGAAGTCCCATTTCTCCACGAATACGTGAAGGTGGAGGTCCACGTTCAGAGCGGCAACGCCATATGGACGGCTAAAATTTTAAGCGGCGAAACCACTTTGTGGAGCCACACCACATCACAGAGCGGACAGACAACCTACACAAGCGAGTGGGTTAGGCTTTCTAGCGGACGCTACAACCTCACCTTTGCAACGGCTGGTTTGGGCTCCCTAACAGCTGAGGTTAAGCTAACCTCAAAGGGCGGATTCTGGTAAGCGTTAAGGCACCTTATCCCTTTATCAGCCATGAGCCATCACATGTCGCCGTGTTCAAGCCTTTTAAGCCTTCACGGCATGTGGCGAACTTTAAGCCATACTTTTTGGCTAGCCTCGCCAAGCCTTCCATAAGCTTTAACCGCACGGTTTTCGGCATGTAAATATACCACCCAATTTTCTCGCCCTTTTCAAAGTAGAGGGGCTTAAGTTTTTCCGTTGTTTTTGGCATGGCTAGGCTTAACCGCTGCCAGTTGTCCGCCTTAACCTTGTATGTTGAAGCTGTTATGTGCCTAACGCCTATATGGGCTACAGCCTCTACAAGGGCTTCTGGATTCTCATTCACATAAGGGATTATTGGGTCTATGCGTATGGCAACAGGCACGCCGCTGGCAATAAGCCTCTCAGCAGCTTTTAGGCGTTCGGCGGGCGGCGGCGCATTCGGCTCCAAAATTTTGGCTTTTTCCTCATCATCCGTCGTTATCGTTATCGCCACCATGGAGGGCACACGCCTTAAAAGGTCTATGTCCCTCAAAACAATATCCGACTTTGTGATAAGCTGTATTCTGCAGTTATGACGCGTTAGGATTTCTAGGCAGCGCCTCGTCAACCCCATCTCAGCTTCAACCGTCGGATAGGGATCTGAAGAATTCGCAATAGAGATTAGTTCGCCCCTAAGCTTGGCTGCCTCTCGCTCCAGCCGTTTTAGCAAGTCCTTTTTGGGGCGGCACTCGTAAAAGCGCGGTATATAACTGGAAGCATAGCAGTAGACACATTTGTGGTCGCATCCAGTGTAGGGGTTAAAAGTAAGCTTAGGCGGACAAGTGCAAAGGGGCGAACGCCAAGGATCAAACCAAGTTATTAGGCTCAAGGCTTATGGATTGCCTCGCTTTTAAATGACTTTCATTAGGTTTTTGCTGGAGCTTGCTTGTAAAGTTTTCTGTGAAAATCCTTAAATCTGTGATTTCACATAAAAAAACATATGGTCAATATTACAGTTTCGATTCCAGAAGAGCTGTATAGGAAGATGAAGAAGTATTCTGAGGTCCGGTGGAGCGAGGTTGTTAGGAAGGCTTTGGCTGATTATGTTTGGCGCCTTGAAGCTATGGAGAAAGGCGTAGTCCCATCCGAGAGGCTTGCCGAAATTTTGAAGGAGTCAAGCCTTGACCTAAGCACGGTAAACCTAGAAAAAGCCTTAAAGCATTATGAGAGGGTTAGGGAGGCTGAATGGAGGAGGCTTCAGTTTACGACACAAGCGCGCTCATAAACCTCCTTAAAAGCGGAAAACGCGACATTAAGGGCTTCACAACAATCCTAAACATCATCGAATTTCCAAAAGCCCTAGAATTCAGGGGTTTAGGCGTCATATACCCAAACGTTGAAGACTACGACGAAGCCCTAAAGATTTCAGCTCTACTGCTGAAGAGGGGCAAACCAGCACCAGCCATAGACATTCTAATAGCCGCCATATGCACAAGAAGAGGCCTAACAATTATGACGGCAGATGAGCACTTCAAGAACATAAAGTCGGTGAAGAAAGAATTTAGGATGGAATTAGTTAAGTAAATTGGTGAAGTTACAAGAGGGATAAAATTGGTTTAGATGTAGAAGCATTTTAAAGTCATAGCCTACAGTGTCTCGGTGTTAATGGATTCTCGGCGGTAAATATTGCTTTTGGTCGGTTATCCAATTAATCATCCGGCATAATTACTTGATTGGCACTGGCACTTCTTGATTCACGTATAGAAATTTTAATTGCCTATAAAATAAGCAAGTCATAGATGGAAAAAGGCAAAACCTATTTAATTTACAGAAAGCAAATTTTGTTCTGATGGCTGATGACGAAGTGTGAGCATTGTGGAAAGGAGGCGGAGCTTCCCTTCAGATGTAAATTTTGTGGACATTATTTTTGTTTAGAGCATAGACTCCCGGAAAAATCATAATTGTCCAGACGCGTCGTCCAGAACGCCGTTGGGAAGTTACCAAATTAAAATAATGTTAGCTGCATCTGCCAAAAGAAAAAGTTACAGTTACAGATTACAAAAGAAAGGAATCTAAACGTATGGCAACATCTACGGTTACCCATTCTAATGTGCCTACAGAAGTTTATTCAGATGAGAAATACCGCAGAAAGCTAGGTAGGGCAAGAACGTTAGAGGAGGTAGAACGCATGATTAGTGATTATCGCAAACATCATAAAGCCAAAGAATGAAATATTTTGCGCCATAAAAATCTATAGAGGGATAGTGTTTTGTGGCTTTTTGGCAAGCACAAATATGACTCCCGTCAAAACACAGCCAAATTTATTAGCAATTTTGCACATTAAATACCCAACAATGGTGAACAAAATAAACTTGACAGTCACAGAAAACCAACTAAAACCTAGAGGCTAGTAGGCGGTTTTTCTTGGCAACACAGCGTAAACAATTATTGTTCTTTCAGCCTCTAACTCAAATAAAATCCTATATTTGCCCACACGAAACCTATAATGGTTCTTGTAACCTCGCAGCTTCACGATGTCAAGCTTCCGTGAAGGCTTCTAAGCAGCTTAAAATTCCTCATCCCTCAAAACATGCAAAGCCTCAACAATCCTATCGCGAACATCCCTGTCGAGTTTTTCAAGCTGCTTAGAAGCCTTCCTCTCCAAGAACACGCGATATTTCGCGCAAGACAGCTATTTCTCCTTCTTCTCAAAATCCTCCAAAGGCACAAACTCAGCTCGCCTTTTCTCCTTAGCCTTCATATAAGCGTTAATTGCCTTAACCTCATCGCCCAAGGGCTCCTCAACTCCAATAAGTCTCTCCTCAACAATCTCCTCTAACCTCTCCACTTTCTCACGAACAAGCCTAACTTCTTTCAAAACTTCCTCCAACACACCACTAGACATAAACATCCTCACATACAAACTAATCCCTACAAACTTAACCTTTTCTCCACGACAAAATCTAGAGGGCTAGGCAATTTTGCTGACACACGCCTAAGGCAAAATTGACATTTAAAAACGCTTAAGCCATGCATAGGCCCATTTTAAACGCCTACTCTACAGCCATTTTCGTCCAGACACCGCTTTATGCGCCCGACATCTCGGGCGGTTGGGGGCCGCGGGCTGAGCTGGTCGGCCGAAGCCTTCCAGCGTACACCCCGGCTCCATCAAACCCGTCTTCTACGGGAGCCCTCGTCCCCTTATGGCATGGGCTGTTGCCAGCCCGCCATTTTATGGGGATTGGCTGCCTATTTTCGGGAGGGGCTTCGGGCTTAGATGCTTTCAGCCCTTATCCCCGGCGGCGTGGCTGCCCGGCGTCTGCCCTGTCGGACAACCGGTAAACTAGAGGCCACAGCGTCCCGTTCCTCTCGTACTAGGGACCCTTTCCCCTCAGGCAGCCAACACTCCCAGCAGATAAAGTCCGACCTGTCTCACGACGGTCTAAACCCAGCTCACGTTCCCCTTTAATAGGCGAGCAGCCTCACCCTTGGCCCCTTATGCAGGGCCAGGATGGGAAGAGCCGACATCGAGGTACCAAGCCGCGGGGTCGATGGGGACTCTCGCCCGCGACGAGCCTGTTATCCCCGGGGTAACTTTTCTGACACATCCAGCCCCCACCAAGGGGGACATGGATGATCGCTAGGCCCGGCTTTCGCCCCTGGATCCCTCACTTTGGAGGATCCAGTCAGGCCGGCTTTTGCCCTTGCACTCTACGACGGGTTTCTGTCCCGTCTGAGCCGACCTTAGGGCGCCCTTGATATCTTTTCAAGGGCGTGCCGCCCCAGCCAAACTGCCCACCTGCCGTTGTTCCAGCGCCCGAAGGCGCCGGTGAGAAACACGGTTGCGGAAGGACGGTGTTCCATTGGCGCCTCCCCCGGCTCCCGGAGAAGCCGGGATCGACGGCTCCCGTCTACGCTCTGCATCCGCAGCCATGTTCCAGCGGCAGGCTGCAGTAAAGCTCCACGGGGTCTTCTTTTCCCGCTGGGAGTTCGTGGACTGTTCGTCCACGTTACGTGGGTTCACCGGGTGCCAGGCGGGGACAGCGGGGCCCTCGTTGATCCATTCATGCACGTCGGAACTTACCCGACAAGGCATTTGGCTACCTTGAGCAACCCCAAACAGGGGTTGGACCATATCTTCGCCTACAAGGTCATCTTCAAAATCCCTCTACGGCGCCCGGCGTATGGTCTCTGAGGCGTCCACCCGCCTTTCCAGTTCGGAGAGGATGTCACTGAGCTTATATTTCCTTTCAAAGGAAGCCTCATAGGCTCTTCCTAAAAGTTTCTTGAAACCTTCAAGGCTTCTGTGTTCGCCCTTCTCCAACCCTTCAACTATTTCAGCGAAGTATTGGAATTCCCTCCATTTTATGATGGGCTTATGCTTCTTGAAGAATGGTATTATTTTCTCTGCAAGGTTTCTCCGCGCGTCCACGACGTATTGAAGTGTTGTCTCTTCTTGTCCAGGCTTTGGAATGATACGACCGCAGTTGAAAACCCTTTTGAGGATTTCAAGAACCACTCCGTGTTCTTTGCTTTGTGTCACATGGAACACTGGGTCGATGACCCATCCAAACTTTGTGTCGTCCTGTTTTTTAATTGATATGGAGAAGCATCCCTCGCCGTCCACGAGGCCCACTATGTAGTAATGGAGGTACTTCCTCCTACTTGGCAGCATTTTTGGATCTATTATGTCTTTGAACTCGTTGAGCATGTTGTCCCACCACTGTTAGTTTGGTGGCAACTGCTTTTAAGCCATTTGAAGGCGGGTGTTCCCTGCGGGTCAGAGGCATACAGCCGACCATTCTTCCCTACTTGGGAGGCCGGCCGCTTCCCCTTCCCCGCATATAGCCGGGTTTAATGACTCCCTTCATTGAGAGTCAGAGTTACTCCCGGCGTTTGCAGGCCCTTAGCCCGGTTGAACCCGGGTTTCAGGTACCTGTACTGGCCAGGATTCAGGAGCCGTTCACACCCTTTCGGGCTTGCGGCTCCCTGTGTTTTTATTAAACAGTCGGGACCCCCTTGCCACTGCGACCTGCTGTCCCAGCACAAGGCCAAGACAGCAGGCACCCCTTCTACCGAAGGTACGGGGCTAATTTGCCGAGTTCCCTCGCCCTGGCTTACCCCCGACACGCCTTAGGTTTCTCGCCTAGGGGCACCTGTGTCGGTTCTAGGTACGGTCACGGAGGATCCTTCCCAACGCCCTTTTCACTGGCTCCAGGGATCGGCTGAACCGCCCTAAAACGGGCGGCTATTCCCGCCTTCACCTGGTTCTCGCCATTACAGCACTCCCCAGGCTTATACGGTTAAACAAGGCGACAGCCTTGCTCAGCCTACCCCGAAGCGTCAGGCGTTGGGCCTGCGTCGCCGCAATCGTACCTCCGTGGCGCCGGAATTTTAACCGGCTTCCCTTTCGGCGTGGTCGGTTAAGCCACGCCTTAGGACCGGCTTACCCCCGGCTGACGACCGTTGCCGGGGAACCCTGGCCCCTTCGGCGGAGGGGATTCTCACCCCTCTTTGCTGTTACTACCACCGGGATCTGCACTCCCGGCCGGTCCACTGGACCTCACGGCCCAGCTTCTACCCAGCCGGGACGCCCTCCTACCGACGCAGTGTTACACTGCGCCCTGAGGTATCGGCGGCTGGCTTAGTCCCGTCCATTTTCGGGGCCGTCAGCCTCGGCGGGTGAGCTGTTACGCACTCTTTAAAGGATGGCTGCTTCTAAGCCTACCTCCCCGCTGTCTAAGGCTGACGACGCCCTTCTGTTTGACGTTTAGCCAGCACTTTGGGGCCTTAACCTCAGTCTGGGTTGTCCCCCTCTCGGTCCGGGAGCTTACCCCCCGTAACCCGCCTCCCGGGGTCTATGGCGCCGATGGATTCGGAGTTTGAAAGGAAGGTGGAGCCTTTCGGCCCCTTGGCCTTCCAATCAGTGCTCTACCCCACCGGCCGCCTCGCCCGGGGCTGGGCTGCGACCCACTTCGGAGGGAACTAGCTATCACCGGGCTAGATTGGTCTTTAGCCCCTAGCCCCAGGTCTGGGGAACGAATTGCACGTCAGCACCCTTTCGGGCCTCCACCAGGCTTTCGCCTGGCTTCGCCCTGCCCAGGGCTAGATCGCCCGGTTTCTAGCTTCACGGCCGTGACTCCAAGCCCTTTCAGACTCCGCGCCTCGCTGGACAAAAGCCCAGCTGCGCGCATGTCGGTTTCCCTACGCCTACGGGCTTAAAACCCTTAGGCTTGCCACAGCCGTGAACTCCCCGGCCCGTGTTTCTAGACGGAACGTGCAACCCTGGTCCCCCTCCCTCGTACTCTCGCCTCGCGGCGGTTTCCTTTGGGAGGGATCTACCCTTCCGGGCTGCACACGTCTGTAACCGTCTGGTTTCAGGCGCTTTTCACCCCCCTCCCGGGGTACTTTTCAGCTTTCCGTCACCGTACTAGTGCGCTATCGGTCTTGAGACGTATTTAGTCTTGGAAGTTGGTGACTCCCAACTTCCCGCACCCAAGCCAGGGTACGGTACTCTGGGACACCGGCACAACTCCTTCCGGCTTACGCCTACGGGGCTTTCACCCTCTATGGCGGGCCGTTCCAGGCCACTTCGGCTTAACCGGCGAGGAGGAGCCGAGCCCATAACCCTACATCCCCCATGAGTTATCCCCATGGGGTTTGGTTTGGACTCTTCCCCTTTCGCTCGCTGCTACTTAGGGAATCCCGTTTTGGTTTCTTTTCCTCCCCCTACTAAGATGCTTCCGTTCGGGGGGTTCCCGCTCCCTGCCGGGAGCACCGCAGACCCCCGAAGGAGCCTGCAGTAGGAGGTCCCATTCGGGGATCCCCGGTTCTAAAGCTGCATACGCTTACCCGGGGCTCTATCGCGGCTGGCCGCGCCCTTCTTCGGCGCTCAAGCCGAGCCATCCCCCAGACGGCGTGGCATGTCGGGCATTTTGCGGTGTCTGTTTAACGTTGGCTGTGATTGGCGTTTACAATGGGCCTATGCATGGCTTCATTATGAGCTTTAGGCTCACTCGCCCTTCACTCCACCACCATGATGATGGGGAGTTGCATCACGTCAATAGCTTAACGTAATGTAGCCAAAAGTATTTTGAAGCGGCTTTCAGCCATATAAGGGTTACGTCGCCGCTTTAGGATTATGTCTAATTCATTTTCGCCTTTATCTTCACACAAAAACATCAATGGCATAATACGTATTACGTTTAACTAAAGACTGCTGAAGTCTTTGTTGGTGGTTTGCCACTAAAACACTTTTAACGTTCGAAAGAATATTGCTAATAGAACATGGGCAGGCGCAAGAAGGAAGATTGTGGAATGGCTGTTGAAAAGTTGGTTGTAGGCTTGGCTGGAATGCCTGGAGCTGGCAAATCCGTTGTTGTTAATGTTGCAAGGGCTAATGGCTACGGAGTCATCGTTATGGGCGATGAGGTTCGAGATGAAGCCCGACGGAGGGGTTTGGAGCCAACCCCTGAAAACCTTGGGCGTATAATGCTTGAGCTAAGAAAGTTGGAGGGGGAAACTGCCATAGCAAGAAGGTGCGTCCCAAAGATTTTGGCGAAGGCTGAAGGCAAAATTATTGTTGACGGCATAAGAAGCCTTGCTGAAGTTGAGGAGTTTAAAAGGTACTTCAAAAAGTTCACGTTGGTTGCTGTTCACGCCTCGTCCGAAACAAGGTTTAAGAGGCTTTTCCATAGGCAGAGAAGCGACGACCCAAAGAGTTGGGAGATTTTCCATGAGCGGGACATGCGCGAATTAAGCGTTGGACTGGGGAATGCCATAGCCATGGCTGAACACATGATAGTTAATGAGGGAAGCCTAGAAGCAGCCAAAAGGCAGGCTGCAACGATTTTGAAGAGGATTGAGGAGAAATGGATGAAGTAGAAGTCCACGTGGAAGTGGAGATAAACCCAACAGAATCCGAAGAAAAAGTGCGGAGGGCTGTGGAAAACATTTTTGGCGGTATACCAACCCAAATAAGGCAGCTTAAGAAAGGAAGCCTCCTCACAGCAGACGCGAAAGGGTTAGAGTCCCTAACAAAGCTTTACAACTTACTGCGCAGAGAACGCATCCGCGATGCCGCAAGAGGAGCCCTCCTCGAAGGATTAGGCGAAAAAACCATAACCTTCTACTTGAATAAGCAGGTGGCTTTCGCTGGGCATGTGTCCTTTTCAAAGGCTGTCGCAGAGTCACCCCTAGGACCAATAAAGGTTAAGATTAAATGTGATGATCCGAGAAAGTTGATTGACTGGCTTGCACCAAAGACAGTTTAAACTCACTAGGCTGGTGCGCTATCTTGGCTGACAAAGCGAATATAACTGAGCGTGGCGCCGTTCTTCTCGGCAAGAGTGTTGCATGCGACGCCTTTGATAATTCTAAACCCTTGAGGATTGTTACGCATGCGCATGCAGATCACATGATTGGCTTGCAGCAGAGCCTAAGAACATGCGAAAAAGTGCTGATGACAAAGGCCACAAAAGACCTTATCGACGTCATGAAAAGCCCCCTATTCCTTATGGGTGGTTATGTGGAAACCCTTGATTATGGCAAAACAATGCATTACGGCGAAGAGAGCATTACATTTTTTCAGGCGGACCATATTTTAGGCGCTTGCCAAGTGCTTGTTGAGGACGTCGAGGGCACAAGGATTGTTTATACTGGGGATTTTAGGATTGAGGGCACTCCGGTTTTGGAGGCTGACGTGCTTGTCATGGAAGCCACTTATGGCAGTCCTTCTTGCAGGCGCCCCTTCAACAGCGAGGTTAGAGAACTGCTTGTTTCCATTGTGAGGGATGGGCTTAAACATGGCGTTGTCTACATTTTCGGCTATCATGGCAAACTTCAAGAGGTTATGCAGATCCTCCACGAAGCCGATGTAAAGGTTCCTTTTATCGTGCCTCAGAGGGTTTTCCAAATTTCAAAAATTTGTGAAAAGCACGGCATGCGCATAGATCGCCTGCTTAGGCTTGAGGAGAGGGAAGCCAAAGAACTGCTTGATAAGAACCAGCCATGCCTAGCCTTTTACCACATGGGTTCAAGAGCCCACGTTGGACGGGGCTGCTTCCGTGTTTATGTTAGCGGTTGGGAGTTCGATGTCCCATGCCGCGAAATAGGCGATAAAGAGTATGTCGTAGCCTTAAGCGACCATTCAGATTTTGACGGCTTAATGGAGTATGTGAGACGCTCAAAGCCAAAGCTTGTGGTCACAGACAACTTTCGGATTGGTTATGCTGAAACCTTGGCTAAGCATATCCAGAGACAATTTAATATTAGGGCGATGGCCCTTCCTAGGCGTTAGTTTTCCGCTGGTTTCTTATGTGTGTAGTGAGTATTATTACACAAGATTTATCTTTTCCCTCACATAATTATACTCTTGAGTTCGAGTTCGAATTCCGAATTCATACGTCTAAAATAAGAAGAAACAGAGACCTCCCCACTACAACCAGAGTTCTTCTCATTGGCGGCATAGACCTATTTCTAGCCATGAGCCTCCTAACATGCCTCTTGGATAAGCATTTTCCATCACAACTACCCTACATTTATCAGTTGGCGGCGCTGGCTGGCTTCGACCACTAATCGTAAGCCGAGAATTCATGGCCGCCTTTGACCCCTACATGCGCTTCTAGTACAGCCTCCTATACCTAAGTGTGGCTTTAGCCAACATAATAGCCGTAAACGTTCACCTAGGCATAGTTAAGAGACTCATAAGCCACGCAAAAGTTTTCATGGCAGCCGTAACAGTGCCAGCCCTAACACTGGCGGTTTTCTTCCTATCCAACTATGCCCGAAGTCGCCACACACCCGATTGTCATGCTTCCTCAGATGGATTGGGAAGCCACCTTCGTGGGCATAGTAGCCTTCGACACGCTTGTGGTGGGGTTGGGCACCTACACATTCTTCAAGCCCCGATGGTAGTACATAGCCCTAGGCGCAGACACCGCCATAACCGTAGCAGCAACCTACGCCGCCTTTAAACCCTTGTGGGAGAGGCAGCCTTCATAGCCTCAGCCACAGCCCTAGCAATAGCCCGCGCCATAGTCTTGGCAGTCAGCCTACGTCCTCGTAAAAATATGAATAGATAGAAACTCTAAAAGAAAGAAAACGAAAGAAGGATTGGTGGGTTAAAGGAATTGAACAAGCTGGCACAGTGAGCATTTTGGGTAACACCGCAATTTTTCATTCTTCCTCAGCAACGGGACGACGAATGATATAACCCATCATCTTTACATTATGAACTTGGACAACAAGAATCATAGCATAGTTATTAATGTCATAGACGCTGCCAATTCAACATATTATATGCAGTTTGAAATCAGAATCTATAACAACGTAACTGGTAATTCTATTGCGACGCTTGATGCTTTATCAACGTCGAGTTCTTATTCTGAACTATTACCGCAAATGCAGTTTAGCATATAACATTCTACATCATAACAAAGTCGGATGTACAAGTAACAAATGACACTTTCGCATTGCAGTTTAGATACAAGTAATATTCCAAATAACCCTTCTTTTCATTTCAAAATTTTAACAAACAAAAGCAAACAATGTTCTTGTTTAGTCTGATAAAGAGGGTGCAAAAACTATGAGTAAACTTTTTATTTTGCTATTTGGTATTACATTTTGGTGGGAATTTTGAGTAAGTATACG
Organism: Bathyarchaeia archaeon; assembly: GCA_049970895.1. Classification (GTDB taxonomy): domain Archaea; phylum Thermoproteota; class Bathyarchaeia; order Bathyarchaeales; family Bathycorpusculaceae; genus JAGTQI01. Next base: position 36,368 of record JBMFMB010000011.1, on the reverse strand, counting down.
ACTGTTTCTGCAAAAATTCCTGTGGAGCTTAAGGAGAAGATGAAGGAGTTGAAGATTAAGCCCTCTAAAATAATGAGGAAAGCCATTGAGGATGAGGTTAAGCGTAAGGAGGCTGAAAGACTTAAAGAGGAAGTTGAAAAGCTTAAGCCAGTTCTTGACAAGGTCAGCTTAAAAGAGGTTGTTAAAAACTTAAGAGAGGATAGGATGCGGAGATGAAATACCTTTTCGATTCATCGGCGATTTTCAAAGCTATAAAGGAGAATAATATTGATGTTTTAGTTGGAAACTGCACTTTGGAATTGGCGAGATACGAGCTTGGAAATGTCCTTTGGAAAAGCTTCGCTCTAGAAGGGAAAGCCACATCTACAGAAATTAAAAGTTTGGCAAGAATTGTGAAGCGCGTTCTCGGCATAATGGAAGTCTTGCAAATAGACTGTAGCGAAGAGGAAATATTAGAAATGGCGAATAAAGCGAAAATAACATTCTATGATGCATCTTACGCCTTTTATGCAAAAGCGAAAAATCTAACATTGATAACTGAAGATGCGCAACTTCTCAAAAAGATAGCAGCCCAGATAAACGTTTCAACTTTAAGCGACATCACCAGCTAATGGAGACACCACGTCAGAAAGCCCGTTTCCCCCAAAGTTTAAATGCGAAGTCGAACAATGCTCCCATTTAGTCTGCCATAAATGGGGAGGAAAAATGCATGAGCAAGTCTTCGCTGTTTTCAGGTTTTTATAAGCTTAGCCCTAAGGAGCGTCTAGCCTTTGTTAAGGAGTTTGCCGGCTTGACTGACGAGGAGTGTGCTTTGTTGCAGAATACTGGCAGTCTGCCCTTGGACTTGGCTGACCGCATGATTGAAAACGTTATAGGCGCCATTCCGGTGCCTTTGGGCATTGCCGTTAACTTCCTAATTAATGGTCGGGACTATTTGGTGCCGATGGCTATTGAGGAGCCGTCCGTTGTGGCGGCGGCTAGTTATGCGGCTAAAATGGCTAGGGATGGTGGAGGCTTCCACACGAGCAGCACACCACCAATAATGATTGGACAGATACAAGCCGTAGGCATAAAAGACCCTTATGCGGCTAGGCTTCGCATATTGCAGGCTAAAGATGAAATCTTAAAGAAGGCTAATGACCAAGGTGTGCTTGTTTCTATTGGCGGCGGAGCGAAAGACCTAGACGCAAAGGTCATTCAAACAGTGCAGGGACCGATGGTTATCACTGAGTTGCACGTGGACTGCCGCGATGCCATGGGCGCCAACGCCGTAAACACCATGTGTGAGGCTGTTGCCCCCCTAATAGAGCGGATAACTGGCGGACGCGTCTACCTTCGGATAGTATCCAACTTGGCTGTTAAACGGCTGGCAAGGGCATGGTGTGTTGTCCCAAAAGAGGCTGTTGGTGGAGAAGAAGTGGTGGACGGCATCGTTAACGCTTGGGCTTTTGCAGCTGCCGATCCATATAGGGCTGCAACCCACAACAAGGGAATCATGAACGGCATAATAGCCGTCGTAACCGCCACATGCAACGACCACCGAGCCGTCGAGGCCGGAGCCCACGCCTACGCCGCAAGAAGCGGACGTTATACGACGCTTTCAACATGGGAGAAAAACGAAAAAGGCGACTTAGTAGGCTCAATAGAACTGCCAATGGCCGTAGGCCTAATAGGCGGAGCGGTGCGCACCCATCCAATAGCCAAGATATGCCTAAAAATCCTTGGCGTGAAAACAGCCAACGAGTTCGCCGAAGTTTTGGCAGCTGTTGGCTTAGCTCAAAACCTAGCCGCGTTAAGGGCTTTAGCCCACGAGGGCATACAGCGGGGGCACATGTCCCTTCATGCAAGAAACATTGCCATCGCTGCCGGGGCAACAGGTGAGCTGATCGATTTGGTGGCGGAGAAGATGGTGGAAGAGCGCAAAATCCGAATGAGCAGAGCCAAGGAGCTTATTGAACAGTATAGGGCTACTGGAAAAATCTAAAAGAAGCCAAACTTCATAGGATAAAACGGCGGTTAAATGAAAATCCTTCCAGGGCCAGCCTCAAAGGAGCTAGGCGAGAAAATAGCCCAGCTTTTAGGCGTCCAAACAGTTCCAGTCTTTTTTAAGACTTTTCCAGACGGCGAAAACTATGTGAGGCTTGAAGGCGAAGTTGAAGGCGAAACAGCCGTAATAGTGCAGACAACAAGCCCACCGCAGGACACACACCTAATACAGTTGACATTAATTGCCGATGCTGCCAAAAGAAACAATGCGAAAGGCGTTGTGGCTGTTGTTCCCTACCTGGCTTATGCCCGCCAAGACAAAGTCTTTCTAAAAGGCGAAGCGGTAAGCATAGAAGCCATCGCAAGAATGCTTAAAGCCGCTGGTGTTGACAGCCTAATAACGGTAAATATCCATCAGCAAAACATTCTCGGCAAGCTCCCCTTCCAAGCAAAGAGCATCTCAGCTATTCCGCCATTAGCCGAACACTTTAAACAGAGGGGCTTCGAAAAGGCTTTTGCTCTGGCTCCAGACAAGGGTGCAATAAGCATAGCCCAAGAAGCAGCAAAAGTTCTAGACGGAGATTTCGGCTACTTGGAAAAGCAGAGGGACCGCTACACCGGACGAGTAACCGTTAAAAGGAAGGAGTTCGCCGTCAAGGATAAAACAGTCATTATTTTTGATGATATTATCAGCACTGGAGGCACAATAATCGCAGCCGCAAAAGTCCTACACGAGCTTGGGGCAGCCAAAGTTTATGCTGCGTGCGTGCATCCGCTTCTTGTTGGTGATGCTGAAAAGTGCATCCGCGAAGCCGGCGTTGAAGAGATTATTGGGACAGACAGTATTCCAAGCCATGTAAGCAAAGTTTCACTGGCTCCCCTCATTGCTCAAGCCTTACGGGAGCTTGAAAGTGGCTAAACTCTTCTTCCTCCTATCCGGCGAACATGAAACCCTTCCAGTAGCAGAGCTTAAAGCCATACTTGAGGCTGAAGGCTGCACTTACAAGGTTTTGGAAAAACTTGACCAAGTTTTAAGGGTTGAAGCCGACGAAAAATGCGCTGAAGCTGTTAAAAAACGTGCAGCCATGACGAGGCTCTGTGCATTAGAGCTTTTCGCGTGCAAGGCTGAGCCAAGCGAGACAGTTAAAACTCTACGCTCAATAAGTGTCAGCGAATACCTAAAAAGCGGCGAAAGTTTCGCTGTTCGAATAAAGCACGTGAAAAACCATGCAAGAGAAGTTGACGGAATGGCTTTAGAGCGCAAACTCGGCGAAATAATCCTAGGCACGGCTGAAAAAGTGAAGGTAAACCTTCAAAATCCAGAAAAAACCTTTGTTGGCATTTTAACAAACGAAAAGCTTGTTTTCGGCTTGAAACTGGCAGATGTCCCGCCAAAGTCCTTCATGGAAAGGCGTCCCAAGAAAAAGCCCTTCTTCCATCCTTCAGCTATGCCGCCAAAACTGGCAAGGTGCATGGTAAACCTTGCCAGACCAAAAGCTGGCGAACTGGTTTTTGACCCCTTCTGCGGAACCGGAAGCATGCTCCTAGAAGCTGCCCTCACAGGATGCCGCGTCTTAGGCGCAGACATTCAAAGGCGAATGGCACATGGAAGCCTAAAAAACCTCAAACATTTTGGCATAGAACCAGAAGGCATAATAGTGGCTGATGTAAAAAACCCGCCAGTGCGAAAGGTGGACTGCGTTGTTGCAGACCCGCCTTACGGCAGAAGCGCAACCACTTTGGGGCGAACCACCAAAAAAATAATTGAAGAATGTTTGGAGGCTGTCTACAGCATGCTGGAAAAGGGCGGATACATATGCATGGCGGCACCAAAAACCATAGGCATAAGCCAAATAGGCTTGAATTTTGGCTACAAACACGTGGAATCCCACATGGTTTATGTGCACAGAAGCCTAACCCGAGAAATCGCAGTTTTTATGAAGGTTTAAAGGGGGTTAGTGCCATAAACTTGAAAGTTGTCTTTTTAGGCACGGCTGGAAGTGTACCAACCCCTAAAAGAAGTTTACCAGCCATCTTAGTGAAGCGCGGGGGCGAGCAACTGCTCTTCGACTGCGGCGAGGGGGTGCAGAGGCAAATGGTGATGGCTGGCGCAAGCTTCCACAGAGAAACAAAGGTTTTTGTGACGCATATGCATGGAGATCACATTTTAGGCTTGCCGGGGCTTATGCAGACCATGGCGCTACTTGATAGGAACAAGCCCCTCGAAGTTTATGGACCGCCTGGAATTGAAAAATTCGTTAAGTGTATAAGAGAAACGGTGCAGTTTGCCCTAACATTCCCAATAGAAATTCACGAGATCCACGAGGCTGGCGTCGTCTGCGAAGAGCCAGAATACAAGGTTCAAGCTATCTGGGCGAACCACGTTATACCAAGCCTAGCCTACGCCCTTGTAGAAAAACCACGCCCAGGAAAATTTTATCCGGAAAAGGCCAAAGCTCTTGGCGTTCCAGAAGGCCCCCTATGGTCTCAGCTTCAACATGGCAAAAGGGTTAGGCTTCCAAACGGGAAAACGGTCAAACCTGAAGACGTTATGGGGCCGCCAAGACCTGGAAGGAAAATAGTTTATACGGGTGACACGAGACCTTTTGATGGCTTGGCTGATTTTGCTGCTGGCGCGGATTTGCTCATTCATGACGCCACTTTGGATGACGAGTTAGCTGAAAAAGCCTACGAGGATGGGCATTCAACCCCAAGTCAGGCGGCTGAAAACGCTAAGAAAGCCAGAGTGAAGAGACTTGTCTTGACACATATTAGCGCGAGGTACGAGGACTCAAAAGCGCTTCTTAAAAATGCTAGAAAAATTTTTAGGAACACTCAGATAGCCGAAGATTTCATGGAGATTGAGATTTCCCTTCCCAAAAAGTAGCAAGCATCAAGCCTAGCTAAGCATGGTTTTTAGCTTTTGAACACTTTCTGCAACCTTCTCCACAGACTCCACGACAACAACCTTGTTGTAAGATATTTCCCGCAGTAAGCTCGCAAACCTATACCAATTAACTGTCCCGTCGCCTATTCCCAGATGAGAGTCATCCCTCCCATCGTTGTCGTGGGCGTGAATATGCACAATTTTGTCTTCAAACTTTTTTAGAAACTGCTCAGTCTGCCCATTAATGTTTGAGTGCCCAATGTCTAAGGCTAAGCCTACGGGCTCTGAAACTTCGCTGTAAAACCTTTCAAAGTCTTTAACGCCCTTCAACAGAAAGGGGTATGGCTCCGGAACATTTTCTATGGCTATTTTTAAACCGTAATCTTCGGCAGCTTTGTAGAGAAACTGCGATGTTTTCCGGTTCTGGTTCCAGTCTTCGCCGGGATAAAACATGCTTATGCCAGTTTTTAATCCCGGATGGAAAACCCAAACACGCGCTTCAAGTTGACTTGAAAGTTGTATAGAGTTTTCTAATCGTTTAAGCATGGCTTTCAGAACACAATGTGACGGTGAGGCTATGTTTATGTCGGCAAAGGGTGCGTGAACTGAGAATTTAATATTGTAAGATTTCCCTATATCCTTAAGTGCTACAATTCTCCGTTTGTTCAATGCGTGTAAGCCATCATCCACAACTTCCACATGGCTGACATCCAGATTTGGGATCTGTCTTGTTATTTTGTCGAATGGTTGGCTTAATAAGTGGAGGGTTGAGACTCCAATTTCTGGTCTGCTCAAAGTTTTTATCCCATGCCCTTGAGAGTTTTATCTCATATATTTCTTGCTTATAACCGCTGGCCTAGCTCAACGGCAAAATCACCGTAAAAGTATTCTCAACAAGAGCGCAACATTCACGGTAACGGTTCCAGTTAAGCCAAAAGTAGAGAGGGAAGAGGAGGAAAAGTTATGGGTGAAGGTGCCAGAATCCTCGTCGTTGACGACAACGAAAGCATAAGGAAGATTCTGAAAACAGTCCTTGAATATGTGGGCTACGCTGTTGACACGGCAAAAACTGGAGAAGAAGCCCTAAAATTGGCAAGGTAAAGCGTCCCAACATAGCCTTCTTAGATTATTTTTTGATAGACATAGAATTCACGGATTTTCTCAAAAAATTTTGTAGAGCGGCCTTTAACCCAAATTGTAGTTGTTGCCGGTAAGCCTTCTTCGAAAGGTTATGGAGATGGTTGGCAAAGCTAGCAAGAAGCCGTATCCTTATTTGTTGAAGCCCTTTGACATGGAAAGCGCCCCATCCATAATTAGGGAGTAGCTTAGAAAGCAGCAGTGGAGAAGGAGAAGTGGAAAGATAACCATAGAACTCGCCAAACCACTTAAAAGGCGTGTAGAAAGTGGCTTGTAGAGGGGGTATATTTAAAAGCCTAAACTTTTACAAAAATATTTAGAAAGAGGCTGTATTTAACTGGGAGAAACTTATGGTTGAAGAAAATGACATAGTTGAGTTTCTCAAAGCCCACGGCGGGCAAGCATCCCTAAGCGAAATTGCAGAAGGCTTAAACATACCAAAGTATGGACCAAAATCAGCCTACGCACTATTACAGTCGCTTAAGAACAAGGGGGTTGTGGAACGCCGGGGCGAGTTATGGGCGCTCATCATTGAGGAGGCCAAACCAAAACTAGCCGAAAAGCCAGCAGAGGTTCCTGTGAAGCCGCCGGAACAGCCAAGGCCGGAAGCCGCTGTTGCCCCAGAAATTGAGAGTCTTGTTAGGGCTATGGCTCAAACCCTTGCAGAAGCCATGAAAAGTGTTAGGGCGCCAGCAGACGAGTGGGAGCTCGCCACAAAGCCCATGACAACGAGAATTGAGGAGGGCAAAGAGAAGCTGAGTACGCTAGTGCTTAGGCCAGATGAGGCAGTAGAAGCCAAAAAACCACTGCTAGGCTTTCCAACAGGTACATTCCTTGACCAGTTGTTCCTAACGCCAGAAGGAAAAAGTCTAGAAGGAATTCCAATTTGTGGGCAGTTTGCCATAACAGGTTTGCCTGGGGCTGGAAAGTCTATACTTGTTGAGGAAATAGCCGTTAGGGTTGCTGCCTCCGGTAGGAAGGTGCTTTATGCAACGGCTGAAGACACGTGGAAGAGCGCCACTCCGCGTTTTGATTTGCAGTCTAGGCTTAAGCAGAAAGCCGACATTTTGGGCTTAGACTGGAACAAGATACGCGAAAACCTCTTCGTTTTGGACACTGTGGCTTATCCCGAGCTTCGTGATTGGAACACCTTCGCTGAAACCTACCGCTATGTTGCCGAGAAGGAGAAGATTGAACTAGCCATAATTGACTCTGTGACCGTGTTGGAAGCTTACCGTGGAGCCCTAAAATACCGTGTTATGGAGTTAGCCCGCTACAACCAGGTGCATGGCATAACAGCCCTCTACGTGAACCAGCGAAGTTCAGAAGTCTGGGACAGCTATGACATGGCTGGAGGCATAGGATTAGCCCATAACCTTGACGGAACAATAATAGTGGATTATGGACGCGTTTACTGGTATGACCAACAGGTAGATTTAGGCGTTGATAGAGGCGAATTCGTCCGCATAGTCCGCGTCCTAGACTGTCGAATGTGCAACTTTGAACGCCGAAGAATAAGAGTTGACATAACAAAGGATGGATTCTTAAGGGCGATAGAACCAATACCAAAAACTCCTGAAGCCGAAACAAAATAGCCACAGTCATGGCAGTGGCAAAGCAGCATGTCGGTAGTTAAGCCACCAACAATAAAAGAGCTCATAGAAGCCTATGGCTCAGAGAAGGAGGCTGTCCTCCGCCTAATTGAAGCTGGCTTCACCCCGGAGCAGATAGAGTGGCGAACTGGCATACCATACTATATGATACGCTTATACATGGAGGGAAAAGAGCCCAGAAAAGACACGCCCTTCTCAAAGATGGTTGAGGTTTACGAGCGGCTGGCGGTTCTCCGCGGGAAAAAAGGAAAGGAAACAGAGCTAGCCAAATTCTTCCAAACAGCGGAGCTTCCCCTTGAAGTTAAGGCTCGCCTAGCCTTGGGGGCAATAACTGATGAAAGCCTAAAAATTGGACCGGGCTTAGTGGAGAGGAGCCTAAGCCTAGCCACAGGAATGTCAAAAAGTGAGGTTAGAAAACTCCTCATTGATTATGGGGAGCACGGCGAGGTAGCCTACCTCTTAAAAAAGCCTTCAGAGCCAAAACTGTCGGTGAACGAGGTTTATGAGGCTATTAGGCTTATGCCAAAACTGAAAGGCGTGAAAGAAAGAGAACTCTACGTGGCAAGCCTACTGCGAGTTGCAACGCCGCAAGAGGCGAAATACATTGTCCGGCTTCTTTTGGGTGATTTGAAGCTTGGCTATTATGCAAGCACTGTTATGAGGGCTGCTGCAAGAGCTTACCAAGTTCCAGTTGAGCTAATCCAAAACGCGTGCGCCATAATGGGCATAGCTGAAGGAATAAGCCTAGCCTCCGAGGGACTGCCAAAATTGGCGGAGGTGAAAATACGTCCAGGACAGTTCATCAGACCCCAACTAGCTCACCTATACGAGCCAGACAAGGTTGTTTACCCAGCTAGGGCGGAATACAAAATTGATGGAAGTCGCCTCCAAGTTCACAAGTGGGGAACCCAAACATGGATTTTCTCAAGACGCGGAGTTGAAAAGTCCCAAACGCTTCCGGAAATCGTGGAAATAGCCAAAAAGTTCAACGCTCAAAGCTGCATCGTGGACGGAGAAGTCTTAGCCGTAGACCAGAACGGCAACCCACTGCCTTTCCAAGTCATGCTAGAAAGAACAGTACCAAGAGAGCTAACACCAGAAGAGCTTGCAGAAAGGATGGAAAAAGTGCGCGTTACATATAGAGCCTTCGACATCCTTTTCTTGAATGGACGGGAGTTAATGGGCTTGCCACTTTCCGAAAGGCGCAAATACTTGGTAGAGGTCGTCCCACCAGAATATCTCGCTGAAGGGGTTGAATGCCAAAATGAAGTTGAACTGATGCGCTTCTATGATGAAGCCTTAAAGAAGGGTTTTGAAGGCATAGTCGTGAAAGACTTAAACGCGCCATACGAGGTTGGACAGCGCACCTACACATGGCTTAAACTGAAACCGGAACGCGACACAATAGACTGCACAATAGTCAAAGCCCTATACGGAAAAGGAAAACGCGCAGGCTTATACTCATCCTTCCTGTTGGCGGTGCGAGACCCGAAAGAAAAGAGGCTATACACTATTGGAAAGGTTTCAAACCTCCCAGAACAGACCATGGACACGCTTGCAACAATTGTTGAGAGAACAAAAACCAGCGTGGACGATGAAGGCGTATTGGTAAAACCAACAGTTGTTGTGGAGGTCACATACCAAGAGATTCAGGAGACAGACGAGTACACAAGTGGATACGCCCTAAGAGTGCCGAAAATAGTGCGGTTCAGAACGGACAAAACAGTAGAGGAGATAGACACTATTGAGAAGTTAAAGAAGCTTTACGAACTGCAATATGAGCGTTTTCCAATGCAGTCCATTTAAGTTGCCGTTTTAGGTTTCTCTCCATTTTGCCTTAAAAACTACAAGCAAAACGGAGATAACCATCATCGCCAAAAGAGCAAGCCACCGGATTAAAATCATTTCTTGCGAGAAAGCGGCAAGACCTGAATAAGCCCTTATTAGCCCAGCAGCATTGGATGTTGGAAAAGCTATGGCTATCCAACTTAAATCGCCCAATATTTCCTCAGGATAGTAGATGGGTGGCAGAAAAATCAAGCCTATCCCAAGAATATTGGACAAGTTATTTAAGGTGTATACGCTTGCCCTCCGCATATAGGTTGATATAACGAAGCCTATTCCGCTCAAAGCAGCCCAGCACAAAAGTAAAGCTGCAACAATCCAACCTAGTGCTTGCAGTGGTACGAAGCCAAGCCATATTGCCAGCATCATGAAGAAGACCGTTCCAGGACACGAGAATATTAAGGGGGATAAGGCTGTTCCGACCATGTAGGAAATTGGGTGAACTGGCATGGCGACAATAATTTCTCTAACCTTCACATACCTATCCCATGTTATGTCCTGTATCGAGGAGGCTACACCTATGAACCCCACTGTTGAGATCATGGCACCTATTAAGCCATGACCTATTTGTCCCCCGAAGACCAGCGCAAAGAAAAGGGGCACAGCACTTATCAAGCCCATAACCATCAATAATAGTGGTTGTCGTTTTAGGTCTGGAAAAGCCTTCAAAGCAGCGATTATGAACGCATCCTTAATCATTTTTCTAGGATTCATTAAACTCCACTCTTCCTACAAGTTTTACAAATACGTCCTCAAGTGTGATGGGTGAAGCCTCGGCTTTCAGCCCATTTTTCAATGCCTTTCTAATAAGCTCTATGGCTTCGTCTCCATTGTCAACGTAAATTACCCGTTTACTACCAAATCTTACCGAAGAATGATTATTGGTAAATTTTTCCAAAACTTTATGGCTGCCTTCAACCATAACCCTAAACTTTTCCTTTGTTAAGCTTTTTATTTTCTCAACTGCTCCTTGCGCTATCAGTTCACCTTTGTTGATTATGGCTAGTCTATCGGAAATAATTTCAGCTTCCTCCATTATATGAGTTGTTAAAAGAATTGTTTTACCCTTTTCAACCATTTCCCTCAAAACCGTCCAAACCTTTCTTCGCGCAATAGCGTCTAAACCGCTTGTTGGCTCATCTAGCATAAGCACTTCAGCGTCTGAAGATAAAGCCGCCGCAATTATTGCCCTCTTCTTTTCTCCTCCAGAAAGTGTTACACATGTCCGGTTTCGCAACTCCCACAATTCAACAGACTTTAAGGCTTTTTCAGACATTTCTTTTGCCTTCTGCTTTGTCATGCCGCGGAGCAGCGAAAAATAGTAGCAGTATTCCCAAGGCGTGAAATTGCTATAAGTGGCAACATCTTGTGGTACAACGGCTATATGCTCCCGTACTTCTTCAGCTTCGTCTAGGACATTGAACCCTAAAACATAAGCCTCGCCACTCGTGGGCAGCAACTGTGTGGAAATAATCCTTAGAAAAGTAGTTTTTCCAGCACCGTTTGGACCTAATAGGGTGAAAAGCTCACCCTTTTCGATGGATATGTTGACACCTTTCAGCGCCTTAACAGTCTCTTTTCCACGATACATTTTAACAAGGTTTACGGATTTCACTGCTTCCATAAGGCACGTCATACCTCACTTTAATGATTTTTAGGCCGAACCCGCGAGTTAAAGAAAGCGGGCATTAGTGAGCAGATATTTAGTCACCCTTTTAAGTCTATTTTTTCTGGAGGACTCGCTAATTTCGCTTTTGAATGAACAGAGATGGAATCTGAGTATTTCACTCTCCTTTTAATGACGCATCCCTCACCTATTGTTACATCTCTTCCAACCACATTTTCGCAGCAAACATTTTCCAAGTATACCTTCTCTTTGGCTGTGATATTGGTAGTGTGCAGTTTTCCATAGCCTGAAAGCACGCCAAAGATCGGTATTCCAAAAATTACTATACCTTCGATGCTTCTCTTTTTGATGTCAACATTAACTGCTTCGATTCCGCCGCGAGCATAGGACTCATATCTATTTAATTCAGCGTTGAAATCCCCAGTTATTATTTTGCCTCCTATGTCGAATTTTCCCCTAAGCTCCACGTATTTCCCAGTTTTAATATCACCAAACACTCTAAGGGAACCATGAACATATAGAGCATTTTCTAACTCAACAGCCCGTTCAATTTTACAAGAACCTGCTACTTTTAATAATGAACCTTGCACATTACCATCAACGGCGAAGGCTCCCGAGGCGGTTAAACTTCTAGCTTTAACATTGCCGGCAACAGACGAAGAACCTGAAAAATCCATTTCTTCAGCCTCTATATCCCCCTCTATAGAAACACTTCCTGCACATTTCAAAATTTCAACTTTTAATCCGCCAGGTAGGCAACCACTTCCGCTGATTTTTATTTCTTTGGGAGAGATGAAACCGGAGCCGGATATTTGAACGTCGCCAACACCATCAATGTGCACTTTCCCTGAACCACTGACATGGGTTGTTGGAATGTTCATTCGACGGAGCCCCTCTTCATATTTGCGCATCTTTTCTACTCCGCCCAATAATTATCCCCTCTTCCTATTCAAATCCCCCTGTTGCTTTCAGCAAATCTCGAATTTCGATAAGAAGAGCCTTCATATCTTTAAGGCGCTTTTCAGTTTCTCTTACAACATCTTCGTCGGAAAATTTCAAGTACTTTAACTCCTTTGCCATCCAGCTTTCCTCCATCATCCTTGTGCCGCCTTTAAAACATCTCTAATTTCCCTTAGTATAACGATAATTTCGTCCAGCTCCTCCAAAGTGGCTCTTTGATGGGCTCGCAAAAGATTCAACTTTTCCATTTCAGATGGTTTAATTTTTTCAGAAGGCAATTCCTCAGAACCTATCGCCAAACCTATGATGACAAGAACTCCTGCAACTATCAGTGCAAATATGGCAACTAATCCAGCTACTATAACATTGAATCCGTAAAATACCGAGAAGTATATGGAAAGCGCTGGAACTCCAAAACCGAGAAGCATTATCGTCAGAGCTGTTAAAAATGAAGCTTTAGCCATTTACTTCGCCTCCTTTCCCCCCTTTCTTTTTGAAGAGCTCTTCGATTTCTTTAGGAGTTAAGATTAATTTGAAGTCTGTTGGCGCATAGTATTTAATGGGTGGAAGGCCCTCCTTTTTCTTTTCCTCTCTAACTTCCCTAACTAGTCCAAGTTTTTTAAGGCCATTTAGATGAAGATGGGCTAATGGATATGGGAGATTTAGTTCCTTAGCCAGCGTGTAAACGCTTTTTGGTCTTTCGCATAGGGATGCAATCATCTTTAGCCTAAGAGGGTTTGCTAGGGCCTTCAATTTTTTCACCATCTGACTTGCATCTTCATTCAAATCAGTCTCCTCTGAATATGTAAACAATTCCTTATATATAAACTTTTTTTAATATATCTTTTTATATATTTTTACACTTTCTACATGCTCATCAAGAAACAATCATCGGCACTAGAAAAGCCGCTTTATTGACAAGTATTGTTGGGCAAAATCAATGTTTGCCTTGCTTCGCTTTTGGTCGTTGCGAATTCCTATGGCGATTTCTATAAACTCTTTTAATGTTTGATTTGCGAATTCCCATGTTGGCCTCCCATAAATTAGCCCTGTGCATGTAGAATCAGCATATACATATAGTTTTTTCCCACCATAGGGGTATAGCGCCTCTTTCGCATATCCAAATTTTGGATTGGCTAAAATTTTGAAGGGCCAAAGTTTGCATGCTGCCGGTTTCATATGTTGTAGTCCGCATAAGTGCATGTCTGCAAGTTTGTAGAGGAACACGCATGAGCCGTCGCTTTTCCTCCGCAAGTAAAGCTTATTTAACCCGGTGGCGGTGGTTTCCACGCCGTAGTTTTTTACTATTTTTAGCCATTCTTGGAAGTTTAGGACTACACTGTAGGCTTTGCAGCATAAGCCACATGTGTTGCATTTCCAGTCCGCGATGTACTGCCATGGAACGAACAGCATTTCCCTTGCCTTGCCACACCTTCTTTCTAAAATTTTGGAGAGTTGAAAGCCAAGATTAAAAGTTTATTTTGATTCACCGCCACTGTTATGGTAGGCTTTTAGCTTTTCAGCAACGTCCGCTGGGATTTGTGTGGCCTTTAACGTGTGCCTATTCACGGCAACAGCCACCAAGTAGCCGTTGGCTAGAAGCTCCGCCGTTTCCTTATTATACACTTTAAATCCGTATTTTACTGCCTTTTCTTTCAACTCTTCCACTGTGAGCTCTATTTCTAGCAAGTCGTTGAACCTTGCTGGCTTCTTGAATTGGCAGAAGGCTTCGACCCGCGGCATTATTACGTCTTTTGAGCCCAGCCAATTTATTAATCCGAGATGCTGGTAAAATTCTTCTTCCGCCCTTTCGAAGAATCTGAAGAAGTTTGAGAAGTGGACTATTTGGGCGGCATCCGTGTCCACCCATGAAACCCTATACAAAGTTTTAAAGGATTGAGGCATGTTCTCGCCTATTTTCTTCCTAAAATGTGTTTAAACTTTCTTGTATAGGTAAATTGTGTGGGATGGATAGCCGAGCTTAGGGTTTTCGCAGAAATTCTCCACCTTTAAAGGTCTCCACCCAACAATCTCGTAGTCATGGGAGACAACGCGGGCTCCTGGCTTAAGCTCAGCCTCAAGTTTTGGTTTTATCTTTTCGTTGGCGCTTGTTGTTAGGTATAGGAATACAACGTCGGCGGATGAGAGGTCAACATTAAACATGTCGCCATTGACTATTGTTACTCTGTCTTGGAGCCCCTCTTCGTAGACTGTGCTTAGGGCTCTTTTTGCAAGGTCTTCGCGTAACTCTACGCCTACGGCTCTCGCGCCAAACTCTTTAGCAGCCATTATTACTGTTCTGCCGTCCCCAGCGCCTAGGTCGAAGAAGACTTCTCCGGGTTTCAGCTGTGCTAGAATGAGCATGTGACGGACGACTGGGAGGGGTGTTGGAACATATGGGGCTATGAACAGTGAGCATGCCTCCATCTTGGTTTTCCGATACTTTGTTCTTTTAAAGATTTTCCCTTGCTAGGCTACGTATGTCGCCCTTTTAGGTGTTGGGCGTCTAGACTCTCCACATTTCATGGCGCTTTGGGCACACAACTCCAAATATTTCTCTTCGTCTCCGGCGCCAACGGCTTCAGCTGCTTTGCGGCAGAGCTCGCTGGGTTCTTCGCATCCCTCTTCCTTGCATAAGCCTGAAATGTAGAGGCATATTTCCTGAACATCTTTCGGCTCGAGAACAGCCCTGTTTGTCCTTATTAGGAGGCATAGTTCCCTTGCCAAAACACAATTTTTAACGTATTTTATTCTGTTCAGGACTTCTTCACGGAGTCTTTTTCTGCTTATCTCCAAACTTCTTTATCTCCAACAATTGTTAAGGCTTGCTCACCCAGATTAACGTGGTCTCCCATTTAAAAGTTGTTGTAAGTCTCTCGGTTTTACCAGAATCTTTTGCTTATGGCCTTGCGTTCAGCCTCCAAAACAAGCTCATAAAACTTATCAGTGAGCGACGCCTCTTTTTCGAGGACTTCTTTAACGTCTGATGGCTGGACTTTTCGTGCGCAGAGGGCTACTGCCGCAACCTTCCCATACTTTTCTATTAGGCGGGCTGTTTGTATGGCTTGCCTCTGAATTTTTTCCTCGCTCTTGGTGAGCTTTTCGCCCTTCTTCTCTATTAGTGGCAGAACTTTCTCCTCCTCAACCCTCAAAATTCCGATGGCTCCTGAACCGCATTTTGGACATTTTGGCTTGGCTGGCAAGTCTTTAACACGTATCATGTCCGCATAGCCCCAACAGTTTGTGCAGATGAGATTGCATGTCTCGTTCAATAGCCTCGCCTTTGCTGATTCTATTAGCACGGCTCGCATCCTTTCCGGCGGGATGAGGTCTGTTTTCATGCTGACGCGTTCAATGCCAACACGCGCAACAGGAGTGGCGGTTCCACCAGTCTCAACTTTGACAATTTCTATTTTGCCATTTCGGATTCTCTCCAAGACTTGGACAAGCCTTTCCACGTCCAAGTCCTTTGTGAAAACTTCTTTTAGCGCCTCCTCGAATATTGGGGTTCCCTCGAAGCTTTTCAAAAGCCTCTGAAGGCTTACATTGCTGAAGTCAGCCCACTTCTCCAGCGCGCCGAAGCGTCTTGCCACGTGAATCATCCTCCTCTTGAAAATTCCAGTCTTAACAGTAGCCCTTGTCAAAGTGTCCCTAACGGCCTTTTCACCCATTGAAGCCATCTCATCAAACAATGTGACGATTTGATCGGCGTTTGCAGCACCCATGGTTTGTATGAATATGCGGTATGGGTCGTGCTGAACCACTATACCATATCCAATCCTTTCGGATAAGAGCTGTCCAACAAGCTGGGCTAGGGCTCTGTTCGTAAGGGAGCCGAAGTGGGCATGGACAATCACGAAGTCCTCCCAATCTTCGACAGTTATTCGCCTATCCGTCGGAACTGGTATTCCAGCAGCAGCTTGCTCAAAAGTCTCGGCTAAAGCGTCTAAAATGGTTTCTTTTTCTGCCGGGTAATTCTCGCTTAGTTTGGCTGCAATCTCCTCTGGCGACAAGCCCTTGCGAGTTTGCTCCTCAACAAAACCCCTAATATAGCCAACTTCTTGAGCAACCTCAAAAGGCACCGGAATTTCTTCGCCAATCCAGCTTGGAATAGCCCCTGTCGGGTCATCCACTGGCTTTACGTAGACCTTGTCGCCTGAAATGTGGAGAATTCGCCATGGGCTTCCGCGAATTATGAACTTTATACCCGGCTTGCCATACTCCGCCATGAAGGCTTCATCTAAAATTCCAACGGCTTGGTCTGTCGTCTCGTCCACCACTAGGTACTGTTTTTCTTCTGGAATCATGGAAAGGTTGTCAAAGTAGTATTCGAAGAGCGCCTTTGTTCTTCTGGGTTTTAGAACCACCTTGTCTTCGAAGGAGACCCATGCAAGCCTTGGGAAACGCTCATGCATATAGCGCAAAATTTTCTCCACATCATCCATTGTTAGGTCGGCGTACGGGTAAGCCTTCCTAAACATTTCCAATATTTCGTCGAACTCAAGCCTCTTCTGTTTTAGGAGTAGTCCAGCGATTTGGTGGGCTAAGGCGTCGTAGGGTTTTGGTGGAATTTCAACTGGTTCCAAATCTTCTTTTAGGGCGCGTCTTGCTATGGCTAAAGCCTCCAAAGTGTCGTCTGAATCCATTGTTACGATTATTCCCTCGGCTATGCGCCCTATTCTGTGGCCGCTTCTCCCAACCCTCTGGATGAGCCTTGTAACTTGGCGGGGGCTCATGTACTGTATGACTAAGTCTATGCGGCCAACATCTATGCCTAGTTCAAGGCTGCTTGTGCAAACCAAACCCTTCAGCTCGCCGTTTTTTAGGCCTCTTTCTGCTGCTATGCGGGAAGGTTTGGCCAAAGAGCCATGGTGTATGGAGACTGGGAAGTCTATGTCCCAGACCTTGAAGCGGCTTGCCAAAACCTCTGATATAGCCCTAGTGTTTGTGAATAGCAGTACGGATTTGTGGCGGCTTATGTAGTCTCGGATAACCCTTAGCCTAGCAGCCACTTCTGGATGAGTGTAAAGCCTCTCAGCCAGCTCAATGTCTTCTGGTTTAGGCTTAGGGAAAAGAATTTTCAAGTGCATTTTTCTTGCAACCGGAACCCGCACAATCTCCACTGGGCGGCCGTTTCCAACGAGGAATTGGGCCACTTTTTCCGGACTGCCAATGGTGGCTGACAAACCTATTATTTGGAAGTCTCTCCCAACGATTGTTCTTAGCCTTTCAAGGCTTAGGGCTAGTTGGCTTCCACGCTTGCTGTCAGCCATCTCATGCACTTCGTCAATTATAACCCAACGCACTTGCTGGAGGTGCTGCCTCATAATCCAGCCGACCAAAATGGCCTGCAAAGTTTCAGGAGTTGTTATCAAAACGTCTGGTGGGCTTCGAGCTTGTCTCGTCCGCTCGCGAGTTTCTGTGTCGCCGTGTCTAACAGCCAATTTTATGTCTAGGTTGTTGCACCACCATTCTAGGCGCTCCAGCATGTCGCGGTTCAGAGCTCTCAAAGGCGTAATGTAAAGAACCTTTATTCCCGGAGTGTGTGGTTCTTGCAGGAGCATGCTTAAAACTGGTAGGAAGGCAGCCTCGGTCTTGCCCGTGGCGGTTGGTGAAATGAGCAAAACATTCTTTCCTTCTAGGATTAGTGGGATGGTTTTTTCTTGTGGTTCTGTTGGCTTTGAGAACCCCCTCTGCTCAATCAACCGCCGAACTGGTTTCACTAGAAGGTCAAAAGCATTTTTGGGCTGTTCTTTCAAGATGCAGTTAACCCTCAAACGCTGATAGAATAGCGGAAAACCAAAGGTAAAAGCCTTTTGCACAAATCTTCAAAATAAACATATTGCCAGCAAACATGACAAGGAATGAAAAAGGTTGGTTGAGCCGTGAATGAAACAATAGAGGTTATAAAACATTGGAAGAGCATAAGAAAATTCAAGCCAGAACAAATACCAGACAACATGCTGCAGGAAACATTAGAATGCGCCTTGCTCGCGCCAAACGCTCGAAGCCAACAGAAATGGCACTTCACAGTAATCCAAAACAAGAAGTGCTCAACAAAACGGCGAGCATTATAAAGTAGAACAGGCTAAACTCTGGAATAACATTTTTGGCTGAACGCGCAAAAGACTCAAACTTTAACCCTCTTCTGGAACGCGCCAACAGTGATCCTGATAACGGCGGACAAGACGGCTCGCTTCGCCGAAATAGACTGCGCCTTAACCGCCGAGAACATCCTAATAGCCGCTGAGTCGTTGGGCTTAGGCTCAATCATAATGACGTCCACAGAATTCCTATTCAAGTCGGAAAAGGGCGAACAACTAAAGAAAGAGTTGGGCATCCCAGAAGGCTACGAGCACGTCTGCACAATAGCCTTAGGATATGAGGATGAAAACCGCCGACAAAACCAAGAAAAAAGACGTAACCAACTACGTAAGATAATTAGTCAATTTACGCGTTGCAGAAACCATAAATTGATACCCTCCTCCTAGAAATTCCCTTACTCTAACAGCTTTTTCTTGGCTTTTTCATACTCCTCTCTTGTTATAGCTCCGGAATCAAACAGTTTCTTAAGCCGTTCAAGCTGGTTAACGATGGTTTCCGTGGATGATGCGGTTGGAGGCTGCGAAGTTGGCATTGAGGGCTGCGCTTGCGTTTGGGGTATGGCTTTTTCCGCCATTTTCTCCGCCGAAGCCGCTATTCTTTGCTGTTGGAAGACTTCCCGCCACTCGGTTAACTTGCCCATCAAAATTTCCCGGGCTTTCGCTGGCTCCAGTATGTCCCAGAACATGTTGCCTCCGCCCTTAACAATTGTTGGCGTGGCAGCTCCACCTCCGACCATTATGCCTCTTCCGACGGCTGCTCCTCCGCCAACATATCCAACTTCAAGCCCTGTGGTTGTTATGAATACTAGCGAGCCGCAGTTGAACATTCTTGCCAGAAGCCCTTGCATCACGTGCACGTCCCGTATCTGGTCGAAGGTTATTTCTCGGGTGTAGCTTCCGAAAAACCAAGATTTCTCTATGCGGACAGACTTGTCCGTTATAAAGTATGTGTAGGCATTCTTGTTGAAATAGCAGACTAGGAAGAAGACAAGGCTGAAGGCTAGCCAAAAGGGAATAAGCAGCGGAACAAAGATGAAAGGGGGCTTAAAATGATGGAGACAGCGACGAATACTATGATGAATTTCACAAGCGTTTTCTTCATGAAAGGCTTACAACTCCAAAGAATAGACGACAACGCCACACCTCTCTAACCGAATAAATTGCACTGGGTAAGTATTTAAAAGCTTACGAAAGCTTTTCAAGAACCTTAATGTCTATCTTTTCCTCACCTATTTTGAAGGTGTCTGGCTCCTCCCGCTTGAGTATAGCCCTCAACGCTTCTGGTGCAAGTTCCTTCACAAGATGCAAAATCTCTTTTCTAGCAGTCTCAAAGTGTTTTGCCAATAATGCTTTATCCCCATACATGACTCCGGCTAGGGGGCAGATCTTCTCCATTTTAAGATACCACTCAATTTTGCCAGTTTTGGCGTTAATGTCGAAGGTTATTGGTCCGGCGACGCATGTTTCTGGCTTTACTGGATGAACTAGGCATTTTCTTGTTGTCTTGTCATAGAATGTGCAGTAGCCTTCTGCTGTTTCCCTTGGAAAAGTGTATTCGGCATGCACAAACGGATTTTCAACTCTTATGCTCTGTTTTTCCAAATATTCCAAAATGATTTTTTCACGCCTCTCAGTTATTGGCGGTCTTGCATCCCAGCAACAGTTAATTTTGCATGTGCCACAAACGTTGAAGAAGTTTTTCTGGCGCTCGCCTTCAACTTGCATAAACGCTACCACCCCTTTAGAAGAAGGGCTCATTAGCCTTTAGGCTGTTTAAAAGTTTCGAATAAACATCCAAAATCGCCTCATCCATGTCCGTCTTCTGCACCCTAACCTTGACCTTCTCCCTAATAACATCTGATAGGTTTCCATGCTCCAGGCGTTTCTCTATTAGGGGCAGGTATTCCTTCTCCTCAGGTGTGGCGTTTTCCCAAGCAATCTCCAAGAAGTGTTTGCACACATGCCTAGCTGTGGGTCCGTTAGGATGGAGCACTTTGGCTTCCAAACCATCTTTTATAACAGATTTAAAGTCTTCAGCCAAAATCTCTGTCGATAGAGGTGGAAGCAACTCATTCGCCCTCATTAAGCCTCTGAGCAGAGCCCTTACAAAACAGCTTAGGGCTACATCGGATTTTATACACTCCTGCTCGTCCATGACGCGTATTTCTAGGGCTTTTCTTTCAAAGCGGAAGATTACACCTCTCGAGTTAACCCACTCCTTGTTTAGGATGCAGTGGTGGGCTCCAGCCTTGGCTAAATCGGTAGAGTACCGCCTAATAATTTCCTGCCTATACTGCCTAAAAGACTGAACATATTCTGGAACCACTTTTCCGGTTATAGATGGGATTTCTTTCTGATTTTCCATGTAAAAGTATAAACGGTTATCCACATAGTTGCCAAAGCGTCCCTCATAGATGGGTGAGGATGCCGAAACAGCCGGAAGGTAAGCACAAACGTTTGCAAGATAATTATGCATCAAAATGGCTTTCGCTTCACCGCCGTATGGGATGTTCAGCTGGAAGCTTTGAATGTTAAGCCATCCATGCCTTTTAAGATTAAAGATTCGGCTAAAAGCCTCGTAAATTTGCTTATGGCGGTGGGGCCAAACGGCCGTTTCCTCAAGCCTCAAAGTCGGATGCATCCCGGTTCCAAGGAGGTTGGCGCTGTAACGCTTTTCCAATAGTTCGCTAAGCGTCAAAACCGCTTTGTGCATGTTTTCTTCAAAGGCTTTGGGTGATTTGAAAGGCCTATTAGGTTTGACTTCCATAACGTGGAGCTGCAACTCTTTTCCGAAGGTGAACTCGCCAAGTTCAACAAAGTTTACAACCCGCCCGTAAAGGTCTTTTATGACTTTATCCACTATTGGTAAAGCCCTCAAATTTTCGTCAACAAGTGAAAACTCATGTTCTGGTCCAAGAACCTCTAAGGTTCTATACGTACGACTGCCTCTTTAATCAAATTCAGCAGTTAGCCAAGATATAAACTTATTCGCTGTTCTAGACTAATCCGCTGCCACTTTGATAGGTTTTAGTTTTCCAATTTTAAACTTGCAGTAAGCATCTCCCATCGCTATACATTTAAGTTCTTCCACTTTTACTTCTTCATGGAAACATTTTGTAAAGTAGCCTGTCAGCATACCCTTATAGAATCGGCTGTACGGTGTCTTGGAACCCTCTGAAAGTGCACATTCAAAGTTGTTGTAAACATCAATTACAGCGTTTCCCGCGTCTTTGTTAACGTGGATTTCTTTGATATCACCCCATCCCAAACTTTTTGTGAATACCTTTATCGCCTTAATGAGATCTTCGCTTTTTCCTTTCCTAATAAATTCTGAAATGAACACATAACTTTCAATTCCACTTTCAACTCCAAGATAGTATAGGAATGTTTCGCCCGCTGTGCCAAACTCATCTCTTATTCCCTTAAAAATGGCGGCATAAACATCTTTACCAAATACAACGGCTCTTTCTCCAAGAATTTCCAGAGGGAAATGGTAATTGTTTCCAACAAGACTGTATGTTTTATGGTTTAAAATTTGCGCTGACTTTACGATTCTCTGTTTTTTGAAAAACTTCTCAATATTTCTAGATGAAACTTTCGAATTAGCAAGGTCTATAAAAGCTATACATTCAGCATGTTTGCCATGGCAAACCGTTGTAAATTGGAGATGAACTATTTTTGCTCCAAATTCGCTAATGGCTTTGTTCAATTTTCTCAGCAATTCTGTTCCGTAGTCGGTTTTAATAACCAATACATGCAATCTCTCAGTTTCAATGTTTGAAAACATGCGACCGAGATCGAGGGCGAAGTTGTTTTGATGCGTGTCGATGACTTTAAGCCCTTTGCCCATTTTGTCCATGCCTTTTTAAACTTTACTTCAGTATAGCAAACAGTATAGATTTATAGTTTATGAATCAACGATACGTTTTTACAGAACACTTTCCAAACGTAAAGAAAGATTGTTAAACACATCCCTTTTTATATAATGACAGAAACTATAAAATCTAGGAGAGAAAGGTATAGTCGAAGAAAAAACTGCACGAAGCATAGGTATTCTTGGTAAGTCCTTCGTAATTGAGATTCTTGAAGCCCTAAATGAAGGTCCAAAAAGGTTTACAGATCTAAAGGAGCATTGCCCAAATGATAAGACAAGGGCGAACCGGATTAGATGCTTAAAGAAGGAACACCTTATAGAAGCTGTTCTTGCAGATATAGGCGGCCAAAATGTAATTCATTATGTCATTACCGAGAGGGGAAGAGAGGCTCTAACTCTGCTCCAGCGCCTTGAAATGCTTATCCTTTTCCAAAACAATAAAAAGGTATCATCAAAACCCAAATAGTTAATTTTAAATATCTAAATGATGTTAGCTGTTTTCTGTTGTCTGGTGCCTCTTGCGTGCTGGTCGTCTCAAACATCGACCTAAGAACAAACACGTCCATAATAAAACCATCAGCCTTCCTCAAGTCTTCTGTTAGAGATTTTATTCTCAACGTGAACAACGATTATAGGTACATGAAGACGGGCTATTATGTTTCGCTTCACGCCGAAATCCTTGGAAACAGTGTTGTCCCAACAACTGAAAACGCCGTAGACGCTTACAGACCGCCAGTTCTGCTAATTAGAGCTTCAAAAAACGGGGTGCCAGCGATGCCCCACCTTGTTACGGACTCTGTTAAGCAGATAATGGCTGAGTTCAGCTTTCCAGTTGTTATTTTCGCAGTCAACCCATTCTCTTTTAACGGCTTCCAAACAGCAAAAAACAGAACAGCCCTATATAGGGCTGTTAAAAGCCTAAGCATGAATTACCGTTATGCTGTTTGCGCTCAACCCCTTCGCAGCGAAATACTCCAAGTTAAATCCTTCTTTGGAGAATGCAATATTGAAGACGATGGCGTTAGGGAAATCGCCAGAAAAGTCTATGAAACCTTTAAAATTCCGGTATGCAAGCTGCTCATTCAACGTGTTGATGGAGAAGCCTACTTATGCGGGCTTCAACCCCTAAAATTGGAGGAGATATTGCCCTCAGATGTGGATGTGATTTCCAAAATTGTTTCCCGGTTTTCCGGGAAAGGATGGTTTGATTGACGCAGATAGCCTGTTTTGTTGAAAAATACAATTTCACATATTCTGACGAAGCTGAGGCTCTCGAGCGCTTTAAACGAACAGCTGAGCAGATGGGACATGAGTTCAACTTCATTTTTAGGAGCGGGCTTTCGGAAATTCCAAAATATGATGCCGTCTTCATTAGGGCAACGACAGATCCGCTTTACACGGCTTACGTTGTTTCAAAAACTGCTTGGGAGCTTGGCTTAAAGGTTGTTGACGACCCTGAATCCATAAGGATTTGTGCAAACAAGATCCACCAGTACAGGCTCTTCGAAAAGTATGATGTGCCGCACATTCCCACATTGTTCTTGGACAAGGAAGAGTTTCACCATAGACGGATAGAGGAAATCTTCGAGCTTTTTGGAAAACCAGTTGTTATTAAGGCGCCCTACACGAGCTTTTCAAAGTATGTGGAGAAGGTTTCATGTGAAACGAGTTTCCGCGAAGTTGCAAAACGCTTCTTCAGAAGGTCAGACTACATTGTTGTGCAGAAGTTTATGCCATCCCACTTTGACTGGCGGGTAGGCGTCCTAAACGGTGAGGTCTTGTACGTTTGCAAATATATGATGCCGAAGGGCAAATGGAAACATGGCGTAAAACGCCGTGGAAAACCAAGCTTCATATGGGGTAGAACAGTTACGCTAAAACGGGAGAACGCGCCCCAGAGGCTTAAGGAGACAGCCCTAAAAGCCTGCAGCGTAATCGGGAAAGGGCTTTATGGCGTTGACATTAAAGAGGTTAATGGCGACTACATTGTTGTTGAGGTTAACGATAATCCAAGCATATATAGGGGTCAAGAAGATCTCCGAGACAAGGACATTTACGAGAAAATCATAAGTTTCTTGGTGAAATAGCCCGCTTAATTTAGGCATTTTAGTAATTGGCCCATGCATAGTTCGCACTTTTCAGTGTCAAATGTTGGGTCTAGGGCTTTATGCATTGCACATAATAGTCCCCTTGCGCGGGCAGCCTTGCAGATTTCGCAAAACTTTAGTGTGAAATCCTTGTGGGATAAGCCTCCCTTTGCTAAGGAATCCGCCAAATCCTCAATTAGCCCTCTAATTTCCCTGTCTTTTTCCAGGTCTAGGGCTTTTCCCCGCAATTTTTTGCTGTAGAGGCTTATGGCCGGTTGGCTAACCCCTAAAAGTTTGGCTGCCTCCATCTGTTTTAAGCCATGTTTTGTCATGAGGTGTTTGGCTAGGGCTGCCCTTACTGGTGGGAGGAGGCTTTTTACAGCGACTTCGCATGGTAGTAGCATTTTGTTTTATTCCTCCTTGATATATTCTGGGGAAAGGCATAAATATACTTTATTACAATTGTAATAAAAGGTGAACGCGTTTGCACGAAAGAAATGTTATGAAAATAGCGGAAAACGTTTACTGGGTTGGCATAAGAGACTGGAACCGCAGAATTTTCGACGCCCTAATTCCGCTCCCAAAAGGAACATCATATAACGCTTACCTCATAATTGGCAAAAATGGAAAAGCCCTAATAGACACCGTGAACCCAGGCTTCGAAAAAGAACTGGAAGATAAAATCAGCAGTCTCACAAGCATTGAAGATATCGACTATGTTGTTATGAACCATGCGGAGCCAGATCATGCTGGCGCCATACCCCACATAATGAAGATGGCATCGAAAGCCAAACTAGTAGCCACTAGCAGAGGAGCAAAGATGGCTCAAATCTATTATCATATTCCACAAGAGCGGATTAAGGTTGTGGCTGACAATGAGGCTATAAGCCTAGGCGACAAGACTCTACGCTTTATTGAGGCGCCAATGCTCCACTGGCCGGAAACAATGTTCACATACTTGGAAGAGGATAAAGTGCTATTTCCATGCGACTTCTTCGGCGCCCACTTGGCTGGCGGCGTCTACAGCGACGAAATCGAGGACTTGCTTGTCCACGCCCAGCGGTACTGGGGCGAGATAATGATGCCTTTTAGAGCAATGGCGCAGAAAGCCCTCGAAAAAATCGCTGGATTAGATATCAAAATGATAGCTCCGAGCCATGGTCCAGTCCACAGAAAGCCAGAACTTATCTTAAACGCGTACAAGCGTTGGGCGGCTGGCGAAACACGGCCAAAAGCCACAATAGCCTATGTGAGCATGTGGGGAAGCACAGACTCCATGGTTAAGCAGATGGCCGAAACACTGGCATCTGAAGGTGTTGAACTGACTCTTCACAACCTAGCCGTAACGGATGTTGGCGACTTAGCCAAAGACCTTGTGGATTCGAAAGCAATTGTTTTGGGCGCCCCAACTGTTTTGGGTGGAGCCCACCCGTTGGCTGTTTATGCCACATACCTTTTCAAGGCGTTGCGTCCACCAACAAAATTCGCTGTTGTTTTAAGCTCTTATGGTTGGGGTGGAGGCGCAATCCGTCATATCCAGGAGATTCTCGGCGACTTCAAAATCGAGGTTGTCGGCGCGCTGGAAATTAACGGACAGCCAACAGATGAAAATATAAAGCACATAGTGGAGATTGGAAAGAATTTAGCCAAGAAAATTTTTGAGGTGGGTGCCTAAAATGGGCGGATTAACAGAAGAAGATCGAAAAAAGGCGTTAAAGGAGATTTTGAGGCAGCTGCATGCTGGTGTTCCACCGGAGCAAGTTAAGGAGCGTTTTAGGCAGTTTCTTGAGGGCGTAAGCTCGCTTGAGATTGCCAAAATTGAGCAAGAACTTGTAAGCGAGGGCGTTTCAAGAGAGGAACTTCAAAGGCTCTGCGACGTTCACCTGGCAATCTTTAGGGGGCAGTTGGAAAAGCAGAGGGTTGAGGCTGCAACAGCCAGCCCCATCGGCATTCTTCTCGAAGAGCATAAGATGATTCAGCAAATCGCCAATAAACTTGTCATGTTAACCGAAGAGGTGAAAAGGGCGGAAAGCCCAGATTCAGTGGCCGAGGAATTGTCACAGCTAAAACGTGTTGCAGACGAGCTTTTAGATGCAGAAAAACATTATTTGAGGGAGGAAAACGCCCTTTTCCCAGTTTTGGAAAGGCATGGGATAAGCGAGCCTCCAGCAATAATGTGGATGGAGCACAACCAGCTTAGGGAAAAGAAAAAACAGCTTAAAGCCCTAATCGTGAACGCCATGAAAATGGGCTTTTCAGATTTTAAGAGGCAGCTTGGCGAACTGGCAAAAGATATAAGCAGCACGCTTAACAGCCACATCTACAAGGAGAACAATATACTGTTTCCTGCAGCCCAGCGGGTGGTCACGGAGCAAGAGTGGACCGCCATAAGAGAGGATTTTGACGAGGTTGGGTATTGCTGCTTCACACCAGAACACTTAGTATCTGAGCCAGCAAAAGAGCTTGAAAAACCGAAAATCGAGGAGAAGCCCATGCCAGAAGGCACACTGCAATTTGAAACTGGAACTTTGACGAAGGAGGAGATTGAGGCTATTTTGAACACGCTGCCAGTTGACATAACCTTTGTGGACAAGGATGATGCGGTTAAATTCTTTAGCAAGGCTGAGAAGCGCATATTTGTTAGAACAAAGGCAGTTCTGGGCAGGAAAGTGCAGCTTTGCCACCCACAGAAAAGTGTCCACGTGGTTAACAGAATCCTAGAAGCCTTCAAGAAGGGCGAAAAGGATGTGGCTGAATTCTGGATACAAAAGGGCGACCGCCTAATCCACATAAGATACTTCGCAGTAAGAGACAAGGATGGCAAGTATTTGGGCACTATGGAGGTAACCCAAGACATAACAGACTTAAAGAAGATAGAGGGCGAAAAGCGACTCCTAGACTGGGAAGGCTAAAATTGAAAACCGTCCTATTCGTCTGTGTTGAAAACAGTTTCAGAAGCCAAATAGCTGAAGCCTACTTTAACAAGTATGCACCTGAAGGCTGGAAAGCCACCAGTGCTGGCATAAAACCAGCGGAAAGAGTTCATCCAAACGCTGTTAGGCTTATGCTGGAAGAGGGCATAGACATAAGCAACAAAAAGCCCCAAAT
The DNA here is from genome assembly GCA_049970895.1 of Bathyarchaeia archaeon. Taxonomy (GTDB): domain Archaea; phylum Thermoproteota; class Bathyarchaeia; order Bathyarchaeales; family Bathycorpusculaceae; genus JAGTQI01. The sequence continues at coordinate 9,140 of JBMFMB010000011.1, read as the reverse complement.
CATAACTAGAGAGCTTCAGGAAAAAGCCGAAATGGCCATAATCGTCTGTAGCGACTCCCTATGCCCAGTAGTCTACACAAAACATGTTGAAGAGTGGAACATGCCGGACCCAGCCAAAATGCCCCTAGAAAAAGCAAGGAAAGTGCGGGATGCCATAAAAGCAAAAGTCCTAAATCTCATCGAGAGATTGCCTAAAGGCTAAGTGGCGGCGGCTCCAGCCCTTCCCAATGCTTTTTCCACCTCTTCCCTTATTATGTAGCCGCCTATGTGGAGGATGGGCTCCTTAACCTCTGGGTCAACACTCATTGTGGCTGTGCATGGGTAGCTATGATGAGCCTTCGCAACAGCATCATACAAGATTTCGCGTCTTGTTTCGACGCCTATGAGTTTTCTCGCCACATACCATGTTGAGCCGCATGGAGCGCTTCGCCTAACAATCGCCGCCTCTATAATTTCGCGACCACCCCGCTTGGCTGTGGAAATTTCAAGTTTTGGGCGTCCAACGCCAAGCTCTTCTACAAAACGTGAAATTAACGGCTTGTCGTCGGCTGGCTCCAGCGAACAGAAAGGCTTTGGAAAAGCATATTCTAAGCCAAGCTCTACGCAGCGCTCCTCCAACTGCTTCCTCAAGCCTGATGGGACTTCGTTAAAATCTTCGATGGGCACAATTAAGCCCTTAACCCCAGCCCTTAAAATGTGGGAGGGCAGTTCCAAAAGCAAGTCCTTATGCAACCCGGAAGCCACACATAAATCCGCCCTTGGAACGCTTTTGGGCATGTATTCTTCTGGCTTGTCTATGAAGGCTGGCAGTTCCGTGGGTTTTGGGAGTTCTATAGCGGCGCGGATGTTCTGCACAAAACTGTAAACGCCATACTTACACGAGTCACAGTATAAGCCGCAAGACTTGCAAAAACTTGGGTCGTTTATGAGATTCCTTATTACACGCTCTGCAAACTCGCCGCTATAAACAAAAATTAATGTCAAAAAATCTTTCTTGCTTGCCAGATTTTACACCACTGGAAGGGCTAGAGAACATATTCTGGGCGACGGGCAGCCAACAAAACATGCTCTAAAAAGACGTCTTCTGGAACAGCCCCCAAAAATTCAACCTTCTCGTTTACGACGGTTTTTGGAACACCCATAACAGCGTACTTATGCCCAACATGGGGAAACTCACTTACGTCTATAATATCAGCCCTAACAAAGTCGCTCTCAACGGCAAACTTGTAGGCAAGGCTTGCAACAGAAGGACAATATGGACAAGTCAAAGTGACAAAAACCTGTATGTGCACGGGCACCTTTATGCCTTTAAGCTTCTCTCTAGTCGTTTCAGAAATGTCTGCCCTCCCGCGAGAAACGGCAGTTATACCCTCCAAAAAAGTACCAAACTCATAGCCATATGGCAAGCCGTAAAACCTCAAGCCAAAATCCTTCTCACCAACAATTGCAACGGCTGGAACCTTGTCAACACCATAAGCCCTAGCCTTATCCGCGTCAGCCACAAAATCATAAACCTCAACGCCTATCTTATCACTTAAAGAGGCCAACTCCTCAACTAGACTTCGCGCCTGAGCACAATAAGGGCATTCATACTCCTGTGTGAAAACAACAAGCCTAACCGGCTTCTGTAGTTTACCAGCCAACTCCTCCTGCAGATGCCTCTTATGAACTTCTGGAATCATGTAGCTGCATCCCCATTAACGCTTTACCTCTATTTTAATCTCCTTCCAGTCCTCTTTAACGCCTCTTAATGCGCCAACAGCCCCAACAATGGTGCCGCCCAAAATCCTAACAACAAACCTGTTTAGGCTTATCTCCTCCCCATCAACAAAGAGCCTAACATTCAACACAACCACCACAATATATGAAGCCCAAATTAAAAAAAAGCTTTTTGCAAAAATCCGTAGAAAGAAAACTGAAAATGGTCCACAGCATGATGCTGACTTGCCCCTTTAACTGATCAGTTCAAAGCTATGTCAGAAAAGTCTAAATCACCCTTCACTATTCAAAAAGCTTGAAAAAACTGCGGGCCGGTAGTTCAGTTGGTATGAACGCCCGACTTGCACTCGGGAGGTCGCGGGTTCAAATCCCGCCCGGTCCACTTTCTCATAGGGTTTGTCCAAAAAGCAACGGCTATGAATATTGTTAAGACCTTATTGTGCCTAAGAGTGGATAAGACCTGTTTGGATTTGGCATGCACCTGAATGTGGAGGTTTTCACTTCGTCATTGTCTTTCTAACTTTCTCCAGCATTTCGTCAAGCTTTTTCTCGTCAGCTTTCACCTTGTGGAATAAGGGCTTAGCCTCGGCTATTTTGTGGCCGGCTGGTAAAGGTTTTAGGGCTTCATCCCACCTTTGCTGGTGGATGCTGCCAGGCAAGTTTAATGTTGTCCAGAGTTCTTCTGCTGTGAAGGGTATTATTGGGGCTGATGTTATTGCCAAAGCTTTAACCAGCTGTGCAGCCACGTAAAGGACTGTTGCAGCTTGGGTTCTGTCGCGTTTAATTAGGTTCCATGGCTCCTTATCGTTCAAGTACTGGTTTCCGAGGCGACTTATGCCTATAACGCCATTTGCTGCTGACTGCAGTCTACAAGCCTCAAAATCTGCGGCAATTTCGCCCACCTTCCCTTTTAGGGCTTCCAAAACTTTGTTATCGTCCATGTCCAGTTGGCTTGGCTTTGGGATTTGGCTGTTAAACTGGCGGTTTATGAAGGACAGTGTGCGGTGGATAAAGTTGCCAAAGGTGTCGTTCAAATCAGCGTTTATCTTTTCGGCGAAGATTTCCCATGAAAAGTTTGAATCTTTTGTTTCTGGTCTTGTGGCTATTAGGAAGTAGCGCCAATAGTCAGCTGGGAAAAGCTCCAAGGCTTCGTCAATCCATATGCCAATCCTCAAGCTTTTTGAGGCTTTCTCACCCTTGAACTGGAGGAATTCTGTGGCTGAAACGTTCCATGGCAAATTGTAATCTTCATGGGAAGCCATGAGCAGTGCTGGCAAAATTATCGTGTGGAAGGGAATGTTGTCCTTCCCAATGAAGTATAGGGTTTTGGCATCCTTGTCAAACCAGTAGGCCTTCCAGCCTTCTGGGTCGCCACGGTTTCTGAAATATTCTATGGTGGCTGAAACATAGCCCAAAACAGCTTCAACCCAAACATAAATGGTTTTTCCCTCGGCTCCGGGAAATGGTGCTGGAATCCCCCAACCCACGTCTCTTGTAACAGCTCTGGGTTTTAGCCCCTCCCTTATTAGGTTTAAGCTGAAGTTTTTGGCGTTTGTTGGCAACTGCCTGTTTTCGCTGATATATTTTGCAAGCTTTTCGGAGAATTTTCCAAGGTCAAAGTACCAGTGCTTTGTGCTTTTTATTACGGGCTTGCCCTTGCATATCACGCAGTAAGGCTCTATAAGGGTTGTTGGCTCAAGAAGCCTTCCACAGTTGTCGCACTGGTCACCACGGGCTGGCATATACCCACAGTAGGGGCACTTCCCCTCAACAAAGCGATCTGGGAGGAAACGCTTGCACTTCTCACAGTATAACATTTCGGTCTCTTTTGTGAATATGTAGCCGTTCCTGTAAATCTTCATCAAATGCTGCTGAACAAACTCCTTATGCACAGGGCTTTCTGTTCGCGTGTAATTGTCGAAGGATATACCCCACCTTTTGAAAAGCTCCACAACCCTCGCGTGGTTTTTGTCCGTCAACTCTTTTGGTTTGACGCCAAGCCTTATGGCTTCAACCTCAATGGGAGTTCCATGCTCGTCAGAACCGCTCACCATGACAACCTCTTCGCCCTTAAGCCTAAAATAGCGGGCGACAACATCCGCTGAGAGAACTGAACCTACCAGGTTGCCGATGTGCGGCGTCACATTTATATAGGGCCACGCTGAAGTAACCAAAACTTTTCCGAGCTCCACGCACCTCCAATAGTCAAATTCCTATAAAGTAGAAATGGTGTTCGTGCTTAAAAATTAAATGGAAAAAATGGTTTAAGGCTGTTCAGATTTCCCCTTCTCTTCTTCCTCAACCACCGCTTTGGGTTTTCGCACAGACAAGAATATGACCGCTGCGATGATGATGGTGCAAACAATCATTAGGACAACATGTATTGTTATGAGATTTAGCATTTGAGCCATGTAAGGCGGAGTTTCGGAAACGTGTATGATGGCTTCTGCTCCATTCGGGTCTATGACTCCAGCTTCCTCAGTATAAACCTTTATTTCAACCGTTGTATCAGTGGCTCTTCCATCAGTTGGAACGGTGAAATCTGTGCTAACGGGGTAAGCCTCTCCGCTCGCCAAAGCCTTGTTTACCTCTAAGGTTTTATTTCCTTCCCATTTTCCATTCTTGAAAGCTCTCCACTCTTCAAAGAATACAACTATTTTTTTGACTGTCACTGCACCATCTCTGGTGTTATAAAATGTTATGTAGAGGGTTCCGGATTCCCCAGGACTATAGATTGGCTTATCGGTCCACGCGGTTATTGTCTTTTGTGCATGCACCAATGACGCCATTAAGACGCATTGTACTAGCAGAGAGACTAGTACGATTATGATGGCTATTTTCTTATTCATCTGCTTCACCTAAGTCACTCACTTATCTCTTTATGTTATTTAAAATTTGCCACATGTCAGATGTGACAGCAGTTCTTTTAACTCTTTTATTGATATGTTACTCTTTATCCCCTTTGGGTTGAAATGGGTCCTTGAAAAAGCAAAACCCCTTTCAGCCATTGCCTTAAGAACGCTGTTAGTTGAAGGAACTGATAAACCAAGTTTATCGCAAATCTTGTCTAAAACGTAGTATGTAATTGGGGCGTCGCATTCACCATTCACTAGGCATAAAATTTTCCAAACTCTCCTTTTCAACGTGGATTCTTTAGCCGTCTCTTCCATCAGAATGCAGAAATTTTTGTCCGCTATTTTTCCAAGCCATAGTGGTCCAGCATAATCCATTTTTGAGCCGCATTCTGGACATTTGAGGCTGAAGCCGTAGGCGAAGGGATTTTTGGTGGTTCCTCTGTGGAAGCAGTTGAAGCAGTGGAGCACATAACCCATGTTCTGTAGGCTTTTGTCGGCGTTTCTTGCGCCGTGCAGCAGAACGGCGTAAACACGTATGTAGTGGTCTGTGCTGTGGCTGAAGAGCATTTTAATGCCCATTTCGTGTTTTGCGGCGGTTGTCACCAAGCAGCCTATCAATAGCCTAACAGCCAGCTCGTGGCAGTATTCCGTCCTAAGGGGTTTGCCGCCATATTTTCTGATGCAAGCTTTTGGATGCACCCCGCATAACGGTGCCATGTCAGTGGCTGTTAAAGCGAGTAAGCCACCATCGCGGAGGGCGCGTATGGCAGAATCTAAGAAGGGCACTGGTGAGCCGAAGGGATCTATGTCTATAACGTCGAAGCGTTTTCTCGGTGCGCTGTGTCGAGCTAGAAGCAAGTTGGCGTCCTCGTTTTTAACAGCTACGCGTTTTTCCAGCCCATTCATTTGAACGTTGAATTTTGCAAGCTGGTAAGCCTTCTCATTAATGTCGTTAATCACAACTTTTCTGACGCCTTTCACCTCTTTTGCAAATCGTATCCCCCTTACGCCGCAACCAGCTAGTGGCTCGCATATGAAAAGCTCTCTTTTCACCATTTTTTGATATGCTTGAACTGCCAGAACAGCCAAGTCGCGGTTTAGCTCCATGACAGGGTTGTAGAAGACTGGAGCTTTTGATGGCGCGTATTCGCTTGGCTTTACTACAAAGGCTGAAAGCTTCGGAACAATTACTTTAACCTCGCCTTCTTCGGTGGCTTCTGTTGGAAAATCGATTTTTGGCTTTTGATTTTTCATATTTTTGCTATGCCCCATTCCACTAGGGCTGAATGTATCATTTGTGAGGCTATTGCCGCCAATACAACAGCCATTATGCGGCTTAAGGCTTGAACGCCGTTGTTGCCAACAGCCGAAACAAGGATTGGCGAGAAGCGGAGGGTTAGGTATACGCCTAAAGCTGCAATTAAGCCGCCGATTAAAACGTTTATTATTGGATAAGTGCCAGACAACACAATAAGCGTCGTCATTGTTCCAGGTCCAACCAACAAAGGCGTTGCCAGAGGCACAACCGCCACCTGTTTTACGTCTATCACCTTCGATCTTGACATTCCGCCAAGCATGTCTATGGCTAATATGAGTAGGAGGATGCCGCCTCCGAGCCTAAAGTTTGTGACTGAAACGTCTAGGGCGCTCAGTATTAGTGGACCGAAGAGGGTGAAGGTTAAAAGGAGAACAATAACTATCATAGTTGTTGTGCTTGTTATTTTCAATCTTTCTTCGCGTTTGAGGTTGCCAGTGTACAGGAGAAATGTTGGTATGGTACTAATTGGGTTCATTATTGTGAAAAGCTGGATGGTTATGTTGAGAATTGCTGCTGGGTCTATTCTGGTCCATTCTTTTAATCCGCCAACAGTGTATCTGAAAGATGTTAGAAAAACCAGAAGGATTATGGCTAGAAGCAGGGCTATTCTAAAGACTTTGCTGTGTCTTCGGGCTACCCACTCGCTAAGCTGTCTCTCGAAGGACGCCACTATGCCCTCGTGTTCTTTTCCGCTGCCCATGCTAGCCTTCAACCACAACACACTTGATTATGGATAGAAGTCTTTAACTGCTGAATATTAGACTTCTGGTAGCACGCCCTCACAAAACATTTTAGCCTTAAAGGAAATAATGCATAAGCAGTAAAGGTGACAGTGATGAAGGCGTTTATTTCAGTCGATTTAGAGGGCATGCCCTACATTGTCACGCCAAGCCACTTGGGCTTAAAAGGGACTCTTTACGAGGAGGCTAGGAAAATAGCCACAAAAGTCACGCTTATAGTGGCTGACGAACTGCACAAAAATGGCTTTGAAGAAATTGTTGTTGCGGACAGCCATGGTCCAATGGTTAACATCCACGTGGAAGACTTGCCAGAATACATGGAAATTGTTAGGGGTTTCCCTCGCCCACTAAGCATGGTTGCTGGAATTGAAGGGTGTGACGTCGCCGTTTTTCTGGGGTACCACGCAAAGTTTGGAACAGCGAAATCCTCCTTCGACCACACATACAGTGGCGGAAGCGTTCGCAAGGTTGAGGTTAACGGCGTCGAAGTCAGTGAATTCCTATTGAACGCTTATGTTGCCGGGGAATGCGGTGTGCCAGTAATAATGGTTGCTGGTGAAGCCCAACTCATAAGGGATGATGTTAGACGGTTTGCTCCATGGGCTGAAGCAGTCGCCCTAAAAGACTCTTTGAGCAGAGTTTCCGCAAAAAGCCCAAGCATGACAAAAATTGAGAAAGCGTTAAGGGAAGCCTCAGAAAGGGCTGCATCAAACTTTAAGCCGGGCGAGATCAGTAAGCTGCTGATAGCCAAAAAGCCCGTTGACATGCGGGTAACCTTCCAAGCAAGCCACTTTGCAGACGTTGCAGAGCTAATGCCAACTGCCAAAAGGGTTGACGGCTTAACAGTTGAATACACGGCGAATAGTATGGTTGAAGCCTACAAAACCTTTGAGCTTCTGGTTCTTGCGGCAGGCGGAATCTCCGCCCTCCTAACGCAACAGTCGTAAAGGGCTGACAAAATGTTTAAGCGGGTTCTCCTAATAACCGGTAGTCCAGGCGTTGGGAAAACAACCCTTCTGCTCAGGGTTATTGAGGCTTTGAGGGCTGATGGCTACAGTGTAGGCGGAATGATAAGCCGCGAAGTCCGCTCATGTGGAACCCGCATAGGCTTCGAAATTTTGGATTTAGCCGACAAAAGCAAACATGGATGGCTTGCCCACGTAAACCAGAAAAGGGGTCCGCAAGTTGGCAAGTACCGCGTAAACCTAGAAGACTTGGACAGCGTTGGCGTGGAGGCAATTTTAAGGGCGGTTAAAGAATGCCATATAATAGCCATAGACGAAATTGGACCCATGGAGCTTTTCTCAGAAAATTTTAGGCGGGCGGTTTTGGAGGCTTTTGAAAGTGGCAAACTGATTATAGCCGTTATCCACTGGAAAGCCCGAGACAAACTAATAGATGCGGCAAAGAGTAGGGAAGATGCTGAAATATTCACGGTTACATTTGAAAACAGAGACAAGCTTCATGAAGCAGTTGTGCAGAAAGCCAAAGAATCCTTGACATGCACAAAAAAGCTAAAGCTTTAACATCATAAACGCTATTACTTCGTTGTTGGCGTGTTGAAGGAATCTTCAAATGTTGGTGGCTGGTGTTGATGATGCTGGACGCGGCTCCGTCATAGGACCGCTGGTAATCGCCGGAATCCTAATAGAGGAAGGTGACATCCCAAAACTAGTTCAGTTAGGCGTTAAGGATTCAAAACTTCTTTCGCCAGGCAGAAGGGAAACACTTGCCACCGAAATTAAGCGTGTAGCCCGAAAACATGCTGTTGTGAAGCTTTCGCCAGCAGAAATTGACAAGGTTGTGGAAAGGGGCAAGAAGCTTTTTAGGCTTAATAGGCTTGAGGCACAAGCCATGGCGAAAGTCATAGAGCTTCTCAAGCCGGACGTCGCCTATGTGGACGCCTCAGACGTTTTGGAGGAGCGCTTCAAGCAGCACATTCTTGAATGTTTGCCCTTCAAGGTTGAAATAGTTTCAGAGCATAAGGCTGATAGGAAATACCCCGTTGTTTCAGCAGCCTCGATAATAGCCAAAGTTGAAAGGGACCGTGAAATAGCAGAGTTAAAAGCCAAGTACGGCGACTTTGGGTGTGGCTACCCAACAGACCCAAAAACGTTAGAGTTCCTTCGCCGCTGCCTAGAAAACTTTAAGGAATATCCAGATTTTGTCAGAAAGTCTTGGAAGCCCGCGAAAAAAATTAAGCGGGAAAACGACGCGCATCAGACGAGGCTTTACTAGAGTCTGCATAAGTCTTCTGGACTTTTAATTTTTGATATCTCATCACTTTTGACGCATGCAATATCCTTATCTAAAGGGGGCTTCTGCCTGTCAGTCACTAGAACTGGATGTGCTTGGACAACCTTGCTTAGGCTTAAGATTTCTTCAACTCTTTGGCTTAGGGTTTCCTCCTTGCCGTCTGCAACCCCGCCGATAACCTTCATATTCTCCTCTGGGACTGTTATGACAAAGTCGAAGGGTGCCTTCCTAACAGCTACAATATTGCAGCCT
>JBMFMB010000010.1:0-52690 GCA_049970895.1 Bathyarchaeia archaeon | reverse complement strand
AGAGGTCTATGTCGCTTTCTTTCACGTCTGTTCCCTCGGAGCAACTGCCAAACAATATTATTCTTTTACAGTCTTGCTTTATTTCCTCAACCAAATCATGTAAGGAGTAGACGTTAAAAAGCACTTTAAACTGTCTTGCAACAGCGTTTTTAATGTTAAGTCTGTAAAAAACCATCCTTCCCCTTTTTTCCCTGTTTAAGATTCCAATTTCTGAAAGCTTTCTTAGAATTTTGTTGGCGGAGCCTTTACTAACTTTGGCTTTTCTCACAACCTCTCTTTCATGTAGTTCCCGCATTGTGTCTTCGTGGAAAACGTAGAGGATTTTAAGCGTGGTCGGTGTGATAAAGTCTAATTTTTTGGGCATATGCTCATTATTTTGAACTTGCAATATAAAAACCTTTCAACTTACGTCAGTGGTGGTCTTTTTTGGGCGTATTGGTATCGGCGTGGTTTTCCGTCTCTTGTTAGGATGCCTTCTTTTACTAGGTCTATGAGGGCGTGGGCTACGGCTGTGCGGTCGTAGTGGAACCCGCGTTTTGCCATTTCGCTGTGGACTTCGCTTAGAGTTTTTGGTGTTGAGAACCAGCCTTCCTCCCATAGTTTTTGGATGACGCCTTTGCATGTTTCTGCCCTTGGCGGTGCCGCTGCCCTTTCCGTTATGAGTGGAGTTTGTTTCAGTTTTTCTGTTAGTGTTGATAGTATGCGGTCCACTGCCGTTTGTAGTTGTTCTTCTTGGCATTCTATTTCGAATTCTATTTCGCCTACTCGCATTTTTACTCGTATGGGTGGTTTTGTAGTGTTTTGTGTCAATTTTCCACCTTGTTGAATATTGAATTGTGCATCTTGTACATGCACAACATTTATATAGCCTTCGCTCCAACAAGTGCATATTGGTGAATCTTGGTGATTGAACAATACACTATAACAGCAACACCAAAATATAATTTTCCACAAACAACCATGGACCTGACACTGCCCCAACGCTTTATAGAACTAAGCATCCACTCGCTAAAACACGTGCAAAACCAAACCCTTCAACTAAACCAACAAACAATTCAACAAGCCAACAACAACATAAGCCAAGAACCACCTTACGCCGTCATAAACAACATCAACGGCTTTTTCAAGCCCATAACATTAAAGCCGAAAACAGAGGAAACCATCACAGCCGCAGTAGACACATCAAGCATAAAGCTTGGCGAAACAAGCACCGGGATAATAACAGCCATCCGAGGAACATGCATATGGAAGAGGGGTAAAAGCTACACTTATCTACGCATAGGACCCTTCATATTCCACATAACAGAAGAAAACCAGAAAGAAGTTTATAGGGCGCTTCAAGCCGCCTATTTTCAAGAGCAAAGCGAAAGCCAAGCCCAGCCAAACATAATGCAAACACCAATGAGGATGGCAAACCTACTAGAAAAGTGGCTGCAACAAACCCTAATAAGGACTGTCAGCGGCGGACTAATACTCTTCGACGGCTCATTAACAGCTGGAACACCAGACACACCAACAAGCCAGCTTAAAGAAATCCTAAAAAGTGCAAGGGCGTCGGGAAACACTGTTTTGGCTTTCTCAAAAATGACAACGCTTAGGCTTAATGGCTACTTGATAACAGACATGCTGTCAACCCAAAAACCGCCATGTATAATTGCTATACCAGAAATTAAGCCAAAACCACCAACGGTTCTGCTTGGCGAAGTATACGTGGCAAAACTGACGCGGGGGAACTGCGCCTTCAGACTTGACATAGATAAGGAAGTGCCAAAGGAAAAACAAATCGAAGCTGTTGAGAGGCTTATTGGAAATGACTTGATAACGCAGAGCTACCCAGAAACCTTACGCTTGGCACATATTCTCTGCACTTTCACGGCGAACGAGGTTATAGCCATGCGGCATTTCATCCAACACCGATACCGCATAAAAATTATTGAGCGCCTGGACATGCACCGCCTCTTGTTCGGACCCTTTGGGAAGGGGGAAAGCCACAGTGAGGCTTTATAAAAAAGAGGGAAACATAGTCCAAATCCTAAGCTTCCCAAACGAAACAGCAGAGAAAGGCGACTACCTGCTGGTTGAGGACGCCGAAGCCAAAAAAGCCCTAATAGTCCAAATAATAGACATACAGTTCGCCAACATTCCAGGCGTATTGGAAGAGCTTCTGCGCAGTCCCCCATATAGAGGGGAAATAGTTCAAGGTGAGGACGTTGACCCATTGGAGATAGCTCCCCACATAACGTATATTCAGGATTCGAGGCTTCTAATATGCAAGATTCGCGCAACCGTTGAGAATGGTGAAAGCCTAAGCCCGAGCAGTTCTTGGCTTCCGTCGCGTTCCCAGTCCAGCATTAGGAGGCTTCCAATTCCAACACTGCTCAAGCTGGCGAGGGTTGATGGCAAACTCCCGATAGTTTTGGGCACAACTAAGGAAACTTCGCTTTTAACAGTGGACGCCTCAGCCTTGGATGGACGGCTAAACATTATAACTGGGAAGAAGGAGACCGGCAAGTCGCACCTTTCAAAGCTTTTGATAACAGCTTTGCTCCACTACGGCGCCACGGTCGTAGTCCTAGACTTAAACGGCGAGTATGCTGGTTTAGGTATGACGGCAGACGGAAAAAGAAACGCCTACTACCATAAAATCCATGTTTTGACGCCGGCGCAAAATTTTAAAGTCGCCCTAAAACAGCTCCACCTCAACGAGCTAATGAACATTCTCATCCACGCTTTGCACTTGCCTGGGACATCAGCCCGGGAGTTCCGCCGCATATGGCAGTCTTTGAGGGAGCGGAATGCTCTAACGCTAAGTGAGCTTGGGGAAGCCATCCGAAACTGGCACTGCAACCAGAATGTTCGGGATGCGCTTTTCTCACGCTACTATGCCATGGTTAATTCCGGCTTTTTCACGGACAACATTGCGGAAGCCACATTATTGGAAGAGTGCCTATTAAAGGCTAGGGAGGGGGGCGGAGCCATAATCATAGACTTGAAGGACATTTCAACCATTGATAGGCAGATGGTGGTGGAATACCTCCTTGGAAAACTTGTGGAAATGCTGAAAAGCTGGAGGTTGAAAGCTGTTTTCCTATTCGCCGAGGAAGCCCACCTTTATCTGCGGGAAACCTACTGGGACGACATTGTTACGCGGATGCGCCATTACGGCATATTCACAACATTCATAACAAACCAGCCGGACACCATACGCGAGAACATTTACCGCCAAGCAGACAACATATTCCTCTTCAACTTCACCAACGAACACGACCTAGAAACAGTTTCCCGAGCAGCCCGCATAGATGCAGAAACAGTAAAATCCATAGCCATGGACTTGCCGCCCCACCACTGCTTAGTGCTGGGAAAAATTGTGAAAGACTTCCCAATAGTCGTCAAAGTAAGGGCTTTAGACGTAAAAACTATGGGGGAGACCCGCCTATTCTTCACAGAAACGCCAATTAAGAACACGAGTTAAGCTTTTCAAGGCGTGCCCTATTCCGCTGGAGAAAAGCCCTAAAAGTCTTTGTCAAATTATATTTTTCGGCTTCAGCAAGGGGAACCCAGCGGAGTTCTTCTGCGTCATCTGCCGCCCGCAGTTCTCCGCCCCTAAACCTCACAAAATAGTCGATTATGACGAAGTGCCACTTTATTTCGCCATTGTCATCTCGAACAATATTGTCAACAACGTCGATAAGCTCCGGATCAGCCACATCCAAGCCAGTCTCCTCCTTAACCTCGCGGACAACGGCTTCTTCAACCCTTTCACCAAGCTCCACTAAACCGCCTGGAACACTCCACTTGCCCTTACCGGGCTCGCCCTTACGTTTTTCCAACAAAATTTTTCCATCACAAACTATTATTGCACCGACGCCTACAACGGGCTGGCTTGGATAAAAACGCCGAACCACGCCGTAAACCCTCTCATGCATTATCACCATTTAAGTCTTAAACTTTACTAGGCAACAGGCGTAAAGGGATGCCAAACCCTTCTTGGCTCCTCGCCTATAAGGGCTAAATCCCTATCCTTCTTTAGGGTTACGCTGAGGGCAGCCGCAGTAGCCACAAGAGACATGATTCCAGTATACTGCGTTATGTAAGCGAGGTTCACCGTTTGAGAAGATAATTCAAAGTTGTAGTTTACTAGGTCGCTAATTGTTATTATTCCATATTCGATGTGTATTATTTGAGTTGCCAGTTCACCCTTACCATAATTTAGAAAGCCTTCTCCGTCGTAATGCCCGTCAAAGTAGATTATCTTCAAGTCTATTGGAATAGGTCGATTGCCAACTTTTACCTGCAGTTTGAAACTCTGATTAACTAAAGTAACGTTTTTACCGGCATTAGCTTCATTATAAAGTAACCCTACGCTGTACAACCTGCTTAACAGTATTCTTGTGGTGTCTAATGATATGCTGTCAAGTTGATTTCCAATGTAAGGTAATTGAAAACCAACATAGTCAACGTATGGTGCCCCTTCAAAGGCATATTGGATTGTTGCCGCCTTCACGTCACATCTGATGGAAAGCCCTGTTGAGGCGTAGGCTGCTCCGAAAAGTATTGCAGCCAAAAGCACCGCAACAATTATTTTGGTTGTGGAGCCTAAACCAACGTTTTTGACTGGTGCTGGCGTAAAAATCACGTATGTTGGGAATGCGGCTTGTCTAGCTAGTCTGAATTGGATGAGCCTTTCTTTATTGGCGATTAGTGGTAGTAGCGCTATGCCTGCTATGAAACCTCCTGCGTGGGCGAAAACAGCGGTGCTTCCACCAAGCCTCGCGTAGCCGTAAATAACTTGGGTTGCAAACCAGAAGATAAGGTAGTAGGCAGCCTTCATCCTAAAGAATATTGGGAAGAATAGGAATCCCCATCCCATCACCAGCGACGTGCCTGGAAAAAGGATTAAGTATGCACCTAGGACTCCGCTTATGGCTCCTGAGGCGCCTATGGCTGGGATTATGTAGGCTGTGGCTCCGCCTATGAAGCTGAAGGCTGTGTGGAATATTGATGCGACTATGCCTGAAAGCATGTATAGGGCTAGGAAGCGCCACTTGCCAAGGGCTTCTTCAACGGCTCTTCCAAAAATGTATAGGAAATACATGTTAAACAGTATGTGGAAGAAGTCTGCATGCAAAAACATTGAGGAAAAAACCCTATACCATTGGATGGGCATCGGCGTTAGGGCTGGAACGAAGCCTCCGGCGCTCACCCAGTAGTCGCTAACTTCTAAGAAGAAGTTTTCATAGGAGGTTATGGCGTATGCGGCAACGTTAACTATTATTATGGCGATGGTTGCCACTGGTCTCCTTCTAAATTGGGATATGTCGCCCACTGGAATGCCTAAAGTTCTTTTTAAGGCTTCTGCCAATTGGCAAATTCCTCTGCGCTAAAATATTCAAAGCAAAGCTTATATAATTTGTCCGTCTGGCTGTTGCGTTTGCCTATTCATATCTTAGGGCTTCCACGGGCTTAAGTTGAAGAATTGGAAAACGAAGCCTATCCTAGCCTTAAATCTGCTCTTAAATCTGCTAGTTGCCCATCATAAAGCGTTGAAACATCAATTCTTCAATGAAAATTTCCCATCAGTTGGCTTGTCTAAGGCTCCAAAAAGGTTTAGCAGTGTTGATTTTCCACTTCCAGAAGGTCCCAAAACGGATAGGAATTCGCCCTCCTCAACCTTTAGATTTACACCTCTTAAAGCTTTTACGGGAATTTTGCCAAGCATGTACACTTTTCTAAGGTTTACAGCCTCAACAATTGTTGTCATTGCAGACACTCAACCAAACCTTTTATCTTGTTAGGTACCGCCATGCCAGCACTATGCCTATTATGACGAGAACCGCTGCGAACAAGCCTAGATATGTGAAGTCCCATATTAGGGCTGAAGCATCCATTGGCAATATCGTAAGCCTCCTGATGGCGTCTGTTAAGTATGTCAGCGGGTTCACGTTGGCTACGGCTTGCATCCAGTCTGGCATAAGCCTAGTTGGGAAGAAGGTGTTGCTTGCAAACATTAAAGGCATTGTTATTAGGCTTATAAACTGCATTGGTCTTTCCATCCTAGTGGACCTTATGGAGAAAGCTATGAAAATTGATGAGAGCCCAACGCCAAGCAGGAATATGGCTGCGTAGACGCCTAAAAGGTTAAGCAGTGTAAAGGTGCCACTTAATTGAAGTCCCAGCAGGTAAGCCAGCGCCAAAATCACCGTTGCCTGAAACATAGCCCTAAAGGTTGCGTTCAGGATTTTTGCGAATATTATTGCTACCCGCGAGACTGGAGTGCTTATCACTTTGTCTAAGAAGCCTAAGCGTCGGTCCCAAACTATTGACATGCCGCTGAACATGGTTGTAGTCATGACTATCATTGAAACCATGCCAATAGCCATAAAGCTGAAGTAGTCTGTAACGCCGAAAGTGTTCTGCATTATGTTTGAGCCCATGTCGGCGAACATTTGTGCAAGCATTGTGCCATTAAGTACTACACCTTGAAGCCCAGATGGATAAAGGATGACGTTACCTGGAATTGGTATTTGCTGTGGCAGGTTTATGTTGTTGGCTGAAAAAAGCCCGCCAATATTCATGGACTTACCCAACAAGCCCATCCAAATGAGGGGCTGAAGAACAAACATCACAAGCATGACTGGGTCTTTAAGCCACTTTTTGAGTTCGCGGTATGTTAGTGCCCACAATCCCCTTGCTAGGCTTGGGCGGCACTCGTTTGCAGTGGTTGCTCCACTCATCCTCCCCTCGCCCTCCTCAAAGTTATTCTATGGGCTATGAACGATTCTCTGGACTCTTCCACGTCGCGGATGGCTCTGCCAGTGTACTCCAAATAAACCTCGTTTAAGGTTGGCTCTGTAAGCGAAAGCCTCGTCACCGTATAGCCACTTTTACGCAAAGCCTCAATTATTAGGGGGGCTGTTAACTCGCCGTTTTCAGCCTTAATCCTATAGGCGCCATTCTCATTTCTCACGTCCTTAACGTTCTCAACACTTTTGATTACGCTGGTTACGTCCGCATTCTCCTTTATGGCTATGGTGATTATGTCTCCTCCTAGGCTGTCCTTAAGCTCGCTTGGCGTGCCAGTCACAATTATTTTGCCGTGGTCTATTATGGCTATACGGTCGCATAAGGCGTCAGCCTCCTCCAAATAATGCGTAGTCATAAAAAGGGTCATGCCATACTCCTTCTTCAAACGTCGGATATACTCCCAAGTGGCAGCCCTTGTCTGAACATCCAAACCCAAAGTCGGCTCGTCCAAAAACAGCACTTTAGGCCTATTAATCAATCCACATGCGAGCTCAAGCCTCCGACGCATTCCGCCAGAGTAGGTTTCAACCCGCTTGTCCTTAAACTCCGTTAACTCCACGAGCTCCAGAAGTTCCAAGGCGCGTTTCTTGGCTATTTCGCGGGGAATCCCGTACAAGTCGGCGCAGAGCATGACATTCTCATAGCCTGTCAAATCCTCATCAGCTGTATACTCTTGGGGCACAACACCGATAACTTTCCTAACCTCGTTGGCTTGCTTAACAACATCATAGTCCAACACTGAGGCTTTGCCCTCGGTCGGCTTAAGCACGGTTATCAGCATGTTTATTGTTGTGGTTTTTCCAGCGCCGTTCGGTCCCAAAAAGCCGAAGATTTCACCTTCGCGAACGCTAAAGTTTATGTGGTCAACAGCCACTAGGCTCTTGTTGAAAACTTTCGTTAGGTTTTCAGCCCTAATCACTTCATCCGTCATGCCTTCTCACCACCATGAAGTTTTCTTTCAATATCCTCAAGCCTCTGGGCGGTTTCATTCAAAACCTTCAAAGTCTCTTTTATGGCTTCCTCTGAAAAACGCTCTTCAAGGCTCATTCCAAGGCTGAAGAAAGCCTTAAACAAACGCCTAAAGGCTTCCCTAACCTCCTCAGCCTCCTCCGGCGGAATCCGCAGCCAAAGGGAACCCAACAATGACGGAACAAAAAGCTTTTTGCCCATACGGAACTGGGCACGCACCTTCCGCTGCTCCTCCAAAAGCCTTTTGCCCTTATCCGTTAATGTATAACGCTTTACGCCGCTCTCTTCAGTTGGCACCTCGCGGATGTAGCCATTATCCTGAAGCCAAGCCAAAAGCGGATAAACAGAGCCCGGACTAGGCTTCCAACAGCCATTAGTTCGCCTCCCAATCTCATTCATAATTTCTGAGCCGGAGAGAGGCTTCTCGTTTAGAAGCTCAAGCACTTGGTAGCGTAGAAAACCCTTCGGCACAGCAGCCATATGTCTCAACCAATGCCTAAACGGCGGAAGAGGCGGAGGCAGGGGATAATCGTCATGCTCGTCGAACATCATATCACCATCGATATCAAATTCGATAAAACGAGACTCAACTATTTAAAGATTACGCCTTTTTGAAAACACTCCTCCATCAAATTTACTCTATTAACGTTCCGACGAGTTTTCCTTCAACTGCCAGCAACAGGTTTTCTGGCTTAAACCCATTTAGGACTCGGACCTTTATGCGCCTAGCCGTCAAGATTTTTATGGCTTCTGGGTCTAGAATTTGGTGGATTCCAGCCCTATGCCTGTTTTCAGCCAAGAATTTTGGCAGTTCCTCAAAGCTTATTTTGTCAAGTTTTGCGGCATCTGGATGTTTCCTCGGGTCTTTTGTGTATACGCCTTCCTGGTCTGTGGCTTTAATGAGCATGTCAGCGCTTATACGCTCAGCTAAAAGGGCTGCGACGGTGTCTGTTGTCATGCCAGGTTTTAAGCCGCCCAAAACTGCAATTCGCCCCTTTTCTAGGCATTTGGTAGCCTCTTCAACGCTTTTTGGGATTTTTTGACAGCCAGCCCTACCAAGCATTTTGGCGAAGAGTTGGGCGTAAAGCCTTGAAACACTAATAGCCAAATCATCCTGGTCTTTTTCCGCCAAACCGAGTTCTTTGGCTATTTTTATGAATTCTCTTGCTAGGGCTCCTCCTCCAACAACAACTGCCAACGTGTGCCCTTCGGCTTTAAGCCTCCTCAAAATTTTGGTGTATTCGCTTATTAGTTGGGTGTTTACTGGTGTGGCGACAACGGAACCGCCAAGCCTTATCACTATTCGCATGTGTTCAGCTTTCCTCTTGAGATAGGAAAAACGCATTTAAGCCTTAAAAGAATTTGTACAGTCCCTGTTTTGGCTTGGCTGTTTGCACCTCTATTTTTTCGCCGAAGATTATGAGCATGCCGTCTGTGGCTGCCACTGTTGGTGTTCCAGTCTTCTCCTCAATTAGTTCGGCTTCTCTGGCTGGTCCTTGGAATATCATTTGCATTCCTAAATGCGTCAATACTGCTTGTTCTGGTTGGGTTTCTTGGATGATTTTTATGGCGTCTTCTGTTGTCATGTGCCCCTTCCATGGTTTTCCGGCTGGTCTCATTACGCATAGCATTAGCAGCCTAACACCTCTGTAGTATTTTCCTATTCCCTCGAAGTATTCTGTGTCGCTTGTGTAGGCGAAATCACCAAACTCTTTTGTCTCAAACTTGAAGCCAACAGCATCTGGGTCTGTGTGCCTTGCCTCTGCCACTGCCACCGCCACGTCTGCCACTTGGAATCGCGCGTTCGGAACAGCTTCGATTACTTGTTCTAGCATTTGCTGGTGGTACTTTGAAATGGATGGTTCGCAGACTTCGCTTCCCCTTAAGACGCTTTTTGATGCCACGAGCACTCCACGCTTTTTGGTCATGCCTCTTGTCATAGCCTCAATGAGCACTTCGGCATCCGTGTAATGATCTGGGTGGCAGTGGGAAACGAAAATGGCGTTGAGCTTTTGTGGGTCTAAGCCCTCGCTTATGGAGTAGACGAGTGCTCCTGGTCCTGGGTCTAGGTGGAGGTTTAGGTTTTCGCCTATTATGCGTATTCCCGCTGTTCGCCTCTTCTGGGTTATTGTTGTGAATCTTCCACCGCCAGTTCCTAGGAATATTATCTCATATTGAGGCATGCATAAGCCTATCACTTTTGCAGGATTTTTACTTTACCGCTCTTCCCGTGTGCTCGTGGCATGGCTTCATAAGGGAAAACGCTTTTAATTTTGGCTGAAATATGGAGAAGAGGTTCGACCGTCTTGTTCGAGGGGTTGGGGCTTGTTGGCAATTCGCTTATTCTTTTAGCCTCACTAGTGGTTTTGGACAAGGCAAGCGACTGGGCGATAACCAACAGTGTTAAAATTGCGGACATAACTGGTATTGGTAAGACGACGATAGGCTTTATACTTGTGGCTTTTTCCACTTCCCTGCCGGAGCTATGCGTTTCCATTTTTGCGGCGATAGGTGGGGAAAGCATAGGCGTAGCCATAGGTAATGTTTTGGGCTCGAATATTGTGAATATATGCCTAATCCTTGGCGTTTGTTTCCTCATAGTGGCTTTGAAAAGTTCCGAAGCTGTGCAGCTGGCACCAGCCACGGCTAAGGAGGAGGTTGGCGCCTTGTATTTTGGGCTTTTTGTGGCTTCCGTCGTCCCATTAACGCTTCTCTACATTGGATATGCAAGCAGGGTTATTGGCGTAATTCTCCTTGCAATCTTCGTATTTTATGTTTACCAGCTTTCGAGGGTTAGGAAGATAAGGGAGGAGGGCTCCCTTGGGGAAGAAAGGCGAAAACTTCCAGTGTACACGTTTTTTGCGCTTTTTGGCATAGCCTTAGTTGTAGCAAGCTCATATTTTATCGTGGATTCTGCAACCTTCATTGCTGACGGTCTTGGGATTCCAAAGGTTGTTATTGGCGCCACCATAGTGGCTTTTGGGACAAGCCTTCCAGAATTGGCGACAAGCATTGCCGCTGTTCAGAAGGGGCACATGGACCTTGCCTTAAGCAACATTGTTGGAAGCTGCTTCATAAACATAACTTGTATCCTCGGCGTTTCTCTGGTGGGGGCGAAATTGGCGGTTAATATGGCGGCTTTCTCCCACCTCGTCATGTTTTCGCTCATAACAAACCTCTTGTTGTGGTATTTTCTTTCCAGCGAACGGATAAGCTGGAGGGAAGGCGCCATCCTCCTCATAATGTACGCCATATTCCTAACAACAAGCTACGGCGGAGGCTATAGAACATAAGCGTGAAACAGCCTTTAAATAAAGGCTTGTAAACCGTCTAAAAGCGGAAGGCTATGGAAAAGGCCGAGGCTAAGGCAAAAGTGAAGGCTCTGGCGCTATTTTCTGGAGGTTTGGACAGCAGCCTAGCCATAAAGCTTGTTCAGGAGCAAGGCATAGAGGTTGAAGCCATTGCTTTTCTTACGCCTTTTTACACGGCAAAGGCGGATGGCTTCAGCCTTGAAAGGGCTGCTGAAAAGTTGGGTGTGCCATTAAAGGTTATGCGTTTGGGCTTGGATTATCTGCAGATAGTCCGTAATCCAAAGTACGGTTATGGGCGGCACATGAACCCGTGCATTGACTGCCGCATATTCATGCTTAGGAAGGCTAAAAAATACGCTCGGGAAATTGGCGCCGATTTTATAGTTACTGGCGAGGTTTTGGATGAGCGTCCCATGTCGCAGCACCTTAAAGCCCTAAAAATTGTGGAGGAGGAATCCAGCCTAAAAGGTAGGCTTCTTCGTCCGCTTTCAGCTAGGCTTCTGCCGCCAACAGAGCCGGAAAAATTGAGGCTTGTTGACCGGAGTAGGCTTTTGGATATTCGTGGAAGGTCCCGTAAGAGGCAGATCGCCCTCGCAAAGGCTTATGGCATAACAGAGTATCAGTCTCCTTCTGGCGGTTGCCTCCTAACCTACAAGGAGTTTTCGGCGAAGCTTTGCGACCTACTCCAACACAAAAAAAGAGTTTCAATGGCGGATTTGGAACTGCTTAAAGTTGGACGCCACTTTCGCTTTGGCAAAAACAAAATAATCGTGGGAAGAAATAAGGCGGAGAACGAGGTGCTTTTGAGGCTTAAGGGAAGAAACGACTACTTCTTCGAGGCGCAGGGATGCGGAAGCCCAACAACGCTACTGCAAGGACGAAAGACAAGGCAAGCAATAGAAAAAGCCGCCCAACTAACAGCCTACTACTCAGACCAGAAAACTGGGAAAGTGCACGTAAAATATGGTAGACAAGCCCTAGAAAAAAGTATAATGGTGGAAAGACCGAACAAGGAAGAAGTGGAGCAATTACGAATTAGGTAGCGATTTATAGTGCCTTCATAATGGCGTTATGTATCGTATTAAAATCTTCTTCCGTTATACTTATTATAGAAACTTGGAGATATTGATTCCATGTTTTTCCTTTATTCACAATGAAAACAATGTCGTCTATTAAGTTTGGTTTAATCATTTAGCTTTATTGCCCTCTTCTTCGGTTGAGAAGGATATTCTTGGCGGATTTTTGCTTTTGTGGATGATCTTAAACTTAATTCGATAAGGGAACAGATATTTACTCCCTCCTTTTGTCCACCCGAGGTCTTCTTCGCTATAAAAATACTCACCTGTAAACTCTGTTACCGCAACAAACCTCCTTTCATTGCATCAAACAAACTTAAAACTTTTTGAATCTAGAGGGTGGGCTGTTATTGGCTTTTTGCAAGTCAAAAATTCTAGAGAGGGGTTATAGAAAATAGGGTTGGCGGTTGCTCCATTTTCTGAGTTTGCCAAAATCTAGAGGGTAGTGTTTTGTGGCTGTTCGAAAAGCACAAATATGACTTTGTTCAGCAGATTTGGCGTTTATAGACTTTTTTCGAAGACTATGGCTTTTGTTTCAGGCTTTTTGAAGCCAAGCCTTTCCAGGGCTTCTGTTATGGGTGGATGGTTGCATGTGAAACCATAAACCTTCTCCACACCCTTTTCTTGGCAGTGTGCCAAAAGAAAACTTGCCATATCCAGCACAGCCCAAAAGTCTCCCGTCTATGTAGCATGTTTGGATGGAGTTTTCACGCCACTCGCTGGAAACCGTATCATCCACCAAAACCAAACCACAAACAGTGCCATCCTCACCATTTTTTGTTATGGCTTTTCCCGCCTAACAAAGCCTTCCATATCATGCCTATCCAAAGAATACTAGTGGTAAAGAACAGTGTATAAACCGGCAGCCCTACGGTAAACTTCTGAAGACTGAAGATAAAGCCAAACAGAGTCTAAATGGCTTGGGCTCGCCCAACATGAAGCCCCACCGCCACCATATCCACCCAAAACCCTTTCAAGAGTCATCTCCAAGAATTCTGCAACCGGTTTAAACCCCATCTTCTGAACAGCAGCCAAAGCCGCCAAATTGTCGTATTCAATGACAAGACGAGCTACTCTGACGCCTCTGCTTTTCGCATATTCAAGGCATTTCATGGTTATGGCGGTTGCAACGCCCATCCGCCTATAATTTGGGGCAGTTCTCGCACCGCTGAGCCAAGCCTCACCAGGCTTGTCAATAGTTATGTGCTGTATGCCAACAGGCAAACCATCCAAAGTAGCTACAAAAACCTTTCCGTTCTCCTCCCTAAGCCACCTATCCCAAACATGGGGAATATAATCGCCCCAACTCCAAGTATGCCTACAAAAATCGAAAACAGCCTCCCTATCAGCCTCACAAGCCTTGCGAACATGAACATGCAACTTCGCCTTAGCACTGTTCACAGCAGTGCGCCACCACCCGGCATGCATAGCTTATTAACAAAACCAAAGTATTTAACATTGAATGTCAGCTGAAACAGCAGTCCAAGCCTACAAAAAACTGGAAAGCCAAGACCTCCGCATACTCCAAGTCATAGAAGTAGCCATGGCAAAACACGAATTCGTCCCAAAAGAACTCATAGTAAAATTCTCAAAATTCAATGAGGAAGAAACCACCTTTAGGCTGGACAAACTCCACAAGTTCCGCCTCATACGCCAAACAAAACAGCCCTACCAAGGCTATGCACTAAACTATGCTGGCTACGACTGTTTGGCGATAAATGCCTTCGTAAAAGCCGGAATCCTAGAAGCCTTCGGCAAACCCCTAGGCGTAGGAAAAGAGGCAGACGTTTATGACGCTTTAACACCACAGAGAGAACGCATAGCCATAAAATTCCATCGCCTAGGAAGAATAAGCTTCCGCCAAACAAGAAGAAAACGCGGATGGACAACAGAAGACGTCAACTGGCTTCTACGCTCAAGGAAAGCAGCAGAAAGGGAATACGAAGCATTAAGGCTTGTATACCCAAAAGGCGTCGCAGTTCCAAAACCCATAAGCCAAAACCGCCATGCCATAGCCATGGGCGCCATAGAGGGAGCAGAACTAGCCGAATGCCGAGAAATCCAAAAACCAGAAAAAGTGCTAGGCGAAATCCTCCGCAACATAAGAAAAGCCTACACCAAAGCCGGAATAATCCACGCGGACCTAAGCGAATACAACATAATCCTAAAACCAGACAACCACATCCTAATAATAGACTGGCCCCAATACGTCACAAAAGAACACTCCAACGCCCAACAACTCTTAAAACGGGACATAGAAAACATAATCACCTTCTTCAAAAGAAAACACCTGCTAAAAGAAGCAGACGTGAACAAGGCAATAGCCTACGTAACTGGTAAAACACAAAAACCTACTTTTTAAGAGCATCCAAAACAATATAGAGGATATTGTTTCCTCTAAGCAAAACACTACCATAATTGGCTATGGGCTGGTCATCCCTACACTCAGTAGCCCCTTCCAAGAGAATATTCATGTGCCCATCACACTTAACCATCTTACCCCTATACTCACAACCATTCTTCAAAACAACAGCAATATTGGCGTTCAGCTGCTTAACAAGGACATTCAAAGGTTTTTTACTAGGCTCCATAACAGCACCTTACAGCATTTCAAACTATAATCCACATTAACGAAGCATATAAAAGTTTATCCCCATACGACAACAAAACCTTCGTCGTTTTCAATCCATATCTAGAACAGAGAAAAATAATCCATGGTTACCTTCCTCTTGGGGCACTAGTTGCGGGTTTCACCTCTTTTGCGGCCTCACTAGCCTCATTCATACTGGTGGGAAGGGGATTTGGACTAACAATATTCGCAGCCCTAGCAGGTTTAAGCCTAATAATCATAGACGAAGCTTTTGAACGTATACAAAAATTCA
The DNA here is from genome assembly GCA_049970895.1 of Bathyarchaeia archaeon. Classification (GTDB taxonomy): domain Archaea; phylum Thermoproteota; class Bathyarchaeia; order Bathyarchaeales; family Bathycorpusculaceae; genus JAGTQI01. The sequence goes on along the minus strand of JBMFMB010000010.1, from coordinate 37,648 downwards.
GATGTATTCTAAAAGCAATAGGCAATGGAAGCAGCCTTGGAGTCGTGGATTTAAAGGTCTTCTTCGTCCTCAAAGTTTACGCACGTAGGTTAAGCTACTACTATTTAGGTGTAGGAATATTTTTGGTATTCATCTCGTTGGCTTTACCCTACATCCTTAACCGAGTGATGTTAGCCTTCGCCTTCCTAATAGCCAAAATAATACAACTAAGCTCAGTTGCAGGACCAGCAAACTGGCAGTTTGCGGTATTCTTGTTTTCTATAGTCATTCTACTGTTCGAAATATTGATCATGAGAATCAAGAGCAAAATTTTTAAAATCTAGGCTAAAATGTGGATTCCTCGTCTAAAGAATTAAATCTTCTAAAACCAGCCTTTACTATGGAGAGCTTTATGCATACGGTGCAAATAGACGGGGAAACCCTAACCATAGAAGACGTGGTTAAAGTTGCGCATAACGAGGCTAAAGTTGTCATCCCGGAAAAAGTCAAAGCCAAAGTGAAGGAATGCCGAGAATTTCTGGAGAAAATTTTGGAAAAGGGTAAAGTAATATACGGTGTAAACACTGGTTTTGGAGCCCTAAGCGACGCCAGAATTCCTAAACAAGAGCTTAGACAGCTTCAAGAAAACCTTATTAGAAGCCACGCCGCCGGTGTCGGCAAACCATTAAGCACAGAAATTGTTAGGGCGGCCATGCTTTTGAGGGCGAACACATTGGCTAAGGGATATTCTGGCATCCGCCTAGAAACCCTCGAAACCCTGGTGGAGATGCTGAACAAGGGCGTCCACCCAATAATACCCGCAAAGGGCAGTGTGGGCGCAAGCGGAGACCTGGCGCCCTTATCCCACATGGTTCTTGTTCTCATGGGCGAGGGCGAAGCAGAATACAAAGGCAAAATAATGAGTGGAAAGGAAGCCATGGAAAAGGCTGGAATAAAGCCAGTCCAACTGGATTTTAAGGAGGGCATAGCCCTAAACAACGGAACACAAATAATGACCGCCATAGCCGCCCTAACAATCCACAGAGCAGAAAACCTAATGGAAACAGCTGAGGTAGCCTCAGCCCTAACAATGGAGGCGCTGCTGGGAGTTTCAGACGCCTTAAACGAGAAGATTCACCAAGCTAGACCCCACGCTGGGCAAGGCATAACAGCCAAAAAATTGAGGGAGCTGATCGCTGGAAGCAAACTCGTCCAGACGGGAGAGAAGGCGATGGCGAAATTTGGGCGTCCCCACGACGTTTATAGTTTGAGGTGCACACCCCAAGTCCTCGGTGCGGCAAGAGACGCCATAACATATGCGAGAAAAGTGGTTGAGGTGGAAATAAACTCGGCAACAGACAACCCGCTTATATTTCCAGAAACTGGCGGATGCTTTTCTGGAGGAAACTTCCATGGGCAGCCAATAGCACTGGCAATGGACACCCTCGGAATAGCCCTAACAATGGTAGGCAACATTTCGGAAAGGCGAATATCCTGCCTCCTAGACGAAAAACTGAACAATGGCTTGCCGCCCTTCCTGATACCGCCACAAGCAAAGAGGGGCTTGAACTGTGGATTGATGACAGCCCAATACACGGCGGCAGCCCTAGCCTCGGAAAACAAGGTTTTGGCACACCCAGCATGTGCAGACTCGATACCAACATCGGCAAACTTCGAAGACTTCGTAAGCATGGGAACAATAGCCGCCCAAAAAGCCATGCAAATCCTTGAGAACACGGAATATATAGTGGCCATAGAACTTCTCTGCGCAGCCCAAGCAATAGACATCCGAGGACCAGAAAAACTAGGAAAGGGAACAAGGAAAGCCTACAGAAAAATAAGGGAGGTTGTGCCACCACTAACAGAGGACAGACCATTAAACCCAGACATAGAAAAACTGAAAGCAATGGTTGAAGGCGGACTAATTCTAAAAAGCCTCGCGAAGTAAGAAAGCTATCCGCTGTTATGTTAACTTGTAAACCCATGAATTGTCCACATCAACAACAGCGTATGCCCTCACCGTCAACATTTCAAAACCACCTTTTTGGGGACTATACCCGCCAAATTTTGCCCACAACTATTTAGCAAAGAGAATAAGATGACAATCGATGTTAAGGCAAGGGCAGCACGCTTAAGCATTTGCAATAATGGCCCCATTTCAAAATACCTTTGACTCAAACGGAAAAAGAACTGCACAGACAGAAAAAGACGCACAATTGAAAGCGACAAAAACTAAATTGATTTTTCAGATGGAAGACAAAAGGCTATTGAGGGTGTGGCTTCGAACTTTTGCCATCTTTCTATTTCCATATCCAATTTTCTTTCTAAGACTTCCCGCAAATCAATCTTGCAAGCCTTCCATCTATAAATGTTTTAACAATGTCCAAAACTTAGAACGGCTGGTTTAAAAATTCAAAAATACGAAAGGATGGCGATTCTGTTTTGTCTTATGCCCTATGCAGTTTCTGATAAATTGTCGTCGCAGACTGCTTTACAACCGGCTGTGGTGTGCCTGCCACTATTGGGCGCTTCTGCATATACCTAAAACCACATTCACAAGCAAAACCTACAATTTTTCTGCCGCGGCGAATTTCCCGCCATCTTTTTGAGTCGCACTTTGCTGTTTGCTTATGAATCTTCCAAAGAAGCCCCGCCTCACTTGGTGTTAGGGGCGCATAATGTTTTGCTGATGTGAAATACCATATGGCGTAGGCGGTGAAGCCAACCCATAATGTTATGGCTATTATTTCAATCATTTTTCACCATATGTATTTTGTTCGACGGATATTCAATATGTCCTTTTATTGATATATCTACTTTTGAAATATCACATCTTACGATATAAGCATTATCTCAAAAACAGAACATACGTTAGAAAGGCTTTAAAATTGCTTCAAAACGTCGCTTTTCTCCATGATATAGCCGCAATAATGGCACTTCAAGATTAGAGGTTCCTCACTTTTAACATAAAATTTTGATTGGACCGGCTCGTTGCTGTTGCTTATACAAGCCGGATTAGCACACTTAAGAATGCCCTCAATAACGTTTGGAAGCTTAACCCGCTGCTTCTCCACAACGTTGTAGTTTCTGATGATGTTTATTGTTGCATGGGGTGCCAAAAGGGCGATTTTGTGAACCTCTTCTGGTTTGAGTTCCCTTCCCTCAATTTTGACAATGTCCTTAACCTTAAACCGTCTGCTTGGAACGTTTATGGCTATGGTGATTATGCGCTTCTCCTTACCCGTTATCCCCAAAATCTTAATAACGTCTAAAGCGTGCCCGCCAGTTATGTGATCTATGACTGTTCCATCCTTAATTTTTGAAACATAAAGCATTGTTTCGCTTTCGCTCATATGCTCGCTCACCAGTCAAAACGGTATTGTCGGCGCAGAGATAAAAGGTTTTTATCTCCTTAGAAGCACTCGCGCTTCAATTTTAACAGCTCGTGGACTGCTAAATTGGATAGCCTCTCTCTTCTATAGTTTTCCACCACTCTTAGGCGTTTTGATAAAAAGTTATTTAAGGAGAACCCGTCGCTTGTCTAAAAGGGTGTGAAATTGCAGTTTGAAGGAAGAGACATAATATCCATCCGAGACTTTACACGAGAAGAAATAGACCACATTTTAAAAATTGCCCAAGCAATGGAGCCTCTAGCCCAGAAAGGTTCCGACATGCTTAGGGGCAAAATCCTTGCAACATTGTTTTTTGAGCCCAGCACCCGCACCCGCCTAAGTTTTGAGGCAGCCATGCACAAGCTTGGAGGTTCAACAATAGGGTTTGCAGAAGCAGAAATAGCCTCCGTCAGGAAGGGCGAAAATTTGGCGGACACAGTGCGCACTGTTGAAAATTATGCTGATGTGATTGCTATTAGGCATCCTCTTGAGGGGGCTGCGAGGCTTGCAGCTGAATTTGCAAAAGTTCCCATAATTAACGGTGGGAGTGGGGCGGAGGAGCATCCAACACAGGCGCTACTGGACCTTTACACAATTATGAAGGAGAAGGGTAGGATTGACGGTTTGAAAATAGCCCTTGTCGGCGATTTGCGTTATGGGCGAACCGTTCATTCTTTGGCTTATGCTTTATCCTACTATGATGTGGAATTATACCTAGTCTCTCCGGAATCTTTGAAGATGCGGCGGGAGGTCCTCGAAGAGATTAGGGAGAAAATCCCAGTTACTGAAGAAACGGACATTAAGAAGGTGGTTCCGCTTTTAGACGTTTTATATGTGACCCGCATACAGAAGGAGCGTTTTCCAGACCCGGCGGAATACATAAAGGTTAAGGGTTCATACAAGATAGATCTTGAAACCTTGAGTAAAGCGAAAAGGGACTTGATTGTTATGCATCCGCTTCCAAGGGTTGATGAGATAGCCGCAGAGGTTGACGGAACACCCCATGCCCGCTACTTCCAACAAGTCTGGAACGGCATAGTAACAAGAATGGCGCTCTTGGCATTGATACTTGGCGCTGTCAAATAGCAGAGGTTACTGAAAGCGTGTGAAGGCTGTTAGCGTGCCAACGGAACCGCATATGGGACATTTTTGTAGCGTGCCAAACCATGTTTTGTGGCACTGACTGCAGTAAGTTAAGCAGCGATTATACGTGAAAAATCCTAGCTTGTAGGCTTCAACAAGCTTCTTAGTAAATGAGAAAAGTGCTTCTGGTGCGTATTCGGCCTGTTCCAGCTCTAGAACTGTTAAGTTTCCACCGACGAGTGATGCATAAAGTTCTTTCTCAACAGCTAAAATTCTTGATGTTTTTTCCCAGTTTTGGAGGTTTATTCGGCTATATGTTGAATAGTACGGTTTTTCCCTTGTTCCGTGGAAGCGCACTCTTGCGACACCGAACCTTTCGATGTCCTGTTTGGCCAGCCTTTCAGAAACATCAGTATAATGCAGAGCGGATGGAAGTAGCCTTCTCTCGCGTCTTCCACTTTTTGGTATGAATTCTAAAACCTTTTTCACGATTTCAAAAGCAAGCCTTTGCGGGCTTTCGTCCTCGTATAAGCTTTTTCCGCTGAGGGTTTCTGAGGCTTCCCTTAACCCAACCAGATTTATTAGACGTGCAGCATTTTCAACTCTGAAATATTGGTCGCCATTAGCTGAATGGGTCAAAAATGGGAGAAAATTCTTTCCACGCTGTTTTAAGGCTTTGTACTTTATTTCTAAGGCTCTTACAGCCATTTCAAATCTTTCCCTTAAAAGTGCAAATAGCTTTTCCTTATCCTTGCCGCATTCGTATGCTATTCTTGGCAAGTTAACGGTTACCAGTCCTAAAACGCCAGTGCGGACCGTGTCGATTTCCCAGTCTTCTTTAAAGTCTGCATTTAGGATGCTTCCAGACGGGCAGAAAACTGAAAACTGTTCATCTTCGCCTGAAAGATTTGCAAAGTATGGTATGCCTTTCTCAGAGGCTAGACGGTGCGCCTTAATAAGGATGTCAGCAGCCTTATTGTCTGTGAAGGTTTCTGGGCGAATCTTAACTATGAGTCTTGGATTTAACAGCGGCTTTTCGAGGCTTTCTTCCTCAAAAACCTCCAACACAAGTGTGGCTAGAAGCTGGCTTTCATCGATGAAATCCCCATAACAACCACCAGCGGAGCCAACAGCTGGCTTATCAGCCAAAAACTTTGGAACCGTCAACTCAAGATTTATGGAAGCATTAACATGATGGCTAACACCGATAATAAAAAGCCTCAAAGCCTCCTCGACGGCGGCTGCATCCAAGCCTTTCAGAAAAGGAGCCAAAAAGACATTGAAGTACTCAAGCACTTGTGTTCCATCAGTTTCCTTAGATGCTCGCAAAAGAGCGTTGAAAGTTAGGTTTAAGGTGGAACTAAGGCTTCTTGGAGGTTTTACGAAGGGTAGGGATATATTTGCGGGATTTGGGCTTATGCCATTTTTAATGAAGAATCTTAAATCGTGAATTACATCGCTTGGCTTCAAAATCCAAGAGCCTAAATCGTGTAGGTGGATTTCCCCCGAAAGGTATGCGTCTGCAATGTCCCTTGGCAGCACATTTAAGAGCGTATACTCCTCAAGGACGTTTCTTCCAAACTCTTCGCAAGCAGAAGATGCATCAGCCAAGGCTTTGCCTTTTAGTAGATAAGCTGAAACATCATGCACCGGCAGCCCCAAACGGGTGAGTTTGTGGCGGTGCTCCTCCAACCCCTTTTCGATTAGTATTCCGTTGACAACCTCCCTTATCAATGGAGCCGTTAAATAGCGTGTCCTAGCCTTTAGGAGGCGTTTTTCAGCCTCCTTGGCTATTTTCTGGGCGAGTTCCGGGGGTACACTAGCCTCCTTAATGAGGTTGTTGGCAATTTTTGTGGCGTCAAACTCTTCAAGGGTGAAGCGAGACGTCCTAACAAGGATTCTCTGCGCCTTTAAACTTCGCTTTTCAATCTTCTCAGCCACGTCAATAACCATCTTACCCAAATCTGTTAAGCCGTACTTCTTGGACTCCACATCAGCCTCAATCAAACCAGCCTTAAGCAAAAACTTCAAATGATAGGCGAAACGTCCGGCATCACGGCTGGGATTCATCTTCAAAAGGCTCATGAGCTCAGTGTAAGAAAGCTGTCCGTGATTGAAAAGGGCGCTTAAAATGTTGAGCCTAACAGCTGAAGAAACAGCCTTCAAGACTCGGATTCCCCGCACACGCTGATGCTGACTGGACAAGCCTTCCAAACCCTCCCCTTTCAGCAGTAGATAGTTAATGCCCGGATAAGAGTTTAAAGGTTAAGAAAACACCTTTATTAAGCCTACACAAAAACTAAAATTGGGGCTGTCGGCTAGCTTGGTCTAGGCTCTGAGCCTCGGGCGCTCGGGACCCCGGTTCAAATCCGGGCAGCCCCACCAACACTTTTAACTTTCCATACGCTGTATATTTATGGAAAAAGCCCTTGTCTAATGGGGATTTGGGCAGAGGTCGAAAGCCAAGACTTTTTGACATGCCGGAGCGCAAAAACTGCGAGTATAAGGGTAGCCGTTACTGCTGGAATCAATGCATACAACATATGGCGCAAACGTTGAACCGAAGGATTTAATTTTAAAAAGCAACTTAAATGCTACAATTCTCCGAGGACTGAAAGCATGAGTAAGGTAAGCAGCATATTCGCAGAGGTTCGCAAGGCTGGAAGGAAGCACTTGTTGGAGATGGAGGCAAAAAGCGTTTGCATGGAATATGGCATCCCAGTCACTAGGTTTAGGTTGGCTAAAAGCGAGGCTGAAGCCGTAAAATTTGCAGAGGAGATAGGCCATCCAGTCGTTTTAAAAATTGTTTCGCCAGACATCCTCCATAAGTCTGATGTTGGAGGGGTCATGCTCAACCTTAAAAACTCAAAAGAAGTGAGGAAAGCCTACAAACAAATAATGGAAAATGTAAAAAAGCATAGGAAAGACGCTGAAATTTTGGGCATTCTAGTTCAGGAAATGGCTCCTCCATCAACAGAAGTCATTGTTGGAGCCATCAAAGACCCCCAGTTCGGTCATGCCCTAATGTTTGGGCTTGGGGGCGTGTTCGTAGAGGTTTTGAAGGATGTCACATTCAGAATTGTGCCAATAACTGAGGAGGAAGCCCGTGAAATGATTAGCGAGGTTAAGGCTTACCCGCTTCTGAAAGGGTATAGGGGGGTGCCACCAGCAGACATAGAAGCCATAGTGCAAATTCTCCTAAAAACCTCAAGGCTTGTTTCTGAACATCCAGAAATTAAGGAGCTTGACCTAAACCCAATAATGGTTTATGAGAAAGGCGCCAAAACAGTGGACGCAAGAATAATCCTCGAATAAGTATGGCTGGAGCTTAGGTAAAGGGAATGGCTGAAAGTTTTAAAGGCTGGGTTAAAAGCGAAATTTTCTCAAAAGCCTCTGTTCCATTGGAAACACCATTTTTCATGAGGCTTGACGGCTGGAAGTTTCGCGCCCTTGCAGAGCACATAGGCGCAGAGAAACCCTTCGACGAAAGGTTTGCCCAATGCCATGTCCATTCCGGCAAAATATTACTTGAAAAGGGATTCAGCCCAACACTGGTTTACATAGTCAGCGATGAATTAAACATACTTTTTGATGGCAAGGCACCATTTAACGGCAGAATTGAAAAGATAGACTCGGTTATACCCAGCCTTGTCTCAGCAGCATTCTCCCTCCAACTGCAGAAGTTTTTCGGCAAAAAAGTTGTTGCAGCCTTCGACTCCCGTATAATAGTCACCCCAAACGATGAAAAAATATTGGAGTATTTGAGTTGGAGGCAAACAAATGCTTGGAGAAACCACAATAATGCTTATGCTTATTGGCTTTTCAGAAAAATGGGCTACAAGCCATCAGAAATAGCCAAAAAATTGAGGGCATGAAAACCGAGGAACTCCATGAAACACTTTTTAAACATGGCGTAAATTTGGCTAAAACACCACCATGGCAGAGAAGGGGCATACTCATTTATAAAGAGTCATACCAAAAAAGGATTGCAAATCAAAGCGTCACCAGATGGAAAATCACCGAAAATTGGGATCTACCATTATTTTCCTCAGAAGAGGGGACAAGATTAATCCGACAGATCCTCCAATGGGTTAGGCAGAAAAGGAGAACCTAATTGTCAAAAAACGAGAAAACACGGAAAATTGAGGAATTAACCGAAAAACTTTCAGCTTTAAGAGAACAGAAAAATACACTAGAAACCGAAGCAAAGAGCCTTGCAGAAAAAAGAGACAAGCTAAACCAGGAGCTGAAAAACCTACGGAGTGAAATTTTTAGGCTTAAAAACGCTCGAGACGAAATAAACGCAAAGGTTAAGGAGTTAAAGGAGCAGAGAAGCCAAACTGAAGCGGAAATAGCCCAAAAACTTGCGGAACTTAAAAATTTGAGGGAAGAACTTGAGCTACTCATGAAAAAGAAGCCTCCGCGGGGCCCTAAAGTTTTAGAGAAGAAAGCCGAAAGCCTCGAATGGAAGATTCAAACGACACCCCTAAGCCTACAAGAGGAGAAAAAACTTGTTGAGCAGGTTAAAGAGCTGGAAAGCCAAATCAGCATTCACAAGAAATTTGAGCAGCTAAACCAGAAAAGGATCGAGTTGAAGGCTGAGTTAAAAGCCCTACAAGCAAGGGTTGAACAGTACCACAAAAACATAGTGGAACACGCAGAGAAAAGCCAGCAAATTCATGAAGAACTGTTAAAGAGGGTTGATGAAGCAAAGAAAATTAAAAGCGGGGCGGACAATTTTCATAGGCTTTACCTCCAAACTAAGGATAAGATAAAGTCCCTTCAAACGGAAATTGCAAAAATCTTGAACGAGATTAGACGGTTTAGGGAAGAAATTTCAATTGAAGAGGAGAAAAAGCGAAGGGAAATCGAGGAAAAGCTTCTGGAAACTATGGAAAGGCAGGCTGTTGAAAAATTAAAGCGTGGCGAAAAGCTGACATGGGAAGAATTTAAGGTGTTAGCCGAGAAGGGGCTAGCATAAACTTAAAGTAATTTTCATAGTAAGTATTATTGGAAGAAAACAGATGACTGAAACGGAGCAGAAACAGAAAAGAATCCTAATCCTCTGCGTTGACAGAGACGGAGACCTAACAACAAAAGCAGAAATAAAAACGCCTTTAATCGGGAGAGATAAAAACCTAAATGCGGCGGTTTCCTTAGCCCTAAAAGATCCTGAAGAGCCCGACGCAAACGCCATGTTTGAAGCCATAAGAGTTTACGACCGCCTCATCGGCGAGAACAAACCAGATGAAGTCTTTGAAATTGCAACAATCTCTGGTTCGGAGTTTGGAAGCATTAGCGCCGACAGAAAGATAGTTGCCGAGTTAGGCGAAGTGTTGCAGTCTTTCCCAGCCAGCGAAATTATCCTCGTTACAGACGGCTATTCTGATGAGGCAGTTTTACCCCTAATAGAGTCGAGGGTGCCAGTTTCATCAGTAAGGAGAATAGTTGTTAAGCACAGTGAATCCATAGAGGAGACAGCCGCCCTATTCTCCAGATATTTCAAGATGATTCTGGAGAATCCAAAATACTCCCGTATAGCATTAGGTTTGCCCGGACTCCTCTTCCTAATTTTAGGGGTTCTTGCAATATTCGGCTTAGTCCACTACTATTTGATGGCTTTCATCATTGTTTTAGGAACGTACATGTTCATCAAGGGCTTCGGCGTTGACAAAATGGTAAAGAAGGCCTATATTTGGATGAAAGAATATTCTCCGCCACCTCTTCCAGTGCAGATTTCTGTATTTTCGGCGCTTGCTGGCATATTATGTGTAGGAATAGGCTTTTACCTAGGATATGATGAAGCCTCCCCATATGTAGACACCTCCCACTGGCTGAACGTTTTCTCACCACAAGTCGTAGGGCACTTTATTATGGGCTCAAAAGACCTTGTAATAGTAGGGGTTTGTTTAGCATTAACCGGTAGGGCTATACGCTGGTATTTTGAGAGGGATGCGAGGCTTTTACGCAACGTAGCCTTAATTGTCCTGGTTGGGTGGACTAGGCAAATCCTAGAATCCGCCTCCAACATTCTGATAAACCCCAAAATAGGCTACGAAATTTTGATATTCTCAATTGTTGTCGGCATTTTACTTGGCATCGCCTCACTGCTGGTTATAGTTGTGATTCATAGATCTGCAAAAGGATTTTTCAAGGAGTCTGAAGAGAAAGTTGAAAAGCCTAAGGAAGAAGGCTAGAATTGCTGTTATCGGCGGAACAGGTTTCGAAAAACTCTTTACAAACTTCGAAAAGGTTATCGTTGGAACACCATATGGTGTTCCCCCACCATTATTTATTGGAGAGCTCAAGAGCAGAGAAGTTGTTTTTCTTCCAAGGCATGGCGTTGAGCATTCTGTTCCTCCACACAAAGTGAATTATAGAGCGAACATTTACGCGTTGTATGAGGTTTGTGTGGAAAGAATTATAGCCGTCAATGCTGTTGGCGCAATAAATAGGAGCTTAAAACCAGGCGACATTGTTGTTCCCCATGATTTTGCAGATTTCACAAAAACTCGTCCTACAACTTTTTATGATGAAGCCCCAGTTACACATATTGACGTTTCTCAACCATACTGCCCAGAAATTCGCAAGGTTCTAATTGAAACTGCTGAAAAGCTTGGTTTGACAGTTCAGCCTAAAGCTGTGCTCGTTTGCACCGAGGGACCGCGTTTTGAAACCCCCGCTGAGATTGAAATGTTTAGGCGTCTGGGCTTCGATATTGTTGGCATGACCGGTTTACCAGAGGTTGTGCTTGCCAGAGAACTTGAAATTTGTTATGCATGTGTCTGTTTTGTTTCTAATATGGCTGCTGGCATGCAGAAGCGCTTGACACCAAAGGAGGTCTTTGACATTTCACGAAGAGTTCAGCCTAAAATAGAGCAACTCTTAATTGGGACTGTTGAGGCTCTACCCGTTGAGCGGAAAAGTTGCCCATGTGTTAACGCGCTTAAAAATGCGAGGCTCTAATAAATGCTAAGGTCTATATTTTCAGCCATCGGCGCATACAAGCTCTATGAGAAGTGGCTTTGGCACCAGGTTAAAAGTGGCGTTAAGCCTGAACACATAGCCGTAATCTTGGATGGGAATAGGCGGTGGGCTTCGGAGAGAGACCTTGACCCATGGTATGGCCACAAGGAAGGAGCTGAAAAGGTTGAGAAGCTTCTAGAATGGTGTTTAAAGCTTAATGTTAAGTCCATAACACTCTATGCCTTTTCAACAGAAAACTTCCGCCGCCCCCCAAAAGAAGTTGAGGAAATTATGCGAATTGCTTCTGAAAAGCTTCAGAGGATTATAACGGATGAGAGGATCCACAAAAACAAGGTTCGGGTCAAAGTCATCGGCAGAACAAACTTGCTTCCGGAGAATCTACAGAAAATTATAGCTGACGTGGAGAGGGCAACGCAGAACTATGACAGGCACTTTTTAAACGTAGCCTTCGCCTACGGTGGAAGAGCCGAAATAGTGGATGCTGCGAGGAAAATCGCAGAAAAAGTCCAGAAAAAGGAGCTAGCCCCAGAAGACGTTGATGAAGAACTCTTTGAGCAGCACCTCTACACCTCACACCTGCCAAAACAAGACCCAGACTTAATAATAAGGACCTCTGGAGAGGAGAGACTTAGCGGTTTCTTATTGTGGCAGTCCGCCTACAGCGAACTTTGCTTCCTAGACGTATATTGGCCGGATTTTAGGCTTATTGATTTACTGAGAGCTGTTAGAACTTTTCAGAAGCGAAAAAGACGTTTTGGAGCCTAGGTTGGCGAGTTATGCTCTCTTTTTGGCACTCACTATTGAGATGACATCCCTATCCTTCAATACGTAGTCTTCCCCAACACGTTTTCTCTCTCTGGCTTCTATGGCGTAAATGAAGCTTTCACCAAGCTCTGTGTGGATTAAGTAGGCGAGCTCGCGGGCGGTTGTTCCATATGGCACCAGGTAGGCGTCCGGCAAAACCCTTCCATGATGATCGGATAAATGCTCCAAATCCTCAACTGGATAAACCGTAATCATATTTAAAAGTTTGAAATATGCCATGTTTATAGCTTCTTGAACGCCCGTGGAACCAAATTTCAACAAAACCTTCTCCCTAATAGTTTCCAAAGCTTTAAGCTGGCTTTCGGTAAGCTTCTCGGGGGCGTTGATCTTAAAGGTGCAGTCTCCAGGTCTATAGTCTATTAACTTTTTTTCTGCGGCTCTGCGTAATGCAAGTTCAGCTTCAGCACAGCATGGAACAACTAGATAGTTGAGTTTCTTGAGCCTTTCAAGGTTTTCTTCGGCTGTTGGCACATCCATCTTGTTTGCCGCTATCAGCATCGGCTTTGCAATCCGCCTTAAAGTATCAATAAATCTTATGAAGTCTTCCTCGCTCCAGCTTGTGGGTTTGTCAGCATTTAACCCCGTCCTTCTTACAGCCTCGAAAATGTGCGCCCTTCTTATAGCCAAGCCGCTGAGCCTTTCCTCCAAAATCGAAAGGAGGTCTGTTGACCCAGATTCAGCTGTCCTTGCAATTTTAGCCCAATCCCTTTTGAGGATGTTAGCCATCCACATCGTTATCTCATTTTCAAGAAACTTCACATCTTCAACCGGGTCGTGCTCGCCGGGCTTGCATATTCTACCTTCAGAATCCGTGCCGCCGGAAGCATCCACAATATGGATTAACACGTCAGCCTTCCTTATCTCGTCCAAGAACTGGTTGCCTAAACCTCTCCCTTGCCATGCGCCCGGAACCAACCCAGCACAGTCGATGAATTCCACCGGGATTAGGCGAACACCATCGATGCATAGAGAGTTTACGGGTGTGTCCTTAACCCCAAACTCCTTGCAGACGCAAGGTGTTCTCACGTAGCCAACTCCTCTATTGGGCTTTATTGTAGTAAAGGGATAGTTTGCAATCTCAGCTGGCACAAGGGTCGCAGCACTGAAAAATGTTGATTTCCCAGTGTTGGGTTTTCCAACAATTCCTAGCAGTCTTGAATAAGACTTTTGCATCTAAACCCACATTACACTAAGTTTACGAGCTGTTTGTGGCTATATGGCTTACGCCAGCTCCTTCAGATAAACCCTTTTCAAAACGCCTAACAAAGAAAAGCACGACAAACAGTGAAAATGTCAAAATAGCCATATAAATGGCAAAGGTTTTAAAGATTAGCAGCCAAACAGTGTTTAAAGTGCTTTTCTCCTCCTCAAAAGCTGTTTGAGCGTTTATGTTTGCAATTTGGGCGGAGGTTTCTCAAGAGTCTATGGCATTTTGGACGTGGATTCTAACCTCTTGAAGCCTTTATTCTATTCTCCGCATTTCAGCTGGGAAAATTAGGGATACACCAAAAATTTTTCCGATTAAAATGGCTGTTTCTGCCTGTTCGATCCTTTGAATAGTTGCGGTAATGTTTTTATGAAAAAAACGCCGTCAAACATTTTGGTTGAAGGGCTGTTAATTGGACATTTTGCTCGTCGAAAAGTCTTACTTCTGTGCCTTTTCAATAATTTTCTCATTGTTCGATTCTATGAGCTTTTCGGACTGCGTATATTTCATGTAAAGCCTGAATTTTTGTTATACTTCCTATCATGCTTGAGTTAACAGTATAAGTAAGGCTGAAGGAGAGAACCTTATAGTCAAGTTCCAAGTAAGGGTTTGACCTTGCAAAATTGCCAAGTTTTTCCAGCAAATTTACACGTTTCCGGAACCATCGGATAGTAGGCTTAGTCTCTTGTCGAACTTAACATTGTAGAGTATGACATAGTGTCTGGCAGTTTCATTTCTAACCAGCGGAACGTAAAGGTTTACGCCGTCTGCTCTGCGTTGGTTCTGCGTTGGTTCGTAATTCTGATTGTATGTGTAAGTTCGCCGACAAACCCTTCGCTCACAACATACTTTAGGAAACTCGAATTTTCAGAACTAATTGCATATTGGGCGTTTCCCCATTATGGGGAGATAAAAAATTAATAGAACGCCCAATATGACTTTTACTATTATGAGAGTTATAACTGGCTTGAACCAGATTTTCATCTTTATCCTTCACCACCAAACGTTGAGGAGTAAATAAATTATTTGGAGGCTAGTCTTCTGGAGTTTGGGCTGCAAATTCTATGGCTTGGATAAGTCCGCCAGCTATTGATAGAAGGTTTATTGCAACCATTATTGCTAGAAGCGGAATAAACTCCACAGTGAAAGCGAAACCTTCAAAATTTATGGTGAAGATGCCAAAGTTTGTTGAACAAATGGTATAAACTATAATGAAGAAGGACCTTATGATGATGAGGATGTATTTGTAAATAGTGCCTTCGCTGATTCTCGTGGCGAATGTGAAGAAAAGCGAAACGTAAGCCAAAACCCAATATAGTGTCGAAAATCGCTGGAATAATGCTGGAAACTGTTTGAAGATTGGTTCCAAAAAACTTGGAAGCAAAAGCCATATGATGAACCAAATCACTCCGTAAATGGCTGTCACAACCGCAGCCTTAACAGTTTTATTAACAAGTTTTCGGCGATTTCGTTTAGCTTCTGCTTCAACTTCGCTCATGGAGACCCCAACGCCTTTCAATGATTAATATGTCCGCAAAAAATAGGCGGATTATGCCCGTTTCAGCTGCTTCAAAGGTAAATGAACATTGATAGCATTCGTTAGGGGCTACATCCAGGGTTTGCGCCATTTGCGCCACCGGACCTATGGAAACATTTTGAAGATTAAAAAGCTCAACCTTTAATGGTCCGCTTAATGGGAATGAGGCATTATTATAAAAGCTTATCAAAAAAGAAATGTGCGTAGTGTTGATGGGCTTATAATCTACGGTTAGGTTGCTGAAGGGTGCACCCCAATTATATGTGAAGTTTCTTGCAATGTTGAAGGCTAGTATATAAGCCACTTGAAAGTGTAGGGCAACACCGATATCTAAGTTTTTGCTATTTGTTAGGAGCTCGCTGTCCTTCGAAATCATATCTGCTAAATTGCCAGAAACGTTTAGACTGGACTCAACCATTCTTCCCGCTGGGATATTTAATGGTTCTGTTGTAAACTCTGCGATTTTTTCATTTTTATCATACATGTGTATTTTTGCAAATAACTCTGAAATGTCATAAAAGCCTGTGTTATTAATGAAGAAGGGTACTGAAATGGAAAAGTTTCCATTTGACATGGAAAAGTTGGGCTTTTCTAGGGCTACATTGTTCCTCGCTTCGAAAATCTGCCATAACGAGAGAGCCACAGTAGCGGGCATTAGTAAAACAGCGAACCACAGAACTACAGTTACTAATCTTAAGGCTCTAACTATATGCCGCAATTTTGGGTTCCTCTGCCTGTTTTAAACTCTCTTTAGGTTTTAGCTGGCTGGGTTTGTTGATTTTGCTGAGATGAAGGTGGCGGTGGTTGGTGATTGCTGAGATTTTGGAGGAATGGGAGCCACCACCTTAATCTTTGCCTCCTTGTAGAGTTGTATGCCCCTCATTGTCACTATTGAGCCTATCCAACCCATTATGCCTAGAAACATGATTCTAATAACAGCCTCAACTATTGGTCCGAAGATTTGTCCAAGGGCTTCTGAAATGTTCTGAGATGTTATTATACTTGCAACGGATTCCAGTCTTAGATAAGCCATTATGAAGGTTATGACAAGCAATATTAAGCCTACGGCTATGATGGTGTATGCCACAAGTTCCGCCTTTTCAATCTTCATTTCCTACACCACTTATTCTGCTTTAAGGCTATTCTACGCTCATTACTGGTATAAAAGCAATATGATGCTGGGCTAATGATTGCAAAAGTCTTAAGTGTTCAGTCGCCGTGAAAACCATTGAGCCTAAAATGAAAGCAGCCGTGTATTATGGTCAGTTGGACATAAAAATTGAGGAAATGCCAATTCCAGAAATTGGCAACGATGAGGTTCTTGTTGAGATGAAAGCTTGCGGAATCTGCGGCTCTGATTTAATGGATTGGTATCTGAAAAATCGCGCTCCACTGGTTCTTGGGCACGAACCGTCTGGTGTTATTGTTGAGAAGGGAAGGGCTGTTAAAAATTTTGATGTTGGAGACAGAGTTTTCGTCCACCATCATGTCGCTTGTTTGAAATGCCACTACTGCCTACATGGAGATTACACTTTATGCGAGCAGTTTCACAAAACAAACATCTTTCCAGGAGGTTTCGCCGAATACTTTAAAGTTCCAGCCCCAAACCTCCAATTGGACACGCTAAAAATTCCCTACAATCTATCCTTCGAAGAAGCCACCCTAATAGAACCAGTTGGCTGTTGCATAAGAGCCATCAAAAAATGTGGCATTCAAAAGGGTGACTCAGTTGCGATAATAGGCGCTGGAACAACAGGCATAATCCACACTATTTTGGCTAAGATTTTTGGCGCTGGAAAGGTTATTGTAAGCGACTTGGTTGACTTCCGCCTGAAGGCTGCCGAAAAGTTCGGAGCTGACGTCGCTGTAAATCTGTTAAAAGAGAATTTAGCCGCGATCGTTCGAAGAGAAACTAGTGGTAGGGGTGTTGACCTAGCAATCGTTTCAGCTCCAAATCTAGAAGCCTACAAGACTGGGTTAGGCGTATGCAGAAAGGGTGGGAAACTCTGTGTTTTTGCCCCAACCGACCCTGGAAAATTTTTGGAGGTAAGCCCAAAACAACTTTTCTTCAACGAACTGCAAATAATCCCGTCATATTCGACTTCCCACGTGGAAACTAGGGAAGCCCTAGAACTGATAAAGTCTGGAAAGATTCGCGTAAAGGATTTGATAACTCATCGCTTCCCACTTGATGATATTGCCAAAGCCTTTAAAACAGCCTTAGAGGATAAAGAGAGCCTAAAGGTTATCGTGCTAGGTAAGTGAAGGGTTATGAAGGCAGCAATGCTTTACGGCGTAAAAGACCTAAGAATCGAGGACGTTGAAACCCCTAAAGTCGGGGCTGGCGAAGTATTAGTTCGGGTTAAGGCAGCAACAACATGCGGCACAGACCTAAAAATTTTCCATCGGGGTTACGTTGAAAAGGTGATAAAACTTCCAACAGTTTTTGGGCACGAATGGGCTGGCGAGGTTATGGAGGTCGGCGGGGGTCTAGCATGGCCCAAGAAAGGTATGCGGGTTCGCGCTGGAAATAGTGCCCCATGCTTGCGCTGCGTTATGTGTAGTAAAGGCAAGTATAACTTGTGCGAGAACATGATTTGGCTCTGGGGAGCCTACGCCGAATACATAAAGGTTCCAGCCCACATGGTCCGCGTCAACATGCAGGAAATCCCACCCCACATATCCTATGAGGAAGCCGCCGTAACAGAGCCTCTGGCATGCGTGCTTCATGGAGTGGAAGAAGCAAGGGTTAAGCTTGGCGACACTGTAGCGATTATTGGCGCTGGACCAATAGGGCTGTTGCACCTATTAACTGTAAAGAGAATGGGTGCCGAAAAAGTAGTTATGGTGGATGTTGTCGAAGAAAGGTTGGAGTTTGCCGAAAAACTCGGGGCGGACGAAACTGTGAACGCTTTAAGGGAGAGTGTTGAGGAGAAGATTCGCGGTTTAACTGGTGGCTATGGTGTAGACGTTGTTATCGAGGCTATTGGAAAGCCAGAAACATGGGAGCAAGCCTTAAAACTCGTTAGGAAGGGCGGAACAGTCCTAGAGTTTGGCGGATGCCAACCTGGAACCGAGATTAGGGTTAACGCTGAGCAACTCCATTATGGTGAAACAACTGTGCTTGGCACTTTTCACGCGACACCCCTTCACTTTAGGAAAGCCCTAAACCTGATAGCCTCAAAAACCATAGATGTGGCGCCCCTCATAACGCGAAAGATGCCTCTGGAAAGGATAAAGGAGGCTTTTGAAATCCTTTCAACAGCTAAGAACGAGATTAAGATAGCCATACAACCATAAAGGGCTGAACGGCGAAAGAAGCATGGCTAAAGCCGAAGGCTACATTTTGAGAATAGCCAAAAAGGAATGGGTTGAAAAAGTCTTTGACTCAGCCATGTATTACACTGGGGCACGTAGGAAATGGCAACCGGGACAGACAATACTTTTTGTTAGCAGAACGGAGTTCGGAGACTCTTTCATCGGCTATGGCGTAATAGAAAACGTCTACGGAAAGGAGGAGCTTTCAGAAGAGGAGCAGAGGGAATGCGAAACCTATGGATGGCGAAAAGCCATAGAATTCAAATACGTTTCAAAGTTTGAGAAGCCCCTACCCTTAAGGGAAACATTCTTTAAAGCTTTAAAGCCTCGCGGTAAGACCCTCCACACTTTACCGTTGACATCAGAGCAGATAAACGCCATAATAAGCCAAGCTGAAAAATGAGCTTTTCACCAAAATGGCTGTATATATTCCCTAACCCTAAACCTTACACCCATTTCTCTGGCAATCTGTTCAACTCTGGAAATGTCAACTTCTGGAATTCGAACGGCTGTCACTTCAACATCTAAAAGTTCCTTGGCTTTTTTGATGAACTCTATGATGCTTTCGAAGGCATTTTCGAAGACTGGTCTGCATACTTGGTTGTAAGTTTCTTTGTCGTGGGCGTTTAGGCTTACGCTTACCTTGTCGACGCCAACCATTTTCAACTCTTCAACAACGTTTCTTCCTTTATTAAGCAGTAAGGCTTGACCATTCGTGTCCACCCTTAACATCACAATTTTCCCATAATGCTTCTTTATCCACTTGCTAACTTCTAGCACGCAGTCCAGCCTTTCGAGGGGTTCTCCAAAACCGCAAAAGACAATTTCCCGCCAATTCCGCCTATTTATGACATTTTCAAGTTCCGCTATTATCTCGTTGAATGTTGGTTCTTTTTCAAGTTTGAGGTTGAATCCTCCCACGCCATCGAGGAAGTTTCTTAGGCAAAAGTAACAGTTGTTAGAGCATTTGTTCGTTATGTTGAGGTATAGGTTTTCTCCAAGCCAATAGACGATGCTGGGACTCTTTTTAGCCGCCATCGCGTTTTCTCCATCTAACTAGGGCAATTTTACGAATAAAAAGTAGGCGGAACACGGGAGAATAAATTTAAAAGCAGATTTGAGGCTTATGGTTCTGTTATTACAAGGGGCAAAGCTGCATGGTTAAATATATCTTTGTTACGGGCGGCGTTTTAAGCTCTGTTGGAAAGGGTATTGTAACCTCGTCTATTGGGAAGATGCTTCAGGCAAGGGGGTTTAAAGTTACCGCCATAAAAATTGACCCATACGTGAACGTTGACGCTGGAACCATGAACCCCTACATGCACGGCGAGGTTTACGTGACGGACGATGGGGGCGAAACAGACCTAGACCTGGGCTGGTATGAACGCTTCCTAGACCTAAACCTAAAAAGGGAGAATAACATTACCACGGGCATTGTTTACAAGGCTGTTATTGAAAAGGAGCGACGGGGAGACTTCCTCGGAAGATGCGTCCAAATAGTGCCACATGTGACTAATGAGATAAAGAGCCGCATAAGAAATGTGGCTTTAAACGAGAAGGTTGACGTGGCTCTGACAGAGGTTGGCGGAACAGTAGGCGACATTGAGGGCTTACCCTTCCTTGAGGCTATAAGGCAGATGCGCCTTGAAGAAGGTTATGAAAACACTTTGTATGTGCACGTCGCCTTGGTACCAATTTTGGATGTTACGAAGGAAATGAAAACAAAGCCTTTACAACATAGTGTAAATGAGTTGAGGCGTATCGGTATACAGCCAGACATAATAGTTGCAAGATGCTCCCAGATGATAGATTCAGAAGCCTTAAGAAAAATAGCCTTATTCGGCACAATTCCCGAAAATGCCGTCTTCTGCTCATATAATGTTGAATCCGTATACCAGGTGCCATTAATCCTTGACGAGCAGGGGATGGGCAGCTTCATATGTAAGAGGCTTGGGCTTCCAGAACGTAAACCAGACTTTGAAAACTGGAGAAGATTTGTGGATGCTGTTCTAAACCCTGAACACGAGGTCAAAATAGCCTTAGTGGGCAAATATGCCGGATTAGCTGACAGTTATGTAAGCATGAGTGAGGCACTGCGCCACGGCGGTGCAACATGCAAAACAAGGGTGAACATCCACTACATTGAGGCTGAAACTTTCGAGGAAAATCCCAGCATGGTTCAAATGTTAAAAGAGTTTGACGGAATCTTCGTTCCATATGGCTTTGGTCCAAGGGGAACCGATGGAAAAATTATGGCTATAAAATTTGCAAGGGAAAGCAACATACCCTTCCTAGGTATATGCTATGGCTTCCAGCTAGCCGTTGTGGAATTTGCCAGAAACGTCTGCGGCTTGGAGAAAGCCAACAGCACAGAGATAGACCCAAACACGCCTCATCCAGTTATAGACCTAATGCCCGAACAGAGGGGTATAGAATACAAGGGTGCAACAATGCGCCTTGGGGCCCACAAGATAGTCATAAAACCAAATACTATGGCGCATACGCTTTACAAAAGCGAGGAAATCTATGAGCGCCACCGCCACAGGTTCGAAGTTAACATGGACTATGCCGAGAAGCTTGAAAAGAATGGCTTAGTCTTTTCCGGGAGAAGCCCGGACGGCAGAAGAATGGAAATCCTCGAACTGCCAAGCCACTTCTTCTTTTTCGCAACCCAATTCCATGGAGAATTCAAAAGCCGCCCTGGAAAACCAGACCCAGAATACTACGGCTTTGTTAAGGCTTGCCTAGACAAGAAGCTTGGAAAAACTAAACCCGAATTCTAGAGACCTATTTCTTGGGCTATCTCCTTCAACCCGTTTAGGGCTATTTCAAAGAACTGCTCCCTCTGAAGACCAATTTCCTCGCAGAGCAAAATCCTTTCCCTATCAGCGCCACGGGCAAAGTCCTTATCCTTAAACTTCTTCACCACAGTTTCCACCCTCACCTCTGCCAACTTTTTAGAAGGCATCACAAGGGCGCATGCCACCAGCAAGCCTGAAATGGCGTCGCTGGCAATTAACGCCTTCTCCATTCTGCTCTCTGGTTTTACGCCAGTGTGCCTAAAATTGTGCGCCTTTATCGCCCTCAAAAGTTCCTCGGGCAAGACATCTTTGAGGATTTGTTCTGCAACTAGGCTATGCTTTTCTGGTGTGGTTTCGGTTTTTTCATAGTCGATGTCGTGGATTAAGCCCACCAAACCCCACTTCTCCTCATCTTCTCCGAAGTGCCTAGCTAGGCTTCGCATTATAGCTTCAACGGCAAGCATATGATAGACGATGTTTCTTTTTGAAACATGCTTTTTAACAAGGTTTAGGGCTTCCTCGCGCCTAAACATTGGACATCACTAGGCTAGGCATTTTGGGCTTTAGCCATTTAAGCCTTCCCCGGGTACATCTGGTCTGGCACCAAGATTGCTGGAAACTTATCCCACAGCATGTGCCTCGCAATATAGCATAGATGGCATGCATCAACATAAAACTCATCATGAGGTAAATTGTATTTTTCAACAAGTGCCACTGGACCGCCACGAATTAAGGGCTCAAGTATGGGATTAGCGTAAGAGTTGCATTCCTTAATTATTTTTGATAATGGTTTCCGCCAAGCATTTCCTATTGATATCCCTTGACAAACATGAACATATCCAAAGGGGTCTATGTGAACCCTCTCCTGATCGGCAAAGTCTTCGTAGGGACGTTTCGTAAATTCCCGCTAATGCCGTTTGACAGCTTTATCTGCCAGTTTTGAACATGCTCTGCAACGGTACATAAGCTCATATAAGCCAACCTTAACTCCATCAACTTCCTCTGAACATGGAGCCTCTGCAACGGGCATTTGATAGCCATTATTCCAACTTTCGTGTTTAGAGTTTTTGCGGCGTTCACGGCATTCCTAACCTCTTCCGTTATCCACTTCTCACCGTGATAGGGGGGTCGCTGCTTAGGCTTAATTCCACGTCTTTTGTTTCTGCTATTGGCATAAGCCGCTCTATGACATCTTCTATGCAAGTGGCCCAATAGCAATTTGAGAGAACTTTAACGTGCAAGCTTAAGCTCAACACTTCTATTCACAGTCTTAACCATTATTAGGTAATAGCTGAAAGGCTCACCACCCTCTACTGAGACATAGCTAACCGACTAATTTTCCTAGCCTCAGCCAGTATTTCGTTAACCTGCCTGAATGTGAATGTTCCCTTGGCGTTGGGGCTTCCCTAAACAAAGCTGTGTTCGCACTCCACATCACAACGATATGTAAGGAGAAGATGAACACCCTCCAACTCCATGCAAACACCAACAATAACATAGTATGGCTTATGCCCTATTTTGAAGTTGCTGAAAGCAGTCCACACGAAATTGAGCAAAATATATAATGTGGCTGGAGGATTTTGTGCGTCATTGTGAGATGTAAACGCAAATGATCTCCGCCAAACCAAAGATTACGTGGAAAACTCTACTCATGCTCTTGGTCGGTGTAGTAGCCTTCATTCTATACCTCTTCATCTTACGTGTTGACATACCGGAAATCATAGCGAAAATTCAAAGGGTAAACATGCCGCTTTACTTATTGGCTGCTTCGCTAATCTTTGTTGAAATGTTTCTCTACTCGATGGCTTGGCACACTCTACTTAGCTCTCTTTCAGTAAAGCTTTCAGCTCTGAAATCCTACTTGTATGTTTGGTATGGCAATTTTATTGACATAATAATCCCAGCAGAATCCATAAGTGGTGAGATCTCGAGGATATACCTAATCACAAGAGAACATGGAAACTCCGTAAGCGGCAAGGTTGTCGCATCTCTTGTAGCTCACAGACTGATAAGCATGAGCGTGGGTGCGGCAACAATTGTGGCTGGAACAATCATGCTTCTTACTGAAAAATCTGTTGATCCATTAGTGTTCAACTTGAGCATTTTTGTCACTGCAGCAACAATATTCTTCATAATTTTACTCGCCATCTTATGCATTAAAATAAGTTGGACCCTAAAAATAATCGGCAGTCTAATCAAAGTTTTCGAACTCATTGGTGGAGGGCGATGGGAAAGGAAGCTGGAGAAGGCTAAGGAAGACGCCTTTAACATTGTTAGAATATTTCACGATTCAATAAAAGAATATGCCCGCGCACCTAGGGTTGTTGTAACCTCCATATTTTTGTCTGCTTTTTCATGGCTCTCTTATTTGACTATCTGCTACATAGTTTTTCTAGCAATGGGTTTTAGAGAAACGTCTTTAGGCATTATTTTCGTGACGCAATCCATAACAACAGCTATAAAGTCCATTCCCATCGGTGTGCCTTTCGAAGTTGGACTTCCAGAAATAACCATGACAACATTATATGTGGTTTTAGGCATACCATCCGATGTAAGTGCAACGGCAACATTCCTCACTAGGATTTTGTCACTTTGGCTGAAGTTCTTTGCGGGATTCCTAATCCAACAGTGGGTTGAGATCTCGGCGATAAAGGCTTCGCTTAAAGCCGCCAAAGCTGATAAAGGCTAAATTTCGCTTTTCCCCTACTTAATTGAAGGTGTCAGCAACGCTGAAGATTGAAGATGCTTCCATCAAGCATCTGGACAGACTTTTTGAAATTGAGATGGAATGTTTTAAGAGGGAAGCCTTCACAAAACAGCAAATAGCCCAGCTTCTCACAAACCAAAACTGCATAAGCCTAATCGCAAAGGAAAACGACAAAATCATAGGCTTCATTATTGGAATGATCAATTTTGAGGATAACATTCTAACTGGGCACATATTGACAATAGATGTTTCTCCAAGCCACCGTCGCAAAGGCGTAGGAATTAAGCTGTTACAAGAATTGGAGAAAATTTTCATGGATAAGCGGGTGAAAGTTTCCCGCTTGGAGGTTAGAGAAGATAACATTGCAGCATTAAGCCTCTACCAAAAGCTTGGTTATAAGAAAGTTGGAAAACTTCATTATTACTATGGGGATGCCCACGGAATACTCCTAGAAAAGTGTTTAGCTGAGCCTTAAGAGCTTAAGCTTTGTCTTCTCGTCAAAAGTTCTCTGCAGGTTTAAGCCGACACCCTCAATTATGGCGAGTTCCGCTGTGGCTCCGACAATTGAGCCTTGCATTAAGTGGCCGCCGAAGGCCTCGCCCTTCTCATTTGTGACAACTATATGCGCATGAATTATTGTTTCGCCCTTCTCGTCGACAGCAATATTTCCACTGCATGAAGCTATCTCCAGAGATTCATCCAGCCTAACATATTTGTATTCGCCTTCTGTGTAATAGCCAAGTACAACCTTTTTAAGGCTGCCAATAACAATTATTAGACCAGCCTTCACTCCGCTTTTCTCAACCCTTTCCTTAATGGCTTCTGCTAAATCTTCATCTTCAAATATCCTTGAGAAAATTATTCTTCCAATCTTTCCTTCCATCATGTGTACAGCCTCAGTTTAGGCTAACATTGTTAAAAATTGGGATATATAGGTTTCTAGGAAAGGAAGATAGGACGTAAACTCTAAAAATACCAAAGTTATAAATTGATATGAGGATGCGTTTGAAGGAAAAGCAGAAGAAAGAAAGGGGAGAGTTCAGAAAGGCAATAGTTGTGCTTATCCGTAATACCACATGGAGATGTGGAAAACTTGAGAGACTAATAGTTAAGCATCTTCACAGAGAAAGCGCTGGACTTGGAAGGTCTGGAACGCCTTTAAAGGATATGCTTCAAAGCTTCAATTTATCTGGGAAAAAGCGCAACGAGTTTCTAGACGCCATAAAAAGGCTTGAGAGAAGGAATATAATAAAAATCTTAAGCGTGTGAAACTCTGCTTTTTAGGCTTATCTTTTCAGGATTTTTCAGTCAGCTTTTTGGCGTTTTCAATCCATCTTTGTGTTATTTTCGGTGAAATCTTAAGTTTAGAGGCCAGCTCTTCCGCTGATGTCTTGGCTAGTTCTTCAACACTGTTTATGCCCAAAGCTTTAAGTTGCTCCGCCCTCTTCTCGCCTATGCCCTTAACCTCGGTTAACGGTGTTCCAGTTGGAGCAGCCATTTCCACAGTTCCAACAGCTTTTTCTTTAACAGCCTCAATTGGAGATGATGGAAGTGTGGGTTGGGTTGGTGGAGGTGTCGCTGGTGCTGTGGGTGGCGGTGCAGCCATTGTAGTTTGCACTTTTGCCTTTGGTCTTTGAGTGTAGCCAAGCCCTATGAAGAAAATCCCCAGCACTGTGGTTGCGATTATTCCAAGAGATTTATAATAAGTTTCCTCTATTTGGATTGCGAACACTATTCCAGTTATTATAAAGAATATTACGGCTACTGCGTATAGGGCGTAATCTGAGCGCATTTTGTCTTTCTCCCTAGCCATCTATGTCTCATAAAACGGTTTAAATAATTTTCTACAGATTTCGAAAGGAAAGTGGATTTTAGGTGTTTAGCCCCTTTATTTCAGCAATTCTTCTTCTGGCGGCGGCTTCTTTATGAGTCCTTCCCTCATTAGGACCTTCAGGCTTTCTCTAGCATTCTTTATTATTGAAACTGCCCTTTCGTAAAGCTCCTGCCTGCTAAGCTTCACTCTAGCCACGCCCTGCTCTATGGATTTTAGGGCGCATGCCACCGCCTCGCGTGGGAAGACTTCCCACTCCTCCATCCTTGGCAGTATGTCATCCTCATGAATACCCCTTTCCTCGGCGAATTTTGCAAGCTCTTCAGCGGCTGCAATGCACATGTCATCAGTAACCGTTTTAGCTTTCACATCTAAAACTCCGCGGAATATTGCCGGAAAGCCCAAACTGTTGTTGACCTGATTTGGAAAGTCGCTTCTTCCAGTAGCCACAATACGGGCTCCGACTTCCTTTGCCTCCCAAGGCCATATTTCTGGAATTGGGTTTGCACATGCAAAAACTATCGCGTTGTCAGCCATTGTTGCAACCCACTCCTTCTTTATTGTGCCTGGTCCAGGCTTTGACGCTGCAACAACGGCGTCTACGCCTTTGAAGGCTTCGGCTATGTTGCCTGTTCTGCCCTCAGCATTTGTTATTTGGGCTAGCTCGTACTTCCATGGGTCTTCCTCTTTTGACAAGTCTTTCCTTCCAGCGTAAATTACGCCCTTAGTGTCCACCATGATTATGTTTCCAGGTTTTATTCCCCATCTTATTAGGACGTAGGCTGTTCTGATGTTGGCTGCTCCAGCACCTATGAGTGCTATTAGGCTTTCTTTTGGTTTTTTGCCAACTATTTTGAAGGCGTTTATTAAGCCAGCCAATATGACGGTGGCCGTTCCCTGTTGGTCGTCGTGCCAGACCGGGATTTGGAGTCTCTTTCGGGCTTCTTCTAGGACGTAGAAACATTTTGGCTTTTCAATGTCTTCAAGGTTTATTCCGCCGAATGAAGGTTCTATAAGCTCGCATGCCCGGACTATTTCTTCTGGGTCTTTGGTTTTTAGGCATATTGGGAAGGCGTCAACACCGCCCAAGTATTTGAAGAGTAGGGCTTTCCCCTCCATGACTGGCATGGCTGCCTCCGGTCCTATATCTCCCAAGCCCAGAACACGGGTGCCGTCAGAGACAACAGCCACATAGTTCCAACGGTTTGTCAATTCGAAAACTTTTTCGGGGTTGGCTTGGATTTCTCTGCATGGGGCTGCAACGCCAGGCGTATACCATATTGCAAAATCATCTGGGCTTGTTATGGCGCATTTTGGCATGACTTGAACTTTACCCTCATAAAACTTGTGCATGGGCGGAGCAAGCTGGGAAGGCTTTTTTGCCTTCGCAAGAAGCTCCTCAACGGTCGGCTTCCTTTCCTCTTTTCCAGTCGAACACATTGCAACAATCTCCTTTTATTTTTGACGGGAGATTGTTGTTTTGTGTATTAGAGCTTTAAGGGTTGCGGTAAAATCTGATAAGCCTTAAAGTTTAGATCACGCTTTTTGAGATTCAGATTTGCCGTTCACAACTTTATATATTGGGGCGGTCGTGGCTTCTTATCAATGACCAAACAACTGCTACGCCAATATCTTTCCAAAGATAAGCCAGACGTAACAACTGCTACACCAGCATTTATTGACGGAAAGGCATTGGAAGGGAAAACTAGGAAGGTCGTGGCTTCTTATTAATGCAGCCATATTAATGAATGTTTACGCCGACATACTGTTCAGTTATACAACTGCACAGGGCATATATTACTGTGGGCACATGCTTAATGTCCTCTTTGACTTAGCGTACCTATTCTTTTTGATGGCCTTCTACGTCCACACAGAGGAGTTTTGAGGTGAGCATGGTGACCCAGATAACAGAAGCCCTCAAGAAGGCCTTAGCAGAGACCATAGATGAAGGGTTACTCATGCTCGGAAAGAATGGGAGAGATGTTGTTTACTTTCGCCTAAAACAGTCTTACGCCCTCAAAAAGGAAGAGGTTCCAAACAATCCTGAAATTTTTGTAAACTGTTTAAGGGAAATTTTTGGTTCTGGCGCTGAGGTTATTGAGAGGGCCGTTATAAGGAAGCTATATGATAAACTTGGCATAGAGTTTAAGGAGAAGAAAGACTTCGGTTTCATGGAGTATTTAAGCGAAGCTAGAAAAATTCTTGAAGAATGTTAAGTTAAAGCCTTTAATCCAACCTTAAGCTAAAGATTTTGTTGTGGAGAAAATAGGGGGCTGACAAAAAGGTTTCACGATAATTTCGGGATGAAGTGGGCTTAACTTTTAGTATCTTCTTGGGCGGAATCCGCCTCTTCTTTCCTTTCCGCCGAAGTCTCTTCCACCACGTCCTCTGAATGGGCGTCTCTGCTGCTCATAAACTTTTGAGGATAGATTGTTTTGTGTGTTCACTTCGACTGTTAGGGCTTCTTTTGCCACTTCAAGGGTGCCGTATCTCCCAACGTTTAGGCGCATGCTTCCTTTGAATAGGGTTACGTAGCCGTTTCCTATGCTTATTGTTTCGCCCTCTTTAACTTTGGCTATGTTGTCGTCCCAAAGGGTTAGGTAGATGCAGCCCGTTTCATCGCCTATCAAAGCGTCGCAGACTGTGTGGGGTGCTCCGTCTCTTCCAGAGGCTATGCTTCTAACCTCGCTTTTTGAAACTACTTTTGCCTTCACGTTTACAGCTCTTGAGGCGGGAGTTAATTCGCCTACTTTCACGTCTACTGGTTTTCTACTTCCCGAAAAACCTTCAACTGCCAAACCTAAATCAACACCTTTCCATCTGTTGCAGAAAGATATCGCCTTCTCTTCACTTAAGCATTTTGGTTATCATAGCATTTAGACTCTTTTAAGCCTTGGTCCCTTATTCCCAACAACATATGGCAGTTTGCCAGTTCTATAAATGACAAGCCTATCCTTAAACTCTGCCAAGTAAGCCAAAACGAGGCGTTTCCCCTTATCGGTCAGGGCATAAACGGGTATAGTCACACCCAACTGTAAAAGGGCACTTTTACCAATTTCCTCTCGAATTATCCTCGAAGCACTTGCACAAACAATATCCGCCTCAGCTATGTGCTCTACATCTGCCTTGCCAACACAAGTATTGCAGACGGAAAAAATTAGAACATCGGCTTTCCTTTCCGCCTCAAGCCTTCTGATTTCGCTTATGGCTTTCGACTGGAAGCCAGCAACACTTACAGCAACACGCCTAAACCCCAAATCCAAAGCCTTCCTAACCCCGCCAACCTGATCAATGACAGCACTTTTCTCGTCTAGAACAAATCCGCCTCCACCCATAATTTTTTGGATTATCTCCGGTATCGGCGAAGTCCTCACTATTCCAGTTAGGCGAGCACCAATGGCTTGCACAAGCCTCCCATTAGAAGTTATGACTGTGCCAGCGCCTTCGCAGACAACAACTGCACTGTCAATAAGCCTCTTCTCAAGCCAAACGCTCATCATTTCGGAAGCCCCATAAGCAACAATAGGCTCATCGCTGAAAGCACGGTTTCCACAACAAAAACCGAAGCCATTAATCTTCATTTCAACGCTTTTCCGCACAGCCTCCACGTCAATCTTTTTAGTGCCATAAAGAGCCTCATGAAGGGGGCAGTACTCAATTAGCGGTTCGCTTAAAACTTCTACGCCCTTCTCAGAAATGCGGACACGGGCGCCACAACAGTATATTTCATGCTCGCCCTTAACACGCATAACTCTAACACTCACTGGGTAAAAAGAGTGAAGGAATTTTCGCCCTATTATTCCTTGTTTGTCGCCTCGTTAATCTGCTGCTCCATCGTATGTCCGCGGCAATAAACCAGCGCTTTTTTGACGCCTGGAACTTTTAAGGCTTCTCGTTTAATGTCCATGGCTAGTTTAAAGGCTATTGGACAGAAGGGGCTTGAGGGAATAAACTCGACTTTGACAACTCCGGGCTCCTCTTCCTTTACGCTTTTAATCATATGCATCTCCGCAAATGTCATTCCAGTCTCTGGGTCGACAACTTTTCCAACAGCCTCATACACTTTATTTTCCAGCTCGTTCAAATCCAACACATCCAAATTTTCTCGGAAATAAAGCGAAGGCACAATATAAAAGGTTATGGGTTCTTGGAAACCAACTTTTTCTGATACATCCGCCAGCTTAAAGCCGTTGTCTGAGGATGCGAAGCCCTAACCTCATCAAGCCTTTGAACAGCAGTGTTATATGGCGCCTTCAAGACTTTTTCAGGGTTTTCATGGGCTTCTCTGCAGATTTCCCGCATAGCCTCTATGAAACGGTCCAACTCCTCCTTTTCAGCCGTTTCTGTAGGCTCAATCATTAATGCTTCCTCAACAATCAATGGGAAATAGATTGTTGGTGCATGCAGTCCATGATCTAATAGGCGTTTTGCAATGTTTAAGGCTGAAACTCCAGTCTTGTTCTTCAACGGCTTGGCACTGAAAACACACTCATGTTTTCGGTGTTTCCCGCTGCTATATGGAAGCGCTAAGCCTTCAATCTCCAGAAGCTTCCGCGTAACATAGTTCGCATTTAAAACAGAAACTTCGGCAACCTCCCTTAACCCTTCTTGTCCAAGGCTTAAGATGTAAGCGTAGGCCTTCAACAAAACAGCAACATTACCATAAAAGCATCGAATCTTACCAATACTATGGGGCCTATCATAATCTAGACGGTAGTGTTCACCATCAAATACAATTCTTGGAACGGGCAGGAACTTGACTAATTCTTCGGCAACGCCCACTGGTCCAGCACCCGGGCCCCCACCACCGTGGGGTGTACCAAAGGTCTTGTGAATGTTTATGTGAACTATGTCGAAGCCCATATCGCCCGGTCTAACCTTACAAAGTATTGGGTTTAGGTTTGCCCCATCGTAATAAAGGAGCCCGCCAGCCTCATGGACTATTTTGGCTATCTCCTCAATATTCTTTTCAAATATCCCCAACGTGTTTGGATTTGTAAGCATCAAACCAGCAGTTCTATCAGAAACAGCCGCCTTCAAAGCTTCCAAGTCCACATAGCCCTCTTCATCAGAAGGAATTACAACAACATTGAAGCCAGCCATAGCCGCACTTGCTGGATTGGTCCCATGGGCTGAATCCGGAACAAGCACGTCTTTCCGTTTTTCAAGTTCACCCTTCAGCTTGTGGTAAGCGCGCATAATGCATACGCCTAAAAATTCTCCATGGGCGCCAGCAGCTGGTTGTAAGCAGACTTCGGCTGTTCCCGTTATTTCGGCGAGCCAACGCTCAAGCCTATAAAGGATTTCTAAAATGCCCTGCACAGTGCTTTCGTCTTGGTATGGATGAAGCATACTCAATTTTGGCAAACCAGCTAAAAACTCGTTTATTTTTGGGTTGTACTTCATTGTGCAACTTCCAAGGGGATAAAGCCCTGAATCAACACCATAATTCATTTCCGAAAGCCGAATAAAATGGCGGACAACCTCAGGCTCTGAAAGTTCAGGAAGCCTAGGCGCATTTTTCCTCCGCAGGTTTTCTGGAATTAACTCGTACAAGTCGCCAACAGCCTTTTTAACATCCTCCTCAACGTTTGGTAAAACATGGCCTACCCTTCCGGCTTTTCCAAGATTAAATATTAATGGTTCGTTCCATTGAGCTTGCCTAAACATCCACTTTTCACCTATCCTTGACAATTCTTTCAAGCAATTTTGCGAGAAGCTCAATATCCTCCTTAGAATGGATTTCAGTCACACAGTAGAGAGCCGTTTGCCCCAGTTCTGGAAACTCCCTTGAAACGTCCTTGCCTCCATGAACCCCCATTTTAAGAAGCTTTTCATTAACCTCTTTAGCGCTTAAGCCTGCACTGTCAAAGTTTACAGTGAACTCCTTAAAATGCACGGATTTAAAAACTGGTGTATTCACGCCTTTAATCTTTGAAAGCAAGCGCATAGCATAATTAGCCTTATACATTATTGTTTCGCCCAGCTCCCGCAATCCCTGAGGCCCCAGCAAAGCCATGTAAACAGCTGAGGCCACAGCACACAATGCCTCGTTAGAACATATGTTTGAGGTGGCCTTTTCCCTCCTTATGTGCTGCTCGCGAGTTTGCAGAACCATACAGAAACCTTGCCTGCCTCCATTAGTAGTTGTTGTTAAGCCTATGATGCGCCCCGGCATCTGCCTAATTAGGTTCAAGTCGTCGCGACATGCAAAAATGCCTAGGAGAGGGCCGCCAAAATTCATGGGATTTCCAAGGGGTTGGGCCTCACCAACCACGATGTCTGCGCCATACTCGCCCGGAGGTTTTAAAATTCCAAGGGATGTTGGGTCAACGCCAACTATGAATAGGGCGCCGTGCTTGTGGGCTAAACTGCTTATTTCGTCAACGTGTTCTTCAACAAAGCCTAGATAAGATGGGTTTTCTATGTAAACGGCGGCTGTTTTATTGGAAATTTTGCTTTCTAAATCGCTTAAGTCTATTTGCCCAGTTTCTGGGTTGTAGGCTACCTCTTTTATGCTTATGTTGGCTGGTTCAGTATAGGTTTTGAGGGTTACCTTCCGCTCTGGATGTATAATCCTTGGAATCAATATTTCGTTTCGCCTAGTCACCCTCGAAGCCATGCGTGCCGCCTCGCCTAAGGCTGAAGCCCAATCGTACATGGAGCAGTTGGCAACATCCATGGCTGTTAACTCGCAAATCATGCTCTGATATTCGAAGAGTGTTTGGAGCATGCCTTGCGAAATTTCAGGTTGATAAGGTGTGTAAGAGGTTAGGAACTCGCTTCTTTGGACAACCTCCCTTACAGCGGCTGGTACATAATGGGGCCAACATCCGGCACCAAGAAAAATGGGCAGGTCCTCGCATGTCTTGTTCTTTGACAACAAGGCTTCAACATGCCTTTTAACCTCAAACTCTGACATAGCTTCTGGGAGATTCAGCGGTTTTTTCAGAAGGTACTTCTCTGGGACGTCAGCATAAAGTTCCTTGATGCTTTTTACGCCTATCTCCCTCATCAGCTCTTGCTTAATTTCTGGATTAGAGTTCGGGATGTATGGGTGACCTTTCCTTTTCAAGCATCCTCCACCGTTGAGAATTAAACACTAAATGTTGAGGAGCCTTTAAGCTTTTCAATTGGTTTTTGCAAAGCGTTCCGCACAAAGTTTAATACTGTATACCCTTCGTTGTAACCATTTCTTCTGGATGCTTGACGTCGACAATCTCGTTTACGAAATCAGCTCTGCCAATCAATTCTTTTGGCGCATACCGTCCTGTCAGAACAACATCTGTTCTTTTTGGAATTTTGTCTAAAAATTCTAAAACTTCTTTTATGTCTAGAAGTTTGCAGTGTAAAGCCAAATTGATCTCGTCCAGAACGAGTAGGTGGGGCTTTTTCTCCTTAACAATTTTCTCTGCAAACTTTAATGCTTTTTTTGCTAGTTTCTTGTCTTCTTCGCTTAGGTTGTTAAGCCCATGCCATCCTCTACGACCGAACTGGTAAATCTCATAATATGGTGCAAGCATCTTTCTAACTTTGTATTCACCAGTGTTTTTCCACCATTTTAGAAACTGTATTATGACCACCTTGCGCTTGTGTCCAACAGAACGCAACGCCAACCCTAAAGCGTTTGTCGTTTTACCGCCACCAGTTCCGGTATAAAGGTAGATGTAGCCCAAACATTTTCCCTCGTCCATCACGTTTCTTGTTTTGGCGTATTAAGTTTTAAATAGAATGATTCCATTATGCTTTTTGGAGCACCAGCCAATGAAATATGACTATGAAGCATTGCTAAAAAGGGCGCGATCCCAGCTTCCGGAAATCACTTCAAAACGGGAGAGACTGGAAATTCCAAACCTCCACTACACGGTTGTGGGCATGCGCACAATAATCCACAATTTTAAGGAAATTGCCGAAATACTGAACCGCGACCCTCAGCACATCTTAAAGTTTCTAACAGGGGAGTTGGCAACCGCAGCAATAATGCAAGAGTCAAGGGTTATTTTTCAAGGCAAGTTCCCAAGGGAAACCATTGAGAGGCTTCTCCAGCGATATATGGAAACCTTCGTTATATGCCCAGTATGCAAACGCCCAGACACAAAAATTGTTAAGGAGAAACGCCTTTCCTTCCTCGTATGTGAGGCTTGCGGCGCAAAATCCTCTGTTAGGCACTTATAAGAGTGTTTGAAAGTTGAAGTGCTACATGAAAATCCGGAAAATCGGCAACAATGTATTGTTGTCCATTTGCGACGCCGAAATTCTTGGAAAAACATTGCGTGAGGGAAAAATCGTCTTCCATGTAACGGAAGAATTCTATAAAGGCGTGGAGGTGGAGCTTGAAGAAGCCATAGCCATGATAGAAAACTCAACAATTGTAAATATGGTTGGGAAAAACGTCGTGAAAAAGGCTGTTGAAAAGGGCTATGTCCATCCGGAGGCTATTCTAAACATAGAGGGTGTTCCGCACGCCCAAATAGTGAAGCTTTAGAGTTTCTTGGCTTTTGTTAAGCATACATGCTTTTAAGGGAGAAGCATGTCTCTTTATAACGAAAATGTTAATGTTGGATGCCTTGAGGTGCTTGGTTGGGAAAGAAGAAGGTAATAAGCGAAGAAGAATTGAGCGAGATGGTACTCCCGTCTGGAACTGATGTTTTAGGCGTAGCCGTTAAGCTTCTCGGTTTTGACCGAGTCTTGGTTAAGTGCCAAGATGGGAATGAGCGATTATGCCGTATAAGAGGTAAGATGAAAAGGCGTGTTTGGATCCGCGAGGGAGACGTCGTCTTAGTTTCCCCATGGGATTTCCAGTCCAACACCCGCGGAGACGTAATTTGGCGTTACACGCATGCACAAGCGGAGTGGCTCCGCAAAAATGGCTACTTAACAATTTAGGATGCTGGTTATAAAATTGGCTTTTCGAGAACGCGTTGAGAAAAAGCTCCATGAAGAGGAGAAAGAATACGAAATTGAACAGTTGATGAAGGAGAAAAGAAGCGAGGAATACGAAGTTTTAGAGGAGGTTTTCGACCGCTCAACCCTCATGGTCATATACGACTTCATGAACAGCGGCGTCATAGACAGAATCTACGGCGTTGTGAAGGCTGGAAAAGAGTCCCGCGTTTATTGGGGCAAGGACAAGGCTGGAAATGAGTTGGCAATAAAAATCTACCTAACAGTTTCCGCAGAGTTTAGAAAGGGAATGCTGAAATACATAGAGGGAGACCCAAGGTTTAAAAATGTAAAGCGCGACACACGCTCATTAATCTTTGCATGGGCTCAGAAGGAATTTAAAAATCTTGAACAGGCGATAGCCGCAAAGGTTAGAGTGCCAAAACCCATAGCCGTTAGGAACAACGTGCTCATAATGGAATTTATCGGGAAAAATGGCGTGAGTGCGCCGTCAATGAAGGAGCAGCCTCCTGAAAACCCGGACAAAGTCTACAAAATGATCATAACCTATTTGAAGCGCCTCTACCAGAAGGCTGAGCTTGTGCACGGGGACTTAAGCGAATACAACATTATGATCTGGAGGGGACGACCAGTGTTCTTTGACATGTCGCAGGCTGTTCCATTATCCCATCCAATGGCTGACTTCCTCCTAAATAGGGACATAGCCAACATCAACAGGTTTTTCAGCCGTTTAGGCGTTGAAGTTCTTTCGCCAAACGAGTTTTATAAGGTGGTAACCGAAGTTGATTCAGCCTAGCACCTTCGTAAGAATTCCAAAGGAACGTGTCGGCGTGCTAATAGGCCCTAAAGGGGAGACTAAAAGGGCTATTGAGAAGATGCTCTCAGTTGAGCTTCAAGTAGAAAGTGACACGGGTGGCGTAACAATTACATTGGTTGAAAACGCTGAAGATCCATCCGTCCTTTTAAGGGCGAAAGACGTTGTAACAGCCATAGGCAGGGGCTTCTCGCCAGAACGTGCTTTTAGGTTGATTCATGACGAAGAGGCCGTCTTGGACATAATAGACCTTCGAATAATTTTTGGAAGGTCGGAATCGGACATAAGGCGTGTGAAGGGTCGAATAATTGGAATGGACGGCAAAACAAGAAGAATGATTGAGGAGCTAACGGACACCAACATAGCCGTTTACGGACATACTGTAAGCATCATTGGAAAAATTGAGCAAACTCAAGTGGCAAGGGAAGCTATCCAAATGCTCATTGAGGGGCGGCAACACGCAACAGTATACAAATTCCTCCATAGAAAACGCAGAGAGCTTAAAAAGGGAATGTTGGAACTCTGGGAGAAACCAGAAGACTTCCAATAGAGCCGCAGTGTTAGGCTGTCTCCTTCACAACTTTAACGTTAAATTCCAAGCCTACTTTCGCGGCTTCCTCTCTTATTTCCTTTAAAATATTTTTATGGATGGGTATCCCTATCTTCTTCCTTGTTTCCATGGTTAGCCATGCCTTTTCTCCGGGTATCCAAACCTCGGTATTTTCCGATATTTTTGTTAAGTTTTTCAAGTAATTCTTGTATTCTTCTATTCTTTCTAGGAAAGTTTCTATTGGTGTTAGCTTGTTTATGTCTATGGCTATCATGAAGTGTCCAACGTTGGCATGGTCCTTTTCCGTTGTGTGCTTTACATTTTTGCCATAATTGGCTCCCGTCAAAACGCCGCACAACAAATCTATAACAAGTGCCAAGCCGGCTCCCTTGTGTCCACCGAAGTCTTCGCCAAGCCCGCCCACCGGAAGCAGAGCACATTTCTTGGCTAAAACTTCCATTGGATTGTCTAAAAGTTTGCCTTCAGGGGAAATGGCCCATCCCAATGGTATCTTCTTTCCCTCTTTGGCGTAGACTTCTATCTTTCCTATTGGCACAACGCTTGTGGCTGCATCAAATAGTACCGGCGGCGGCTTTCTAGTTGGAAAGCCTACTGCTATTGGGTTTGTACCAATATTTCTGCCAATGGTGTGCGTGTAAGCCACTAAAGCTTCTGAATTGGT
Source organism: Bathyarchaeia archaeon (assembly GCA_049970895.1). GTDB lineage: Archaea > Thermoproteota > Bathyarchaeia > Bathyarchaeales > Bathycorpusculaceae > JAGTQI01. Next base: position 1,031 of record JBMFMB010000010.1, on the reverse strand, counting down.
CATCACAATGCCTATCATGCCACGTCTAACAGCCTGAAGCGCATAATACCCGGCTATGCCGAAATGATGGCTGTTTCTAACACCTACAGCTGAAACGCCAACTTCGCCGGCTTTCTTGACAGCGATTTCCATGGCCTCGTGGGCGACAACTTGGCCAAGCCCAGAGTCTCCATCAATTAACGCCGTTGAAGCTGACTCGCTCACAACCTTGATGTTAGGCTTGGGATTTACAGAGCCCACTTGAATGCCCGTGGTGTATCTTCTAAGCCTTTGAACCCCGTGGCTTTCAATGCCCATAAGGTCGGCGGTCACAAGTACATCAGCAACTATTTGTGCATCCTCTTTAGGCACATTGTAGGAGGCTAAAACTGTGGCAACATAGCTTTTCAGAGATTCATGGTCAACCCTCACATACTCTTCTGGCGGGATTGGAGCTGTCTTCTCGTACAGCCTAGTCAATTTTAAACACCGAGAAAATGTTTGCTTACTAAGATTTCACATTTGCCATTGCGGTTTGCCAGAATTTAAGGGCGGGCTCGCGCACTCAAGATCCCAATCATGCTTCAGTGGGGCCAGAGTCGTCATCGCCCACCATGCAAAACTAAAATGCTTGACTTGAATAAAAAGTTATAGCTGAAGCCTTGTTCGGCTGTTGAAGAGCTATGCTTAAGCACATTAAAGTTGTGCCTCTTGCCGCTGAAAGTTTGGGCGTTCGTTCCATGTGCACATATGTAGAGACAAGAGATGTTAGGGTTTTATTGGATGCCGGGGTTTCCCTCTGCCCAAACCGTTACGGTTTGCCTCCCCATCCACTGGAGTATAAGGCTATAATTGAATCGAGGAGAAGGATAGCTGAGTCGGCTGAAAAAGCCGATTTGGTGACCGTTAGCCACTACCATTTTGACCATCACACGCCTTCCTATGAGGACTGGCTATGCAACTGGACGGAGAAAGATGAAACAGCTAGACAAATATACAAGGATAAGGTGGTTTTAATAAAAAATCCGAAGGAAAGAATCAATTTTAGCCAG
>JBMFMB010000009.1:1009-59943 GCA_049970895.1 Bathyarchaeia archaeon | reverse complement strand
CCGTGGAGGTTACTGGCACAGAATCCGACCCCGTGGAGGTTTCCTCTTATCGGAATCTGCCACGCATCGAAACTAATAGAGTTAGGGGCGGGGCTCTACGTGTGGTTAACGATGGAATTGTTGGGCGGGCTTCGAAGGTTTGGGCTATTGTGGAAAAACTGGGCATTCAAGGTTGGGATTGGCTTAAGGAAATTAGGAAGATGTCGGAAAAGAAGTCTGCCGGCTTCATGGACGACATTGTCGCTGGGCGCCCCATATTTTCTTTTCCAGCTAGGCGTGGTGGTTTTCGCCTACGCTATGGAAGGGCTAGAAACACGGGGTTGACAGCCATTGGCATCCATCCAGCCACAATGCTCGTCCTTCAAGGCTTCATTGCGGTGGGCACCCAACTTCGCTTGGAACTTCCTGGGAAGGGCGGCATTGCCGTGCCAGTTGACACCATAGAGCCGCCGATAGTGAAATTGAGGGATGGCTCGGTTGTTCGTGTCACTATGGAAAACTTCAGAGGTGTTAAGGATAGAATTGAGAAAATCCTATTCTTGGGCGACATTCTTGTAAGCTTTGGAGATTTCCTCTATCAAGGTAAGAGACTTGTTCCCGCCGGTTACGTGGAAGAGTGGTGGGTTGAAGATTTAAGGAAAGCCATCGCTGAGAAGTTTGGAGGAGACTTTGAGAAGGTGGCAACCGCTACTGGGATATCCATCGAGAAGCTTAGAAGTTTTCTGGAAAATCCGTTTGTGAATAAGCCTACATGCAAAGAAGCCATAGCCCTTTCGTTAAATGTTGGTGTTCCGCTTCATCCGGCTTTCATATTTTTCTGGTCTAGTTTAGGCTCTGTTGAGGAGCTTAAGCTTCTTAGGGAATGGTTGAATACGGCTGAAATGGAATATGACAATGAGGGCTTCGTCAAACGCGTAGTTGGCATGATGGATGAGCGTGTTAAGAGGGCGTTGGAGGCTATATGCCTACCCCATAAGGTCTCAGATGGCAAAATAAATATCGAGGGAGATGACGCGTGTGCCTTCGCCTTCTGTCTTGGCATCAAAAACTCAAACATCGATTTCCGTCAAAGCGTAGATATTTTGGAGGCTGTTAAGGAGCTTTGTGGTGTGGTTATTAAGGATAAAGCGTCAACTTTTGTCGGCGCGAGGATGGGGCGTCCAGAGAAAGCCAAGAGACGGGAAATGAAGCCCCTAGTGCATGTTTTGTTCCCTGTGGGTTTGGCTGGTGGTTCTCAAAGGGATCTTTTGGAGGCTGCTAGGCGCGAAAGGGTTAAAGTGGAAGTTGTTAAGCGGAAATGTCCGTCATGTAAGGTAGATGCCCTTGGAATTAAGTGTCCGGTATGTGGTTCTAAGACTGTTCTGGAGTATGTTTGTCCAAGATGTGGGAGAACCCTTAACGGTGGTGGTGATTGCCCAGTTTGTAAGGTTTCCGCTGTTTCCTATATGCGGCAAGAAATTAACATTAAAGAGTTGCTTGATGAGGCGTGTGCCCGCCTGGGAGTTTCGGGTCTGAAGGTTTTCAAGGGCGTTAAAGGTCTAACGAATGAGACTAAGACTCCAGAGATTCTTGAGAAAGGTGTTTTGCGGGTAAAATATGACTTGTCCGTTTATAAGGATGGCACAATTCGCTTTGATGCAACAAACGCTCCATTAACCCATTTCAAACCATCTGAAATCGGAGTTTCAGTCGAAAAACTTGTCCAGCTTGGTTACACAACTGATGCTTATGGCAATTCTCTAACAAGCTCGGACCAAATATGCGAACTGAAAATCCAAGACGTTATTATCCCGAGTAAGTGTGCAGAATACTTTGTGCGCGTGGCAAATTTTGTTGATGAACTTTTAGTGAAGGTTTACGGACTGCCACCATATTACAACGTTAAGCGAGTCGAAGACCTTGTTGGGCACTTGATCATCGGCTTGGCGCCCCACACGTCTGTTGGCATTCTCGGGCGGATAATTGGCTTTACAAGTTTGAATGTTTGCTATGCCCATCCAATTTGGCACTCTGCCAAGCGCAGAGACTGTGACGGCGACGAGGACGCCCTGATGCTTGCACTAGATACTCTTCTAAACTTCTCAAGAGTTTTCCTACCAGCCCAAATTGGCGGCATAATGGACGCGCCTCTTCTATTAATCCCCATAGTTAATCCGAGAGAGGTGCAAAGGCAAGCCCACGACTTTGATGTGGCTGATACCTATCCATTAGAGTTTTACCAAAAAACCTTGGAGCAGGCAGAGGCGAAGCACTTAAGCCAACTAATCGACCTTGTTGAATATCGCCTTGGAACAGAAGCACAGTTTGAGGGCTTCCGCTTCACAGTTCCCGTTTCAAATATTAATATGGGGAATGAGGAAAGCGCCTACAAACGCTTCAAAACCATGGTGGAAAAGCTTAATGGGCAATTGTCTCTTGCAGAGAAAATTGAGGCTGTAGATGCCAGAAAAGTTGCCCTAAAGGTCTTGGTGAAGCATTTTATCCGTGACATCTCCGGAAATCTTCGGGCTTTCTCGACGCAGGGCTTCCGTTGTAAAGCTTGCAATAAGCGTTTCCGCCGTTTGCCACTGCGGGGTAAGTGTCCAATATGCGGTGGAGAATTAACCTTAACAGTTTATCGGGGCGGTATAGAGAAGTATCTTGAGGCTGCTGAGCACATAATTAGGAAGTATGATTTGCCTCGCTATTATAGCCAAAGGATTATGCTTGTACGGGAGGAGATTAACTCACTTTTTGAGGGTAAAAAACCAAAGCAAATTAGCCTAATAGACTTCGCTTAGAGTGAAACCTTTTCTACTCCTTCATTGCAAAATGCTTTTTGATGTGGTTATGCCCCGTGTAGTGTATCATCCCAACGCTTACTTGACTGACTTTAGAAACGTTAAGCTTGGGTTGAAGGCGCGAACCCTCATACTAAATTTTCTGGAAAGGTCTTCCGCTGATGCAAAAACTGTTGCAAAAGAGACCGGCTTGCCCTACAACGTGGTTGTGCATCACCTGAAACTTATGGAATCCAGAGGAATCGTGAAGAGGGGGAGCAAACGCCCATCTGTTTGGGCTTTAACTGGGCTTGGGCAAAAGCGTTTAGGCTAGCCCTCTAAAAGGTGCATTGGCATGGCGAGTGCCTACATTTTGGACATTTTCCATTATATTTGCCGAGGGCAGCCCTTTCCAAGTCTACATCAGTTGTGTTTGCCAGCGAAGCCAACCAAGCGATGACGTCTGCAAACTCGTTTTCCAAGGCCTTTTTATCATCTGTTTTTAGGGCTTCGCCAAGCTCTGCCACTTCTTCTACAAGCCATTCAAAAGTCTTTTCAACACCACGCTGTGAGTCTCTGTAGAAGTATAGGGTACGCATCATCTCCTGAAACTCGTGTATATGCATTTTCGCATGCACCAGCCAATTAGGCTTGTGTTGCTTTTAGCTTTTAAAGTTAAGTAAGGCTTTCTGCCCTTTCGCCGTTATGTGAATAACTTTCACGCCTTTCCTTTCCAAGTAGGCGGCTATAAACTGTCTATGGCAATATTTTGGGTTTTGTTCCATGCACATTAGGCATGTTCTCTTTTGAGAGGCGATTTCGAGAAGCCTCTTTATGCCTTCTCTGAAAAGTTTTGTTCGCATATGCCTCTGGTATCCGCCTTTCCGGTAGCCTCCCAACTCTTTTCCAAGCCATACGTATTCTATTCCATTTTCTGGCAGCCACTTCTCCATCTGCTCTCTTTTGAAGTGTTCAATTTTTGATGTTGGGAAATGGCGGATATCCGCCAAAACCTGTATTTCATGTTCCTTTAGCAGTTCCATGAAGGTGTTTATGGAGCGATTGCTATGTCCAATAGTCCAGACTGTTAGCTGTTCTTCCATCGATAAGCCTATCGGATTTTTATGTACTGGTAGGCTTCTGTTGCGTTCTCAAAGCAGTAGTGCACCTTCTGGTAGTCTTTTCTGAATTCTGCCACGTCCGCCGCCACTTTTTCCGGTGGTTCCTTATCTATCACTACGCGTTTTATGAATTCTGCTATTTCCACCATCTCTGACTCCCGCATACCAAGCCTAGTAACTTCCGATACTCCCAGTCTTATGCCACCTGGATGCTGGAAGTGACGTCCCTCCTTAATGTCCCATGGCAAAAGATTCCTGTTAATTATTATGTTCGCCTTTTCCAAAGTCTCCTCTATTGTTCCTCCATCGCCATACTTTGTTATGTCAATTAGGATTACGTGGGATTCAGTGAACCCTTTATGTTCGGCTAAAACATTGAAGCCTCTCTCATACAAGGCTTGGGCTAAAGCCTTCGCGTTTCTAATAACTTGGCGTGCGTACTCCCTTCCAAACTCAAGAAGCTCTGCAGCCGCTATTGCCACACCAGCCACTGCGTGCAAGTGGTGGTTGCTCACCATTCCGGGGAAAGTGGCTCGCTTTATCTTTTCGGCGTATTTCTCCCATGACAAGACTCCACCGTGCTGGGGTCCGAAAAAAGTTTTGTGGGTGCTTAGGCTTACAACGTCTGCGCCCTCCCTAAGCGGGTCTTGGAAGCATTTCCCAGCAATTAGCCCAGCAACATGGGCGGCATCATAACCAACAGTTCCGCCTACAGCATGTATCGTGTCTGCTAGTTCCTTAACCGGATGGGGAAACGGGAAGACGCTAGCCCCAAACATCACCAGTTTTGGGGGCTTGCCCTCTGCTGCAAGCTTCTCTATCCGCTGCTTCGCCTTATCCACATCAATGTTTAACTCCTTATAGTCTAAAGGCAAGTACTCAACCACCAAACCATGAACAGTCCCAGCCGTACCTCCAAGCTCCTTCTTGCCCATTGTAATATGTCCGCCGCACGGTATGGACAAGGCCATCATCACGTCGCCCGGCTCGGTGAAAGCCGTGTAAACAACAAGGTTTGCCACAACTCCGGAAATGGGCCTTACATCCACAAACTCCGCGTCAAAAAGCCTCTTCATAAGCTCAATGCACTTAAACTCAACTTGGTCTATGAAGCGGCATCCAGCATAAACCCTTTCTCCAGGCCAGCCTTCGGCGTATCTGTTTCCAAAATCTGTTGTTAGTGCTTCGCGCACCGCTGGGCTTGGAATGTTTTCACTTGCTATTAGGGGTATACATTCCCGAAACCACGTGTGATGCTTCTGCAAAGCGTCCAACACAAACTGATATTCTTCCCGTGGAGTTGGCATTAACATACCTCGCTCGATTATCATCCTTACCAAAATAAAACTGTTTTGAACAGCGACGCAAGGTTAATAATGGAGAAGCCCGCATGTTAAAATGCAAAAGTAAGTGGAGAAAGCTTCACGATGAGTAAGAAAAAGAAGAAAAGCGAGTCAGCGCCCATGCCAGCCGCAAGCGCTGGATTGCTGAGGTTTTTTGAAGAGGAAACAGAAGGCGTTAAAGTGAGACCGGAGATTCTAATAGCTGCAGCCATAACCCTAATAATTGTATGCATTTTAGCGCGCTTATTCTTTCATTAGCGGCGAGAAGTTGAATGTAGAATCTCTATTCTCTGAACCGAATTTAGGTGAATGAATATTTCACTGCGTTCCTCTCTACTTGCAACTTGCGGAATAGGTTGGGCAATAGTTGCACGTAAAACTATTGCTTCAGCGTTTGAAAGCCATATACCTGCTGGTTCACGGGTTACTGCCGCCAAAACTCCTTCAAAACCGTAGGAAGGGTCTAGAATAACGCGGACGCTTTTTCCTAGGTTTTTCTCAAGCATGTGAAATATTGTTGGGGGTAGAGTTTGCTCCGGCATGGCACCAGCAGAAACTTAAAGTGCGGTTCGAGGATAAAACACTTGCTCTTCCAAATAACATTAGGTGTAACTATGAGGGACGTTCTCTTTTCCAAGCCTTGCAGTTTTTGAAGGATTTATGCAACACTTTAATATGCCTTAAGCCTCTTCAAAACTCTTTGAGCGGGTTCCCTTGGCCAACAACGCCTCTTTCAACCAGTACTTGGATAAAGCGGCTAGGCACTATTCATTACTTTTCAAGCTTCCAACATACAAAAGAACTATCCTATTTTCGTTCGTGTTCTGTATGGCCTGTGGTTTCTTATTAGCTTTCAGTTTCGCCCTTTCACCCCTTGAACTGGTCTATGGGCTACTATTGGGCTTTGCATCGTTTTCCTTAACATTGCTTGTGAACTATTCCTTGGCACTGTTTGTATTAAGAGCGGATCCCATTTACGACTTAAGGAGAACTGCTGCCCTATCCTTATTCTGTTGGGTTTTTTGGCTCCCCTTTATCATTATGGGCTTTGTAGCGGCTTTTTTCACCGGTTTTCCCGTTTGGGCAGTTGGGCTTTGTCTTTTGGGATTTGCCGCTGTTCTGATATTTCGTATCATCGCCTTATACTCAACTTTCTCTTTGGATTATCCGCGCTTTTTGTTAGCCTCCGTTCTTCCGCCTTTTTTGTGGCTTGTTCCATTTGTGCCTCTGTGGCGGCTAAACAAAGTTAATGTTGTGACCATCTTGAGTTTTTCAGTTATTGCATTAGCTGTTGCTTTTGCTTCAAGTTTCTCCTTTATTTCAGCCTTAAATCGGGTCGGGAAGCGCTCTGTTGGTGAGCAATCGATTCCCATTTTTAGGGCTTTTCTGCTGAATTGGGTGGCAGACCTAAATGCTCCCTTTGAAGTTTTCCTTGAAAAATTAAGCGAGGAACAAGACATTGAAGTTTCAATAGTACGCTTTGATGGTTCAAATTCTAAAACATTCATAGTCGTTCCATCGGTGCATCCTGGCCCCTTCAAAAATGTTGGAAGCAGCCTTCTGCCTTTTATGCTTAAAAGGGCTTTAGAACAAAAATTTGGAGGCACCGCATGTGTGCCGCTTGGATTGCTGGGCCACGAGCTTGATGTAACTTCTCAAAGCCAGCTTCAAAAAATAATTGTTGGCACCCTTGAATCAGCGGACTTTGAAGCGAAAGAGGCCAAAGCCACCCCTTTCATTAAGGTTAGTGATGGATTGGCTACTGCTTGTTGTCAAATTTTTGGGAAAACAGCCTTAATCTCATTCTCTCTCGCTCCAAAAACCACTGAGGACTTTCCGCAAGAATTGGGTGAAACCGTCCGTAGGGAGGCTGAAAAGCTGGGTTTAAAGGCTTGCATCGCCATTAACGCCCATAACAGTATAGACGGCGTTGTGGATGCACAAACCGCATTAGATGCTTTGAAGCGTGTTGCTATTGCTTGCCTAAAAGAAGCGGTCTCCTCGCGCTCTGCTCCATTTAAGATTGGCGCTGCCAATATTGTTCCAAAGGATTTTAGCCTTAAGGATGGCATGGGTCCGGGCGGTATAACCGTGGTAGCTATTGAGGTGAGTTCTCAGAAAACTGCCTACGTGGTTGTTGATGGGAACAACATGGTTTCCGGCTTACGGGAAAAGATTTTGAACAAGCTTAAGTCCATGGGATTTGATGACGGTGAAGTTTTCACCACGGATACGCACGCTGTTAATGCTGTAACGTTCAATGAAAGGGGATATCACCCCGTGGGCGAGGTAATAAGCCATGAGAAGTTGATAGGGTACATAGTTGAAGCCGCGAAGAACGCATTAGCTGGCTTGGAGCCGGCCAAGTTTGGATACCGGAGTACCCTTATTCCACAAGTGAGGGTTATTGGACGGAAACCATTAGAGAAATTGTGCAGGTTAACGGACGATGCTCTTAAGATTGGAAAGAGAATAGTTATTCCCTTGTTTGGTGCAACATTCCTCATTTTAATGCTGATTTTGATGTTGATTTTACCCTATTTTTAGCCAAACACTAATAAGAGGAGTCTCCCAAACCTCCAATTCTCGAGAAGGGTTGGAAGCTTGCTTAAGGAAATTAGGATTCATGGTAGAGGAGGGCAAGGCGCTGTAACCGCTGCACAACTGTTAGCTCTCGCGGCTCACATTGAGGGCAAACATGTTCAAGCATTCCCACATTTCGGGGCTGAACGCAGAGGCGCCCCAGTTAAAGCCTTCGCCAGAATAAGCGACACTCCCATTCTGCTTCACAGCCAAGTTTACAACCCAGATTACGTGGTGGTTTTAGACTCACAGCTCTACAAAATAATAGATGTCACTGAAGGCCTCAAAAAAGATGGAATAATCGTTGTGAACACGACTAAAAAGCCAGAAGAGTTGTGGTTTAAGGGCTGGAGAGTTGCCACTGTTGATGCAACGGGCATTGCCCTTGAACTAAACCTTCGGGTGGCAGGCTTACCGGTTGTGAACACCTCAATTTTGGGAGCTTTCGCTGGTGCCACAGGCGAGGTTCGTTTGGAAAGCGTCTTGAAAGCCATAAAGGAGAATTGGCGAGGTAGTGCTGGGGAAAAGAATGCCCGTGCCGCTGAGCTTGCCTACGAACGCCTAATTAAAGGGTGGTGAAAGGATGACTGTTCCTAAATCGCGTAGGGATATGCCCCTCACTCCTATATCTTATCCAACATTAGGTAGTATGGGAAAGACCGGTTCTTGGAGAACCTTCCGTCCTGTAATAGACTATTCAAAGTGCACAAAATGCACGCTCTGCTGGGTTTACTGTCCAGATGCGGTCATAACAAGACGTGAGGATGACTCTCCAGAAATTGACTACGACTATTGTAAGGGGTGCGGCATATGTGCAAATGAGTGTCCGGTTAAGGCGATAACCATGCAGAGGGAGGAAGAGTAATGGCGCAAATAGTAATCGACACGGCAAATCATATCGCCGGCTACGCCGCTAAGGCTGCAAGGGTTAAGGTAGTGGCTGCATACCCCATAACCCCACAAACAACCATTGTGGAGAGAATTGCCGAGTTTGTTGAAAGCGGCGAGATGGACGCCGAATACATCCGTGTGGAATCCGAGCACAGTGCCATGGCCGCTTGCATAGGTGCCGCAGCAGCCGGCGTCAGAACCTTTACCGCAACCTCAGCCCATGGTTTGGCTTTGATGCATGAGGCTTTGCACTGGGCTTCGGGCGCCCGCCTACCAATAGTTATGGCTGTTGTTAATCGTGCCATGGGCGCACCTTGGAACATATGGCCAGACTTCAGTGATTCGCTTTCGCAGCGGGATACTGGATGGATTCAGTTTTACTGTGCTGACAACCAAGAGGTTTTTGATACTATTATACAAGCCTACAGATTATGTGAGGATGAGCGGGTTTTTCTGCCAGCTATGATCTGCCTAGAAGGCTTTATTCTATCCCACACGTATATGCCTGTAAAAATTTATGATCAAGAGGAGATTGATGCCTTTCTGCCTCCGTATAAGACTGGATGGATTTTAGACGTAAACAATCCGTTTTCCCACGCCAACATTGTCTCACCAGAGTGGTACATGGAGTTCCGCTACATGATACAGGAGGCTATGGAAAACGCCAAGCGGCTAATACCAGAAATCGACAAGGAATATGGTCGGCGTTTTGGTTTCCAATATGGCGGTCTCATCGACAAATACCGATGCGATGATGCAGACTTGATTATCTGCACAATGGGAACTATGGGGTGCGAAGCCAAAATAGCCGTTGACAACCTTAGGAGAGAAGGCTTGAAGGTTGGTGCTGCGAGGATTAGGGTTTATCGTCCATTCCCGGTTGAAGAGGTTAGAAAACTTGCTGAAAATACGGGAATTATCGCCACAATAGACCGCCACATATCCTTCGGAATGGAGGGCTTCCTCGCATCGGAGATTAAGGCTTCGCTTTACCACATGGAAGATAAGCCACTGCTTGCCGGCTTCATTGCCGGCTTAGGCGGGCGGGACGTGACGTTCAAAACTATTGAGGGAATTGCCAAAAAATCGTTGAAATGGATGGAAATGGGGAGGGTTGAAAAAGAAACTGTGTGGGTTGATTTGAGGGAGTGAAAATGATGGTTACAATTAAAGAGTTTCCGAAAGAAGAGTATCTGCTCAAGGGACACGCGGCTTGTGCTGGATGCGGTCCATCAATAGCCCTTCGCCTTCTCTTCAAAGCCCTTGGAAACAAAGTCATTATGGTTGTGCCGGCATGCTGCACCACCGTTATTCAGGGACCATATCCATACACTTCTTTTGCTGTTCCCCTCCAGAACATGCTTTTTGAGGCAACTGGCGCAACGTGTTCTGGCATAGTGGCAGCACTAAAAATTCGAGGTTTAGAGGACATAACAGTGGTGGGGTGGGCTGGCGATGGAGGCACGGTGGACATAGGCATACAAGCCCTATCTGGCGCCGCTGAACGGGAAACCAACTTCATTTACATATGCTACGACAATGAGGCTTATGGGAATACGGGACTTCAACGCAGTGGTGCTACGCCCTATGGTGCATGGACAACCACAACACCTACAGGTAAGAAGGAGCGGAAGAAAAACATGCCCCTAATAATGGCGGCGCATAAAATACCCTATGTTGCCACTGCATGCCCCTCATATCCGGTGGACTTTGTAAACAAGTTGAGGAAAGCCAAAGAGATTAAGGGAACTAAGTACATTCATGTTTTGGCTCCATGCCCAACGGGCTGGCGCTACGACACCAGCAAAACAGTGGAGATTGGGCGGCTGGCTGTTCAAACTGGTATATGGGCTCTTTACGAGATTGAATATGGAAGGTTTAGGCTTAACCCCCCAAGCGACCGACTAGTTGACAAGTCTAAACGCAAACCAGTGAAGGAGTACTTGGCTATGCAAGAGAGATTCCGCCACCTAACAGAGGCTGAAATTGAAAAGATTCAACAATGGGTTGACGAAGACTGGGAATACTACCGAAAATTAGCCTCAAATGAGCTTGTCTGATTCCCCCCGCACGGAAAAATATAAGAACTTCAACATAATAATGATACCATTACACAATTGCCGCCACAGAGTTTAGATGCCAAAAAGGAGGTTGAAAATGTCAGAGGAAAAGCCTAAGAAAGCTGCAAAAGAGGAAAAAGCCGCCAAACCAGCACAAGTAAATGAGAACACTGTGCTAATCGGTAAGAAACCAATAATGAACTATGTGGTCGCATGCCTAACCTTCTTCAATTCTGGCGCTCAGCAAATTGTTGTGAAGGCAAGGGGGCGGGCGATCAGCAGAGCCGTCGACACTGTTGAGTTATTAAGAAGGGCTTTCATGAAAGACTTGCAGTTGAAGGAAATCAAGATAGGCACAGAGGAAGTCACTCGCGGCGAGGGACAAAAAACCAACGTTTCAACCATCGAAATAACGGTAGCAAAGCCATAAAAGGCTTGTAAAAACACTGCGAACTTAGCACATAAATCGTACGCCATTGCTAGCTGACTATTTTATACTGTAAATGGTGCTTTTCTGGCGGATTTTACAGATAGTTATATATAACATTTTTTAGCTAAATGGTTAATCCCGTTTGGTGAGGCATATGGCTGATTATCCAAAAATTGTTGTAACTCCACCGGGACCCAAAGCTAGGGAGCTTGTAAAAAAAGATGAAAGGTTTATTTCACCTTCCTACGTGCGCTTCTACCCTCTCGTTGTGGAGTCTGGCAAGGGTTGCATAGTCCGTGACGTTGACGGAAACGAGTATATCGATTTTAACTCTGGGCTGGCATGCTTAAACGTTGGGCATAACCATCCAAAAGTGATTGAAGCCATTAAAAAGCAGTGTGACCGCTTCCTTCACTACTCAAACACGGACTTCTATTACAACGAGGTTATCGCGCTTGCCGAGAAGCTAACAGAAATTACGCCTGGAAACTTTGAGAAGAAGGTTTACTTTGGCAACAGTGGGACAGAGGCTATGGAAGCGGCGATTAAGCTGGCTAAGTGGCACACGCGGAAACAGCTCTTCATAGCTTTTATTAACGCCTTTCATGGGCGGACAATAGGCTCCCTGTCTTTTACAGCGAGTAAACCAACGCAGAGGCGTTACTTCTTCCCATTAATGCCCGGTGTAAACCATGTTCCATACCCATACTGTTACCGTTGCCCTTTTAAGCAGACTTACCCCGAATGCCACTACTGGTGTGTTGACTTCATAGACGAGTTTGTTCTGCAAAAGTATGCACCACCAGAAGATGTCGCAGCAATTGTTTTCGAGCCAATACAAGGCGAGGGCGGATATGTTGTTCCACCGCCTGAATATTTCCAACGTCTAAAGAAGCTTGCCGACAAATATGGCATATTGCTGATAGACGACGAGGTTCAGTCTGGGATTGGGAGAACTGGAAAATGGTTTGCCATTGAACACTGGAATGTTGAGCCAGACATAATATGCAGTGCCAAAGCTTTAGCCTCCGGACTGCCCTTAGGCGCCACCATTGCAAAGGCGAAAATAATGGACTGGGTTGGAGGTTCCCACGCAAGCACTTTTGGTGGAAACCCCCTTTCATGTGTTGCAGCAATAGCCGTTATAGACGTTATCAAAGAGGAGCGGCTGTTGGAAAACGCCATCAAGCAGGGAACTCGCATCCTAAAAAGGCTTGAGGAACTGAAGGAGAAAAGCGAGATAGTTGGGGACGTTAGAGGCAAGGGCTTAATGATCGGTGTTGAGTTTGTGGAGGACAAAGACAGCAAGAAACCGGCGCCCCAAAAGGCGAGTGAGGTTATGATGCGGTCATGGAAACGTGGGGTAGCCGTCATCACTTGTGGAATCTCAACCCTGCGAATTATGCCGCCCCTCAACATCACAAGGGAACTCGTGGACGCTGGACTGGAAATAATCGAGGACGTCGTGAAAGAGGTTGAGAAGGAGAAGTAGAGGCTAAAAGCGGTTTATGCAAATTCAAAAACTAACAATAGACCAATACAAAGAACTTGTCAACCTTTGGCGCATGGCAGGATTGCCCTTCAAGCCAAAGGGCAGAGACAGCAAAGAAGCCATAGCAAAGCAAATGGATGCTAATCCGGAATTCTTCTTAGGGGCTTTTGAAAACGGAAGGCTGATCGGCGCAGTTATTGTAAGCTCTGATGGGCGGAAGGGTTGGATTAACCGATTGGCTGTAGACCCGGACTTTAGGCGTCGCGGTGTTGCACGTGCTTTGGTCGCTGAGGCTGAAAGGGTGCTTAGAAAACATGGTATCAGAATTTTCTGCGCCCTAATCGAGGATGGGAATGAGGCTTCCAAAAGGCTTTTCAGAAAATGTGGTTATGTGGAGCACCGCGACATAATCTACTTTAGTAAACGCGAATCCAACGATGTCTAGAAGTCGGACGGTTTTACAATAACCTCCCTTATTTTTAGGTCGAAGAATCTTGCACTGTTAGCTGGTTTTATGCGTAACGCCGTGTCAGCACCTCTGCCAGTTCCAGCTATTGCTATGACATCTCTGTCCACCGGGATTAGTCCAGCATCAGCAGCCATTAGAACAATTTCCACACATACCTTTGCGCCTTCACCCATAAGCCTAAGAACATTTGCGATAAGCTCAAGGGGCTGTAGGGTTCCAAAATCCTTGCGGATAGCCCGCTCAACACTGCTAAGTGCATGGGTTCCCGTGAAAATTTTGCCGCCATTGTTCAAGATTTCTTGTTTAAACTCCTCTTTAAGTTCGGTTTCTCCGGGTTTCTGGAAACCAACATGATGGGTTACAACGACAACATTAAAGCCCTTAAAGACTTTTGTTGCTTTAGCTCCTGTTTCCCCAGTTGTCGACGCAACAACTATATCTTTTATGCCTTCCTTTTCAGCGTATTCCTTAACAATCTTTAACAGCGTGTCTGTGTTCGCTCTTCCAGCACTTTTGAAGTATGCAACTTTTCTTTCAAAATAGCTCATCATACCTCACCATAACCAGTTTTTTTCGTTTGTAAGGTTTTTCTTAGGGGCTTCCTTTTAAGCTCTGTGCCGCAGACTTGGCACCTCTTTGACTTATAGTCAGCTGGATATTTCTTGTGGCATGCTGGACAGTACCTAACCCACATCAGCACCGAGCGTATGCCAAAAGTTGCTAGCGGTGCAAACTCGATGCCCAAATGCCGAGCAACATTCTGTATTGAATAATCGTCTGTAGCCACCAGCGGCGTACAGCCTTGCATTTTTAATTGTAATGCCAAAGCCAAAACTTGTATGTCGGTTTCGGAAAGCCAAAAAGCATCGCCAACGGCTTTTGCGGCCGTCTTAACTCGGTCGATGAAGGCTTTTGCGGGTGTCTGAATTTTTAGGCGTCCGCTTTCAATGGCTACTTTGAATCTTATGCGGGCTATGGCACTTCCGGCTACTTCCTCCCTAACAATTGGAACCGTGTATTGCTCTTCACTTATTGAGAGTGGGTCAAAACCAGCTACAAAAGCCGAGGTGTCTAAGACAACAACCCTTTTGCCCATAGTTGTCGTTAGACTTTTCCTCCAAATCCTCGAAAAATAAGCCTACTTCTCAAACGGTTGTAAAAGTTCTCTCTAAACCTGATGAAGGTTGTCTCATTTTTTGAACGCGTAACCGTTATGCACGGGTTTTTAGACTCTAAAACATGCTTATACGCACCATCAACAACAACCATTATCCGTTTCGGCCTCAACACTGTTATGGTGATTTTTGAGTCACTTGGGAAAACTAGTGAGCGTAAAACGCTTAGGGAGCATATGGGCGTTAAAACAAAGGCATCCACGTGCGGGTCTAGGACTGGTCCTCCAGCTGAAAGCGAATAGCCCGTTGACCCTGTTTGGGTGGCCACCATTAACCCGTCTGCTTGGCAGTCTAAAACATGCTCGCCGTTTTTTGAAACTCTGGCGTATAGTAATTTTACTGGCTCATCCACGGTTATGAGAACCTCGTTTAATGCGTCTGGAATTTTTGTGTTGTCTGCTGTTATGGCGAGTTTTGAGCATTTTTCCGTTACGTAGTCGCCTTTAAGGCATCTTTCAATAGCTGTGTAAGCCTCTTTTGGTGCGACTTCTGTTAGGAAGCCTCGAACACCCATGTTTATTGCCAAGATTGGGGGTTCAGGTTTTGGAATTGCGACACACGTCCTTAATATTGTTCCGTCTCCACCAACCGTTATTATTAGGTCTGTTCTCATCTCTTCTAGTTGGCGGAAATCTCCTCCAACTTTCACTTTTCCCTTTAATGTTTCTTCTATGTAGACTTCTAAACCTTTTTTCCCTATATGTGCTGCTAGGTTTTCTGCGAGTTTTATGGCTTTTCGCTTGTCGTAGCGGGCTACTATGCCGACACTTTTGAACATTTCATTCCCTTCGACAGCGAAATCTTTAAACTCAATTTATATATGGGTATTGTTTAAAATTGCTGTGGTGAAATGTTAAGCTGGTGAATGGGTGAGCAAGCCTGTTGATGTTGGAAGTCTTCGGGAAGGCGGCTACGTTATAGTTGATGGTGAACCATGCCGAATAGTTGAAATAACAAAGTCCAAGCCGGGAAAACATGGCTCGGCGAAGGCGAGGATAGTTGCCATAGGCGTGTTTGACGGCGTTAAGAGAAGCATTGTTAAACCAGTGGATGCCACAGCCGAAGTTCCCATAATTGAAAAGAGGAGCGGACAGATCTTCGCTGTTACACCAACAAACGTCCAGATTATGGATTTGGAAACATACGAGTATCTGGATGCGCCATATCCAGAGGAAGAGGAGCTTAAGGCTAAGCTGGCTCCCGGCGTTGAAATAGAGTATTGGAAAATCCTTGGCAAAGTTAAGATTGTAAGGACTAAGTAGCCGGCACTTTTCCATTCTGAGTAGAACTGTTTTGAGAATCTTCGATGTGAAGTTGAAGGATGGGAGAATTATTCAATTAAGGTTGTTCAAGCCAGAGGATAAGGATAAACTTGTTGCATTTTATGAGCCTCTTTCGAATGATGCCCTACGTTGGGGTATGCCGCCCTACACAAGAGAAAAATTAAAAGAGGGATAGTTTAGGAATCTTCAGAACATAACAGCAATGGTAGCCTTTCATGGCGATAAAATTGTTTGGCATGCTCAAATTTTTAAGAATCCCCACCCAAGGCGGAAGGGAACAGCTGATTTATTAACGTATATTCATCAAGACTTCCAGAACGTTGGATTGGCTACTGCTATGCTTACCAAGCTAATAGAACTCGCGAAAATGGAGGGCTTGCATAGAATAGGATTACGAGTTGTGGCAGACAATAAGCGAGCCGTCCACTTATACGAGAAACTAGGGTTTAAAATTGAAGGCGTCATGAAGAATGCGTATTTCGGCGAGGACGGAAAATATCACGATGAGCTTGTTATGGGATTGTTTGCTTAAGTGAAAAATATCTTTATCGCCACCATTCCCAGTCAAGCTTTTTGAAGCCTACGTATAGTATTAGGAGGATGACGCCCCAGCTTAGGGCTATTGCCGCAACCTCTAGAATTACGTTTCCGCTTAGGTAGGTGTAGCTTGCCCAAGCGCTTAACCCGCATAAGCCCACGAGAATTAAGATGAACATGGCGAACTGTATTGCCCTTTCAGCAGTCAATCAACATTCACCAGCCGAACCTAAGGTTTTAACTGCCTTTTCGTTTTAAGGTTTTTCATTAAGCTTATTTGGCTGTTCCGCTTTTACTTCATTTGAAGCCGATGATGCGAGAAGAGCCGTCTGAATTGTGACGACATCTGAGGAGAGCTGAGGCTTCACTCTATTGGAATCTCGTATTCGTGTTTTCTTGGCAGTCGAATTTCCAATATGCCCCTCTTGAAGCGGATTTCCATACGGTCCATATAGACTGGCACTGGAATCCTTGTCTGACAGTGGAATCTTTGGAATTCTCCCCTATGATGGGTTATGCCAAAATCGTCAAAGCTTATTTTTCGCCTCATCTTCGCCGAAATTTCAATGGTGTCTTTGCCGACGGGTTTAACTTCTATGGTGTTTTGCTCAGCGTAGGGCAGATCCACGGTCACTATGACTTCGTCGGCTGTCACCATTACATCTCGTAGGGGTTCCATTGTGCATGTTCTACAGTTCCAGCTTGGTCTTTCCATTATTGTTTCTCTGACCCTTTCAGCCCAAGCCTCAAGGCTTTCAAAATACTCGTCTATTATGTCAAAGATTGAGCGTCTTCTTCGGCTGTATTCTGACATTTTTCATCAGCCTCCTAGGAAATGTATAATGGTATGTCGTATTCCTGTGTCTTCCGCATCTTCGCCAGTTCTTGCTGTGTTCTTTTCATCATGTCTCTTGCTTTTAGGCGTATCTCCTCACCTTTCTCCAGAAGCTTTGAAACATCCACCTTAACACCAGTAAGGTTCGCTAGATGTTCTAGTGCTTTGGCTGCAGCTTCTGGATCAGGATAGTTGAAGAAGCATTGTGCCAAAAGCGTTAGGGCTGGCACTCCCAGGGTGGCGCAGTATTGAAGCATAACCGCCTGAGGACCAACCATGTAGCCCTCCCTCAAAACTTCCAAGCCTTTATCCTGAACCATTTTCAGCATTTCCGGGCTTGAGGCAGCCGCGAAAACCTTCAATTCGTCAAGGTCCTGCCTATCCTGAACCGGTATGCCGCTCAGTGAAATCATCATTTTTGCTCCCTTGTTTTTTCCCCAGTCGATTAATGCGTGCATTATTGGGTAGATTAGATCCTCTCTTAGGGCTGTTTCTGAGACTGCCAAAAGAATTTGGTGGTTTCCGAAAATTCTTATGGGTGAGTGGGGTAGCCCCTCATGCAAAACTATTACTGGTGGCAGAAGCCTTGAATCTACATAGGCAACCTCCTCCAAACCAAGCTCCAAGATTAAGTGGGAAGCCGCTATAACGCCGACAAGCCCCACGTCTGGAAAGCCGAAAATCATAACAGCCCCTTTTGGAATTTCCTTCCTCTCAATAATTTTAACATCTTCACTCAAACTTAACCCTCTCAAGGTGTTTTGTTGGACATGCTGTAAAAACCTTGCGGATAAAACTTTGCCAGTTTTTAGGGTTTATTAGCCATGAACTGTTCTATTCTCGTCAAAATTTTCTCTATTTGAAAATGGGCCTTCATCTCATTTTGCCACTCTGTCGGAAGCTTACGTTTGAATCTTCCAGCGGCGCGCCTATCCATGATTACTATTACGCCCCTATCTTCTGGGCTGCGTAGGAGTCTGCCAGCGGATTGGGCTAAGGCGTTTAGGCATGGCATGTTGTTGGCATATTCGATAGCTTTATCCCCAAACTTCTCTTTAAAATACTTGTATAAGGCTGCTTGGAGCTCCGTCCTTTTGGGGAAAGGCAAACCGACAATTATGACTGCAGATAGTAGGCTTTTGCCCTCCATTGTCATGTCAACGCCCTCACTTATTTTCCCTCTTGCCACGCCGAAAACAACACAGTTTCCATTCTCTTGCAAAAAATTGAGGACATCTAAAATCCTTGTTTTCTTCTCCTCCACTAGTAGTGGCTGCTCCAGCTTGACTAGTTGGGCTATTTCCCGCATAACCTCGTATGATGGGAAGTATACGGCAACTCTTCCGCCAACCTTTTGGATTATTTGGGTAAGGTGGGCTGCTATTCGCTTATATTGGATTTCGTTGCGTTTCTCAAACTTTGTTGTAACCGCCTCATCCACAAGTATGAGCCTATTCTCGGGCGGGAAGGGGCTTGGGAGTTCTAGGCTTTGGCAACGTTTTCTGTCGAGCCCTAAAACGTCCACATAGTAGTCCATGTTCCACAAGGTGCCAGACATAAGGATGGTGGAGCGAAGCTCATTGATTATGCTAGCCGCCAAAGAAGGGTCGAGGCATCTAATTCCAAGCCGCACACGTTTTTTCCGGTCTCTGTCAACTTCAACTTTAACATATCTCACATAGCTTGAACCAGTCAATTCCATCCAGTTGGAGAGAAATTCCACACAACGCGAGAGATATGATATTGGGCTTTTTCCCATTTCGCTCCTTTCGACGCGGATTTGCTCGCCCTTGTCAGCAAGTTCCTGAAGCACTTTGCCCAGTTTTTCGCAGCTAACTTTAAGCTTCTCTGCTAAAGCCCTAATAAGTGCTTCTCCATCAATTATGTGTTCTACGTCCACCCCATAGTTCTTATAAACCCTCTTCCCAAAATTCACCACAACACTGTATAGAGCTTCCAAAAAGCCTAAATCGTCGATCTCAAAGTTCCTTACCTCTTTGTATGCTCTTCTAACAGACCTTGATGAGAGCTCTTCTGAAAATATGCCGCTTGCATAGTATGGTAGGCTGTGCGCCTCGTCAAAGATGCAGTTAATTGCCTTTGTGCGGATTCCAGCCTTTCCCAAAATTGAGCCACGTATGGCGTCCACCAAAATGTAATTGTAATTGCCTATAACAATATCCGCATAACGTGTCAGAATCTTTGTAACTTCATATGGGCATAATCCCGCATCGCGGCACATCTCATAAGCCTCTTCTGGCAGTAGGGGTCCAATCTTCTTTATCTTGCCCACCAAATTGTAGGCTTGCCAGCTCCGCTTCAAGCCGTCATATGTCCTTTCATAGTATTCGCATGTTTTACCGAACAAGCCTTCCTTCAATCCCTTACAATAGTAGAGGAAGTCTCTGTAGGCGATGTCCCTAAGCTTAGGGTCTTCGAAGGCATGGGGGCACATCTCCTTCTTGCTCTTGAAAATTGATGCTGCAAAGCTTGCGCCACAATGGTCTTTTATGTTTTTTAGCTCCCTTGAGTAGATTTCCAGCTGATTTTTGGTTCTAGTTAGGGCTATGAGCCTTCCAATTGAAGGGTTTTGCTCTCTAGCCGCGAAAAAGGCTGTTAAAACAGAGATGGATTTCCCAGTGCCACATGGGGAGCATAGCAAACCAATTTTTCCTTCCCTGATTGTTTGGTAGGCGAATTTTATGGCTTTTAACTGGAAGGGGCGGAAACTCTGGTATGGAAAGAACTCCTTAACAAGGCTTTCAAAGTTTTCTTCGCTTTCCGCAGCTTTCTTCTCCATCGCTGCTCGGTATGCGGATGTTCTCATTAAAAGGGTTCCACAGTTTCCATAGAAATGGCTCCTCAAATATCCACCTGTGGAATAGGTTTTTCCGCATCGGCGGCAAATGTAAGCTGCTTCCATTTTGAGGCTTCACTAAGTCCACTAAATCCTTTTGTGGTAAAAGAAGTTTGCCTAATTAAGCCTTTACCAGTAATGTTAGGTTTAAGTTCAGCCCAAGCCAATACTTGATTGAGGTGCACTGGCGATGGCGAACGAGTTTAAGCCAATAGTCATTGCGGATGTTCGGGAGAGCATGGATGTAAAAGACCACTTGAAGGAGCTTGGCTGCGAGGTTGTGGAGAAGGCTTTGGCTCCAGCAGACTATGTGGTGGCTGAAGACTACGCTGTTGAAAGGAAAGAGCTTCACGACTTTTTCCGCTCAGTTTTCGACGGCAGACTCTTCGAACAAGCTGAAAGGCTTGCAAAAACCTATGAGAACGCCTGCCTCATCGTAGAGGGAGATTTCGTCAACGCTGTGAAATATGTTCGCACTCCGCAGGCTTTCTGGGGAGCACTTTCAAAGGTTATGGCTGACCATGGCATTTCAGTGGTTTTCACCCCCAACGAGGAGCACACAGCCATGTTTCTGTGCGCTTTAGCCAAAAAACTGCAAGAGGAGGAGAGGCGAAAAATAGCCGTAAAACACAAGCCGAAAACTTACACGCTGAGGCAGAGGCAACTCCTCGCGGTGCAAAGCCTACCAAAGATTGGCCCAGAAAGGGCAGAAGAACTTTTGAGGCGTTTTGGAAGTGTTAGACGCGTTTTTCAAGCCTCAAAGAGGGAACTGCTGTCCGTTAAAGGTTTGGGCGAAAAGACTGTTCAAGCCATAATAGAGGTTTTGGACACAAAATATCCAGGTTTGGAGCAGCAATAGCATATTTTATTTGTTAGTTGCTGTGAATGTTTAAATGTATTTAAGTCTGTAAGCGGTCTTAAATCTGGAGAACATCATGGCTTTAGAGAGGCTTGGCGCTTCCCTTCACGAGGCTTTAAGGAAGCTTTTCAGAACAGCCGTTGTCGACGAGGTTGCAGTCAAAGAACTCGTTAGGGATGTGCAGCGGGCACTGTTGCAAGCGGACGTGAACGTTCAGCTTGTCTTGGACATTTCTAAACGAATAGAGGACAGAGCCCTTAAGGAGAAAGTTCC
Source organism: Bathyarchaeia archaeon (assembly GCA_049970895.1). Taxonomy (GTDB): domain Archaea; phylum Thermoproteota; class Bathyarchaeia; order Bathyarchaeales; family Bathycorpusculaceae; genus JAGTQI01. Next base: position 38,976 of record JBMFMB010000009.1, on the reverse strand, counting down.
GCCGGGGATTTCACGCCGCGAGCACGTGATCAAGGTTGTCTATGAAGAGTTGACACGTTTTCTGGGGGAAAAACCGGTTCTGTTGAAGGTTGAGCCTGGAAAAAGGAAGGTTTTAATGCTTGTTGGCATTCAAGGTTCTGGGAAGACCACAGCTGCGGCTAAGCTTGCAAGATACTTCCAGAAGAGGGGCTTAAAACCCGCCCTGATATGTGCTGACACATATCGTCCAGGCGCCTTTGAACAGCTTCAGCAACTCGCCAACAGAATAAACGTACCAATTTACGGCGACCCAAAAGCGAAAGACCCGGTTAAAATAGCGTTGGAAGGCTTAAAACAGTTCAGCGACAAGGACATAATCATAGTTGACACAGCTGGGCGCCACAAGGAAGAACGCGAACTCATCAAAGAGATGAAAATGCTCGAGGAGAAAATCAAGCCAGACGAAGTCATGCTGGTAATCGACGGAACCATCGGTCAACAAGCCCTTGTTCAAGCCAAGGCCTTCAACGAGGCAACATCCATAGGCTCAATACTCGTGACAAAACTTGATGGTTCAGCCAGGGGTGGTGGCGCCCTTTCAGCTGTTGTGGCTACTGGAGCACCGATAAAGTTCATAAGCACTGGCGAAAAGGTTGAGGATATTGAGCCCTTTGTTCCGTCCCGGTTTGTTGGCAGACTCCTCGGCATGGGAGATTTGGAAACCCTCATTGAGAAGGTTCGCGAGGCAGAGATCAAGGTTCCAGAAAAGAAGGCTAAGGCTATTTTAAGCGGCAAATTCACGCTCACGGACATGTATGAACAGTTTGAGGCCATGAAGGGCATGGGGCCCTTCCGCAAACTCTTGAAGATGTTGCCAGGCATGTCTTACAACATACCAGAAGAAGTGCTCGACACGGCTGAGGACAAGCTGGAAAAGTGGCGGGTCATAATTCAGTCAATGACTCCAGCTGAGCGGGAAAACCCCAAAATCTTCAACGCTTCAAGAATTAGACGTGTGGCGCGTGGTTCTGGAACAAGTGAGAAAGATGTGAAGGAGCTTTTGAAACAGTATGTTCTCATGCGGAAAATGTTGAAAACCTTAAGGCGAAAGAAGAGGCTTCCCTTCTTTGGGAAGGGACTGTCCGTTGATGTGGGCTAAGCCCTTTCTCAAACGAAGATGTGCTTAAAAGGAGTTTTTATGGGCATACTGGAAAAAGCCCTAAAAATGCTTGAAAAGCACCCCTTATGCGACCACTGTTTGGGTAGGCAATTCGCTTTTTTGGGGTATGGAATGGAGAATGATGAAAGAGGCAGAGCCATAAAGAACGTTTTGCTAATGGAAGCCCAAGCACTTGCCCGCGCTGAGAAAGGTGAAGGTTTAAGAATCCTAAAAATCCTTTCGTCAAATGGCTTCCGTGAGGACGCCGCGGAAATCCTCCGAAAAATGGGAAAACGCACTTTTAGGCAGAAAATGGCGAAAGCATGTTTTTTATGTGAAAACCGCTTCGAAAATGTTGATGATCTAGCGAAAAGGGCTGTTGAGAAGTTAGCTGAATACGAGTACGCCAACTTTTTGGTCGGCATAGAACTGCCTGTTGGGGTTGAGGAACGCGAGGACGAGTTTAAGGCTAGATTTAACGTGGAGTACGGCGAAAATATTAGGCTAGAATTTGGACGAATTTTAGGCAAGAAAATAGCCGCTTACAGCCAAAAAACTGTTGAATATAGAAAACCAGACGTGGTTGCGCTTATAAACCCCATGACCGGCGAAGTGAGGGTTCAGGTTAACCCCCTCTACATTGCTGGACGCTACAAGAAGCTTGTTAGGGGCTTACCCCAATCAAAATGGTTCTGCACCAACTGCTATGGTAAGGGATGCGAAAAGTGCAACTGGACAGGTAAAAAGTATCCGGAATCCGTTGAGGAACTGATAAGCGAGCCAATTTTGAGGGCGACATGCGGCACCAAAACTTCTTTTCATGCCTCCGGAAGGGAAGACGTGGACGCCCGCATGCTTGGAAAAGGAAGACCCTTCGTTATAGAAGTAGCTCAACCAAAAAAGCGTTTCCTAGACCTTAAACGAGTTGAAGAGGCTGTGAACGCCCATGCAAAGGGCAAGGTTGAAGTTTCTGGGCTCCGCTTTGTCGACAAGGATTTTGTGCGGAAGCTGAAAAGGGCTGAGTCGGCGCAAAAAGAGTACCGCGTCACTGTGGAATTTGAAAAAGAGGTCTCGGATGTGGATTTGCAACTGTTGGAGGAAAAACTAACGGGCGCTGTTGTTAAGCAAAGGACACCGTTACGCGTTTTGCATAGGCGGGCGGATTTAACGCGGGAAAAGTACATATATAAGGTTAAAGCTAAGAGATTGTCACCGAATAGGGCTGAACTGAAGGTTAGATGTCAAGGAGGGCTATATGTAAAAGAGCTGGTGACGGGTGATGAAGGAAGAACAACTCCAAGTGTTTCAGAAATTCTCGGAAATAAAGCGAAGCCTATAAAACTTGACGTTCTAAAAGTAATTGTGAAGGATGGTTAAAAGTTGAGGAAGTCAAAGGGATATCGGTCAAAGACGCGGCGTCTCCTTAGAAAAAGCCCTAGGGAAAGGGGCAAAATGCGACTGGGCAAACTGCTCCACGAATACCAACCTGGAAACAGCGTGGTCATAAAAATTGACCCAAGCGTCCAGAAGGGCATGCCTCACAGGCGCTATCATGGAAAAGTTGGCAAAATAGTTGGCGCGCGTGGAAAAAGCTACATAGTAAGCGTTACGCAGGGCGATGCTGTTAAGGAAATTATTGTTAGACCGGAGCATTTGGAGCCTTATGAGGGTGGTTGAAATGCTGGAAAAGGCTGAAACTGAAAGGGTTAAGGAGAAAAACCTTACCATACCGCAAGTCAAAAAGCTGCTGGAGGAACTCGGCGAAGAAAAACTGGACCAGTTCCAGAGGCGGGTGCTTGATTATGCTTCAAAGTTTTCTAAGGTTGACGCCGAAACAGCCGAAATGCTTGTGGAAAAACTCGTTAAGGAGTATGGTTTGGAAGAAGCTGAAGCCGTCCAGATAGTTAATTGTATGCCCGGCACCGTGGAGGAGCTAAGGGTTTTTCTTGGGGGCGGTCGCAAAATTATCGAATCCTCTAAATTGGAAGCTATGGTTAAACTTTTAAACGAACATAAATTGAAATAGCTCTTGAAACCGTATTTTAAAATGTGAGGAGTTAAAAAGGGAATACAATGGAGAAGGAGAAACGCTACGAAGAGTACGCCTACGTCCTAGACTTTCTCCCTCATGGGCGTCCCGGGGTCCGGATAACCGGGAGGGCTGGCTATAGAGCCGGCGCCCTAGTCCAGCTTGTCGGGGAGGAATTCTTCACTCTTCTGGAGGCTCTTGTTAAGGAAGGTGTCACATTAAAGCCCCACGACCGTGTTTATGTTGGGAAGGAGGCTCGTGAAGAGATAACCTACATAATTGGGCGGATAGGCTATGAAGAGTTGACTTCAGCCGCCAAAATGGAGCTTCCAGCGGTCATTAGCCGCATAGTGCTCAATCGTGAGAAATGGTTTGTCAACTTCTTCAACACGGCGCAAGCAATAACCCCAAGAATGCACGCCTTGGAGCTTATTCCAGGCATAGGCAAGAAGTACATGTGGCAGGTTATTAAAGAGCGGGAGAAAAAGCCTTTCGAAAGTTTTGAAGACCTGCAGAAGCGGACGGAAATTCCCAACCCTGTTAAGCTCCTCACAAAGAGGATTTTGGAGGAGTTGGCTGGCGAGAGCAAGTATAGGCTTTTCACAAGAGCCCGTTAAATTTGGCTGGTAAACATCACTATGAGCCTAATTGAGGAAGCGAAGCTCCTTCTTCGAAGATATCGAATTTATCCGAAGAAGCGCCTTGGACAGCACTTTATGGTTGAACCATCAATTTTTCAAGTTATAGCCAACTACGCTCAGCTCAGCAAAAACGATGTTGTTTTGGACATTGGCGCTGGTTTGGGCTTTCTGACACGCTTTTTAGCCGAAAAATGTGGAAGGGTCCTGGCTGTTGAATTGGACAATAGTCTTGTTAGAGTTTTGCGTGAACAACTTAAGGGCTTGCCAAACGCCTTGATTATCGAGGGCGATGTGCTGAAAATTTCGCTTCCAGATTTTAACAAGGTTGTTTCCATACCGCCCTATGGCATTTCTTCGGCTTTAATCCAGTGGCTTTTCAGCAAGAAGCCCGAGTGTACAGTGCTGGTTTTTCAGAAAGAATTTGCTAAACGACTTGTGGCTCCTATTGGAAGCGAGGATTATGGTTGGCTAACAGTTATGGCATATTACCACTTTGACGTTGAGCTTTTGGATGATGTGCCGAAGAGCTTTTTCCATCCACAGCCTGAAATAGACTCCATAATTGTCCAGTTAAAACCGAAACCGCCGCCTTTTAGGGTGAAGGATGAAGTCTTCTTTGCAAAGTTTGTGCAAGCCCTCTTCACTCAGCGCAACAGGAAGGTTAGAAACGCCATCCAACCCTTCTTGAGGAGAGAGCGTGCTGTTTCCAAGGCAACTGCCAAGACGGCTGATTCTATTCCCTTTCATGATAGGCGTGTGCGGGAACTGGCACCAGAAGACTTTGGTGAAATTGCCAATGCCCTCACCAACTAAGCGAGTGTTCTTCCGCAAGCATGTTTTTGATGTTTGGCAAGACGTTTACGAACCAGCAGAAGACTCCTTCCTTTTTGCTGAAAACTTAGCTGTGCGGGAAGGCGAAAAAGTTCTTGACATGGGAACTGGGTGCGGCATCCTAGGCATAATAGCCGCAGAAAACGCTTCGCTTGTTGTTGCTATAGATATAAACCCAGTGGCGGTGCGATGTGCAAAAGAAAACGCCAAACTAAACGGCGTCGCTGACAAAATGTTCTTCGTTCAAGGCGACCTGTTCACGCCACTGAAAGCGGAAGAAAAATTCGACCTAATCCTTTTCAACGCACCCTATTTGCCAACCGAACCACTTGAAGGCAAAACCCTAATTGAACGGGCGTGGGCGGGTGGGGCAAGTGGCAGAACAGTCCTAGACCGCTTTCTGCAAGGAATAGGTGGACATATTAAAATTGGTGGTTGTGTTCTGCTGATGCAGTCCACTCTCGCGGACGTGGACAAAACCATGAAAATTTTGGAGGGCAAAGGTTTAAGGGCGAAAATTGTTGCAAGTTTAGATCTTCCCTCCTTCGAAACAATAGTGCTCATCGAAGCGAAAGCTAACTCTTTGCAACCTTAAATCTTTCCAGTTGTGCGAGTGTTTCCCGCTTTTCACTTTCGCCTAAAAATGAAGCCTGAAAAGAGTTTCTTGCCAACTCATATATGTGCTGGGCATTTAAGCCCAGCGCCCTCTGCACCGCCATATAATTCTCGTTTATGTAGCCTCCAAAGTATGCTGGGTCGTCGGAATTTACAGTTACGACGAGTCCCTTTTCCAGCATCTTTTTTAGCGGATGCTCCTTCATGCTTTTAATAACACCCAACTTCAAGTTTGAAAGAGGACAAAGCGTTAATGGAATTTTTCGCCTTGCTAATTCCTTAACCAGATTTTCGTCATCAAGCGCGTGGTTTCCATGGTCTATGCGGGAAACTCTCAGAAGTCTTATAGCTTCCCAAACATATTCTGCTGGACCCTCCTCGCCTGCATGGGCAACTGTTAAAAAGCCCTCTTCCATGGCTTTTTCAAAGACTTTCTGGAATTTTGATGGTGGATTGCCAACCTCGGCTGAATCAAGTCCAACAGCTACGATCCAATCTCTGTAGGGTAAAGCCTCCTCCAATGTTTTGAAGGCTGAATCAACGTCTAAATCCCTTAAAAAGCACATTATCAGCCTTGTTGAAATCCCAAGCCTCATTTCGCCGTCTTTTAGGGCTTCATGTATGCCCGTTACAACGGTGTCGAATTTTACACCTCTTCTCGTGTGGGCTTGGGGGTCAAAGAATATTTCAGCATGTAAAACGTTTTGGGAACGCGCCTTTTCCAGATATGCCCATGTTAAGTCGTAAAAATCCTGCTCCCTTTGCAGAACTTTCACTCCTTCATAGTAGACCTCCAGAAAGTCTTGGAGTTTTTTAAAATCGTAGGCTGCCTTGGCCCCTTCCACGCTGCCATATTTTGGTTTGGTATTGTTTCTTCTCGCGATTTCCATCATTAGTTCAGGCTCAAGGGTTCCCTCAATGTGTAAATGAAGCTCCGCCTTCGGAATTTCTCTAATGAATGTTTCTATGGAGTTTTTGTCCCCCATTTTCAAGAATAGCGTTTTTCAACTGCTTTATAGGATTTTGTTGAAAAACTATATAACGTGAAGGCTTTACTATTGCTAGAAAACACCGCTGGAGGCAAGCCATTCATGTGCATAATTGGCAAGGACAAGTTGAAGGAGCTTATTGAAAATTATAAGTGTATATACCCATACGACTACAACCTCCTCGATGGAGACAGCTATGTGCTAACAGTTAAGGACGAGACTACGCTGAATTATTTGGAGCATAAAAACCTAATATCCTACGAGATAGTTTTCACACCGCCGAATTATGTAGCCCATTTGACAGCCAAAAGCAAGTACGGACGAATGGGTTTATCCTTCCTTAATGCGGCTAAAGTTCACAGCGGCTTTATAGGCAGACTCGCTCTCGAAATTGTGAACTTAAGCAATGACCGCTGTCCCATAACTATCAAGCGGGGTGACCCCTTCATGCACATAGAGTTCATAACAAGAGAAGGGGAGCCATCACCATACATTGGCGAGTACCAGTTTCAATACTTAACTGACGATGAAGTGAAGATGTACATTCCGATTTTGAAGCGTGTTTTTCCGAATTATGATGAGCTGGCGAAGATATGGTTCAAAAATAGACCGTTGCCCCCATAACTGCCCTTCACAGTCCTAAACTGGATTTGAGATTCATAATCTTAATCAAATATCGAGCATTTATGTGTGTTTGACAAATTGCTTAAATACCGCCATTCCATATGCTGAAAGGGATGAATTATGCGTGCACGCAACTACAGAGAGGTTAAAGGGCAACCCTACACTAGAAGAGAGTTTGTTAAAGGTTTTCCTCCACCTAAGATAACTAAGTTTACTATGGGCGACCCCAACGCCAAGTTCGAGTATGAAGCTAGGCTTATAGCCCTAGAAAGAGCTCAAATTAGGCATAACGCCTTGGAGGCTGCCCGTGTGGCGACAAACCGCCTCCTAATGGATAAGCTTTCAAACAATTACTTTTTGCAAGTTCACCCCTACCCCCATGTTATCCTTCGGGAAAACAAAATGATTTTTGGGGCTCATGCAGACCGCCTTCAAGACGGCATGAGAAGGGCTTTTGGAAAACCAATTGGCACTGCAGCGCGAGTGGAGCCAAACCAGACAATTATGACGGTTAGGGTGAACGCCAACGGCGTTGAAGTCGCAAAAGAAGCCTTAAGGCGAGGTGCCGCAAAGCTTCCAACACCGTGCAGAATAGTTGTTGAGAAATTGCAGGTTGGGGAAGCAAAAGCGTAGTGGTTGAGATGGAGAGAGATCTCGTTATATGGTTTGAAAACCTTAGGAAGGCGGACATATCCCTTGTTGGGGGGAAAAACGCGAATTTAGGCGAGATGCTAAGCGCTGGCATTCCAGTTCCGCATGGTTTCGCAATAACAGCCTACGCCTACAAACGCTTTATTGAGGAAACTGGACTAGCCAACGAGATTTACAAAATTATAAAGGAGACTGTTAAAGATCCGAACGACCCTAAGCAGTATGAGGAAGCCTCAAAGAAGATTCGTGCTTTAATCGAGTCCACGCTCATGCCTAAAGATATTGAAGAGGCTATCCGCGTTGCCTACAGAGAGTTGTGCAAGCGGCTAAACGTGGATGATGTTTTTGTGGCTGTGCGGTCCAGCGCTACGGCTGAAGACTTGCCAGATGCTTCTTTCGCTGGGCAGCAGGAAACATACTTGAATGTTAAGGGCGAGGACGAGGTTATTGAGAAAACCGTTAAGTGTTGGTCTAGTCTTTTCACGCCCCGCGCCATATTCTACCGTACCCAGAAGGGCTTCGCCCATGAAAAGGTTCTCATTAGTGTCGGCGTTCAAAAGATGGTTAACGCCAAAGCCGCAGGCGTCATATTCACAATAAACCCCGTCACCGGCGACCCAAACCAAATTGTTATTGAGGGCAATTATGGCTTAGGTGAGGCTGTTGTTTCCGGGGCTGTCACTCCAGACGAGTTTATCGTTGACAAGAGAACCATGAAAATCATTGAGAGACGCATTGCCACCAAGAAAGTGATGCACGCCCGCGACCCGAAAACGGGCAAGACCATGCACTTGGAAGTGCCCGCCGAAAAGCAGAATATTCCATGCTTAACAGATGAGGAGGTTCTTAAGCTAGCGGAGTTAGCTAAAAAAATTGAAGAGCACTATGGCAAGCCGCAAGACATCGAATGGGCTATTGACAGCGAATTAGGCTTTCCGGAAAATGTTTTCATCGTGCAGTCCAGACCAGAAACCGTTTGGAGCCTAAAAGCTGCTGAGACGGCTCCAGAAAAGAAGGTTGAGGCTGGTTTAGCAAAGCCAGAAGAGGCATTAAAAGTTGTTGTTAAGGGCATACCAGCTGGCAAGAGGGGAATAGGCTTCGGAGTGGCAAAGGTTGTCCTAAACCCTGAGGAAGCTGCGAAAGTTATGCGGAAGGGCGACATCCTCGTTACCGACATGACTAATCCGGATTATGTGCCTTTCATGAGGCTTGCAGGCGCCATAGTCACCGACAAGGGTGGCATAACTTGTCATGCAGCCATTGTGAGCCGTGAGCTTGGCATACCATGTGTTGTTGGCACTGAAAATGCCACGAAGCTTATGGTTAGTGGTGAAGAGTACACTGTTGATGCGAGAATTGGAGTTGTCTATGAAGGCATAGTTTCAGCCATGACTGAGCATTCGGCTGCGACATCTTTTGGAGCATCTGGTTCTCCAGCGTCCTTTGCCGGAGGAGTCTTCCAGTCCGTTCCTGTGACGGCGACAAAAATTTACATGAACCTCGGCGTTCCAGAGAAAATAGAGGATTATAAGGACTTGCCCTTTGAAGGCATTGGGCTAATGCGCATCGAATTCATCCTAGCCAGCTACATTGGAGAGCATCCACTATACTTGATAGAGATTGGGCAAAGCCAGAAATTTGTTGACAAGCTTGCGAAGGGCATAGCCACTGTTGCTAGGGCTATCCAGCCCCGCCCAGTGGTGGTGCGCTTCAGCGACTTCAAAACAAACGAGTACCGAGAGCTGAAAGGCGGAGAAAAATATGAAATTGTTGAGAGCAACCCAATGTTGGGCTGGCGGGGTTGCAGCCGCTACATAAGCCCATGGTATGAGAAGGCTTTCCGCCTTGAATGCCAAGCCGTAAGAAAATGCCGTGAGGAGTGGGGACTGAAAAACGTTTGGGTCATGCTTCCAGTGGTTCGCACCGTTTGGGAAGCCAAAAAGGTTTTGGAGATAATGCGGGAGGAAGGCTTGGAAAGGTCGAAGGACTTTAAGGTCTGGTTCATGGCTGAAACGCCTTCAATAGCCATTCTAGCCGACGAGTTTTCGAAGCTCTGCGACGGCTTCTCCATAGGCTCCAACGACATGACACAAGGCATACTAATGATTGACAGAGACTCAGAACGCCTCGGGCAGATGGGCTACTTCGACGAGAGAGACCCAGCAGTAAAAAGGATAATAGCCCACCTAATCAGGGTAGCACATGAAAACGGCTGCACAGTTTCTATTTGCGGCGAAGCGCCTTCAAACCTTCCAGACTTCACAGAATTCCTGGTGAGGGCTGGAATAGACAGCATATCCGTAAACCCAGACGCAGTAATAGCCACAAAGAGGCTTGTGGCGAGCATAGAGCAGAAAATAATTCTAGAAAAGCTTGCCGAACAGCATGAGCGAGCCCTAGGGCGCCAGGTTAAAAAGCCAAGAGAAGACTGGGAATGGACGCCCCAATGGGATGAAAACATAAAGTAGCCTTCGCTTAAGCTTCATTTCTCCAATCGTAAATGTTGGTGTCCCGCATTGGAAATGTTTGATTTTGAAGAAGAAAGGCTGAGACAAGAAATTATCAAAGTTGGAGCCAAACGGGTTTTAATACAATTACCAGAAGGACTAAAAGGTGAGGCTCCACGCCTCGCAAAAGTTGTTGAAAAAGCTGGTGCATTGCCAATAGTTTCCGCAGACCCATGCTATGGCGCATGCGACTTGGCAACCTCTGAGGCTGAAAGCTTAGACGCAGACCTCATAGTGCATTATGGACATGCAAAGCTTCTAAAATATGAGAAAGTGCCCACCATATACATTGAGGCACGAGCAATCATAAGCATAACAGAAGCCGTTGAAAAAGCATTACCCTTAATGGAAAATTGGCATAAAATAGGCTTAGCCACAACCGTCCAGCATGTGCAAACCCTTGATGAGGCGAAGGAAATGCTAGTCCGCGCAGGAAAAACTGTCATGGTTGGCGACGCTGGACGCCTAAACTATCCGGGGCAAGTTGTTGGATGCGACTACAGCAACGCCAAATCCATAGCTGAGGACGTTGAAGGCTTCCTATTCATAGGTGGCGGACACTTCCACGCATTAGGCTTGGCTCTTTCAACATCAAAACCAACAGTGGTTGCAGACCCCTACGAGAAAAGGGCTTACCAGATAGACGAGGAAGCACAAAAAGTTCAGAAACAGAGGTGGGCAAGCATTCAAGAAGCCCAGAAAGCAAAAACCTTCGCAGTTCTCGTTGGACTTAAGCCCGGGCAAAAAAGGTTTGAAGAAGCCTTAACCATAAGGGAAAAGCTTGAAAAAGTCGGAAAGGACCCCTACCTTTTCGCCGTCAGAGAAATAGCACCCGAAATAGTCATGAACTTTCCCACGGTGGAAGCCTATGTTAACACGGCATGCCCACGCATATCCATTGACGCGCCTTCAAAGTTTCAAAAGCCAATGCTAACATTAAATGAGGCACTTGTGGTTGTAGGCGAGATTTCGTGGAGGGAACTTTGCAAAAGGGGATTTTTCTAGACAAAACGTATGACAAGGAAGATAGCAGATTGCCTCGAAGTTGGCTTGCAAGAACAGACGGCCTTGTTACAGAATGCCCAGGATGCTGGTTTTTTGGTTCGCTCTCCAGAAAGTGCTCTGGCGAATCTTTGGACTGCCAGAAAAGTTTTAAGAAGGCTTGTAGACCACGAGAGGCTGCACCCACGGTACATTGCCAAAGTGTTACAAGCCCACAGCGAGCTGGGAAAGGTTTATTGAGCCGTTCTAGAGTATTCTAATAACCTTGTAACTGGGATGCTGAAAATGAGTTTCCAACCATCAAAACGGGACAGCGGGCAACTGGTTCTGCCCGGAGAACCCCTAGGCGTTATTGAAGAGTTTGTTCCAGACACTGGCACATACGTTAAGGATGGGGTGATATACTCCAAAGTTGTAGGGCGTTCTCTCCTAGACCTTCTAAACAAGCGGGTTTCAGTCTTTCCCCTTGTTCATGGAGCCAGAGTTCCAAATGTTGGAAGTATTGTTATAGGGCAAGTTTCAAACGTTCAGACTCAAATGGCGACGGCTCGCATATTTAAAATTGGAAAAAGACTTCTATCAGGATTTTTCACAGGAATACTCCACGTTTCCGATGTGCACTTAAGGTTTGTCGAGTCCATGTTCGACGTCTGCAAGCCTGGCGACATACTGCGCGCGAAAGTAATAAGCGAGAAGAATAGGGCTTACCACTTGACAACAAAGGATAAAAGCTTAGGCGTTATCTACGCGTTCTGCTCCCAATGTGGCGAGGTGCTGGAGCTGAAGGGTCGTGGAGGCTTGCAATGCCCAAGATGTGGGAAAATTGAAAAGCGCAAAACAGCCATAGACTATGGGAGAGGAATAATCTGAAACTGGGTGAAGCATGATGAAAGTTACTATTTTGAAGAAAACGGAAAACGAGCTTAAAATTGAGGTTGAGGGGGTTGGACATACCATCTGCAACCTCTTACAGAAGAGGCTTCTTGAAGATGAAAATGTGGAGCTGGCTGGCTATGACATTCCGCATCCACTGACACCCGTACCTGTAATCTATGTGCGGACAAAAGGCAAGGTAAAACCAGAAGAAGCCTTGCTTAGAGCCTTGGAAAAAGCCATGGAAATGAACGAGGAGTTTGGAAAAGCCCTTCAAAAAGCCCTCAAAAAGTGATTCTATCCCTTATTGTCGATAATAGCTGGGTGAAACCTTCAACGGAATCCTCTGCATTGCGCAGTATTTTCACGCATTCGTCTAGAGGCATGTATCCACAAAGCCAAGCGTAAACTATTAGGGCTTCGGCGGCGTCAGCCAACATGTGGCTTGAAATTCTTGATGGCATGTACTCTCTTAAACCAGCTTTTCTGAAGGCTTCCGCCAGCACTGCGCCTTTAACTTTTGCTCCATGGGGTTGACCCTTTTTTATGGAAAGTGCCAATGAATAGGCGAAGTTTATGTAAGCATCACCTAAAGCAGCCAACTTGTGGTCTGTCAGCACTTCTGTTAGGCTTCTGTAAGGTTTTGTGAAGGAAAATAGCCGGTCATGTCTTTCCAATTTTGAACCCTTAGAGTCTTCTATAGGGGGCTCCTCAATTTATATTAAGTACGTCTTCCACTGTATGTTTGTTCTGGTGTGGATATGACTGAAGGAGAACACGGTGGTACTGCTCGCATTGATTTTTCTGTGGAAGCGTTGCTTGAGTACCTTTCGGGCTTGTATAGTTCTGAAGTTGAGGTTTGTGGTGTTTGGAGGCTTGGCGAAGAACAAGACAAGGGCGTCAAAGACTTAAAAGGGTTTGGCTACGGCGTGCCATACGTCATCGAATTCAAAGTTAGAGGTGAAACTCGGCGTGTTGTTTTGGAAACAATGCGTCCAGAGGGTTTCGGGCACGATTTTCCATCAGACCGAGCCGGAATCCTCCTCTGGCAACACTCCGCTTTTAACAAACTTCCAAAGCATGTGAAGTCGATTGATGTTGGCGCCTTCACTGTTAACGGCAAAGAGATGAAATCTCTCGGGAAGTGCGGCGAGTTTTTCCTTCTAACCGAGTATGTTGATGGCACCCTCTACCATTTTGACCTGGACCGCATAAAGGCGAAGGGCGAAATGACCGATTTAGACGAGAAACGTTGTTTGGCACTTTCAGACTACTTGGCGAATATTCACAGCGTGAAGCGTGATGCTCCTTGGCTTTATGTTAGGCGGGCGCGGGAGCTTATTGGGCATGGCGAGTGTATAATGGGGTTGCTTGATAGTTACCCGCCGCAACTTGACTTTGTTCAGGAAAACGAGCTAATCGACATTGAAAGGGATTGTGTTGTTTGGCGTTGGCGTCTAAAAAGGAAAGCCCATCGACTCAGCCAAGTTCACGGCGACTTTCACCCATGGAACATAATGTTCAGGGAAGGCACAGACTTCACAGTTCTAGACCGCAGCAGAGGCGAGTGGGGTGAACCAGCAGACGATGTCACAGCCATGACAATAAACTACATATTCTACTCACTGCAGAAATACGGCGAACTTGCCGGCGTTTTTGACCGGTTATTTAGGCTTTTCTGGGAAAATTATCTACGGAAGACTGAGGACTGGGAGATTTTGGAGGTTGTCCAGCCCTTCTATGCTTGGCGTGGCTTAGTTGTGGCTTCGCCAATATGGTACCCAGACCTAAGCCTCGATGTTCGAAGGAAACTGCTAAACTTTGTGCACAACGTGATGCAGTATGAGAAATTTGACTTGGACGCTGTAAACTCTTATCTTCGACCCGGTTAAGCAGTCTAAAAAGCTAAATATCCTCTTGAACTTTAAAATTGCATTAAATGCGGTGCATATGGTTGAACGAAAATTCAAAGTCAGAATTGCGGGTAATGCTTAAGCAAATGGGTTATTCCGAAAGGGCTGTTGAAGAAATTTTGAAATGGTATAAAAATGGAGGCTTGAAGGCGGAAGGGCGCCTTGAAGGGAGTTTACGTTCTGGTAATATCTGTCAACAAAAGCCTAAACGTTAAGGTTTGTGCACGAAAAGAGTTTTCCTTGGAAACTGGTTTTTATGCTTATGTGGGTTCTGCTCAGAAATTCCTTGAAAAGCGTTTGATGAGGCATTTTAGGAAGACGGGTAAAAGGCGTTTTTGGCATATAGACCACTTGCTTGCCATGGACTCTGTAAGCGTTGTAGAGGCTTTTTATAAGAAGGCTGAAAAGGCGGAAGAGTGTAAAACAGCCCAAAGCCTAAGCACCCTTGGCTTTCCAGTTGAGGGGTTCGGCTGTTCCGACTGTAAGTGTAGAAGCCACCTTTTCCTTTTTAACAATCTCCGTGACTTGGAGGCTGCGTGTCTAAAATTGGGTTTTAAGCCCTTTATCCTACCACTATCTTGCCAGTGAATCGCTGTATTGGGAGACGTCTGATGTTTGGAGGATTTCCCTTCTCTTGACAACTTCTTCGAAGCTCATGTAGTCTCCGCCGACAATTTTCAGTTTAGCCTCAACTTTCTTGTTTTTCACTTCTATGACGTTGTAGGAGTTGAGGAAGAAACCCCTCAGCCTTTCGCATGAGATGCTTCCAGCATGAACCACCTGCATGTTTTCTATTCGCCATCTCCATGGTCTGTGGCGGTGTCCGCAAAGCACCAAATCTGCACCACCTTTTATTAGGCTTCTTAGGACGTCGCCAGCATCAACTATTATGATTTGGTCTGCGCCCGTGTCTGGAACTGGTATGATGTGGTGGTGTATAGCCACAATTTTAACGCGGTCCTTGTAGTTTTCTAATGTGTTTTCCAGCCAGAGGTTTTGCCTATGCCCAACTTCGCCGTCGTCCCTGTCTGGGCGGGCGCTGCTCAGCACTATTATTACAGCATCGTCAACCTCTGTCACTTGGTTGAATGGAAAAAACTGTTTGAAGAGCAAATAGCCAGTTGAACGATAATCATGGTTTCCGCTTATGTAGATGACGTTTCTGGTTTTCAAACGCTTAAACTCGTCTGCAGCCATCTTAAACTCTGACAGTATGCCATTCTCAGTTATGTCGCCAGTTATCACTACAGCGTCGGGCGACAGGGCGTTAATCTCATCCATGGCTGTACGGAAAATCCCATAATTAAACATCGGTCCACAGTGAACATCTGAAATCTGAACAATTAGCATAAGCGTTCCACCTTTCAAACAGTGCAAAACAGCAACTAAAATAAATGTTGTGGAAAATAAAATGTATTTCGAGCATTAAACAGAAACATGCTTTAAGAGCGTACCATAAATGGGCGAGGGCTGGTGTGTCTGGATTACTGGTTTACCTGGAAGTGGCAAATCCGTTGTAGCTGAAACCCTAATCAAGTTTTTGCTTCAGAGAGGCATACGCGCCCAACTCTTATCTTCTGACGCTTTGCGCAAGGTTTTGACTCCGAAGCCCACTTACTCGCTTGAAGAACGCGACATTGTTTACGCAACCCTCGTCTACATTGCCAAGCTTCTAACCCAAAACGGCGTGAACGTGGTTATTGACGCCACTGGCAATTTGAGGTGTTATAGGGAAAATGCCAGAAACCAGATTCAAAAGTTTATAGAAGCCTACCTTGAATGCTCCCTAGAAGTCTGTATTGAACGGGAGTCTAAAAGGGCTGAAACTCGCCAAGCTCCGCGACAAATCTATGAAAGAGCTTTGAAAGGCGAGGCGCCGACAGTCCCCGGTGTTGGGCAACCCTACGAACCGCCATTGAACCCAGAGGTAACCATTAATACTGCTGAGTGCACACCGGAGGAGGCAGCCCACAAAATATTGGAGGCTATTATTGGCAGGTGGTATGCCTAAAATTCCAGAGGGGTATCCAATTTAGCAAAAGTCACTAGCCTAAAATTGACATTGCGAGTAAATCCTTTATAGTGTTGCTGGAATGGTAACGTTTATAACTTAAATGTCTCATTCCTAGAAGACGCGAAGCGGAGAAACAATGGGTCACAGGAAACAACACGCTCCAAAACGCGGTTCGCTCGCCTATTTGCCTAGGAAACGTGCTAAACGTATATTGGCCAGAATCCGCTACTGGCCCAAAATAGAGGCTGAAACGCCGCGACTTCTCGGTTTTGTTGGTTATAAGGCGGGAATGACCTACGCCATGGTTGTTGAAGACCGAAAGCGTTCCCCAAACTTTGGGAAAGAGGTAATCCGCCCAGTCACAGTTTTGGAAACCCCACCTCTTCTCATATGTGCCATAAGGGCTTATAGGAAGACGCCTTATGGGCTTCAAACTTTTTGTGAAGCTTGGATGGAAAAACCTCCGGAAGGGCTTGATAAGGTTTTGACCCTCCCAGAGAAGTTTAACACCGAGGAGAATCTGAAGAAGATTGAGGCTAATTTGGACAAAATCTCAAACATCCGCGTTATAGCCATAACCCAGCCCAAACAGGCAAGCGTGCCAAAGAAAAAGCCAGACGTAGCTGAAATAGAAATCGGTGGAGGAACAATACAGCAACAATTCGAGTATGCAAAAAGCCTCTTGGGGAAAACTGTGAACTCCTCAGACGTTTTCAAGGAAGGACAGCACGTGGATGTGATAGCAGTCACAACTGGCAAGGGCTTCCAGGGACCAGTGAAGCGCTGGGGGGTAGCCATCCTTCAGCACAAAGGCAGAAAGACAAAGCGGGGAGTTGCCACCCTTGGACCTTGGAACCCCCACCGCGTATTATACACCGTTCCACGGGCTGGGCAGATGGGCTTCCACCAGAGAACAGAATATAACAAACGAATTTTGAAGATAGGCAAAGATGGCAAAGAAGTAACACCGAAAGGCGGCTTCATACGATATGGTATTGTCCGAGGACCCTATATCCTCATAGAGGGAAGCATACCCGGACCAGAAAAACGCCCAATAAAACTGCGTTATCCAGCAAGACCGCCAAAAGAAGCTCCAGAAGAACCCCCACAAATAACGTACTTGTCCCTAGAGTCTCCGCAAGGCAAGTAGGAAATGGTGAAGTGCTATGGCTAAAACTGTGAAAGTCTTCGATCTTAACGGAAAACCCGTTGGAAAAATAAAGTTGCCGCCAATCTTTGAAACGCCCATAAGACCAGACGTCATAAAACGCGCAGTCCTAGCCATACAATCAACACGTTTTCAGCCTCAAGGCAGAGACCCCATGGCTGGGAAAAGAACATCAGCAGAGTCCAGAGGTGTGGGTTTAGGCATAGCTAGAATACCGAGAATCAAAGGACCCGTTGGAAGAGGAGCCTTTGCGCCCGGAACAGTGGGCGGTAGGCTTGCTCATCCACCAACCCCAGAAAAGAAAATTGTTAAGAGGATTCCAAAGAAGGAGAAGCGTTTGGCGCTTTTCTCAGCCATAGCTGCCACGGCCTCAAAGGAGATGGTGGTTTCCAGGGGACATGCGGTGGAAGGAATACCACAAATTCCGTTGGTTGTCACCGATGAGCTTGAAAGCTTGAAGAAGACGAGGGATGTTGAAGAAGCCCTTATAAAACTCGGGGTTCTGGCAGACCTATACAGAGTTAGAGAAAGCATAAAAGTTAGGGCTGGAAAGGGAAAAATGCGGGGACGAAGAATAAGGCATGCTGTTGGGCCATTAATAGTTGTGGCTGAAGACAAAGGCTTAGGCGAAGCTGCAAGAAACATACCAGGTGTGGATGTCGTTCCAGTTAAAAGTTTAAACGCTGAAGTTCTAGCGCCTGGCACCCATCCGGGGAGGCTGACAATCTGGACGGCAAGCGCCATAGAAACCCTTGATAGGCTTTATTGCAGAGGTGAGGAAGCCTAATGGACCCATACGATGTTATACTTTACCCATTAATGACTGAGTCTGCCAGCCTAATGGTTGAGAGGGAAAACAAGCTGGTTTTCATAGTAAACCTTAAAGCCACAAAGGAAGACGTGAAAAGGGCCGTTGAGAAACTCTACGAAGTTAAAGTTGAAAAAGTAAACATTGTCATAACGCCTAAAGGTCTAAAGAAAGCCTTTGTAAAGCTCCATCCAGATTATAAGGCGGCGGATGTGGCCATAAAGCTTGGAATACTGTAAAACTCGCATGGTGAGATGTTATGGGAAAGAGGATTCGTGTTCAAAGGCGGGGGCGCGGCGGACCAACCTTCAGAGCTGCAACCCATAAAAGGGTAGCCCCAGCATGCTACCCGCCAGCGACAAAGGAACTCTTTGACACTGTCACGAGGGGGATTGTTGAGGAAATTCTCCACGACCCTGGTAGAGGCGCTCCACTAGCCCTAATAAGATTCGAAAACGGAGAAGAATGCTACACAGTTGTTCCCGAAGGCATCTACACTGGGCAGCAAATACAGATGGGTGGAAAGGCAAGCGTTGATGTTGGAAACATTCTACCTGTTGGGAAAATACCGGAAGGCACAATGATCTGCAACATAGAGCTTAAACCAGGAGACGGCGGGAAAATTGCAAAGTCTTCTGGCGCCTACGCTACCATAGTGGCTCACACGGCGCAGGGAACCCTAATAAAGTTGCCTTCAGGCAAAACCAAGTACATAAGCGATCACTGCAGGGCCACTATAGGCGTTGTTGCTGGTGCTGGCAGAACAGAAAAACCGTTCCTCAAAGCTGGAGCAAAATTCCACCTTATGCGTGCTAGGGGGAGAAAATATCCGAGAACTCGTGGAAGAGCCATGGTTGCGGCGGTTCACCCGTATGGAAGCAGCAAGAGAAGTGCCCGTAAGGTGACAACTGTTTCACGCAACGCTCCGCCTGGGAAGAAGGTTGGTCTTATAGCTGCAAGGGGTACGGGACGCAAGAAGAAGAGGGTGGAGGAAAGCGAGTAATCAGAAGGTTTATAGCACTACGCTCAAAATTTAAATGGTGATGTGCCATGCCGAGGGAATTCACATACCGCGGGTACACGCTTAAACAATTGCAAAGCATGTCAATGGACGAGTTCATAATGCTCCTTCCATCAAGACAAAGGAGAAGCCTTCATAGAGGATTGTCTCCAGAGCAGCGAACCCTACTGGAAAACATTAGGAGGGCAAAGGAAACCATGCGGAAAGGCGGAAATGTAACTATCAAGACTCACTGCCGAGACATGATAATCCTTCCAGAAATGGTAGGCTTAACAATCCACGTTCACAACGGCAAAGAATTCGTTCCGGTCGACATAAAACCGGAAATGATTGGGCACTACCTAGGCGAGTTTGCAATAACCAACAAGCCGGTTAAGCATGGAACGCCAGGAATTGGCGCTTCTCGCTCTTCAATGTATGTTCCACTAAAGTAGAAGACCTCTCCTCTTGTTTCTCGTCCATTAAGCTGTGTAATCCACACCAGAGGGCTTTTTCTCAGCCTCTTTTGCTGGCGGGATCTGAGGCAGGGGTATCGGCGGCGGAATGTTTAATGTTCTGGAAAGGATTACACTTTCCACGAAAACAATGTTCGAGATTGACTGCACAATAACTGGTGGTGGTGGCTTTTTATCCTTATAATCCGAATAAATCTTTGCTATTTCATCTTTGCTTCCAGCCACATAGGCTCTTCCCTTTAGGCTTATTTGGGCTATTGAAGGATTGTAGTTAACCGTTAAAACAAAGGGAACCTCAAGGGTGTCATCTGACTTTTTCTCAACCTCAACAAGGTTAAGATTCGTGTTTATCTGAATTGGCGGCATAGGTTTTTTTATGTCCCAGAAACGTTCGCCAGAAACGTTTGTTATTTGGACATTCACCCTAATCATTCTAGACCATCATAAACTATGATGCTCGTGCAATTTAAGTGTGTTTATACCTCGTGAAGCCACAGTGTCCACAAGCGTATCTGTCGCCATGGTCAGCCATAAAATGTCCTGGTCCACAGCGTTCACATGTTGGGCGAAGCCTAACAATTTTTTCCCCTTCAATTTTGTAGATGGAGTGGATGCCTTTCTCCTCCCTTTTTCTCTTCTCCCTCTTGCCTTTCTTTGGCGCCGCTTTTGGTACAGCCTCTTCTGCTGGGGCTTCTTCGGTTTTTTCAGCCATTTACTCTTTTCCCTCTTCCTTTGGTTTTTCGGGTGGCATGTTTCTCTTTACAATGTATTCGGGCTCAATAAGCTTTGCGTGTTCAATGGAGTCGTAAACATTAGCCAACCCTATGGCTTTTCGTGTGCCAGTCTTAGTCTCCAACTTTTTAATGAAGACAAGGTTCGCGTCAGTTTTCAATAGTTTTGCGATGCCATTTTTCGCTTCCAATCTTTGGGGGGTGCTCCCAGTCTGGTTGTGGTCCACTTGGAAAATAACCTCTTTACGTTTCAGCAACGGATTCTCGTTTTCAGACAATATTTTAACTTCCATGATGTTTCCCTTGTGGTGTCTGACTTGATACCATTTTTCCCTTATTTAGCCTTTCGCAATCTCCATAGTCCTTAATATTCTGGCAACC
Source organism: Bathyarchaeia archaeon (assembly GCA_049970895.1). GTDB lineage: Archaea > Thermoproteota > Bathyarchaeia > Bathyarchaeales > Bathycorpusculaceae > JAGTQI01. The sequence continues at coordinate 18,585 of JBMFMB010000009.1, read as the reverse complement.
TCTTCCTTCTTCTGCTTTGTGGCTTTAACAACCACCATGCCCTCACGGGGCTGACCATAAACCACAAAGGAGTTTTCAGGCGCATACAAAATGGCACATAAAGCCAAAAGATCCTCCTCCCCATCAACAACGATCTTCGTCTTATGACCAGCCTCTAAGGCCTCTTTAATGGCGTTTAAGGCTTCAAAGGTTATCGTTCCTGACGGGTTTTTAACGTGCTTCTCCACATCCGCGTTAAGTGGCACTGGAGTTATATTCTTGCGCATAACTCTGTTGTCAACTATTAAGAGGTTTGGATAAATTCCATTTTCCACAAGGTTCTTTGAGACCGTGTCCCCGACAGAAATTATGCTTGGCGGCTTTTCCACTTCCGCAATCTGCTTAAACTTTTTGACAGTTTCTTCAAAGGAGCCTCTAATCAGCACGCCGAGGGGCTTTTTTAGCCTTCTACGAAGCGTCAATGGCAGTGCATATGCGGTGCTCATTTATCTGACCTTTAGGGCGTAGCGTCCCCTCTCTTTAATGTTCATCGCCTTTGCAATAGCTGAGCCCTCTGGGTCAAATATTATTACTAATCCGCTGAAGTCGTCGCTTAGGGTTGGGGTCTTACATTTTGGACAAACGTTGCTGGTTGTTATTGTGTGGCATGTGGTGCAAGCTTTTTCACTCATTCTTTAGCCTTCTCCCCCTCTTTTTCCTTCTTCTTTTCAGAAGCCTCCCTTAACTTTTGTAGGTCCTGCTCTATCCACTCCAGCTTCCCCAAGAAGGGCTGTCTGGCTGTTACGCCTATCTTTGCCGAGCCGCCCACCCTGCCTAGGGAGACGGCTGTTATGCGGACGCGAACTCTGTCGCCTGCCGCTAGCCTCCTCTGGGTTTCTTTCCCTATTAAAGCTCCCTGTTTTTCGTCGTAGGATATGAAGTCGTCCATTAGCTGTGAGACATGGAGCAGGGCGTCAACAGGTCCTATGCGCACGAAAGCGCCAAAATCAGCTATTTCAACAACCTCACCTTCAACGACTTCTTGGAGTTCGGGATAAAAAGTCAAAAGAGAAAAAGTTACCTTATGGTAGGTTGCCCCGTCTCCGGGAATTATTTTCCCTATGGGGCTCACTTTAACATTTGTTGCGGCTATGACGTAGCCTAAAACCTCGTCTACAACCCCCTCATATTTTGCCTTAACTTGCTGATGTCCAACCTCATCCAGCGGGTTGCCAAAGGTTTCTGGGGGAATACGAATTGTGTCCTCCATAGTTATGAGCTTAAACAAGTTTGCATCCTCCCTCAATTTCAAGCCTAGACTTTTGCCTCACATAAATAACTGGCACATTTATATCTCTTAACCTCTTCCGGAGGGCTCTGTCATTGGTGAAAACCGGACTTTTCCATTCACCTGCAACCTTCACAATGGCATCATCCGGATAACCTTCAAATGTTTCGCCCAAATCTACAAGCTTACACTTTTCAGCAAGCATTAGGGCGTAGGCTGCCTCTTTTCTTGTTTTCGGCGAACCCTTAGCAGCAAGCGTTTCCAACTCCCTTTTGACTGGCGTAAGCAATACAAATTCAACATTTCTACTCAAAAGGTTCTTTAACTCCTCAAATATGTCAATCTTAAACTTTAAAGGGACGAAGAAGGCGTTTGAATCCAGAATAACCCTCAACTTTTCCTTTTGTGTTGTGGGACATTTCACTTTATCATTCCATATCCTATTAGTCGCCATCTTCCAGCAATCTTCCTACTTATGGCAACTCTTGAACCCGCGAGCGCGCACACTGGTCTCGTAAGCTTAAGCGTGGTCATTTCGCCTTTAACCGAAACAACTTTTCCAACAGTTATGGCGGCGCCCACGTGAAGCAATAATGTTTCATCCTTGCTTATGCTTTCAACCTTCGCAAGCTCTTTAGTTCCAACAGCCCGCTCAAGGATAAAAGTCTCTAAATTTAGCTCTGTTAGGACTTCGGGAAGCATTCCAGCCTTCCCAACAATGTTTCCGGTTAAACCATCAGCCTTAGAAAGCGAAGGGTCCAGAAGGGTTCCGACCCCAACTAAGCCGCCACAACGGGCTTCTTTAACGTTTCTTCCACCTGCATGCAGGCTGGTGATTTCGCTTAAAAGGGGTTTGTAAACGGTTTTGCCCTCCTCTTCAACGCTTATTCCTGGGCGGAGCTCTATCTCGTTTTCAACTGCAAATTTTCCCTGCAAAATTGTTCCGCCTATAACCCCGCCCTTAAGCTTCTCTATGGGAGTGCCAGGCTTGTTAACGTCAAAGGAGCGCACAACATACATCAATGGAGGTTTTGACTCATCCCTTTTAGGGGTTGGAATAAACTCTTCCATGGCTTGGATTAAGGCGTCTATGTTAACGCCCCGCTGAGCTGAAACTGGAATTATCGGCGCATTTTCGGCAACTGTTCCCTTAACAAAATTTTTAATCTCCTCATAGCTTTTCCTGGCTCTCTCCTCAGTCACAATATCAATTTTGTTTTGCGCTATGATAATGTTTTTAATTCCAATGATTTCCGCTGCCGCTAGATGTTCTCTCGTTTGGGGTTGTGGGCAAGGTTCATCAGCGGCAATTACAAGTATAGCTCCATCCATTATTGCAGCTCCAGAAAGCATTGTAGCCATTAAGGCTTCATGCCCTGGGGCGTCAACAAAGCTTACAGCCCTAATGAAGGTTGTTTCAGAACCGCAGTGGGGACAGATGGGTTCCTTTGAATAGTTTTTTGGAGGTTCACATTTTGGACACTTGTAGACGGGCATGTCCGCATAGCCCAACTTTATTGTTATGCCTCGTTTGAGTTCCTCGCTGTGTCTGGAAGCCCAAATACCAGTTAAAGCCTGCACCAAAGTTGTTTTTCCATGGTCAACATGCCCTATAGTACCAATGTTTATTTCTGGCTGCCGTGGCAGGACAACAGTTTTTTCTTCGCTCATTTCCCTTGTTTTCCCTTTGCAACTGCAATTATTGAAGGATGTTGCCTCGCAAGTTAATAAACGTTAAGCAAAACGCGTTTCGCTTTTAGGCTTTCCCCTCCGCTTTCTGCTCTTCTTCAGCTGGCTTAGTCTTCTCTTTTACCTCTCCAGTCTTCTTGCCCTTTGGCTTTTCAACTATTTTCATATTAACCTGAACAATCTCGTCTGTGATAACATTCCCACGAACCTTTTTTCGTCTCCGCTCACCCTCATTCTGGGGGTTAAAGCCAACCCCGCCGCTCAAAACAACACTTCTCCTAACTCCACCATGCACGTTAGGTCTCATTGGAAAGCCATCCTTATCCGAACCGCCAGTAATCTGCACCTTAAAACCAGGCAAACCCACAACTGAACCATCTACAATGTCGCCTATCTTTTTTCCAATCAATGGAACTGCCCGAGCATCCTCCAATTCAACAGTTTTTGAAGTTCCATTTTCAGGGTCGGACACTATAACCTTGAATTTAGCCATCAGTTTATCTCTCCAGCGGAGATTATGAATTTGAATCTCTAACTATTAAGGGTTGTGTGAAAACTTGAACGCATATAGTTTACCCATCTTTTCCTCAAAGATTTGTGCTTACTCACAAGCATAGTTTACGCCATCTACGTTTCAACTCAGCAGCTAACGCCATCGGATATTTCATGGCGAGAAACAAGCTCGAACAAGAAGAAGAGAAAATGCACCTACAAAAATCGTTTCAGCAAGGGGCTTCCTTGTCTTTCTTTTAGCAGTCTTTACCATTTTAAACGTTTACACAATAACTCTAGCCGCGTTAATTTTAACCTTGATGGGCTTTGCTTACGCCTTATACCATGTTTACGTGCGTTCCTTTCAATGGAACTTATACCAGCAGGGAAGCAGGCTTATTTGATGTGCTTGTAAGTTTAGGAAGTGCTGGAGGCGCCTTTATAGGTCCACTTACTGCTCAAACTTGGGTTTCATCTATGTGTTCCTATTGGCGGTGTAATTTTCCTCCTCGCTTACGTTTCTTTTAAACTATACTTTTAGGCAAAGGCACTTTTATTCTACATGAACTCTGTAAACGTCTATGTCTTCCCGCATTTCTGGTGTTAACTCTAAGAACTCCCTTACAGACCTCTCGATGTCTTTTGACTGTGTTACATAACGTCCAACAACAATTATGTCGGCACCCTTCTCCAAAGCCTCTTTTGCGGTTTCTGGGATTATGCCACCAGCCACGGCAATCAAGAACTTCTTGTCCTTGAACGTTTGCCTAAGCTCTTGTATAAGCTCTAACCCAATTGTTTTGCCAGTTTCCTCATCTATACCCCTATGGATTATGACAACATCCGGAAAGTCTCTGAGGCTTTTCAGTTTCTTAAGTGGGTCTTCAACGTTAAGCATGTCAACAACCGCATAAATCCCAAGCCGCTTTGCCTCATAGATGAAGGCATCAAGGGTTTCTGTAGGCGCTAAACCAGCGGCTATTACGCCGTCAGCCGTCTCCTCATATGCAATGTCCACCTCCACCTTTCCGACGTCAAGGGTTTTCAAATCCGCCATAAAGAATATGTCTTTGGCAACCTCTCTGAGCTCGCTTATCACTTTGGTGCCATAACGCTTTATAAGGGGCGTCCCAGCCTCCAAAATTATCCTGTCGCTCCTCGGAATCTGCATGATAATCTTCTTAGTCCGCTCCAAGTCGGGGATGTCAAGCGAAATTTGCAAATACGGCGGTCTCCAGAGACGTGGCACCCTATAACCCAGCATTGGATGCTTAGCCCTATCCTTGTCGTAGAAAACCTTCTCAAGCGATGGATACCTCGCCATAGCCCTTTTCAAAGCCAATTTTGTTGCACTGTAATTGTAATGGTATATCTTCCTATAATCACTTGCCTTCGGGTGAACGAAGACGCTGCAAACCACAACCCAATCGTCAACCTTATCCTTTGGAATTATGCCCTCCTCAACAGCATCGGCGATAGCCTTCGCAACAGCCGCCTGAGCCGGACCGAAAACCTTGTTGGCATCCTCAAAGTTCCTCACAGTTACCTTAGGCACAAGCAGAGTGTGAGGCTTGGGCGGAAGATTAGGCCTAATAACAGCCAAAAGTGGTGTATGCCCCATAGAAAGATGAGCCAAACCATTTGCAAAAGCCTCTCCGACAGGGCCTTCCTTGTCGCCTATCAAAAGGTCTATGTGAGCAACCTCATTCCCCTCTCCGACAAGAGCCTCCCCGATAAGGTACGTATATCCCTTAGAAGGCTGTCGAATACCCGACACCTCAACAGCAGAAATGCCGGATGTAACCTCTTCAAAGTCGACATTAAATTCCCTAAGCCAAGAATAAAGAGTGTCCCTATGAATCCCCAAAATCTTAGCTGTGCCAGAAACCGTAGGCTTGGAAGGCTTACCCGACAAAAGACTACGAGCCTCAGCCTCCTTCCTAGCAGCATCCGTCAAAATTCTGATGAAATCTTCACGAGTCTCGGGTTTCTTAAAGTCCCTTTCCGACATACGCTGCATCCACAGAGACATTTCCGTCAAAAGTACTATTTAAATCTGTCGGTTTATCTGCTGATTTATGGTTACTTTTTATATGCTTGAGGCTAAATAGTGTCGGATTGTGTATAAAAGCGTGTATGGTGCTCCGGCCGGGATTTGAACCCGGGTCCGCGGCTCGAGAGGCCGCTATACTTGACCGGACTATACTACCGGAGCCCTGAACTATACTACTGGAGATTTTATTTTCTTTTGCGGTATATAGCCACTTCGTTTTTTCGCTGTAGCGGACAAATTCAAATCCCGCCTCAATGAGTTTCTTTTCCTCTTCAAGGTTTTTCGCTGTTGCCACATGCCATTCGTCACTTTCAAAATTTATAAGTTGGGTGTAGAGGTCTGTATTTTCAAGTCTCTTATGCCCCAAGAGTTGCTGGACCCATTTAATGTTTTTTGTGCAATGTATTCCATTGTGGCTTTCGCCTGCTGGTGGACGCTCCACCTGAGAAGGCTTCACAGCTCCCTTGGCAATAATTAGTATGGGTGTTTGGCGAATTTAAAATCTGCCTTTCAATTTAGTCTTTCCGTTTGTTAGGTAGCGTATTCCATCTCTGCAAACTTTTGTTGATTTGCATTGGGGGCATTTAAGCCCTGATGGTTCTCTGGTTTCCCCTTGCATTTGTTTCACGTTTCATTTTTTATGTGTGAGGCGCTCGGTTAGGTCTATAAGCATGGGGTTTCCAAGGCATGCGACCATGAAGTTTTCAACAACAACGTTTGGCTTACGTTTCTTAAGCCTGCACCTAAGCCTGAAAGCCTTGTAAATGGTTGGGTTTAGGAAGAGCTTAAACTGTTTACGTTCTGTCGCGCGCATATAAGTTCACATTATCAAAATTTTGTTTTCGCGTAATTTTTACATGTGTGCGTTTTATTGAACTTTCTTTCTTTTCTTAGCATAGTGGAAGATGGTGTAGTAGACGCATGTTAGGATTATGAAGATTACGCCTGTCGGGATTATGGCGGGCTGAATCTCAACATGGGAGCCTTTGGGAAGGGTTAAGACGTGAATGATGGCCGCCACGTATAATAGTCCTATTGTTAGTGTGGATGAGGCTATTGCTTTAAACGCCGTTTTTGTCTCATCCTCTGGAACTGCAAACCCGAAAATAGCTGAAAATAGGCCTATTATGAAAAGCGTAAAACCCGGAAAGTCTATTCCACGGACAATTAGGAAGCCGCCGGCAACAAGCAGGAGAAAGCCAAACATGTAAAGCTGACGATTCAAACAGCAACCTCCCACTTAACATTCAACCAACACGATTAATATTTAAGCATTGAAGCATTAACATTTAAGCCACGTTTAGAAAACGTGTGCTCCTTCGTTTGGCATTTTCTTCTTATAAGGGCAATGGTTATAGCGGAAATAATCATAATTGAAAGTGTGATGGTGTCTGATGTGAACTCTGGTATTACGTGATAGCTTTCTTCTTTAACGGCTTTGTTTCCAACTATGTCGTAAGCCTCTATCTTATAGTGAATCCATGTGCAGTATTCGTATCCGGGTATTGTCGCCTGATAAGTGTTTTGGCATGTCTGCTTTATGGTCGTAGACCACCAAGTGCCATTGTTAGCTTTATACCATAACGTCACGCTTCTAACCCTTGTTGGATAGTCTATTACATTGACTGTTATGTTCACGGTTTGGAGTGGCTCAACCTCTTTGGGCTGACGGTTTGGTTCACCAATTTCAGGTGGGAACTCTTCGCTATGCGGTGTTTGCGCTTTCTGACCGTTTAACTGTTTTATGGTTTCAATGAATTGATTTAAAAACTTGTAACGGAACAGCACGTATCCGTCTGTTTTCAATGTTAAACAGTCAACGGTCAAGTTGAGGCATCGAGTCTTATTAATCTGTTCTATAAGGATTTCTGTCGCGTTTGAGAGTTCATAAAACTTGTAAAGTCCAATACCAGGATATACAAGCGTTTTACCTTTCACAGCCCTTAAAATTTGTTTAAGCCAGTCGCCGAAAAGGCTTGGCTTGTCAGTGTAGGTCATTGGTGTTATGAAGTCTATTATGCCCTTCTCAGCCCATTCTGGATAGTTCTGCATCCTATTGTTGATGGCGTCGTCTGGAATTGGGTAGACAGCTGCTGAAAGTTTAATGTTAGGTTTCATGCCCTTAATCATCATACGGGTTTCCTCGATAAAGCTTGTAATGACATTCTGCCTCACCCTTATCCATTCAGGATTGTTTGGGTCTGGGGGACATGGAATTTCAGGATGTTCAATTATCCAATTTTGTCGGCATCTATCACAGTAACAGTAGGTTCTATTTGGATAACGGATGTAATCTACATGGACCCCATCAACATTATATTTGGAGACAACTTCAGCTATCAAGCTCTTCACGTACATGCGAACCTCCTCATTCCTCGGACAAACCCACTCTTCAGAACGTTCACCGTCAATACTAATCATGGCTAAGTCAGGCCTTGTCACATTGGCCAGTCGAATATCCCTGAAGACACAGAACCAAGCATGCAACTCAAGGCCAAAATTATGTGCCTCCTCAACCGCAACCTTAAGTGGATCCCAACCATAACGCGAGTCAACGGGACCGATGCTACTATTATAGAATAGCCACCCGCTATCACTCTTTACAAGAAAGAGTATAAAGTTAAGCCCAATCTCTGAAAAATTCCTAAAAGCATTTCGAATCTGCAAAGGCCCAATTGCAGGATCTGACTGAAGCTTAAAGCCCCAAACCCAAATCCCACGTCCCTCCCATACAACACTCATTGGACAAACTACTCCAAAATTGAAGAGCATACAGCCAACTAACGACGCGAATACAAAAAACACGGATACCCTAACAAGAAATTTCCAAGCCATTCTAACCAAAATTTACCTTTCTCCAAATTAAATTTTTCCCACTTGTGCGGCGTCAAATGGTAGGTATTATTAGGGACCATTCTGTTTTCAACAGTTGATACTGTTTTCTAGGAGGCCTCCGAATTCTGCACGCTTTAACCGCCTTTAGCACTTGTTAAAAGGCTTAGGACTTAGAAAAATCTATATGTGGAGCTGTGTTTTAGTCGTTTGCGTTTAAAGGCTAAAGTGGTTTGATGCCTTTCAAAGATGAGTGTAGCCTTTGTGGAAGGGTTCTTCCCTACAATTATCTTAGGCGCTGTTGGAAGTGTGGCAAACTCTTCTGCATTGACTGTATGGTTCCAGAAGTGACAACGGGTGACGCTTCAAGGCTTCTTTGTCTTAACTGTGCTAGGCGGATTGTCTCTCCAAAGCCTAAAGCCAAGTACGAGCCGCTTAAGGGCTATTTGAAGTTTAGGGCGGCCTTCACCGACTCCGTCAAGCTTTCCTTCGCCCAAATAGATGGGATTATTGGAGATAACCTGCCCATGGAGGCTTACCGCTCTGAAAACTGGTGGGTAAACTCCCCAAACATTGTGCATGCGAGGGCTTGGCTTGAAGCTGGATGGGGAACCAGCGAAGTAAACCTAAAGGAAGGCTATGTAATCTTCAAAAAAGTGAAATCTCCTCAAATGGTGGTTTTTAAAAAGCGTAAGGAAGCTGAGGAATCTAAAAAGCCTTTTACACCACCACCATTAAGGGTTATCCGTCGCAAAAAGCCTTCAAAAACAAAGATTGCAAAACTTTACGCCCGGCTTAAAAACTTGGAGAGACAGAGAATTGCTCCCAAAAAGCTTAGGGGAAATTTCAAATAGAAAGCTGGGTGAAAGAATTTTTATCTATCCGTTTTGAATTTAGAAAGTGGTCGTGCGGCCGTCGTCTAGTCTGGTTAGGACACAGACGCTGCAAGAAACTGCTTGCAACGGTGGAGGCCTTCCAAGCCTGCGATCCCGGGTTCGAATCCCGGCGGCCGCACTAATACCTCTAGTTCTGGTGCGCTGACCATAGACGGCATTTTTAAGTCTTCAGGTTCATACGCCTTTGAAATGGTTGACGTCCACGGGTACTCCAGGAGGCTTCAGAGCGCTAGGCGGAGGCTTACCCAGCTCAGGCATTCTGATTTGCTATTGGCCTTTGTTGATCATTTGTTGGCTTTGGGGCTTTCTGAGGGTAGGGTTGCCAAAGTCGCCAACCACCTTTGCACATTGTTTAGGAGCTGTCCCTTCAACCCTTCAAAGGCTACGGTTAGGGATGTCGAGGGCGTCGTAGGCTGGATAAACAATCAGCCCTATAAGTCGAGCACGAAGGACGACTTGAGGCTTGTTGTCAGGAAGATTGTCCAGTACGCTAAGCTTGGAAGCTGCGCCAGGAAGACGCCTGTGCCTCCTGAGGTTGCATGGTTCAGCGTTAGGACGAGGGACGACAGGGACAGCCGGGTGAAGCCTGAAAACCTCCTAACCATCGACGAGGTTAAGCGCATGATGGCGGCTGCCGAAAACGAGAGGGATAGGGCGCTTGTCAGCGTCCTGTTCGAAGCCGCCCTCCGTCCAGGAGAGCTTCTCGGAATGACCATTGGAAGCGTCCAGTTCAAGGAAGGCTACTGCCTAATATCCGTTGTCGGCAAGACAGGCGTGAAGAGGATTCCCCTAGTGGCAAGCTTTAAACCCCTAATCGACTGGCTTCAAAAGCATCCTGAAAGGGGCGATCCAAAAGCGCCGCTTTGGGCATCCCTAAGCAACAACTCGAAGGGCGGACGCGTAAGCTACGCATACCTACGCAGGCTCCTCAAGAGGCTTGCTAAGAAGGCGGGCATAGCCAAAGATGTTTGGCCATACCTCTTCCGACACACCGCTTTAACCAACATGGCGAAGATCCTGACAGAGGCTAGGCTTGAGCTTTACGCTGGCTGGGTTCAAGGATCGAGGATGACAAGGCGCTACGTCCACTTCTCAGCACGCGACCTTGAAGAGGCCATCCTCCAACTACACGGACTAGAAGAGGGTAAAAGGCATGAAGACGTGCTGAAAACCGCCGAGTGTCCAAGATGCAAGACGCGAAACGCGCCTGACGCGGTAAGATGCAATTTCTGCGGCTTAGTATTGGATAGGAGGCTTGCGGAAAAAATGGAGGAAGAGGAGCGCAGAAAAGATGAGGCCATAATGGCTAGGATCGAGCAGCTGGAGCAGCTTGTCCGCTCCCTGCTAAACGGTCAGAACGCCTCTCCGCCAAAAGCCTCTTCAAACCATCCAACTCCTGCAACAACCTCTCCAGATCAGCCCGCCGAACAACAACAAATTCCTCGGTCATTAAACCACCAAGGAACAAGCACACAAAAGCTTAAAAGCAAAGCCCATGAAACCGCAAACGACTAACTCTCACTCACCACGCAGAACCCCCCGCTTAGCTCGGATTTTTAAGCCAGTACATTAAGTTTATTGGCGCTGCATAGCTCTGGCTTTTGAAGTCTTCCATGATAGTATCACTGAAGTTACTTTCTGGATAAACGATATAAATATTTGCGGGATCAAGCGCCCTAAATCTTATTTTTAAGCCTATCCTGGGTAAAAGTTCAACAATCGTTTGTGTATCTAATTCAACAACAACTGCAGCCTCCTTAATTGTAGCTGGCTTCTTTCTCAGCAGTGTTCTATATAGTCTCCTCATATAGCGCGCTGAAAAAGCGAACTTTGACACTGTAACTAGCCCAAGCTGGCTGGACATATTCCTGATTATGTCGAGTGGAATTTTAGTTATTCTAGAGGTATCTTCAAGATTCACAATGTCCACTATTCCTTTTGACGCTAGTTCAAGTATTTGCTTAGCCATATGCTTGCTGTTCCAGTACTCGATGCTTGAGGGTTTCTCGATTCTCTCCTTAATCCTGTAATACCATAGTAAGTTTATGTATCCCTGCACGTTCTCAGTTTTTTTGAAGCCTCGCATACGGCGCTCTAAATCTTTAACGAACTCCATACTTCTTTCGCAAACATTGTTATAGGCGTATCTTGGTTCGCAACTCAGTGCGGCCAACTCTTTCAACGTGTGATAATATCCAGCTTCAAGTCTACTGGCGAACTGCTCTATAACCTGCCTCTCAGCGCCCACTAGGTTGCTTTGCAATTTGCATAAGCTCTCCATTATTTCTCGGCGGTCTTCGACCGTAAGAGCCAAAGCTGCCATAATGATCTTTTTCTTGATTTGGACCCGTATTGCGCGCTGCCAAGGCGGTAGTTTTTTGCGCTTCGTCGGTAGCTGCTCATTAAGCCAACGGAGCAAGTGGAACGGGCACGCTTGTATCGGAACTTTGGGAAAAACCCCTCTAACAGCATCCAACAGTTCAGCCGCCAGATCCGTTACTATCAGCCTTGGCCAGTAGCCTGCATGGCGTACTTCTTGTAAAACCGCCGTAATGAGGGTTGCGGTCTCCCTCTCTAACACCTGGTAGGCTAACGGCAGTCCTGAGGGATTATCGGCGACGTGTAAGTATGTGTGCTCCTCATTACCAACATTAATTTTTGTCGTGTCGATGCCCATTATTCCGCCCCACATCCGCCTAACTTCTTCATCGTACAGTAACTTTCTCCAGTCAGGGATATCTTGGAGCCTACGCTGTATCTCCAAGTAAACCGTTGAACGCGATACTTTCACACTGCCAGAAAGATCTTTGATGATTTCAGAAATTGATTTCTTGTGGCAAAGTGTCAGCAAGTTGCCTGGCAACATTGTGGCTTTCCACCTGCCACAATACCTATCTCGGAAGCGATGCTTACAAGCCCTACACTCTAACTGCCTAACCAATCCTAAACTCTTAGTGATAACGTATCCTTTCGGCTTAATGTCAGCACTACCACAATTGGGACAGAACTTTTGCACCTTGTTATAGACATCCATCATAAGTAACTGGTGTAAGGACTCACCTTTTAGGCAAAATTCTAGAACTTAGAATTATAGTAAGTTCTAGAACTTACGTCATAGCACATCTTTATCATAGCGAGGTAGCGGGGATTAAACTTATTATAGTGTTGTGATTCAAACTTCGTTTTATGGGAGAAAAACTAGAGTTAGAAGAGCTTAGCAAAATTTATAAGGAACTTAGGGAAGATGCCGTTAAATTTGCTGAAGATGCCATAAGTTTTGCGAAAGGAGTTGCTAAGAAGGCTAGAAACTTTAAGTATTTCTGTGTAACCCTTGCCATATACAGCGGCGTATTTATGGCATTAGGCCTTTACTTCCTACGCTTACCGGAAAACTTCGCAGTAGCTTTATCTCTTCTGACAATCTGCGGAATAAACATCATATATGCGGTTCTTCTATGGCGGGACTACCTTGAAACAGTCAAAGAGTATAAAGGCTTAATAGATGCTGAGAAGGAGCTGAGGGAAATTAAGAAGAGATTGCAGGAGACATCGACTAGTGGCGCTGGCTCGTAGAACGTCACGTGATATTTGCCTCCATCTTCTCAGAGTATTGAACAGGAAAGGCGAAGCTTTAAGATGGGATTTAATAAAATTACTGGGTAACGAGGAAGCGTTCCGCAGGTGGTTTGATAGCATTCTAATACCGGCTGGATTGGTCGACTGTGTGGAAAAGAACGTTGGAAAAAGAACGCTCAGATATTACAAAAAGACAAAAAGGGGCGAGATTATGCACGATTTACTTATGAATAACGACGTCATCAGATTTTTAAGAAGAATTTTAAAAGGTTGAGGGCTTCGATTGAATGAAAGCCTCAATTTTTGCAGTAAAAATGCATTCTTCTATATGTTAGTCAACAGGTCACGAATTGTATATAAAAGATGTTTACGGCGAAGGTAAGAGTTTCGGTCACGAATTGAACAATTCATATAAGTCACGATTTTTACAAAAGCACCGCTAAGGCTGGCGAAACATATGAAATGCCAAACGTAATAAGACACCTAATAAACCATACGAGAGAAACAGGCGAATGGAACCCCGAAATCGCAGTTAAAAAATACTTGGAAGAGATAGCAGAACCAGAAGCCGAAAAAATGCTGGCAGTCTTCAAGGAAATAAGGCAAGAAATAATCCACTCTAAACAACCCTCAACCTTTAAAATCAAACCAAACCTAATAAAACTGGCAGCCGAGAAACAGGGATTAAATGTGAACATGAACAAGCTTATAGTCGAACTCAAAGGCGGAGGAATAATAAGCCCAAACATAACAAACCCAACAAAAGAAGGACTAACATATGAAGTAAACCCAGCCCTAATATAATCCACAAAACGTACAAGCAAGAATCCAAAACATGTTTTGATAAGACTTATCTTCCAATAATAATACACGACGATGTTGTAATGTAAGGTATTACAGTGGAAACCTCTTGTCCACTGTAATGGAAATATTGCTGAAAAACATTGCCGCATGTTTTATGGAAAGGTTCAACGTTTCGGCGGTCATCATTAATTCTGGATTTGGAGGAGCGTATATGAATGAGACTGTTGAAAAAGCGGATTGCCAACTGTGTAGACAAGAGGTTTCCATTAAAGAAACTCATGTTTGGTCTGGGCTTAGAATCTGTGAGGACTGCTATTTTGATAGAGCTTTTCACGTGAGAACGTGTGACCGCTGGCTGTTTATTCTGCCAAACAAACTTTGAAAATGGCTGGGGTGAAAACTGAAGAAAACTTACAGAAACACAGAAGGCCATATATAATCTTGTCACGTCGAAGGAAAAAGTGACGGTGGAAGAATTTTTCACGGCGGGGGTTGGAGTTCAAATTGCAATTCTACGTCATCTTGAACTAATTAGGGGACAGAAGGAGGGAACAAAAATCTACATTGTCCCATGGAATATAGGTAAGTAGGAGCAAAAGAACAGCCAAAATTGAAAGAAAACTAGCGTTTTAGCACGTCTTAGAGTAGTCGTTTTCAGGAGTTTTTATCGTTATTTTCTTTGCTTCTTTTGAGCAAAGCTTAATAAGCTTCGGTATTACATTCTTTAAAAAAAGTAATACGGTGATTGCATGGTTAACGAAGCTTTGGTTGAAAAAGCTAAAGATTTTCATGGACACATCTGTCCATTCGTTGTTTTAGGCTTGAGGGCTTCCGAAATAGCCATGCAGAAACTCGGTCTAGCAAAAGCGGGTGAAGCAGAAACTGTAGGCGAGGAAATTCTAGCCATCGTGGAATGTAACAACTGTTTCGCTGACGGCGTGCAGGTAGCAACGGGATGTACTCTTGGAAATAACAGCTTAATCTACATGGATGCTGGAAAAAACGCCGTTACGCTGGTTAAAAGAGGCGAATGGAGAGGCGTCAGAGTCTACTTTGATTCTGAGAAGCTCAGAAACAAATACTTCAAGAAAGAGGCTATTGAGCTTTTTGAGAAAGTAGTTGTGAAGAGACAGGGAACATGCAAAGACCATGAAAGGCTGCAAAAGATGTGGACTGAAATTGGGTGGTCCATGATGAACATTCCGGAGGACCTGTTCAAAATCGAAGAAGTTGAAGTTGCGGAGATTGAAAGGGCTCCAATATTTGAGAGCGTTAAATGCGAAAAGTGTGGAGAACTCGCCATGAAAACAAGAATTCGCACAGTTGACGGCAAAGCAGTTTGCCTAGGCTGCCTAGGCGAATGCACGGCTGTTGTTGGGAGAGGTATAGTGCCGAATTTTAAAGTACCATTAAAGGCGAGGAGGTGAAGATCATGAACAGGAAAGGCTTAACCAAAGTTCAGACAGTAATCTTAATAGTTTTGATAGCTGTAGCTGCTGCTGCAGCCTTCTCAATAGTGATGCGTTATTATAGTCCCCAACAAAAGAGTCCTTCTGCACGCTATGTGGTGGATATTGTCGGACGAAATGTCACACTGCCCAAAACTGTCAGCCGAATAGTTGCAATAGGCCCTGGAATGCTTAGGCTGGTATGTTATTTAAACGCAACGGACATGCTTGTAGGCGTTGAACAGAGCGAAACAAACTGGGGATTTACGGGAAGAGACTATGCAATGGCCTATGGTGAATCCTTTAGAAACTTGCCAATTATAGGTCCAGGTGGACCTGGCAAACCTCCAGCACCCGAGTTGATCCTTGCTGTTAAGCCGGACCTGATTATAATGTCTAGAATATACTGCGACTTCTACGACCCAGATAGACTGCAAGCTGAAACCAACGCCACCGTTATTGTCATGGATTATGGACCAGCCGGACAACTTGACATGGAAGCCCTCGCAAATGCCTTAAATATTCTTGGAGAAGCCTTGAACCGCAAACAAAGAGCAGAGCAGCTCATCAGTTTCATTAGAAATATCTGTAGCGACTTGAACCAGAGAACTAAAATTTTGGACTCAACATCTAAAGTATATGTCGGCGCAGTATCCTACAAGGGAGCCCAGCCCTTTACAACAACTCAAACGCCGTTTCCACCCCTAACTCTTCTAAACACACCCTCCATCGCGGACAAATACTCTAACACAACCGGCGTCTTCTTCTGGAATTTTGAAGCCATAATAGCTGAACAACCAGACATCGTTTTTATAGACGAAGGCAATCTGGCGACAGTTAAGCAGGATTTTGACAAAGATCCAGACAAGTACATGCAACTAAAAGCTTTTCAAGAGGGAAAGGTCTACGGAACACTACCATACAATTACTACCATACAAATATTGCGGTTGCTTTGGCCGACGCCTATTACATAGGTAAAGTCTTGTATCCAGAAAGATTCGGCGACATCGACCCTGAAGCAAAAGCCAACGAAATATTCAGCGCATTCCTCGGGAAACAGCTTTACCAAGAATACGCGAAAGCCTACGGCGGATTCAAATGCCTATCTGAAATGTTTAAGGCGTCGTAGCCGATGATGAAACATTCAATACGCAAGAAGCAGCTCATACTACTTTCCCTCATTTTTCTCACGTTTATCCTAGTTCCAATATCCATTTCTTTAGGATGGTATAAGGCTTCATTGTTGGATATTCTACGTGTGCTTTTCATGCCGGACAAAAGCCCATTGTCAACGGTTGTTTGGGATTTGAGGCTTAGGAGGATTTTAGCTGCAATAGTTATAGGGGCAATTCTTGGAGGCGCAGGCGCCGCAATACAGGCTTCCATGCGAAATCCGCTAGCTTCCCCGTTTACTTTCGGTCTATCCTCTGCTGCCTCTTTAGGTGTGGCGGTGGCGCTTCTGATTCTTCAAGGAGGCGCAATCCAGCGTTTCCAAATTTACGTTTACAACCCATTCTTAGTGTCAACCTTCGCCTTTATTTTCTCGCTACTCCAAGTTTCAATAATTCTTCTGTTAGCGTATAAGGCAGGTTTGAGCGCTGGAGCCTTAGTTCTTTCCGCTATAGCAATTTCGTTCTCTTACCAAGCCATACTCTATTTGCTGCAGTATCTTTACCTAAACGAAATACTTGTTTCAACAGTGGTTTTCTGGACGTTCGGCGATTTAGGAAGAATAGCGTGGACAGAATTTGACCTTGTCGCCCTGACCTCAATCGCAATAGTCTTTCCTTACTTCATCTATAGAAGCCTAGACTATGACCTAATTCTAAGTGGAGATGAATTAGCCAAGTCTTCTGGAGTTCGCCCAGAAAGGATTAGGCTGGAAACAACAATTGTCGCGGCTCTTGGAACAGCTCTTGCAACATCCTTCGTCGGCGTTATAGGCTTTGTCTGCCTCATTGCACCTCACGCGGCAAGACTGCTTGTAGGCGGAGGCCACAGATATCTAATGCCCACATCAATGGTGATGGGCTCGCTAATACTAACGCTCTCTGACACCATGGGAAGGACTATTATCGCACCCACAATAATTCCCGTTGGGATAATGACTTCTCTTGTTGGCGTCCCTCTTCTGGTTTATCTTTTAATCAAGGGAGGAAAACATGGTCATAGAGGTTGAAGTTAAAGGTGTGAAAGTGCACTATAAAAGCGTAAAAGCCCTCGACGGAGTCTCCCTATACGTAAAAAGCGGCCAAATATTGTCAATTGTTGGGCCGAACGGCGCCGGCAAAAGCACACTTCTCAAAGTAATAAATGGAATTTTAAAACCCAAAATTGGAACAGTATATCTCAACCAAAAATCTTTGAGCGAAATACCATTGCGGGAAGTAGCTAAAAGGATGGGGATTGTTCCACAGAGCATCCACTTGACAGGAATGCTAACAGTGTACGATTTTGTAATGACTGGCAGAAGACCATACATAGACTTCATGCCCTCTAAAAAGGATGAGGAAAAAGC
>JBMFMB010000009.1:0-963 GCA_049970895.1 Bathyarchaeia archaeon | reverse complement strand
ACGTTAGAAGAACTTAGCGGAGGAGAGCTTCAAAGAGTTATTATTGCAAGAGCCTTAGCCGGAGAGCCCGAAGTGCTCTTACTTGACGAACCAACAAGCAACCTAGACCTCAAATACCAAATAGAAACCCAAAAACTCGTAAAAAGCCTAAGCTCAAAAGGATTAATCACCATAATGGCCATACACGATTTAACCTACGCCTACAGAATATCAGACAAAATGTTAATGTTAAACAAAGGAAAAGTTTTCGCAGCAGGAAAACCGGAAGAAGTATTAACATCAAAAAACATTCAAGAAGTTTACGGAGTTAAACCACTAATCATAGCAGAACATAAACTTGTCGTCCCAGCAGAAGCCTAACGCAACATTATCAAATTTCAATTTACCCCTTTATAAGGTTCCTCGATAATATACCGTTGTTGGGCATCCTACGCATTTGTTGTTTATGTAGCGTGTGCATGGTTTGCAGTCAACGTTGCATGGCGCTGTTTCTTTTTCCTTATGAGTCAAGTGTTCTCTTACGGGGAGGAAGGGCGCGCGAATGGTATGAGAAGGGTTAAATGTTTGGGGCGCTCTAGCCATGGTATGAGCGCCTATATTGGTTTGGATGTGCATAAGGATTGGACTTTCGCAACTGTCCTCGACCAGTCTGGTCGAGTTGTTGCTCAGAGAAAGCTGCCGAATGAGCATGTTCCAAGTTTCCTTGAACAGTTTAATGTTGAAAAGATAGGTTTGGAGTCCTCAACCTATGTTGTTCCCTTGTACCGTGCTTTGGTTGGTAGGGGCTTTAGGGTTGAGGTTGGCCATCCTAAGAAAACCCGCTATATAGCCGAAGCAAGGATTAAATCGGATAAGGTGGATAGCAGGGCTATTGCTGAGCTTGTGAGGTTGGATGCTTTGCCTCAGAGCTATATGCCCCCTCCTGACATTGCCGTTTTGCGGGAGAAGGTTAGGCGTAGAGCC